>CAZCQL010000013.1:19228-73431 GCA_964500835.1 uncultured Bacteroides sp.
TGAAAAAGATCATCGCTCTATATAAGCTATGCAGAAGTTCACAGAGTTATTTCCTAATGGTCGTGATCAGATATATTTTTTACCGTATGGTATATGGAAAAATAATATTGTTGCATCAGAATGCCCGCATCAAAGGAATCAAAAACCTTGAAGCTGAGGGAAGAATTGAGATTCGCATGAAAAAATTCATTCTACTCGTGACGTTAGCTATGATAACCCTTTCCGGAATTGCTCAAAATGAGGTTTTGCCGCTCTGGGAAAATGATCCTCCCAATTATAAGGAAACCGGGGAGGTGACAATATGGGATACATCCGATATTGTAAGGGTAAGGCTGGTCCAAAAACCGGATATTGCAGTATTCCTGCCCTCCAGGAAGAATGCCACCGGAGAGGCTGTAGTGATCTGTCCGGGAGGAGGATACCAAATCTTAGCTTACGACTGGGAAGGTATTGATATAGCCAGGTGGCTCAATTCCAACGGGATCGCAGCCTTTGTCTTAAAATACCGCCTGCCTGGTTCAACCAGCAATATTGTCCCCTACAAATCACCCCTTATGGATGCACAGCGGGCCATGCGGCTGGTCAGGTATCATGACGAAGAATGGAATATTGATCCCGACAAAATTGGGGTGATGGGATTCTCAGCTGGCGGACACCTGGCATCGACAGTTTCAACCCATTTCGATAGAGGTGACCCTAAGAATGCAGATCCCGTTGAAAGGATAAGTTGCCGGCCCGACTTTTCCGTCCTTGTATATCCCGTCATATCACTGAATGAAAAAATTACCCATCCCGGTTCGAGAGAAGCATTAATCGGTGAGAATCCAAGTGAGGAACTGGTGAACTATTTTTCGAACGAATTGCAGGTGACAGATGACACTCCCCCGGCTATACTGATCCATGCAGATGACGATAAAGCCGTCCCGGTAGAAAACACTTTGGAATACTATAAGGCTCTCAGGGTTCATATGGTTTCCTCAGAGTTGCATATATACCCCTACGGAGGCCATGGTTTTTCTCTGGCCATCGGAGAGGGCCACCTCTCTACTTGGCCCGACCGTGTGATCGAATGGATCAGGTACCTGTCAGAATAAACTTGCAAATTTTTCTCACAATCCTTGAATATAAAAAAGAACATTCATGAAAAATTTTTCAAAGACACAGCTGGTCTTAGCTGTGTTGTTTCTAATCTCCTTTTCAACCATGGCCCAGAAATTAGTTAGAACCAACTTCGAAAAAAATTCCGGAATCCATTCCGAAGAATACCAGTCGTTTACCTTTAATGGCGCCTGGTGCTGGTTTTCCGATCCGAGGGCAGTCTATTATGAAGGGAATCATAAACGGACCTACGGTGGCTGGATCGACAATTTTGGAGATGTACACATAGGATATTACGACCATGCCACAAAACAAACCGTCACCCGGACTATATTTAATAACCTTGAAGTGGATGATCATGACAGTCCCTCCATCCTAATCGATGAAAATGGCTATCTGATGGTATTCTTTAGCACTCATGGAGGACCGGAGGGGATTTATTTCATACGGTCAAAAAAAGCCGAGGATATTGATGTCTGGAACGAAGGCCGGCTTCTTAAGTTGAATGATCCGGCCCAATTGAAATATGGGAATGAGAGTTACACCTATACCAATCCTATCAAGTTATCCGAAGAGGATGGACGCATTTTTCTCTTCTGGCGGGGCATTGATGGCAAACCCACCTACTCCACCTCCGAGAACAATGGGGAAACCTGGTCTGTGGGAAAGATTCTCTGTCTGCCTGAGCGCACGTACGCTTTCAGACGCCCTTATTTAAAAGTAGCTTCCAATGGGAAGGATAAGATCCACATTGCACTCACCAATGGCCATCCAAGAAATGAAAATGAAAACAGCATCTATTACATGTACTACCAGGATGGGGGTTTTTACAGGGCAGATGGCGAAATGATCAGGGAAGAGGGGACGGCTCCCCACCAACCCGGGGATATGGATGTAGTCTATAATGCTGCCCACACCAAAGAGAAAGCCTGGATCTGGGATATTGCCGAGGACAAGACCGGATACCCGGTAATTGTTTACACTCGATTCCCTGATGATTTAAATCACCTGTATGCATATGCCATCTGGGATGGGAACCAATGGATCAACCATATCCTGATTAATTCAGGTTCCTGGTTTCCTCATACACTTGAGGGAGAGGTGGAAGCTGAACCAAACTATTCGGGAGGAATTGTGCTGGATCATGAAGACCCTTCTGTAGTTTATATGTCTGTGAAAAGGGACACCGTATTTGAAATCGAAAGGTGGAATACGAAAAATGACGGAAAGTCCTGGGATGTGAAGCGAATCACCAGGGGTTCATCGAAGGACAACATCAGGCCATTTGCCGTACGGGGAGCCGGTGCGGGCAACCCGATGCAGGTGCTCTGGATGCAGAATACACAGTACCTCCATTATGCATACCCCGGAATGTTGTCGCGTAAGTACAACCTGTCATTTGAGTACAGGTTTCAATCGGCTATCAAATCAAATATTGTCGAACCCGGGGTGCCGGACCTGCTTTCGGAAAAGGGAATCCTCGATATCTTGCACCGGGTGGCCGATTGGCAGCTGGCCAATCCCCTCCCAAAAAAGACATTCAGAGAGAACCAGTTAAATTGGCTGTATGGAGCATTTTATACTGGTTTGATGAGGCTGTATCAGACCACAGGTGAGGATAGATATGCAGACGAAATGATCAATGTGGGAGAGCAGACAGGCTGGAAGCTTCTGGATGACATCTTCCATGCAGACAGGCTTACCATCGCGGATGTTTGGGGAGATTTGTTTGAGGAAAAGGGGGACCCTGTCTTTATCGACAAGGCCAGGTGGGCAATGGATATTCACCTCGCAAGGAATTATAAAAAACTTACCGATGTAAGATACGATGGGATCGACACGCGTTATGAATGGTGGACCTGGTGCGATGCCCTCTTTATGGCACCCCCTTCATTTATCACCATGACGAAAATCACAGGCGACCCCAAATACCTGGAATATGCCGATACCCAGTGGTGGAAAACCTCAGATTATCTTTATTCAAGAGAGGATTCACTCTATTTCAGGGATGATCGCTATTTTGAACAACGCTCTGATAACGGAACAAGAATCTTCTGGTCAAGGGGAAATGGCTGGGTCATTGCAGGACTGGCCAGGCTGCTGGAAGATATGCCTAAAGAATACGAAAACAGAGCCAGGTTTGAGCAACAATTCAGAGAAATGAGCCAGAAGCTTTTAAGCCTTCAGGACGAAGACGGGCTGTGGAGGGTAAGCCTAATTGATCCTGCATACCTTGATATGGGAGAAAGCAGCGGGAGTGCATTCTTCACGTTTGCCCTGGCCTGGGGTATCAACAATGGATTAATCGATCAGTGGCACAAACCTGCAGTTGAGAAGGCCTGGAATGCCCTGTGCAACAATGTAAACGAATGGGGAAGACTGGGATTTGTCCAACAGGTAGCCGGTTCTCCCTACCCGTTCCAGGAGGACCAATGGCAAGTCTATGCCACAGGCGCCTTCCTGCTGGCTGGGTGCGAAATGTTAAAGCTGAGTGAGTAATGCGTCCTTGCGGTAGTTGGAACATACGAGCGAAGAGACCGGCGCAAAAACATTTAAAGATTTTCCTTTGCTCGATTGAAAAAATTCATCTATTTTTGCCACGCATTTCAGAATGCACGCGCTTTGGTCTGGTAGTTCAGCTTGGTTAGAATGCCGGCCTGTCACGCCGGAGGTCGCGGGTTCGAGTCCCGTCCAGACCGCAACAGCCCCTGAAGAGGGGCTGTTTTTTTTGACAAATCCCACCATCACCCGGCTTCCCACTGTTTAAGTGAAATATTCTTTGAAGATTTGCTGACGAATCCCGACCGATTTGTGTTACCAGATGTGTTACCGTGTGTGTTACCAGACACCAATCAGCGAATGAACGCTTACCTGAAGGAGATAGGTGACCTGGCTGGTGTGGATAAGAAGCTCACAACTCACGTTGCCAGACATACCTTTGCAACCACCATTGCACTCAACAACGGGATTCCCTTGGAGGTTCTTCAGAAGATGCTGGGCCATGCAAAGATTTCCACGACCCAAATCTATGCAAAGATCATGGATAGCCGAATAGCTGATGAGCCTGATTGACCATATGACCTTCATGAGTGTCGATACCAGGCTTATCCAGCATTTGAAGGCGAATGCGGTGGACGGTGAACTTGAAATAACTCACCAACAGCTTGCAGGTGAACTGGGCACTGCCAGGGAGGTGGTTTCCCGTCTTCTGAAACAATTGGAACAGGAAAAGTTTATAAACATGGAGAGAGGTAAGATAAGGATTCTTAAACATTTGTGACCAAGGTCACAATGATACCATTCTCTAACTCAGTATATTTGGACTAATTTGACACAGTTATATTATGAAAGCAAAAGCAACGATAAAAAGACGAGTTATGTTAAGGAATATTGCGCTGGGGACAGGCCTCCTGTTTGTACTGCCTTCGGTCATGACTTCCTGTGAAAAGGACCTGCTGGAACCGGATATTAATAATGAAAACCCATTAATAATTGACCTGACAGATCCGAAAAACAGCAACCTTGTATCAACAGGCGGCTCTCTGATTGAAGCACTTGTAATCATCATTAATACGGGAACTGGATTTATTGCCTTATCCAGCATATGTACCCATAGGGGTTGCACGGTTTCCTTTAATGCGAGAAATGATACTCTTCCATGTCCCTGTCACGGATCCCTCTGCAACCTCAATGGCGCTGTCCTGAAAGGTCCTTCAATATCTCCTTTAAAGAAATTTTCCATTTCCCAGGAAGGAGATGTGCTGACAATCACATAACTGCAGGAAATTAGCAATAGAACTTTTGTGTCAAAATTGAAGATATCAGCAATACTCAAAAGAGGTAAGATCCAATCCACCCAGGAACATGATATATTGTTTGAAGAGTGGAAAAGAATGTTTTATAGGGGTGCCAGTAAAGAAGAAATTATGCCAGTACAAACATTATTGAACAATTGGGCAGATGTTCAAGAGGAAGATGAATAAGTACAATTGAAATACTTCAGTCGTAAACTATACTGGAACATTGTCCACACCTCCCAAATGATAGACCTTCTCTTTCACCCATTTTGCCCATGCCAGTGGCCGTTTTGATTTGTCGAAAGTTTGCCAGGGGATAGGCTCGCCAATGGTGACTGTAATGTGCTTGTCACGGTGCTTGAATGTTTCGTCTATTAAATAAAGCATCTCAAAGTTTGCCTTAATACCTAAAGCTCTTCTGAATCTGTATATCCGATAAAAGAACTTCGAGTTTTCACCTCCCATGTGTATGGGGATAATGTCTCTCTGATATTGTTTTGCTTTGTTGATAAAGCTCTTTTTCCATTCCAGGTCCATCACCTGTCCCTTGATCTTCCGGCTTACCAGTCCGGATGGAAAAGTCAAAATCTGAGTTTCGGATTTGAAAGCATGATCAAGTTGTTCTGCCATCTGGGAGTCCTGTTTACCGTGCTTATTCACAGGGATAAAAACCCCATGAAGATTTTTCAGGTTCATAAGGAGGTCGTTCACAAGACATTTATACTTATCCCTGCCATATTTCCTCCCTATCATAGCCATGGCAATATGTCCATCTAAACCGCCCCAGGGATGATTGGCTGCAAATATGTATTTACCGCTCTCGGGCAGCTTTTCTTCTCCGACTATATCAATCGTCAAATTGAAATATTCGAGCATGGCCACGCTGAAATCGTATCCTTTCAAATGACCATAATCCCTTATCATCTCATTGATACGATCCTGGTGAGCCACTCTTCTTAAGTATCTGTAAATAAATCCAGGGATCCACCTGGCCAGTTTCGGATTTTTATCGTAAAACAAATCCTTTACATCAATTTTTTTAGAGCTCCTGCTTTTGCCTGAATCCATTTCTTTCCCTGTTGATCCTGGTATAAAAGTATAAAAGACTCGGAAATAATTTGTAGGATATAATAGCCAGCCAGCTTTCTGATCAAAAGATACGAAGTTTGTCCCGTACCAGACAAACTGGCTGCCGTGACTCTATATAAGGATCGTAAATCAATTGTAAGATCCTGTTCTCCTGAAAGGTGCGCCAGTCTTGCAACTCAAAATCTTAAGATGGTGTTTACCCCCGGGATAACTTCGGAAAACCACATAAAACTTTTAGTAAATCCAACATGGTTATATTTGGAATTTCAGATGTTTCCTGCTGGCTTAATTGATCCTGGCTCGAAAGTGTAAAAGACGCCAGAAAAACAAACCGACACGCCTAGGGGGACTATCCTTTGCATTCAGACTCCCTTTTCCTTTAGCTTTTCTGAAATGAAGACCTTGATCACGCTCTGTCGGGTGATTCCAAGTTGCCTGGCAACCGTGTCCAGTTGTTGGACCATCCAGACAGGAAAATCTACACTGACCCTCTTTTGTTCCAAGCCCGGGCGTATGGCATGATCCATATCGAGGTAGTCGGCGAGTTCTTCCCCTGTCTCAAAACGTTTGTCAAATTCAGCCGTGGTAATATATTTCTTCTTCATGCTTCCTCGTTTTTCTTACTGATATAATCCTGATCTTCTTCTTTCTATTGGTATAGATGACCGTCCAAAGGGTATCTTCTAATTTTGCAATCATAAGAAATCTGACCTCTTCCACCCATCTGGCAGGGATGACTAACCTGTTTGGATCTTTCCATAATGATTTTGCAGCATGAAAATCTATTCCATGTTTGTCCCTATTCGCACTGCTTTTATTTTGATCGTATTCAAACATATAGTCTCATGCAAATATACATAATAACGCATATTTTACTTAATTATTGAATGTTTTTTATGCTTTTATTACATACTTATTGCTACTCAATGATCAGTATCCAAGAAATATCAAACGTTTAAGTCATATACAACCAATTAACTGAAGATAGATCGTCAGAGATTCTCCCATCAGGTAATTGCTCTGCTTTACTATTTCTATCAGCTTTTCATACAGCGGCTCCAACAAACGGCAAGTGGCCGAAAACCATCCACTGATCGTAGACTCGGCAATGCATACTTGGGGCGATTATATTCTATCACATAGAACTTACCGGGTTCATATTCCAGGATACTGGTGGTCTCTACACCTGTTCTCTTTGCCCCGGTAATATCTTCATCCGGCTCTATCTCAATTACTTCCCTGTGAAGATGGGAGGGTAGTGGTAGACGAACAGGAATCTCTTTTTTCTTCTTGGATTTATTGCGATGCCACATCTTCTGTTTCCTGCTGCTCTGTATCCTCTCTCTGCTCTATATCCAGGCCCAAGGATAACTGTCCGGGATCATCCGGAATGAACCTTTCGCTCTTACTCCCGAAGATCATCAGCATCAATCCGGGCCAACTCATCTGGCAGGAAACCGCATCGCCGTTGAAACGGGGAAGCTCAAAAGTACCCAGCTCCAAACGCTTGTAAAATAAAATGAACCCACCCTGTTCCCACCGCAACAGCTTGACCTTATTCTTCCGGCGATTTACAAAAATGAATACCTCGCCCGAGATGGGGTTCCGATCAAGCTGACCCTGCACAATGCCACTCAGGCCATCAAACGATTTTCTCAAATCTGTTGGTTCACGATACAGGTAATATTGGAAAGAGGAGGTCAGTGAAAACATCTTCCTCTATATGGCTTTGATCAATGCTTTGATCCTGGAAATACTTACTGATTTATCCAGTGTGACCTGAACACCGTTGGGATATTGGATACGAACACGTCCATGGAGTTCGTTCACTGGTGGTAAAACCGGTGGACTTACCTCTACCGGAAGGAATCCCTTCTCCACAGGACTGTGGACTTCTATATATTTTCTCCGCCAATAATAAAAAATGTGCTCGGGAACATTCCGCTGGCGATAAAACTCACGGGCGCTGATATTGCTTTCCTCATAGTTCCGGATAAGTGAGAACATATCCCGCTGGCGCTCCTCTTTTTCTGATTGGGTCATTCGATTCTTTTCCCCCAAAGATTCTTGATATTTATGCTTAATAGTCTCTATAATTCACTGTGTCAGTATATTATAACATCCACCAGATTGCTATAAACTCAACAGGCTATTTTCAGGGATTATTTTAATCTCCTCAGGGTCCCGAATCGAGGTACATGGCGGCTTCCTACTATCTCATAAATATCCTGCCTGGAACTTATTTGACTGGTATCTCACAGGTTCGTAACTTGCTGCAACCACTTAAACTAAATAACCATGACACATGAGACAGAAACAAACGAGGCAATCGATGAATCTCAAAGGCTATCTGAAAAGCCCACCAGAAAAGGAATGCACAAGTATTTCCACGTATCCAGGTTAGATGCTTACATTAGTGCTGCAGTAGCTATTGTATTCACTATTTTTGGATGTATTGAGCTTTTTAACATTGGGCAACTCTCATTTATCAGAATGAGCAACTCGTTCCAGTTTGCTTTGCTTTTCGGTATCTTTGGCATTGTATCGGGGATTTATTACAAATCATTTGAGGAGCGATACGACAAAAAGAAATAGGATGTATAGCCCTCTTCCTTTCATGGCAGTTCCTGCGAAATGACTCTCGGATTCATGGAATTGCATTTCTATCGAAAAGGGTGTCCAGGCCTCTGCAAGATGAACCAGATATAAAAATGGATAAATTCAGTTTGCTAAAGAATTGGCAAAATGGTGAAATTGACCGCAGGACTTTCCTCACTGGATTGGCTGCGGTTTCAACCGTTATTGTATTGCCGGCATGCAATGCGGAGAAAGAGCCGGATAATAGAAATCCTGATGTGCTCACCAGGAAAGAATGGGATCTATTACATGCCGCCCAGATGCATATGTTCCCCAAAACAGAAGATGCTCCCGGCGCCACTGAGATAAACGCAACCTTGTACCTGCAGACGGTTTTGTCGGACGAAAATGGAGACCCCGAAGAGCAGGATTTCATCAAAAGCGGGATCACCTGGCTGGAGGAAGAATCCGAAGAAACAGAAGGGGAGTCATTTTTATCATTAAAAAAAGACGGCCCTGAACGGGTACTGCGCAGCCTGGAAACCCATAGCTGGGGGGAGCGATGGCTCTCGTTGATCCTGCTTTACATATTTGAAGCGCTCCTTTCCGATCCGCTGTACGGCGGTAACCCGGATGGCATAGGCTGGGAATGGTTGGGTCATCAGCCGGGGATACCCAGGCCGATAAAAAATAAAATTTATGGAAGCTAATGATTTTGACGTATGTGTGATTGGTTCCGGCGCTGGGGCCGGGCCGGTCGCTTATGAGCTTTCGAGAGCCGGTCACTCAGTTCTCGTACTGGAAAAGGGACCATGGTTCACAGAACAAGATTTCTATAAGGATGAAATCGCCTGCTGCCGGCGCAGTGTATACACTCCCAACCTGAGAGACGAACGCCATGTGATCGAAGATTTAAATGATGAACATGAATGGGAAGCCAAGTCCACTTTCGATTCAGGAAGGGATTTCTGGAACGGGAGCATGGTTGGAGGTTCCTCTAATTTAATGAGTGGTTTCTTTCACCGCCTTAAACCGGAGGACTTTCGTCTGCTTTCCGAGTTCGGCGCCATAAAAGGGGCAAACATTGTGGACTGGCCCATTACGTATGATCAGCTTGAACCCTATTATACCAAAGTTGAAAGCGTCGTCGGAGTTTCAGGACGAGTAGTTCAGCATCCAACTTTGGAGCTGAGATCGAAGGACGACTTTCCCTTTCCACCCTTAGCGGAGCATCCGATTTCAGCCTGGTTCGATGAAGCCTGCATAAACCTGGGGATTCATCCTATTCCTCTTCCAAGGGCTATTTTATCGCGCCCGGATTCCGGGAGGAACAGTTGTTACTATTCTAATTACTGTGGAAGTTACGGCTGTTTCTCTGGTGCCAAGGGGAGCTCCAGGGTAGCTCTTCTGGATCAGGCCATGAAAACCGGGAAGTGTGAAATTCGTCCCCATTCCTTTGTTTACAAGCTAACAAGCGATCAGGCCGGAAAGGTAAACGGGGTTGAATATTATGATCAGACAGGCAAAACAATCCGGATTGATGCTAAGATTTATGTGGTAGCATGCCAGGCCATTGAAACATCGCGCCTGCTACTTATGTCGGCAGGACCAAAACACCCAAATGGCCTTGCAAATAACAGAAATCAGGTTGGTAAAAATCTCCTGTTTTCTGGCGGAGGTGTGGGTACAGGTGATTTTCTGTTCGAGAACTACACTTCTGATGAGACCTCCAATCTAAAAAAGAGAGGCCTGTTCGTAAACCGCGCGATTCAGGACTGGTATTTCATCGAAGATCCCAAATTCAATGGAAGAGCCAAAGGAGGTACGGTAGATTTTCTGCTGCGCCATGCCAATCCCATATCACGGGCCAACTCCCAGAAGCGGGGAGAAGACGGACTGGTTTGGGGAACCGATCTGAAAAAGAAACTCAAATCCTATTTTACCGGGGGTCGTTATCTTCGTTTTGAGATATTTAATGACTGGCTGCCAACGGATGACTGTTTTGTATCGCTCGATCCGGAGGTAAAGGATAAATGGGGCAATCCGGTTGCCCGTTGCCGGGTTGGATATCATGCACATGATTTAAGGGTGGGCAGGTATATTGCGGAAAAATCTGAAATGGTCCTGCGAGAAATGGGCGCCGGGAACGTGCGATCATCCGTAAGTGGTGCACCATCGGTTAATCTCCAGGCAGGAGGTTGCCGTTTTGGGAATGATCCGGAAACATCTGTACTGAATGCTGACTGCCAGGCGCATGATGTGGAAAATCTATATGTGACGGACGGAAGTTTTATGCCTTCGGGGGGAAGCGTAACTTACACATGGACGATTTATGCTAATTCCTTCCGGGTAGCGGATATTATCAAGAAACGAATCTGACATGTGCCTTTAAAGCGTAAAAAGTTCAGTAAGCTGTGTGATATTTCAAATAGAATCTTCTTACCTTAGGTACACGAACCAGGCATTGGATTTCGACCTATGGCAAGTTTCTCATCACAACAATCAGGAATCACATCTCAGGAGCTTGGAGAAGCTATCCCTGAAAGCCTTCTGACAAAAAACGTACATCTGCACTGGATCGATAAATCCCCTTCCGGTAATGGGCTATATACCCTTACAGCAAAGATTGAAATTGACGGGCAAATGCTGCTGCTCAGTTGCAAGACCGGCGATATGGGGCTGATTGCCGATTGGGATGTGAGTGACCCCACGTACCATACAAATGCACGGCTGGTGGCCTTGGAGCGCATACTGACCGACCCTGCCAATGAGGATATTTTGCTCTCACAGTGAGTCATCTCCCGGGCCCTGCATTAAACCAGTTTTTTTCGGTTTTCGAAGACTTTGTGAATGGCACTGACAATGTCGTCCATATCCCTTCGGCCGGCCAGTAACATATACTGGTAAAACCAGACTACCTCACTGGTTAACTGATCATTATCCGGAAGATGATGCAGCTCTTCTCTATACCTGTTCAGCCTTTGTCCTGAGAACAGTTTTTTATACCCCCGCGAACTTATGGCTTCTTCAATCAATCCATCATAGTATTGCTTGCCATACCCTTCTCCACATGGAATTCCTTCTGCCCGGAGGGCAGCAATAAATTTGTTCCTGGGAAGATCATCAAAATGCTCTTTTTTATATCGGAAAGGATACAGGTGATAGGCCGACCGGGTGGCCCCATGGGAAAGCTTGTAAGGAATGATCCCTGGAATCTCTTTTAATTTTGAATCGAGGTATAAGGCGTTTTGAAGCCGCTTGTCCGCATCCCGTCGGGCCCTCTCCATCTGGGAAAGCAAGAGTCCGGCCTGGAGCTCCGTCATTCGTTTATTTGAGCCCCGAATGGAGTAGTCTTTCATACCCGACATGGATCTGCCATGGGGCCGTCCGCAGTTATGGTAAGAAAAGCAGCGGTCCATCACCTCCTCATTATTTCCTGCAATGGCACCTCCTTCACCCGATGGAATGTGTTTCGAGTTCTGAAAACTAAAACATCCCAGATCTCCCAGGGTACCGCACATTTTGCCTTCGTATTCAGCCAGCCAGGCCTGACAGGCATCTTCAATGACGGCAAGGGTATTCTTTTTTGCAATGGCAAGGATGTGATTCATATCTGCGGGCAAACCACAGATGTGTACCGGAAGAATAGCCCTGGTGCGCTCATTGATTTTTTCTTCTATTTTAGCCGGATTGATGGTAAATGTATCAGGGTCGGTATCGGCAAACACCGGAAGTGCTTTTTGATTAAAAACCACATTGTACGTGGCGATAAAAGTGAACGGTGAAACAATTACCTCATCCCCTGCATCAACTCCCATAATGTGGAGCGACGCAATTAAGGCGGTTGTACCGCTGGCGGTAGCAACTACATGCTCTGCACCGATCAGATTCGCGTACTTTTTTTCAAATTCTACACATTTAGAGCCATCTCCACGGTACCAGTTTCCGCTTCTGAGCAAGGCTAACATGGGTTTTTCTGCTTCCTGGTTCCAAACGGGCCATTTCATCCACCCATTTGTTCTGACAGGTGCTCCTCCCTTCAGAGCAAGTTCCGAACCCCTGCCTTCCTTAGCATTTGCAAAAACCGGCATAGTGCCGGCTAACATGGTTCCAACCGTTCCGGCAGAAGTGCGGAAAATAAATTTTCTTCGCGTAAAGTTGTTTGTTTTCATGATCACACAAGTTATTTGCTCAGTTCCCACCTAAGCGGACTGTCCATAGTGCTGCTCCCTTTAATGATAAGTTCTCCTTTTTCGTTTACATGCATATCAATGGCCAAATCATTTACAACCAGTTTCTGATAATCTGATCCGGTGAAGCCCTGCATTATAATTTCCCATTCACCGGGAGCCAGCGGGTTGTATTTGCCGCTGAGGTTGTTGCCTTCTTTTTTCAAACTGATCAAAGGGCTATCCAGATTATAATCTATTGGAAATGAGGGGTTAATCTGAAATCCATTTGATGTGAACTCCAATCCGAACAATTTTACCACGTCATATAAGGGCCACGCATGAGGATGCATATTCATTACTGGAAAATCTGTCCAGTTTACGCCACTTAAGACTTCTTTATTTGCATTATCCGCTGAAACGTATGTGTGTCCCGGGTGATCTGAAAGGACTGAATTATAAGAATCAGGTCCACTCCAGATACCGTACCAGATATCCGGATAAGCTTCGGCATGATACGCCAGCGTATTCTTTTTCCATTCCTCCCAACCCAGTTCTTTTTCCTCGTTTGCCAGGGCCCAGACCAGTGTTCCATTAATAGATGGCCATACACCGCCATTTGTTAAGGTGCCCCCGGGGACTGGCATAGCATCAATTACATCACTTTGGAGAAAGGCCCCGATTGGAGAAGGATCTCTCATATATTCATTAATTGAATTAACCAGCAACTCCGTTTGCGCTTGTGTGCTTGCTCCTCCGATAATTGCCCATGGTTGGGGTTCCAGCCACATCACATCTTCTCCAATCCAGCCCAGGCTGTCTGTGAGCCATTGCCTCTTGAACCATTTACCTGTCCACTGTTCACGAACAGCAATTTTTTGGCCTTCTGCAACTTTTTTGGATTCTCTGGCCAGATCTTCTTCACCTAGGTAATTCAAAAATGTGCCATACAGGTCTAATACATAAGATGCAAATGAAGCATTTAACACACTTTCGCCATGGATTCTTACTTGTTCTACCTGATCACCAGGAACAAAACCCATCACAGCGCCGTCATTCCAATCCCCGTTGGACAATCTCATTAAACCATGTTTACCGGTTCCGGTGGTAGCTACAAGATGGTTGTAACAAATATTCAAAATCTCCTTAATCGATTTCGATGGCAGATCATCCTTATAGATTGGGTAGGCGGTGACGAGCTCATCCAGGAATGCGGTATCCCGGTTTGCCAATATATATTCGCTGACCAGCCATAACAGCCATAACTCTGTATCGCTCGGCAAATAAGGCGAGGGCATGATTACGCCACTTCCGACTATTCCATATGGAATCGAGCCATCTTCCCTCACTTCCTTGCAGGAATACCGGATAATTTCCTTCACAATCTCCGGGTCAGTGTATATAAATGGCAATGCGTGCTGCATGGGATCACGGGCAGCTCCCTGAAAACCAATCACATACTGATACACATGTCCCTGGGACAGGATCTTATTTTGAAAAAAAGCATCGTATGTAAGATTGCTTCTTAAATAATAATTATCCCACAGCAGTTCGCGATCCACCCACGGTTCATCACTGACTTTAAAAGAAATCCTGTTTTTCTGCCAGGCATGTACTGTGTTTGCCAGCTGATCCGCCATGCCAACCTTATATTTTGAAATGATTTGATCAAGATCCACGTCTTCCTCCTGGTATCCGTAAGCAAAATAGATCGTCTTTTCTTCCCCGGGAGCAAGATTCAAAGTTCGTTCAATCATCAGTGCATCACCGCTTTGTTGATCATCAGGAGAATTCAGGTTCGCATTCGTCACATCCGGAGATTCAATTCCGGCATTCCCAAATATAGCTTCAGTATTGCTGGACCATCCTGTGGGTTCACCATCTAATGAGATCAGAAAGGTTGCCGGCAGGTCGATATCCTCGAGTTTTGACTCTTCCACTGGAAATTCAATTTTCCCGCCCGAATATTCTTTGGCTACAGTTCCCAATATATACTGAATTCTGGCCCAGGAACTTTTCTCTTCTGATGAAAACCCTTCGAATGTCGTATGATCAATGATGCCATGGTCATGATCAAATGATTTCACATGATGGCTGAACTTGTGGGAGAATTCTCTTCTTAGCTCCGCGGATGAGCCTTTATCTGGAGAAATTGCTGATTGCCAGAAAGACCGGTTTGAAAATTGATAGGTATGGTTATCCCAATATTCAATCCATTTGATGGTTGCCGGATCTAAGTTTTGATTGGTGATTGTTACCTGAGAGAGTACAATTGGATCATCACCAAAAGGAGCAAAAATCACCTGGTTTGCCTTGTAACCATGTCCACTTACTTCCTTCCTGTAATAACCTGTCCCAAAGAAACGATCAAAAGATTCAGAATTTCCGGGAAAAAATGTTGAAAAGGAATTCTTGCCATCTGATAAAAAACCAATGCCACCCCCATAGATTCTTTTGCCGGGATCAAAATCATTCAAGAATTTAGGGCTTCCCTCATCCTGTCTGACCTGCACATATCCATAATTTGAAACGACTCCTACTAACCTGTCGTTGCCAATCTGGTGCAGATGATTGGTAGGTGATATCCACTCAGGATTTACCCTGGTTACTGCAATCGGATCTGTCAACTGATTGCAGGTATACCTGTATACCGGTGCGCCGAAATTATCCGTTTCCCATTCACCAAAGTTTCCCGATCCAAAAGCGCTATCCGTGGAAAGTGATTTATCTGGCAAATCTGAGCACTCAACCGGCTCAAATATGTAGCCCATTGGATCATTCTTAAAAGATTGATTTTCTGTAAATCCACCGAATATTACATAAAGAATACTTCCCAGAACTGAAAGTCGGGCCGGCTTAAGGATTTTTGTAGAGTTCATTCCAGTAATTCATAATCATGCATCTCTTTCATAAATGCGACGAAATCATTACTCTTTTCTGATGTCATCCATTTCATGGCAGACCTTGGATGCTCATTCAGTGCACCTGTGATCAGGTAGGGGACATGGTAACCCCAGCGGATCTCTTGCTGTAGGGGATGAATGTGGTTCTGGATCACATCCAGAAGGGGAAGCAGCCGGTATTTGGGATTCTTCAAAAAGGCTATCAGGATCTCGATGGGGCAGTTTCCGGCCCCCCTTCCCATACCGAGGAGTGTAGCGTCCAACATGTTGCAATCTTCAATGATGGCAGTTATGGTATTGGACATGGCCAGCTGCATGTTGTTGTGGGCATGAATTCCAAGGATTTTGTCCGGCAGGGCTTTGCTGTACTTTTGGACCAGGTGCTCTATATTCTGACTGTACATGCTCCCAAAGCTGTCAACTATATAGACTACCGGCACCTTCGTATGGCTAATATCCAGAAGCGCTTCGTCAAGGGCCATTTCATTCACTTTTGAAACGGCCATCAGGTTGATGCATACTTCATATCCCTTCTCCATACAATGCTCTGCAAGTGCGATGGCCTTATCTACCTGGTGGATATAGCATGCCACTCTGATCATATCAAGCACCGAGTCTTTGGCAGGTGGGATATCTTCAGGGTCTATTCTGCCTATATCGGCCATGGCTGATAATTTCAATGGAGTTTTATTGCTGCCAACAATCCGGCGAAGATCCTTATCATCACAAAATTTCCAGGGTCCCACTTCGTCCCTCGAAAATGCGGATTCGCTGCTTTTATAGCCGATTTCCATATAATCGATTCCGGCAGTTAAACAAGCCTGGTAAACCGCACGTACAAAGTCGTCGCTGAATTGCCAGTTATTCATTAGTCCACCGTCCCGCACGGTGCAATCCATTACTTTTATCTCTTTCCGGTACATATTCTTTTTTTTAATCGTGTAGATTGCTAATCAAGAGTCTTTCTTATGATAGATATCAAACTGGAGTTGGATATTTTTCTCTATGAGAAGCTTGAATACATCCTCCATAAATCCCGGATCCAGTCCGCTCTTTTCGGCCCACGCTCTGCGTTGTTTGACTACCTGGTCTTTTCTTTCACTAGCGATAATACTTTCATCCCCGTTTTTAAATTTCACAATCTCTTTTACATAGGATTGCCGTTTAGTGAACAGCTGTATTATCTCAAGATCAATGATATCTATGGCCTCCCTGACCTCATTGATATTTTCACAAGCTTTCGGATTTTTCAGAGGTTTCATGATATATTGCTATAATATCTATGCAATATATTACAAACTGAAAGAAGTTTATTCTTCACAGAGTGTATTTAGAAGAATTCTGAGTAAAGCGAGGCTGCAATACCGGTTAGGTGACAGTAGGAATTTTATTTTTTGCCGAAATAAGACACCCCGGATCCGTCCAGAAAGTCTTCCCGTACCGGACTAAATACATCTACCAATACCCCTTCTTCAAGACATACTGCACCATGCAGTACATTGGGAGGGATGTAGAGGCCGTCACCATATTGAACCATATGCTTCTCAGAACCCACTGTAAATTCAAACTTGCCTTTTGCGCAATAGGTGGTCTGGGTATGAAAATGCTGATGGGGACTGCCCTCGGCTCCTTTTTCAAACCTCACCTTCACCATCATGATCTGGTTATCCCATCCCATGATTTTTCTGGAAACCCCACCTCCGAGGTCTTCCCATTCAATTTTTTCTGCACTGCAGTAAATTTCGCTTTTTCTTTTCATGGTTAAATTTTTGGTTCCCAGCCAGGCTCGTAATCACGCCCCCAGAGATTCATGGCATCGCGGTCGTACATCCTTCCCGTAGCATCATCCACATCGAAGCCTTTTCCGATCCGGTATGCGATATTCGAATAATGAACCATGGCCATGGTAATGGCGCCTTCCGCAATAGGTGCGGTTAATTTGCTTTTTCCGCGGATCGTTTCAAAGAAATTTTCCACATGTGCGGTAGACATATCACCACCTCCTCCAAGCGCAGTTCCTGATTCCTGTGTGGCAGATTTACTGTCTTTAACTAATTTTCCCGAACGATCAAATAATCTGTAGCCCGAGCGATTGACGAATACTGAGCCTTCGCTTCCATAAATAATAGTCCCGCGGCCTGCACCATAGGTCGGGTATCCATTCCGGCTTTTCCCGTCCCATTGGATGACTTTGTCTCCGGCGAAACGGAAGGTTACATCCATGGTATCGTACATTTCCCATCCGTCGGTAAGAAAATGTCTTTTTTCAGCTTCCACATCCACGCGGATTGGATAATCTACCTGAAGCGCCCACCGGGCAACATCAATCTCGTGCGTCCCATTGTTCCCTGATTCTGCAGTACCATAGTTCCAGCCATACCAGTGCCAGTTATAATCCCATGTTTCCTGGGTATATTCGCGCCTGGGTGCAGGTCCCTGGAACAGATCCCAGTCCAATCCTGCGCGTACCGGCACTTTTTTCTGAAGCGGCACTTGACCTCTGTCATTTGTATAAAAGGCTGTAGCTTTGTAAGGATTTCCGATGGCTCCATTTCGTATATCATTGATGATTTCAATGGTATGAGCAGAGGAGCGCTGTTGAACCCCCATTTGGACTACTTTGCCGTATTTTTTCTGGGCGGCTACAATTAATTCATTTTCATTCAAGTTATGGGTAGCAGGCTTCTCTACATAGACATGTTTGCCTCCTGCCAGTGCCATGATAGCTCCCGGCGTATGCCAGTGGTCAGGGGTGGCATTCATAACTATATCGACTTTGGGGTCGTCAATAACTTGGCGAAGGTCGTTTTCCAGTTTTGGTGCATAGTCAATATATTCCAAAAACCTCGCTAAAGCCTTTTCCCTCTGACTTTTCATCACGTCGCAAAGGTAGAGCAACTGCACATTGTTTTCCTTTTTGGAAATCGGCTGAAAATATGCCCCCAGCCGGCGGCCCAATCCAATAATCCCAATGTTCAACCTGTCATTCGCCCCGATAATTCTGCCATAACTGCGTGCCGACATTCCCATGGCCGAGCCTCCGACCGTAACACCGGCAGCACCAGCGGTAACTTTTCTTAAAAAATCTCTTCTGTCTGTACTCATTTTCTTGTTATGAGAGGGTTGCTAAAATACCTTTTATATATCCCAGTGATTCCATCATTCCGGGCAAGGGATCATTCATTTCAGCCTCATATTCAAGTGCTAATGTTCCTGAATAATTTAACTCAATAAGTGCTTTTACAAGGGAGACCACATCAATTACACCTCGCCCCACAATGCATGTCTCGCCATCAGCTCTGGCGGCAGTTACATCCTTCAGGTGGATGTCAAATACACGATCGAAGCAATCCCTCACATCCTGCTCGGGGTCGCGATTTAACCGCTTCGTATGACCGATATCCACGCACAGGCCCATGCGATTATCCATTTGATTAATCTTTTCATAGGCATCAACCGCACTTGGGAAGAGGCTGTATCTGTCGGGTCCGTGGTTGTGGATAGCCAGTTTAATATTGTAGGCTTGCACCTTGCCCTCAATATATTCCAACATCTCAAAACTTGGATTTCCGACAATCATTTCCATACCTGCTGCTTTCGCATATTCAAAGGCCTGGTCAACCTGGTCCGTTGACTTCATGGTTATCACTCCGCCACCGTAAAGGGTAATTCCTTTTTCCTTGCATAAGGCTACAGCCTTCTTGATCGTTTCCTTTCCAGAATCGAGCGGGAGGTGCATGCTTTTAAAGGTCATCCGGTTCACGCCGCACCTCAGGGTCATATCGATTGCTTGCTCCCGGGAAAATCCACGAAGCGTATAGGAGGCGACACCTAATTTGAATTTGAATTTGTCGTTCACCAATTCTGCGATTGGGTCTTCAGCTATGGCCATACCTGGAAGGGATGCTGCTGCAATACCAAGCCCTGTGGTTCTTAAAAAATTTCGTCTGTTAGTCATTGTATAACTCGTTGGTTGGGTGTGATAGTTATCCGGACAAATGTCGCAATATTTCATGCAAAATCAAAGATGAACGTCAGACTTAGCTTTCATCATTCAACGTATTGGTCAGGATCCGTTTAGTTTGACAGTTTGAACCTGATCACCATTGTACGTAATGATAAGTTCTGCCTTCTGCCCGGGCTTGCTACTGGTATATTCCACTTCGATAATAAATTGTGCGTCGGCATCTATTAAAGTTAGTGAATGAATCGTATTGATCCTGAATGAATCCGCGTTCTTGCCTCCCAGTCCAACCGAACTGATGAAGCTGGCTGTATTTCCTCCTGTATTCTTAACGATTATATTTTTTGTTGCCCCCTGCGACAGGGTACATTCATCAGGTACATCGAAATGAGAGGCGGTTAATTTCATGCCTGCGGGAGCATCTTCATTATATACCTCCATGTGCAATTGATTCCCTCCTCCCTGAACCGGAGATCCCGCTGTAAGATAAATCCCGTTCCCAGACACAATGGCCTGTGTGCCATGCCTTGGATAAGACATGTCTGCCTTGCGGGTCCAGCTTTCTGTGGCCGGATCGTATGCTTCAACAAGTCTGTAAGCCGGTCCGGGTTCCTCTCCTTCTCCTCCCATGACAAATAGTTGGCCGTTGAATACGGCAATGCCCGGAGCTGCCCGTGGAGTAGGTAGTTTTTCCTTTAGCCGGGTCCATGTCCAGGTTTCAAAATCGAAAACATCCACCACCGGCAGACAGGGAGCAAATACTCCCCCTTCACCGCCAGATAACCTGCCCGCTGCAGCATAAAGCCTGTTTCCCAGTATGGCTGCGTGAAAGTGATCCCGGGCCTGGGGCGCATCTGCCAGTTCAGTCCAGGTATTGTTTTTTGGATCATATTCGTCGAACCAGTTAACATATCCGCCATCATGACCAACGGTGTTTCCTGCAACCACATAGAATTTATCCTGATGCACCACCAAACCTGCTCCACCGCGTCTTCTGTCTGCCGGAATTTCAGGTCCCGCAATCCATTTTTGCGAAGGAATGTGGTACAACCATACCGTGTCTGCAGGTATTTCCCTGGGAAAATTATTGGTTCTGAACGATCCTATAATCCAAATAAAACCCTTAAAAGAAGTAGCCTGAAAATGATTAAATTCCTTGGGTGCATTTCCGCCGGCACTCCACGCATTGCATTTGTAGTCATACATCTCCAATTTCCGGGCAGATTCTCTGCCACCAAAGAGGATGAACCTTTCCCCTGCCTGAACGAACGAACATTCGTGCCGGGCGGTATACGCTTCATTTTCGACCTTATCGATCCACCTGTCAGCGCAACAGGATCCTGTCTGGCAAAGGGAACATACAGGGAGCAACCAGATAAGAAGGCTTAGGATACTTTTGGTTCCGGAATTATTTACGTTCATAGATTCTCTGCTACCAAATCACTTAATAGGCTCTATCCACAAATTTCTGAATTGAATTTTCGAGCCTTCGGCCTGCAACCCTATGCCTCCCCTGGTAAGAGAGCAATCTGTTGCACGGTTCTGCAGCACTCCATTTACTTTTAAATCAATGGTGTTTCCCTTGCACGTGATATCATAGCTGTTCCACTCGCCGGCCGGATTTTCGTTGGTTGGATGCAATTTTGTGAGAAGCGGCTTCTGAGGGTCTTCGGTGGAGGTGTAAACCGTATCGCGAATGGTTGCACTCACTCCAACCCCATGAACAATAAAATCACCGGCATTTTCAAATTTCAGCTGAGCCTGAAAGTGATTGGGCCAGAGCAAATCCGGACCGCTGGTATGAAGAAAAATCCCGCTGTTGGTGGGAACCTCGGGATAGCGCCATTCAACATGCAGGCGGTAGTCAGAGTATTCTTTCACTGTCCTCAGGTAGCCTAACGGAACCCCGACTGTTTCAATCATGCCGTCATTGACGTAAAAGAAATCATCAGGATTAATCAGGGAGTCATTTACAAAAATGGTCCAGCCATCCAGGGTTTCCCCGTTAAATAAGGACTCTTTTTCGTGATTACACGACGCGGCAAACAGGCACACACATAAAGAAAAAACGAGTGTTCTCATAGGTTGATCTATTAAGGATTAAATTTTACCATGGTATATATTTCAGCACTGCTTCAAGTCTGAATTACATTCTTTTGCCCGCCGGACCCTCGCAATACTTCGACCCAGTGTTTCGCTTCCACACCTGTCCCATGAGCTATCTGGTGCCGGCAACTGAATCCACATGCCACCAGACCAGTTTCATTATCTTTGTTTCGTACCGCAGGGAATAACCTGTCTTCACCTACTTTAAGTGAAAGCTCGTAATGCTCTTTCTCATAACCGAATGAGCCTGCCATTCCACAGCATCCAGCGTCCAGTTCATCCACTACCAGATCCTCGACGTTATCCAGAATGGATTTCATGGCGGTGGTTCCATAGAGTGATTTTTGGTGGCAGTGCCCGTGAATAACAAGCTTCTTATGGGTAGAAGTGAACAGTGGCTCACAGTTTCCAGCTTCAATTTCCCTGGCAAGAAAAACATCGATCATCATCACATTCTCTTTAATGCTTTCTCCAAGCTGTTCATCTTCAATTAAATCGGGCAGGTCGTCGGTGAGTGCTGAAGCGCATCCCGGTTCGCATACCACTACCTTCAGCCCCTGTTTTATGTAATTCTGAAGATTCAGCAGGGTAGTTTCTCCCTCCCTTTTCGCTTTCTCCAGAAATCCGTGTGAAATGCGCGGGCGCTGACAACAACCTGCCTTGGCAAGAATCACTTCATATCCACACGATTCAAGCAGTTCCACGGCAGAGATCCCAATATTGGTCTCGTGAAAATTCATATACGTATCATCAAAAAGAACCACTTTTTTCTCAAAATGCCCGTTGGTTCCAGGCCTGTTGGCAAACCACCTGTGGAATGTAGTTTTGGCGTAAGAGGGAAGGATGCGGCGGCTGTCTACTCCTGATATCCATTGAAATGTTTTTCTGAATAGCATGGTCTTTTGCACCAGGTTAACAAGGGGTGCTTTCCAGCCGGCAATTTTTCCGGCAAGTGAGGCCGACCTGCTCACGAATCTGTCTCTGAGTTTAGTTCCATGTGTATCCCTGTACTGTTGAAGGAATTCACCTTTAAGTTTTGCCAGATCAACGTTGGAGGGACATTCCGATTTGCATCCTTTACAGGAAAGACACAGGTCCATGATGTCATACAGCTCCCCGCTGTTCATCCCATCGGCACCCATCTGTCCTGTCATCGCCAGACGCAATGCATTGGCACGCCCCCTGGTGGAGTGTTCCTCATCCCTTGTGGCCCTGTAAGACGGACACATCAGACCGGTCAGGTTTTGCCTGCAGGCTCCCACGCCTGTGCACATTTCCACGGCTGCAGCAAAGCTCCCATCCTCCCTGTATTTATAGTGTGTGGGAATTTCGGGAGTCTGATAATCAGCCCCATACCTCAGGTTCTTGTCCATGGGTTCGGGATCAACGATGACCCCCGGATTCAGGATCCCGGCAGGATCAAATAATTGTTTCACTTCCCTGAAAGCATTGTAGAGCTCCGGACCGAAATACCCTTCAAGGAAAGGGCTCCTGACCCGCCCGTCCCCGTGTTCGCCACTGACCGATCCACCGTATTTCCTGACCAGGGAAAAGGCATATGCAGCAATGTCCTTCATATTTTCTATGTCCCTCTGATCCTTCAGGTTGAGCACCGGTCTCACATGGATTAATCCAACGCTGGCATGGGCATACATCGCCACCGGAACTTCTCTCTTCCTGCAGAATTTAAGTACCAGATCGATGTACTCAGGCAACCTGTCTATAGGTATGGAAGAATCCTCAATGAACGGTATGGGTTTTCGATCTCCCTTTATTCCGAGCATCAGCCCCAGGCCGTTTTTTCGTACAGACCAGACATTCCCCATTTCGGCAGATTTATGCAAAACAGGCCAGTAATAGCCCAGTCGCTGATTTTTCAGATCGGTGATAAGACCCTGAGCTTTTGCTTTCACTTCTTCTTCCGAATCCCCGAAAAACTCGACCACAAGGATGGCTTTAGGCTCTCCTTTTATCCAGCTTGTAAGTGGTGCGATGCTGAGATTTTTCCTAGCCCTGATTACGACATCCTCATCCATGATCTCCACAGCCGAAGGCATGTGCTTCAGAATTGGGGCCACAGTACGGATGCCTTCCATCAGGTCGGCAAAATGGACCGTCACTAAAATTTTACAGACTGGAAGCGGTTCCAGGTGTATTTTAGATTCAAGAATAACCCCCAGTGTTCCTTCACTTCCGGTTATCAGGCTAGCCATGTTCCAGTTCTCTGTATCGACAAAAGAATCCAGGTTGTATCCCTGAACCCTTCGCATTATTTTTGGAAAGCGGTGAACAATGCTATCGTGGTTTTCTTCTATGATTTTTCTGAAATCGGTGATTAACTGGTATTCCCTGCCAGCAGTCTCTTCCAACTCCTTTTCAAAAGTATCAATGGATATTTCTTTGAAATTGAGGATGGTACCATCAGAAAGCAACGTTTTTGTTTCCAAAACGTGCTCACGTGTTATCCCGTAAACGATGCTTTTGGTGCCCGAAGAGTTATTCCCGATCATCCCCCCAACGGTAGCACGGCTGCTGGTCGCTGGATCCGGGGCGAAGTGGAGGCCATATTGTGTAAGGCGATCGTTTAATTCATCGAGGACAATTCCAGGTTGTACCCTTGCCCATCTCTCCTTTTCATTTACTTCCAGGAGGGTATTCATGTACTTGGAAAAATCGATTACCAGCGCAGGACCGGTTGCCTGACCTCCAAGACTGGTACCGCCACCACGGGGGACAATATTAATCTTATACTTGCTTGCTATAGCAATGGCAGATTTTACATCCTGTTCATTCTTTGGTAATACCAGGGCAACAGGGGTAATTTGGTAAATACTTGCATCTGTTGCATAAATTCCCAGCGAGAACCTGTCAAATGTAACATCTCCTTCAACCACCTTTCTCAATTCATTTTCCAATAGTTCCAACTTTGCCTCTGCAATCATAACTGTCAAATTTTGGGTTAACTCTGTTGAAATATACACAATTATCTTTATTCCTTACACCATATTGTCTATATTAGAATGCAGAAATGACTACTTTTATTAGTTCTTCCAAAATTGAAATAAAAAGAAGAGATCATGCATAGTAATTTGTTAAATAATGTGGACAATGTGTTGCTAATGGGTCCCGGCCCTTCCATGGTGCACGAATCGGTTTACAAAGCCCTTTCAACTTCCACGCTTGGTCACCTTGATCCTTACTTTATCAAGATAATGGATGAGACCAAAATACGTTTAAGGAGGGTACTGAAAACGGAAAACCGGCTGACTATCCCCATGTCCGGGACGGGCTCTGCCGGAATGGAAACCAGCTTTGTGAACTTTATCGAAAAAGGAGATCCGGTTTTAATCCTGATCAACGGGGTCTTTGGAATGCGCATGAAAGATGTTGCTGAGCGACTGGGAGCTGAGGTAGATACCATTGAATACGAATGGGGAACTGCTGTAAATGTGGAGGATGTAAAAGAAAAAATTGCTGATAGAGATTACAAAATTTTAGCCGTGGTTCACGCGGAGACCTCCACCGGGGTTGCCAATCCTGTGGCAGAGATCGGCAAATTGGTTAAGCACAGTAAATTGCTGTACCTGGTGGATACGGTAACAAGTCTGGGAGGCATGGATGTTGCCATGGATGCATGGGGGATTGATATCCTTTACAGCGGAACTCAGAAATGCCTCTCTTGTCCGCCGGGAATTGCACCGGTATCCGTATCCGATGCAGCGATTAATGCGCTGAGGGCTAGAAAAACCAAAGTGCCAAACTGGTACCTCGATCTTTCCCTGATCATCAATTACTGGGAAGGTGCTAAAAGGGCTTACCATCATACCGCACCCATCAATATGATCTATGCTTTTTACCAGTCGCTTTTCAACCTGCTCGAGGAAGGTCTTGAAAATTCCTTTCACCGGCACCAGGTAAACCACAAAAAACTGGTGACCGGACTGGAAGAGTTGGGGCTCGATTTGTTCGTGGATCCTTCGTGCCGTTTACCCATGCTTAATTCGGTGGTCGTACCCGATGGCGTGGACGAAGCGGGCATTAGAAATTCACTGCGGAACGACCATATGATTGAGATAGGAGCGGGGCTTGGCCCCATGGCCGGGAAGGTATGGCGAATAGGACTTATGGGCGAAACAGCCAGGCCCGATAATGTGGACAGGCTGCTGGTTGCCCTGAAGTCCGTCCTGTAGTCTGTCCTGTAGTACCCAAGCCACCGGTTAGGCTTCGTTGCCAATTACCTCAATAAGTGCTTTAATATATCCGAAAGCAAAAGCATGACCCTGTAGATCACTTGCCGGGTCAGCGTGACCTGGTATATGATCCGGCATCACCATTCCTTCGTATCCCACATTTCGCAATGCACGTATGATCTGGGCAAAATCCAACACTCCATTGTCGGGATATACTTCCTGAAAGTTATTCCATCCCCCTTTTATGTTGCGCAGGTGAACATTAAATATTTGATGGCGATCCCCGATCCATTTAATGATGGGAAGTATCTCAGAATTCGGGTCTTTCAGTCCCTCTGCCACCGTGCCCAGGCAAAGGTTAAAACCGTGTGAAGGGCTCTCGTATAATTGAGCAAATCTTTTGATTCCTTCAAAGATATCGGGGCTGTTCCATCGTGTGATCCCCAGGTATCCTGGCTGAACCGGAGGATCAGCAATGTGGTTAGCCAGGTGCACTCCATATTCTTCGGCCACCGGCAGGAGGCGGTCAAGCATGTATACTATGCGTTCATAGATTTCATCAATGGATACAACCCCTGCCACTGTATTTGGCTCATTCAGCCGGGAGGCTTCTTCATAATTCCAGGTATTATACAAGGCATTTCCCCTGGCGGGATCAATGGTTTTTCCTGTTCTCAGGATTTTCAGGATGGTTGTATTGTAATTGAGTGTTTTAACTCCTGTTTTTCCTGCCACAGAAATCATCTGCTGGATCATTTCTATCTCCCGGTCCCGGTCCGGGCTTTTACCGAGCATGATATTTGGAGTTTCCACCAGGTCAATACCTGCAGAGGAAAGAGGCAGATGATAGGCATCCAGGCGAATGCCATATTTTTCACAGGCTTCTTTTTTTATCAGCGAGTCATCCAGGTCCCAGCCAACACCCTGAATAATCTTTGGAGATCCGCCATCCATCGAAAATACCCCGTGTCTCGCAAGGAATTCAAGATTTTCCCTGCCCGTTCCACCGTGCTGGCAACCTACAGTCATCCGCATGGGTTTCATTTCTGTTTTCATTTGCGCTTTCGCTTTAGAAGGCTCGCATCCGGCAGTAAAAGCACCCATTGATCCTACCACTGCGGTGGCTCCAATGGAGCTTTTCACCATGGATGAAATGGCACTCCTCCGATTAATGTGCTGTATCATTTTATTGGTTTTAATACTCATTTAAAAAATTCCTGAAGAAAACGGACAAAATTAAGGTGCATAATGTTGTATATATCTTTTTCAGTAAACCCTCTTTCTTTCAAAAGGCCCGGCAATTTCTGAATATCCGCAATGGTATCCAGGTCCTTTGGACACTGCTCTGTACCATACCCTCCGTCCAGATCAGTTCCAACACCTGCATGCAGCGAATTCCCGGCCAACTGGCAGATGTGATCAATGTGATCGACCATGATGTCGAGTGTCACGTTTCGGGAAACCGGATCGGATTGTCCCCTTATCCAGTCAGGAACCATCATCCAGGCATCCAGCGCTGCTCCAATAACCGCCCCGCGGTGGATGAGTTCCAGGATCATCTCATCGCTGAATTGCCGGTTGTGATCAACAAATTTGCGGCAGTTGGTATGGCTGGCCCATAGGGGGCCTCCATAGATATCCATGGCATGCCAGAATGCATCATCATTCAGATGAGTGACATCCAGGATCATATGAAGTTGTTCCATGGATTTAAGTAATTCTACTCCTTTTATGTTGAGCCGGCCTTTCGAATCGGTTCCATTGGCATATACGCCCGGACCATAGTGGGCAGGGCCAATCGCCCTGAGCCCATACTCATAGGCCATTTCCAGATGTTTCAGAGAAATGAGGGAATCGGCTCCCTCGAGGCTTAGCATATACCCTATGGGTATCTTTTCTGCCGGATTTCCCCAAAGCGTTAAACATTCCTGCAAGGAGGCCCCATCTGTTATCTGCTTCATCTCTCCTGCCGCTTCCATGGCCCTGTACCATTTCAGCTGTCCCTGGGTCTGTGCCCAGGCTTGCTCCTGGGAGTGCCAGCCGGGCAGGGCGCTGTCCGCGGAAACCACCCTGGCTATTTGAGTGGCCACCACCAGCCCGACCTTTCCTTCTCGTAAGGAAGGAAACGATACGGTGTTGTGCGCTCTGTCGGGTTTGTCGGTTTTCCCCAGTTCGCTTGCACGAATCTGTTCCACGGTCCATCGCAGATCACGGTTCCATTCAATGGCATTCATGGAGAGATCCAGGTGGGAATCAACACAGAGGATCCTCGAATCGCCCGAAAGGTTCACAGCTGAGTTCTCATTTTTGTGTTTTGTGCTCATATGTTCTCCGCCTGGCCACTACTTCCCATGTATCGGCCACTTGTTGATTTTGTACCACATATACCTTTTCGTGAAGGGCGATGGTCGGGCAGACATGCACAGGGATTGCATAGACCAGATCACCAACCGATACATCGCCCGGATCTTCAACAGATACAACCAGGTGCTCTTCGCTGTGATTCATCACCCTGTTAATCTCCAGGTCAAGAAAGTGCAGCCGGGGATGAGTCATTTCGGAGGCAATGGACTTGTGTCCTAAATCGAGACATACGTTCCCCATTGGGTTACTGATCACCCTGCCAGCCACCACTGCGGAAGGCAAAAAATCAAGATCGGGGAGGGCCATCGTATACCCGGCATCCCAAAACAGGGGAGTTCCCGGGCACAAGGTCCGGGATTCATATTTGGCATGAATGGGAAAGGTGGGAGTTCCTCCACACGCAAGTTCAGGTACAGGCACTCCATTTCCTTCCAGTTCATTCACCAGCCTTAATACCTCTTTCATATCCCTGTCACAATGAGCTTTCCTTTCGGCAAAATCGATTTCATGGATATGGCCGTCATACACATGCAATCCTCCGAAAATAAGCCATTGGTTGCCCTGAATGAATTCAATCAAGGGGCCGGATTTATCAGGTTCGATCCCCGTTCGGTGCATTCCATTGTCCAGATCTACCCATACATGCAGCGTAATCCCGGAAATCCTGGCTTGATTGATTATGTGCCCGCAAGCCGACTCAGAATCCACAAGAACGGCCAGTGTTGCATCCGGGAATAATTTAATGAGTTTGAAGAATTGTTTGATCCCGGGTCCGAGGAGGGGATATGCCAGCAAAATATCCGTACCTCCACTCGCAGCTACCATCTCTACTTCGCTGAGGGTGGCACATTTAAACTTTTTAATACCCTGCTTTAACTGCATCCGGATAACCTCTGGAATTTTATGGGTTTTCACATGGGGGCGCAACCGGTCGGGATTCCCTGCGATGCGTATCATCCGGCGAATGTTTTCTTCAATACGGTCGGGGTATACAAGCACCGCGGGGGTATATATGGACGATTCATTGACAGGTTTGTACCACATAGTCCTCCAGGCTTAATTCCCTCTATGTAATTCGAAAATGCACTCCACCTCCACGGCTACGTTCATGGGAAGAGACATGCCTACAGCACTGCGTGCACCTTTCCCATTCTCTTCTCCAAAGAGATCCACCATAAACTGGCTAAATCCGTTAATAACCTGTGGGTGTAGCTCAAATTCAGGGAGGCAATTAACCATTCCCAGGGTTTTGATCAGGCGTTTTATTTTGTCCAGATCCCCCAGTTGTGCTTTCATGGTGGATAGCATGGTTAATCCCACCTGACGGGCAGCCAGTTGTCCTTCTTCGAGGGTCAGATCTTTACCCACCTTTCCTTTGATCAGCTGCCCGTCACTCTGAAAAGGGACTTGTCCGGATACATATAAATAATTTCCTGTAATAAGCACAGGATGATAAATACCTCCCGAAGGAGGGGCAGCGGGCAACTCGAGGCCCAACGTTCTGATTTTTTCTTCAACCGCATTCATTTTTCATCTTTTTGTTTAGAGAATTATGTTCAGAAGTAACACCCCCACCAATCCAACTACCGCTATGATGGTTTCCATTAGTGACCAGGTGAGCAGTGTATCTTTTACCGAGAGATTGAAATACTCTTTAAATAGCCAGAATCCGGAATCATTGACGTGTGAAACAATTAAACTTCCCGAACCAATGGACAGAACCATCAGCTCAGGCGAAACCGAAGGATCGGAAAGCATGGGCAACACAATTCCGGCAGCAGTCATCGCAGCCACGGTGGCAGATCCAACTGCAATGCGAATTGCTGCCGCAATAAGCCAGGCAAGAAAAAGAGGAGATAAACCCGATTGGCCAAGCAATTCTCCCAGGTAGTCACTAATGCCACTTGCCACCAAAATCTCCTTCAGACTTCCGGCTCCCGCAATAATAAGCAGTATCATGGCAATACTTGAAATAGCCTGGGACAAGTTATTCATCACCTCAGATATTTTTTTACCATTCCTGAGGCCAAGTGTGAAAAGGGCAAACAATACGGAAAGCAGCATAGCCAGCACCGGATTTCCGATACCCTTTACCAACGGGTAGAGGGGAGATAATTCGTCAATAACAAGAACACCAGCGCCGGAAACTCCAATGAGTACCACCGGCATCAACGCAGCTAAAATGCTTAAGGTGATGGATGGAAGTCTGTGCTCGCCGATCGGAGCCTGGCCCGTGAAATCTTCCATGGGAGAAGCCTTTATTTTCTTGAAAAGAGGTGACAGAAGGGGACCGGCCACCAGGATGGCCGGGATTCCTACTGCCATTCCCAACAGGATGGTTTTACCCATATCAGCTCCGAACATATCGGCAAGTGCAGTGGGCGCCGGATGAGGTGGCAGCAGACCGTGTGTTACCGATAAAGAGGCAATCATGGGGACTCCCACAAACAGCAGGGGCAACCCGGTGGATACGGCCAGAGTGAACACCAGGGGGATCAGGATCACAAATCCCACAGAATAGAACAGGGGGATTCCCACAATAAAACCGGCCAGCATCAAAGCCCAATGGACCCATTTCAAACCAAACGCCGAAACAATCGTTTGGGTAATTCTCTGAGCAGCACCGCTATCCGCAATGATTCGCCCCAGCATTGCTCCAAATCCAAGAATAAGAACCAGCAGACTTAATGTATCACCTATGCCTTTCTTCAGAGCGTGAATGGTTTCATCCAGGGATAATCCCATGGCAATGCCCACAAAGATGCAGACAATCGTGAATGCGATAAACGCATTGAATTTGGCCACCGTGATTAACAGCAGAAGCAGGACAACAGCAATTGTTACAACTAATAAAGGCATGAGCAGTATTGATCGAACAGTCCCTTTTGGTATTTCTAAAGATAGAAAAAGGTACCGTTTATCTGTAACTTAATCCCGGATTCTTCAATTTAGTTTTCAGCCTTCTTTTTGAACATGGAATAGTTATATTTACCGGGGAATCATCAAACAGCACCGTACGGAATGAGCAAAAAATTTCGCGCACTTACATTAAACGAATTTATTTTTCAGCAACAAAATGCCTTCCCTTATGCTACCGGGGATTTAACGCGCCTGCTTGGACACATTGTGATCGCTGCCAGGATCGTCAACCGGGAAGTGAGTATGGCGGGACTGGTTGATGTACTGGGAGAAACAGGCCGGGAAAACATCCAGGGAGAATCCGTAAAAAAGCTTGATGAGTTTGCAAACGAACAGTTTAAATCCATATTAGGCTCCAGTGTTGAAGTGTGTGGACTGGCTACCGAGGAGGAGGAATCGTTGGTTTCATTTGAGAACAACCTTTCAAGGGATGGAAAATATATTGTATGCATGGACCCGTTGGACGGATCTTCAAATATTGATGTAAATGTATCCGTCGGAACCATCTTTTCTATCTACCGGAGGAAGTCCGAAATAGGCACATCTTCTACCGAGGAGGACTTTATTCAGCCAGGTACAGATCAGGTCGCGGCGGGATATATTCTGTACGGCTCATCCACCATGCTCGTATACACCACAGGTCTTGGCGTGACCGGATTTACCTATGATCCCTCCATAGGTGAATTTTTTCTTTCTCACCATGAAATAGTGATGCCGAAAAAGGGAAACACCTACTCAATTAACGAAGGGAATTATCTTAATTTTCCTGCAGGAGTGAAACAATACATTAAATACTGCCAGGAGGTTGACGCTTCCTCGAATCGTCCTTATACCTCACGCTACATAGGTTCTCTGGTCTCAGATTTTCATCGCAATATGCTGCTGGGAGGGATCTACCTTTATCCGAAAACCAATGCATACAGTGAGGGAAAACTTCGGCTTACCTACGAATGCAATCCGATTGCATTTTTAGCAGAACAGGCGGGAGGTATGGCCACAGATGGCATGGGAAACAGGATTCTGGAAATTCAGCCCACATCAATTCATCAGAGAGTGCCTTTCTTTGTTGGATCTTCCGATATGGTCAGACAGGCTGAAAAGTATGTACAGATAAATGCCTGATGGCATCTGCGCCGATTTAATTCAACACACACCGAACTGAGAATCCCATCAGCATAGTAGAATGTGCGCGAAGCACTGCAGGATGACCTCTCTGCAAATACCGGTACCAGGCTTCAGAATCATTAAATTTGGTTGATGACCAGAAATAGGCGTATTTTTCAACATTACTGAAGAGGCCCGAATTGTTGCGTTGACCGACCGGTAGTGCAGAAAAACCACTTTGATTGTAGAGGTTGTTATTCCACCGTAAACTTTCCCAGAGAGGATCGCCAATGCCTTTCATTTTGTCTCCGACGGATTGCCTCGTCCCTATAAACCCTATGTTATCAGCTTCATCCGGACGCATTCCAAGCTGGATGTGCATTTCATTCCATTCCGCATCACTGGGAATGTGCCATCCATCAGGACAAACTCCCTGAATTTTCTCGTTCGTCTCACCCTCACCCTCCTCATTCATTGCCGTCGACCAGGTATAATAGGCACCATAGGAAGCATTGGAAATGTCATTATCATACCAGCAAAAAGCCTTGCCAGACTTGTTTAATGCATTCCACGCATCGTTATTTTTCACATAAGGAATGGCACTTCCGTCGGCGTAATGGGTAGTTCTTAAGTTCTCAGCCATCCAGGCCTGGTCACCAATCACAACGACATTGTATAGATTGCCGTCAATATCTTTTACAGTTGGATCGATAATGGGCGGCAGTGTGTGAAAATATTCTGTGTTCCCATATTTTGTCCCGGCATTTGTTTTTGCATAGGCTCTCACAAAATAGGTTGTTTTCAGTTCGAGTCCCGAAACTATGCTTGAAAACGTCCCAATGGAGTCTCGTGAACCCAACTCTACTGCAGATCCTTCTGTTGTCGGCGTTCCTGTATATGACCAGCAGAATCCATGTTGCGTTATTTCCTGTTGCCCGATGTGTACCACCGAACCGCTTACCCTGTACTTATCCTGGTCGATTAACTGAATTGAATCTGTAGTCACATAAAGAATATCCGTAGGTTCAAATTCGAGTAGCTGGCATGAATCCGCGAAAACAAACAGATGAAGCAGCCACACCAGGATAAAAGTGGCCCTGTGGCTATATATCTTTTTTAAGCGGATCATAATCAATGAAAATGTAAAGCTCCTGAAGGTTATTTTTCATGTCTGAAGCGACCAGGCGTACTTCATTCTTCCCGGGAAATAATTTAATTATTGAGGTAAATGCCCCGGTGTCGCTAACGGCTCTTTTATCCGAGTTCACTGCAATAAATCTTACCGAATCATTATCCCTTACTTCTCCAATCAGATGAATCTCTTCTGTGTTGACCTGACAGGTAGTTCCCCCGTTTAAATCCGGACTAAGAATTGCGATGGTTGGCGGTAATGAGTCAGGAAGATAGCGTAACATGAATCCGACTCTGTTACTCCTGACCTCTTGTGAATAGGTGGAGGCAGAGGTTGCGACTGCCAGGATAATGCCTAAAAGCACTCTGAAATATGTCTGGCGGGTTCTATTCATCTGAAACTTTTAAAAACTGAATTTAAGTCCAATGGATGGAGCGTAAGTGAGAGGATCGATTCCCGGTTTAATGGCAATTCCTCTTATTTTGCCATAGAGGGCTCGTTTCTTGAAAGCTGAAATTCCTGCTACTGTCCAAAGGATATCTGTAGCCCATATACCAATAGCTGCATACCCGAGGATTTCGGAGATCTCATCCTGGCGAATGGATTTTTGAAGTTGGGAATACTTGTCGTCAAACCCCGTATAATCTTCAATCCCTTTGTATGTATTGAACGACACCCTGTTCAGAATAATTGAACCCGCCATACATCCATAGCCGGTCAACCCACGTAACCAATGAGGATTTCCTGTGACACGGGAGAGCCCCAGCCCTGGAATGGCCAATGATTGAAAAAAAATGGAGGCACTGCTAAAATTTTTTGAAAGAGATTTTATTGGAGGAACTGCGGAGGAAAGGTTCTCCCCGGTGACCGGTTCTTCCCAATTATCTTTTCGTCCAATGGAAACCAGTTCTGTTTGCGGCATTGACCGTGCAACTATCTCGAAATATATTTTTTCATCCCTGATGATTTTGTCTGCTTCAAGATCCCATCTTATCTGTTTATTGGTCCCCCCGCTCACCCTTTTTCCAATGTCTCCTGAAAGGGTTGCCGCATCAATTCGATTTCCTTCCGCATCAGAGATATCTAATCCAACTTCAAATAATTCAGAGGATTTACTGTTCAGGATTTCATAGGATATTTGGATCGCATTGCCCCTCAGTTCAATCTGTGGATCAGTTATAACAAAAGAAGGTTGAGCTGAGCATAGAAATTCCATGAAACACACTACAAGGACCATCAGGAAGAAACTCAGTTTTCCCATCGCGTAATTTATGATTCCTCCAAAGGATTTGAAAGAAAGCTAAAAGTATGGATTTATTTAATATCCCTGATCTTCATGGAGATCACTTCGCCCGATTCAGCTTCCAGCTTAAAGAGTTTGTAACGGACCGATTTGCCCACCAGGAGGGAGCTGGCCACAGAGTTGGAAACCCCCTCGTAACTCAGGGTAATGAACCAGTGTGTTTTATCATCTGTCAGTTCAACTTCCTCCAGTTGCACCTTTTCTGCATCAGGGAAGAAGGAAGTTAAATACTCTTTTGCTTTCCCGGTGGCTTCCTTCACATCGATCATACGTTTCCAAATTTAAAGAATACTTACCAGTTTTCCTCGCGCATTTTCATATACGACCGCGGATGCCTGCAAACCGGGCAATTTTCAAGCGCATTCTCCGATTCGTAGACATAACCGCAAACCATGCACTTCCACCACACTTTGCCATCTTTCATGAATACCTTATCCTCAGAAACATTCTGAAGAAGTTTTAAGTATCGTCGCTCGTGTTCTTTCTCCACCCTGGCAACCATTTTAAAAGTTGAAGCTATTTTTGGAAATCCTTCCTCTTTTGCCATCTCAGCAAAAGCCGGGTAGAGGTCGGTCCATTCTTCGTTCTCTCCCTCTGCGGCTGCTTTCAGATTTTCTGCAGTAGTCCCCACTATACCGGCAGGGTAGGAAGCCGTAATTTCCACTACTCCCCCTTCCAACCATCTGAAGAACTGCTTGGCATGAGATTGCTCTTCTTTGGCCGTCTCCATAAATATTTCCGCGATTTGCATAAATCCATCTTTTCTGGCTTGCTTGGAAAAGAATTCATACCGGTTTTTCGCCTGCGATTCACCGGCAAATGCTTTTAACAGATTTTGTTCTGTTCTTGTTCCTTTTAATGAGTTTTCCATAATAAATAGTATTTACAGTGTAATAAAATCTTCTTTTTCAGAACCGCAAACCGGACATACCCAGTTCTCTGGTAACTGTTCAAATCTCGTTCCTTCTTTCTCTTCATCATAGATGTAACCGCAAGCAGCGCATTCCCATTTTAAGAATGCTTGATCCACCACTTTTTTCTTCAGTTTGGCCGGGTCAATGTAGGTGGGCGCATTTTTGGGGGCCACACCCTTTTTGACCTGCCTGTAAAACGAATAAGCCAGGGGTTCCTTTTCCGGATCCAGCATATCTGCGCTGACCAATTCACCGAGAAACATCAGATGAGTTCCCACATCATAGGATTCAACCAGTTTGCATTCAAGATAAGCAATGGCATCATTCAATATGATGGGCACTCCGGTTTCTCCATACCGGATCTCCATCCCTTCCATTTTATTCATATTTTTTCCGCTTTTGAATCCAAAGGTTCCGAAAATGCCCGGTGCTGTTTGGGTGTGCAGAATGGAGACAGAAAAACTTCCGGCTGATACTATTACACTGGCCGTATGATTGTCTTTGTTGCAGCAGGCAGCAAACCGGGGTGGATCCGCGGTGACCTGGAAAACCGTATTGGATATGAACCCGTTTCCGTAATCCTTTGACCCTGAGCTTACTATATAGAGCCCATAGGATATTTTATACAATGCTTCAAAGTTGATCATCACATGGAAATTTGATGAATTAATAAATTTAGTCGATAGTTCTTTCAGCCCAAAGATTTTAAGCTAATCAACCTGCCTGAACGAGCTTATTTAAAGTGAGTCTAATATATTAGGCCAGGCATTGTCCTCACAATAAATCTCGTGCTTTGCGGGCAAGTTCGGTAATGTCCCTGTTCTCTGCGATTTTTCTTGGGTATCCATTTAATGCAACGGCAATCATTGCTTTCCCTACATGACGGGTGGAAGTGACGATTTTTGGGAAAAGGCTCTTGAGCAGTGGATAGAGTGGGGCAAAAAGGCTGTACATGAGCCGGTAAGCAGTTGTCCGTGATTTTATGCCATCCCTGGGCTGAATGTAGCCGGGTCGGAACATATAGCACTTTCCAGAGGGAAGTGCAAGCAACGAATTTTCGGTTTTCCCCTTCACCCTCATGCGCATTACCCTGCTCTTTTCGCGATTGTCCGAACCCCACCCGCTTATATAGATAAAGGTTAGACCGGGATTGATTTCCAGGAGGGTAGCGGCGATGTATACCGTCAGGTCGTGGGTGATTTGGTGGTACTCATCCTCTGTAATTCTAAGGGATACAACCCCTACACAATAAAAACAGGCATCAAATCCGGCCAGCTTACCTGCAATGGCAGAGAGGTCATTAAAATTTGCATGTACGATCTCGGTTAACTTAGGGTGCTTAGTGCCCAGGGGCCTTCGGTTAATCACCAGGACAGATTCTACCTCAGGATGTTTCAGGCATTCCATAAGCACCCCTTTGCCTACCATCCCGGTTGATCCCGTAAGGATTACCTTTAAACCCATCTATCAGGCCTGCACTTCGTAATAGAACGCATCGCGCATCACTTCAAGACTCTTTGGGACGGCCTCCAGCGGATTGGCATTGCCTTCAAATTCCACAGAAATGTAGCCTTTGTAGTTGTGGCGCCTCATGATCTCCCCGATGCGCGGATAATCCAGTTCAAGGGTGTACCATTTCCCGCCCCCATAGTAGGTTTTTGCCTGCATCAGGAAGGCATCTGGTGCCAGTTTTTCCAATTGGTCATAGGGATCCTCCAAAAAATTACCCGTATCAAGGGTGACCTTTAACCAGGGTGAATTGATCTCATCCACAATTCGCCTGACTCCTTCAGCGGTCCGGCCAAGGCCCCAGTGGTTTTCAAGCCCCAGAACAACCCCGCATTCCCCGGCCTTTGGAAGACACTGTTCGATGGAGTCGATAACCCATTTGAATCCGTCTTCGTCGGTGTAACCTTCCAGGGCGGGTTCTATCCCGCGGTTTTCCATAAGGTGGTCAAAAGATTCACTTGTTCCCCATCGGCCAGTATTCAATCGCATGGTAGGGATCCCCAGCTGATAGGCCATTTCAATCTGGTGGATGGTGAGCGCAATATTTTCATCCCTGTAAGACTTATCCGGGTTGAGGTAGCCCTGGTGGGTTGAAAAGCCCATTAGATCGAGACCGCTGTGGAAAGCCCGTTTCTTCAAATTCTGCAGGTAGCTGTTCTCCTCCGATGTCATCTGCAATAACAGCAATTCAATGCCATCGAAACCCATGGCAGCGGCATGATCAATGCATTGTTCGACGGGTGTGTTTTCCGGTGGGCCGTTGAACTGCCAGAATGAATAAGTTGAGACCCCGATGGGATTGTGCCTGATGTTCCTGGGAGTTGTGGAATTCTCAGATTTCTGCTCGTTGGCAGAACAACCTAAGAGTGCGGTTCCTGCAGCAGTGGCCACTCCGGTGTGTAAAAAATTGCGTCTGTTCATATTCGTAAGTTATGTGGATTGGATGATCTCATCAATTTCCTGAAGGTGCAGTTTGAAGTGGCGCGGGAAGTCTGTGATCATTGCCTTGAGGGTAACTTCCTCATCAAGGGCGGAGATCCAAAGGCTGTGAAGCTTATCCTCCCTTACCTGTTTGATCACGTGGAGGATATGCCTGTTTGTTGATGCCCACAAGGCAACCAGCAGGGTCCAGTCTTCTTCCTGGAAGTTTTGTATCGAGATCCACCTGTCATTGTTGCCTAAGTTCGCATAATCGGGGTATTGGATGGGACTTTCCTGATACTGCATATGAATGATCCGGTGTGTATTGTTGGTGGCAGAATCGATCATGTGACCTACGATCTGCCTGATGGTCCTGTTCTGCCGGTTTCGTTTTAAACCAATAGTGTCCGGAGAGAGCGAATTAAGTTTGACTTTCCAGGCATCAATGAGCAAGTCGAGTTCATCGCATATGAATCTGAATCTTTGGGTCATAACCTGCACGTTCAATGCTTATACAGCATGCAATCAATCAACTGACTTTTATGCGGAGATATGTCTTATCGTTATTGATACTCAATGAAATTGAATTTTATACCAAGGCGACCCTCCATGATTTCACCCAGTTCCAGAAGTTCCGGATCATCAAATTCAAAATAGAAATTAACAGCCACCTCTTTATTCTTTTCCTGAAGGGGTTTAAACATTCTCATAATATCAAATACGCTTTGAACAGAAGCGGTATCCACATATTCCAGTTTCAGGTCGACCGTGGTTTTATCATCAGGTTCCTGAATGTATTCTTCCACCCATTCAACAATCGGTTTAAAGAATTTCCTGGGATCGGAAAGTATGGAGTTTCCTGATAACTTAAAATAGCCGGGAGAGCATTCTACTTCAAGTGATTTTTTGGTGGGTTCAATGCTAATATTTTCCATACTGAGGATATTTCTGCGGTTTGATATGATATACAAATATAATATTACTCCTTTTCCAATTCAATACCAAACATCAACATTATTTCATGTGCCTTGTTGAGATTCAATTCTGTCAGAATATCCTTTTCGTTCTGAAGATTCATGTTATTCAGTTTCAAAAGAAGATCCCTCCAGTTGGACGGATTGTCATTAAAGAGAACGGTCATGAATTTGGCCAAATTGGGAATCGTATTATCGGGGATTCGTTTTTTTAGCACCTCGATCACTCCAAGCTCCTTGAGAATAATAAGTTTCAGTTTGGATTCCTCAATTTTCACAGGCATGTCCCGGTCGTCGTCCGCAGGAATACCTAATTCTACCTGGCTCCTCAGGTACTCCATCAGTTTTACATTGTAGGTGAGGTCCACCATATTGTTATAAATGCTGTAATTCTTAAAAAAGGTAGAAGCACCTGATCTCTTGTTAAAATAGTTGTAGATATCTTCTAATTTGAAATAATTCACAAAAAGGTACTTCCAGTTTTCTGAGCGCTTATCATCCAGTAAACTTCGATGATTTTCGATATAGACGGAAGCGGTGCTGTAATAAGTAGCCAGATACTTACTCTTGATGTCGGCGTTCGCTTCATTCTCAAAAAGGAACCGCTCAATCTTGCTTATCTCATTTACAGCTTTTCCTCTTGACGATCCATCCACCAGGAAATCAAATTCCCGAATCATCTTATTGATCTTCTCGATATTTGGCAAATAAATCTTCGTATTGTTGAAAGGATCATCCCTCTCGATGATAATGTTTTGTTTCAAGCACAACTCTTCTAATTCTGTCCTTGATAACTTTGTCGAATCTTCTCCCATAAAAATTTCTGTAACTCACTTGTTCATGCAGTTACCGAAATTAGGATTTTTTATTGGAAAGGGAATAGCTTTCAGGGATGATTTTACGAAAAAAATTAATAGGGGATGTACTGAAATTCAATGCCAAGACGCTGTTCGATCATTTCTCCCAACTCCTTCATTTCCGGGTCTTCGTCCTCTATGTACCAGTTGACCATTAATACCAATCCTTTTTTCCTCACCCCGTTGATCAAACGGAGGATTGAATAGAGGGATTGTGTTGAAGCAGTATCAATGTATTCAAGTTTGATATTGATGACGGTCTCCCCGGCAGGATTCTTCATGTACTTATTCACCCATTGGGCAATTGGTTCAAAAAAGATTTTGGGATCGGTTAAAATAGATCGCCCGGTAAAATTTATTATGCCGTATGTGATGTCAACTGCGAGAGATTTATCAGAAGGTTTTATTTTCAGGTCATCCATATAAATCAAGTTTCAGATCGAGCAATAAACTATGTAAGGCAAGTTAGCAAAGATTGTTTATGGACCCGGCTATAAAGTTATTAAGAATTGACGAAAGGGACCTTTAACATGACTAACTGACTTCTGGACGTGAGCTATGCACATGTACTGAAAATCCCTGTTTTTCTGACTTCTGTGGATCTTGTCCCCCTGAAACCACCATTCAGAAAATTAATTGCCGGCTTTGTCAAATTGTGGATAACGTTTACATCTTTTTGGCGTACTAAACGGTAGAATTTTCTCAAATTAGTTTTGTCAAATCGCGAATAAAATACTACGAATGACACATATTTATAGCAAGATTAGAGACTACAGGCTAAATAACAAGGGCCGGGCGAAAGGTTTAATTGATCTTATGGAGCTTCTGCTTGCAAGCCTGGCCTTTCCCTTTGCCATCTGGATGACCAGAAAATACTTCATTCCTGAAATGGAAGTGAAGACCCTTGAGGCTATCTTCTTTTTCGCATTTATCCTGATGTCGTGGTTTGTCCTTTCAAGGATTACTGCCATGGCAAAGATACCCAGGACACAACGGTATATGACACTTGCGTTTCAGTTTGCCCGGAGTACTTTCATCGTATTTATCGGTCTGCTGGCCATCAAGGTGATATTCAGGCTCACCTCACTGCCTGTACTCCTGATACTGGTCTATTCAACTTCGTTATTTATCCTGACACTGGCATTCAGGATCCTTGCATATAAAGCATTGAGGACATACCGTTTCTATGGTAAGAGTTCCCATCATGTGCTGATTATTGCCGATGCCTTTTCAGATGGAGTTATCGAAAATCTTCTGCTTCAAAAAGAATGGGGCTTTAAAGTAGTTTCCATTCTGACTGACTCCAAGTTGATCAAAGCCAAATATGGAACCCAGATTAAAATCTTTCCCAGCCAGGAGAAGCTAAAGAATCTTATTGACAATTCGGTGATCGATGAAGTGATTTATTGTAAAAGGGATGTGGACATTGAGCTTATTAAGCAAGTCGTGGGTATCTGTAATGAAGTGGGGGTTGTTTTCAGATTACAGTCCTCAGTTTCCCCGCTGGATCCAACAGAATTCCAGTTAAAGACGTTAAATAAAACGAAAGACCTCTCCATAGTTGATATACCTTCCAACAGCCTTTCGCTCATTCTTAAATCCATGGGAGATATTTATTTCTCCATACTGGCAGTGATCTTACTCATTCCGGTATTTCTGACAATCGCGCTGATAATCAGAATCGGATCAAAAGGACCTGTATTTTTCAGGCAGGAGAGAATCGGGTTGAGGGGAAGAAAGTTTAAACTGTTCAAATTCCGGACGATGGTAGTCGATGCGGAAGAACAGTTAAAAAAACTCAGGGCCAGAAACGAGGCAGACGGCCCCGTATTCAAGATCAAGGATGATCCCCGGATCACCGGGGTGGGAAGATTTCTTCGCAGGACCGGCCTTGATGAGTTACCCCAGTTATTAAATGTTGTCAGGGGCGAAATGTCACTGGTCGGACCAAGGCCTCCGCTGGAGGATGAGGTGAATCAGTACGAGCGCTGGCAATTAAGAAGACTTTCGGTGAAGCCAGGTATTACCTGTACGTGGCAGATAGTTCCCGACCGGCACGAAGTTTCTTTTGAGCAATGGATGGAGCTTGATCTTCATTACATCGATAACTGGAATCTTCGCAAGGATATGGAGCTGTTTTTCAAAACCGTCAGAACATTTTTTGTTGCTGGAGGGCACTAAATATTGAATTCATCTTCCACCATCTCCCACACTGTGTATCTGTTTTTTTATGTTCCATAAGTTATTGGGATATTAGTTTTAACTTTATGGAGTTTGTAAAAATAAAATGATGTACTCGTTCAATAAAATATTCCTTGCCGTGGTCCTGGCAGGATTCGCCGGGTCCTGCGTACCCATCAGGAAGACCTCATACGTCCAGGAAGATAAATCCATGCGGATTCAACAAATGGATAACATGTATTTCATCGACGAACCGGAGGAAGAGGTGATACGGCCGGGTGATGAGTTGTATATTAAGGTGTCTAGTGCTGATGAAGGGGAGACTGCTTTCAACGATGCCAGTTCGGACCGGATGTACGATCCTTCCGTTATCAGTTATACGGTGGATGGCGAGGGTTATATCAAGCTTCCCTATATCAACCGGATTAAACTTTCGGGCTTAACGCTGGTGGAGGCCTCTGATGCCATGGAGAAAGAGCTGGCACAATACCTTTATTTCCCCTCTGTATTTGTCCGGTATGTGAATAACAAAGTTACCATCCTTGGGGAAGTATTTAATCCGGGTGTTTATGTCTTTAATTATAAAAGCATCAACATACTTCAGGCCATCGGTTATGCGGGAGATATCAGCATTTTTGGAAACAGGCAAAATGTGTTGATTGTAAGGGATGAAGGTGATTACAGATCGAGGCACCAGGTGGATCTCACCAGTGACGAATTGCTTTCATCCAAATATTACATGGTAAAGTCAAACGATATTATTTATGTGGAGCCGCTGAAGAGCAAGAAATGGGGGATGCAAGAGTTCCCGTATGATCTGTTATTTTCATTGGTATCTCTGACAATCGTTGTGCTAACCTTCATGGTTACTTATTTAAATTAGATTCGGGTATGGCTATGGATAACAGGGATGAATCGAGGATAAAATATATTACAGAGTTTTTTACTGATCTGATCCGCAACTGGTATGTATTTGCCATTACGCTGGCAATTATCTGTGGCGGAACGCTTATCTACATTAAATATGCGACCAAGATCTATAAGGTTAAAGCGTCTGTGCTGGTGAAAATTGAGCGCTCCAATGCATATGGAGGTAGGAACGACGACATCATGAAGGTGAATGAGCTTATTGAGCAGGATAAAAACCTGCAGAATGAAATCTACCGATTCAAATCCTCCCCATTGGTTAAGTCAGTTGTGGAGGATATGGATCTTCTGGTATCCTATTACCTGCAGGAAGATAAGATCCCCAAAGAGGTTTCTTTCAGCCTGAAGGATCTCTATGATGATTCACCTATTCTGATCGTCATGAAAGACAACCACCTTCAGCCGGCCGAAACCTTTTTCTATATTAAAATACTGGACGAGGAGAAGTTCATGATCTCCGCCGACAATACTGAAGCAACCATTATTGATTATTCAGATGAATCTGTCACGGCTAGAGATGTTCCTTATTGGCTGAGTGGAACCTACAGTTTCGGTGAGGAGATTGAGGATCCTTTTACCTCCTTCCGCGTTCTGCTTAACTCCAATTACCAATCGGATGCATACCAGGGGAAAGATCTGTTTTTCAAGTTTAATACCACGGAGGTGCTTACAAGGGAATTTAAAACGGATCTGGGAATCGAGGTTTCCGCACTGGATGCCACCATGATCGAGATGACTTTAAAGAGCGACAACCTGCAAAAAGGGGTGGATTTCCTGAATGGATTAATCAACAGGTACAATGAGAGCAGCCTGGAGGAGAAGAATTATCTGGCCAACAAGACCATTGAGCATCTGGATTTTCAACTTTCGGATATTTCACAATCCCTGGGAAGCTCTGAACAGGAACTGCAAACGATCAGGAGCAGATCCTCGGTGATGAATATTGATGAGAAAGCATCCAATATTTACACTCAACTGCAAACCCTTGAAAATCAGCGTGATGAAGCCCAACGAACCAGGGGTTATCTGATGCAGATGGATGACTACTTTGCTTCAAACCGGGATTCATCGGGTCTGACACCGTCCGCCATGGGGCTTGATGATCCCTTGCTGAATGATCTGATACAAAATTTAACTGAGCTTAATTCGGAGAGGCAGACGATTATCAATAACAATCAGCTTCGTAATCCGAGGCTCCGAACCATTGACATCAGCATCAGCAACTTAAAAAATGTGATTACCGAGAATCTAAAGTACAGCATCAATGCGGCAACAAGCGAGCTGAACGAAGTGAATGGCAAAATCAGAACCCTGAACCGGGAATTTTCAAGTCTGCCATATACCCAAAGGAGGTTGCTGGGTGTTGAACGGAATTTTAACCTGAACCAGGATATCTATATACGGCTGCTGGAACAAAAGATCCAGGCTCAGATTATTAGAGCTTCCAACTTGCCTGACTGTGATATCATTGAGCCACCCCAATATGCTGGAATTCATTCACCCAAAGCCATCATTTTGCTATTAATTGCCATTGTGGTTGGAACCGTAATTCCTGCCGTGATCATTGTTGGCAAGAAATTATTCAGTAACAGGATCCAGGATAAGGAGGAGTTAAAGACACTCACCAACCTGCCTCAGATTGGAAGCATTCCTCAGGATCCCAGGAGTTCCATTAATGTAATTGTAGATCAACCCAACTCAATTACAGCAGAAGCCTTTCATAGTTTGAGGAGCAACGTGATCTATTACCTGATGGGGAAATCAAACCAGGTGATCCTGGTTACGTCTACTATGGAAGGGGAAGGAAAATCGTTTTCAGCGCTTAACATCGCCAGTAGCCTGGCGGTAACAAATAACAAAACCGCCCTGGTCGAGTTTGACTTAAGAAGACCAAGCGAATTATATAACAAATTGGGTATAAGAGGACTAGTTGGAGTGAGCTCATTGCTGATTAACAGAGCATCTCTCGATGAAATCACTATAAATTCTGATGTTGAGAACCTGGATATTATTCTGGCGGGTCAGAAACCTCCAAATCCCATCGAATTGATCTCAAGCAGAAAAACCGCTCAATTATTTGAAGAACTGAGGAAAAAGTACGATTACATCATCATTGATACCCCTCCATACGGTGTATTGACCGATTCATTTGTTCTGATGAAATACGCTGATATAACCATCTACGTTACCAGGCTGGGTTTGGTGAAAAAGAGGATGTTGCTTTCCAGTTTTGACGACATCGCTTTAAAAAAGATTGAGAATATCCATGTACTGATCAACGGGGAGGTTCCAAAACAAGGTTCTTACGGAAAATATTACACCACCACAAGGAAAGAATTGAAGATTTTAAAAAGGCTTCCCAAGAGCGTGGAAAAGCAAAGAAAAACAAGACGCCCGGAATAGGCTTTTTAATTTAAACATTTTAATAATATTTACGTAAGCACATATTATTCAATTTTAAATACGCATTACATGAAAGCAGTACTTTTAGCCGGGGGATTTGGCACAAGGATCAGTGAAGAAAGCGGGGTCAGGCCCAAACCCATGGTGGAGATTGGCGGGATGCCTATCCTTTGGCACATAATGAAAACTTATTCTCATTATGGGATCAATGAGTTTATTATTTGCCTGGGATACAAAGGATATATGATTAAAGAATATTTTGCCAACTATTTTCTTTATGTTTCTGATGTGACCTTCGACTTGAAATACAATTCCATGTCCATACACAATGACAACTCGGAACCCTGGAAAGTCACCCTGATCGATACGGGACTGCAGACTATGACCGGAGGCCGGTTGAGGAGGGTGAAGGAGTACGTGGGGAATGAAACCTTTTGCATGACCTATGGAGATGGTGTTACAGATGTGAATATCGATGACCTGGTCAGGTTCCACAAAGATCAGAATTCCATTGCTACCTTAACAGCTGTTCAGGAGCCCGGACGGTTCGGCTCATTTACCCTGGGAGATGACCAAACAAAAGTTGCCAATTTCAGGGAGAAAGTAAAAGACCATGATTCGGCCTGGATCAACGGGGGGTATTTTGTATTGGAACCTGCCATATTCGATTATATCGAGGATGATTCTACCGTTTTTGAGAGAGGGCCTCTTGAGGTACTTTCGAAACAGGATGCCCTTGGCGCATACCAGCACCGGGGATTCTGGATGCCCATGGATACCTTGAGAGACAGAAATGTACTGGAAGAGATGTGGAGCAATGAAAATCCTCCCTGGAAGGTTTGGTAAATCTACTGAAAAACTATACGAAAATATATGGGGGCTGATCTGTTTCAAGTCTATCGCAACAAGAGGGTCCTGGTTACAGGACATACCGGATTTAAAGGGGGATGGCTCAGCCAGTGGCTGATCTCTCTGGGTGCTGAAGTTTATGGAATTGCACTTCCACCGGCAGGGGAGGTCTCTCTCTTTGATCAACTGCGGCTCGAAAATCAACTCAGTCATCATGTTTGTGATATCAGGGGATTCGAACCCCTGAAGGATCGCGTGGCTAAAATAAAACCAGATATTATTTTTCATCTGGCCGCACAACCCCTGGTCAGGGAATCATACAATATCCCATTGGAGACAGTAGAGACCAATGTGATGGGTACCCTCCATCTGTTGGAGGCTGTACGAACCCTGAACTTTGAGACCACCCTTGTGGTAGTCACTTCCGACAAAAGTTATGAGAACAGGGAATGGATGTTTGGTTACCGGGAAAACGATGCCATGGGTGGCTATGATCCATATTCTGCCAGCAAAGGGGCATGTGAGGTATTGACTGCATCGTGGAGACGCTCATTTTTCAATCCAAAGGCATTTGATTCTCATGGTGTTAAACTTGCGACGGTCAGGGCAGGGAACGTCATAGGAGGAGGGGACTGGGCTGCTGACAGAATTGTACCAGACTGCATGCGGGCACTGCTTGATGGCCATCCTATCGATGTTCGGAACCCACTGGCCACAAGGCCCTGGCAGCATGTATTGGAACCTCTTGGAGGCTACCTTATGCTGGGAGAAAAACTCTTGACAACCAGCGACCTGTCTGAGCTTGAAACCTATTGCGAAGCATTTAATTTTGGACCTTTGATCGGCTCTAATAAAACTGTTGAAAGCCTGGTCAGAGAGGTGATCAATGTATGGGGAAGTGGCACATGGACCTACGATAAGCAACACGCAGTTCATGAAGCATCGTTGCTCAATCTCACCATTGATAAGGCATACCAGTTATTGGGATGGTATCCCGCGTGGGGTTTTAGGGAAACCATCAAACGTACCGTTGAATGGTACAAAATTTTCCAGGATAACCCAAATGAGATCCCCAATCTTACCCTTGGACAGATCCGCGATTATTCCGAGGCATTTAACGCGATTATTCCGAGGCATTCAAATTGACATTAAAAACAGAACAAGGCTATGCAATTCACTAAATCACTCCAGCTCCAGAAGAAATTCAATGACACGATCCCTGGCGGGAGCCACACCTATGCCAAAGGAGACGATCAATATCCCGAATTTATGCCGCCCTACATCGAAAAAGGAAAGGGTTGCCACATCTGGGATATTGACGGAAACGAATTTATTGAGTATGGGATGGGATTGCGAAGCGTCACCCTGGGCCATGGTTTTGAACCCATTGTTGAAGCAGCCTATAAGCAGATGAAGATCGGCAATAATTATGTGCGTCCTGCTAAGATTGAACTGGATTGTGCGGAGGAGTTTCTGAGTGTCATCGACGGGGCAGACATGGTCAAGTTTTCCAAAGATGGTTCAGACGCCACAAACGGTGCTGTTAAACTCGCCCGGGCATATACCGGGAGAGACATGGTTGCAGTCTGTGCCAACCATCCCTTCTTTTCCGTGGATGACTGGTTTATAGGAACCACGGCCATGTCGGCAGGTATACCCGAGGCTGTAAAAAAAATGACCATCAAGTTTTTTTATAACGACATGGAGAGTGTTAAGAAAATGTTTGCCGATCATCCCGGTAAAATTGCCTGTGTGATTCTGGAAGCAGAGAAATATGCACCACCTGAAGACAACTTCCTTCATAAATTAAAGGACGAGGCTCATAGGAACGGTGCACTTTTTATCCTTGATGAGATGATCACCGGTTTCAGGTGGGACCTGGGAGGTGCTCAAAGAATGTATGATATTGTTCCCGATCTTTCCACTTTTGGAAAGGCGTTGGGGAATGGATTTGCCATTTCAGCGCTCGCAGGAAAACGAGAGATTATGGAACTCGGCGGATTACACCACCATAAGGAGCGTGTCTTTCTAATCTCCACTACCCATGGGGCAGAGAATCACGCGCTGGCTGCAGCCATTGCCACCATTAAATTTTATAAAGAAAACCATGTGGTCGAGAGATTGGATGAGCAGGGTCGTAAACTTAAGGAAGGAGTCAATAAGGCCTCAAGGGAACTGAATATACTCAACCATATTCGCATCATTGGCCCTAATTGCTGCTCCGTATATACCACCAGCGATAAAGAAGGAAAACCTTCTCAGCCCTTCAGAACCCTCTTTATCCAGGAATGCATGAAACGGGGACTGCTTATGCCCTCCAGCATCGTCTCCTATTCGCACTCTGACCAGGATATCAACGAGACCATCGAAAAAATGGCTGAGGCCATGGTCATTTATAAAAAAGCACTGGAAGAGGGTGTGGATAACTATCTGATTGGGAAACCGGTAGCTCCTGTATTCAGAAAATTCAATAATTAATGAACCCATTTGAACTGATTCCTACAGGCATTGACGGGTGTTATGAAATCAGGCCCCGTGTCTTTGAAGATCATCGGGGCAAGTTTGTGAAGCTGTTTCACCGTGAGTTCTTTCATGAATTGGGCCTTCAATCAACTTTCGAGGAGGAGTACTACTCAATTTCTCCAGCCAGGGTAATCAGGGGATTGCATTTTCAGATACCACCAAAGGCACATGTGAAGCTTGTGACCTGTCTTCAGGGAGCTATTCTTGATGTAGTATATGATTTACGTTCCGGCAGCGGTTCATCGGGCAACGTGTTTTCGCTGCATCTGAGTGCAGAAATGGGAAACATGCTGTATGTGCCGGAAGGACTGGCCCACGGTTTTTACGTGGAGAGCAAACAGGCTACGTTCCTTTCCATGAATTCGAGGAAATATGCGACCGAGTGCGACAGGGGGATTCGGTGGAACACCATTCCCTTTGACTGGCCCGATAAAGATCCCGTTGTATCTGAAAAGGACACCCGCATGGTTTCACTGGATGCATTTCAAAATCCATTTTAAGGGAGTATGAAAGTAGAAGAAACGAAAATAAGGGGCTGTTATGAGGTTTTTCCGCTCGACCTGAGGGATCACAGGGGAAGGTTTGTGAAACCGTTTCACCAGGAGGATTATAAGGAGGCCGGTATTTTGCTCGATATCCGGGAAGAGTATTATTCGGTTTCGAAGAAAAATGTGTTAAGGGGATTGCATTTTCAGCTTCCACCAAGGGCTACTGTAAAAGCAGTGACTTGTTTGAGCGGTAACATCTATGATGCGGTGGTCGATCTGAGAACTGACTCACCCACCTACAGGATGTATTTTACCGTGGAACTGACAGAGGCGAAAGGAAACCTCCTGTATATTCCGGAAGGATTGGCACATGGCTTTTGTACCCTGAGCGATGAAGCAACCGTATTGTATATGTGTTCCAACGTTTATTCCCAGGAGCACGATACAGGGCTGCATTGGTCTTCTGCCGGCATACCCTGGCCGGTAAACGATCCCATTGTATCGGAAAAAGATAATGGGCTGAATGACCTGATCGATTTTAATTCGCCATTTAACGTATAACATTAAACTTAGTATACCATGATACTTATTGATAGCAAACTGGATAAGAGACAGAAAGACGGCAATCCCATAAAAGCAGGTTTCGTTGGAGCAGGCATGATGTCCAAAGCCATCCTGAACCTGATTGAACGAAATATTCCCGGGATGCGCGTAGCGGCCATTTCCAACCGCACACTCAGCAAAGCCAAAGATGTGTATAAGTTTTCAGGGGTATCCGGTGTGAAAGTCGTTGAATCGGTGAAAGCACTGGATCAGACCATTGAAAGCGGGGGATACGCCGTCACAGAAGATTATTCGATACTTTGTGAGAGCAAATCACTGGACGTGCTGGTGGACATTACCGGACATGTTGAATTCGGTGCGGAGGTGTTGCTCGCTGCATTCAAACATGACAAGGATATTATTACGTTTAATGCGGAAGTGGACTCCACCCTCGGACCCATTTTGAGCGCCTACGCGGAAAGGGCAGGGGTAGTGTATAGTGGAAGCGACGGAGATCAACCCGGGGTGACTATGAACCTTTACCGGTTTGTGAAGGGATTGGGTTTAACTCCCATGCTGGCGGGGAATATTAAGGGACTGCAGGATCCATACCGGAATCCAACCACCCAGGAAGAGTTCGCAAAATATTGGGGCATGGGCCCTGAAAAAGCCACCAGTTTTGCCGATGGCACGAAGATGAATATGGAACAGGCGTGCGTGGCTAATTGCACGGGTCTCAAAGTGGCCAAACGGGGAATGCTCGGGTATGCCTTTGATGGCCATGTTGATGAGATGACCGGAATGTATGATTATGAGCAGCTTAAAGAACTCGGGGGGATTATCGACTATGCCCTGGGCGCAAAACCGGGGCCGGCTGTATTTGTCTATGGATCAATTGAAGATGAGCTGTCGAGGCACCACCTCGACTATTACAAGCTAGGAAAAGGGCCCCTGTATAGCTTCTATACACCGTACCATCTTTGCATTTTCGAAGTGCCGACCTCCATTGCCAGGGTGGTGGATTTTGGAGACCACGTACTGAAGCCGCTGGGGGCTCCTGTGGTTGAGGTGATATCCAGGGCAAAAACAGATCTGAAAGCCGGGACTATGTTGGATGGGCCTGGATTCTACACCCTCTATGGTGAGTGTGAGAATCATGAGGTGGTCCTCAAAGAGAATCTGCTGCCCATCGGGCTCACCGAAAATGGTGTGAAACTGAAGAGGGATATCCCAAAAGATCAGGAACTTACCTTTGATGATGTGGAGTTTGATGAGAACCGCATAATCTTTAAACTTTACGAGAAACAGAAGGAGTATTTTACGTAAGAATCTTGCATATTTTGTAAATACGCCAGTCCGCAATACGATCTTGATAAGTTGTGGACTTTTTTATGGCGAATTTTGTAACAAACTTCTTCCTTTTAAGTATAAGGTACTGTTCGTTCCGGCGGTAGTAAAGCCGGCGGAACCCTTATATTATTGATCCTGGAATGAATACAAATAGATGTCATATTCGATCCCTGTACGAACACAGAGTTTCTTCGTCACAGGAATCCCCTGTTTCGTCAAAGTTTTCCGGGCCATAATTTTTGGTTCGGGAGCCCAAAGCATCCCAATGAAAGGATTTACCGTTCATATGTTCCGGTTGATCAATTTGGAATCTGCACCCCCTTTTTAATCGTTAATTTTGAATAAAGAACTTTTGCAACTAAACGCCATGAATTCAAGTATAAGGAGTATCACAAAGAAAAATTTAAACTCATGAAAAAAACTTTTTTACATTTTGGAATAGCCGTTCTGCTGGCCTTTATTTTATTTTCGGTAAGCGGAACGCTTTATGGCCAGACGTGTCCTACCGGGATGATTGGCTATTGGAAATTGTCGGAAAATTCCGGTCCTGTCTATTATGATTACTTCTCAAATCATGATGCCAGTGCACCTACTTCTTCTCCCTCGCAGACAGCCGGGGCCAGCGGGAGGGCGCAAATGTTTGATAAAGGGTTAGGTACCTACCTGAACATACCCGATGATGCAGCGTTTGACTGGTCGGAAACCTCCAGTTTTTCCATCGAATTGTGGGTAAAATTTTCAGGTACTTCTGCTTCACCCAGAGTGTTTATTGGGCGTGACGACCGACCCTTTTCACAGATGTCCTGGTATATCGGCGATGAAGGCAACGGACAGATCACCTGGTTTATACAGGGTTCCAATGGCGGAAACGGCGCCATTACCACGGTCTCGGCATACAACAACAATCAATGGCACCATATTGTGGCTGTCAGGAACGGTACCACGAACAGAGATTACCTTTACGTGGACGGGGTATTGCAGAATCCTGCACCCACCACACTTAGTGGTTTCGGAACGCTTGCTTCAAGCCTTCCGATCACTCTGGGTTGCCTGGTCTACGTCGGTGGTCCAGATTTTCACGTGACCGGTGCCCTGGATGAGATAGCCATTTATAACAGGGTACTGGATCATTCCACGGAGATACTTCCCCATTTCAATAACATCAGCCAGTACCAGATTGGGTATTGCGACGGTGACAGCCCGATGTTCCTGACCGATCCAGTCTCAAGTGCATCCGTTAACCAGCCCTATGTGTACGATGTGGATGCTTCCGGAAACTCAAAACCCACCTTTTCCCTTATTGAAAAACCTTCAGGGATGACCATAAATGGCACTTCAGGGGTGATCAACTGGACGCCTTTGTCCATTTCTGCCAACGGACATGTGGTTGTGCGTGCTACTAATAATAAAGGCTTTGTGGACCAGGTTTTTAACATTTACCTTGCAGGTGACCCGATTTGCGCGAACGGTCTGATCTCTTACTGGGATTTCGATCAGGGATACGTGGATAACATAGGGGCCCTGACCCTCACAGGGGGAGCTCCTTCAGTTGGGTCTGGGATTGCCGGAAATGCAAGACTGTTCAACGGTATCAGCGACAGCCTGAACCTGAGGCAACCAACTGATCCTGATTATAAATTTGCCGGATCTTTTGCGTTTGAACTATGGATGAAATCCGATGCTACCCCATCTACTGTCATGGTCATGGTGGGCAGGGACGAAGACCAGAATAATTCAGAGTACTGGCTGGGCGTTTATCCAAATGGGGACGTGGGCCTCCGTCTTTCCGATTACCTCTACAATCCAGGACCTCCCAACACCATAGAAATCCAGGATAATGGAACCATCAATGTGCTGGACGGACAATGGCATCATATAGTGATGAGCTACAACCAGAGTTCACAGTCCGTCAAGCTGTATGTAGATAAAACCATAGTAGCTCAAGGGACACAGGGCTTTGATGATTTCGGAGGCAATGAGCCTTTGAACATTGGTATGTGGAACAAATTTGGAAGTGCAGAAAAATACTGGTATCAGGGCTACATCGACGAGTTGGCCTTCTACAGAAAAGATCTGTCTCAGTCTGAAATCGATGCCAACTACGCCAATGCCATGGCAGGAAAAGGACTGTGTATCTACAATTTTGCCCCGGTAATCCTGTCATCCCCCGACTCAACAGTTGTTCAGGGATCTCTTTATACCTATGATATAGTTGCCACTGATATCAATCCCGATGATGTGCTGGCTCTTTCTGTAGTCAATAAACCTGCCTGGATGACTGGCTTTACCTTTACACCCGGCGATTCAACGGCCGTATTAAGCGGTACCCCGGGAAACGATGATGTGGGATTTCACTCGGTCACCGTACGGGTAAGTGACGGACAGGTCAATGTGGACCAGACATTCCAGATCCGGGTGATAAATTTCAACGATCCACCCGTATTTACATCAACCCCGGTGACCTCTGTTGACCAGAATGCTACGTATTCCTATACGGCTCTGGGTACCGATCCGGACGGAGATGTGCTGACTTATTCAGCCCCACTGAAGCCGGCCTGGTTATCTTTTGATGCGGGAACGAGGATTTTAAGCGGGATCCCTGCCGATGAAGATGTGGGTCCTAACAGTATCACTTTAAGGATATCTGACGGAACTGCCCAGGTGGATCAATCGTTCGTGATAACGGTCATCAACGTCAATGATCCTCCTGTATTCACCTCTACTCCTTTGATCCAGGTCGACCAGAATTCACTATACAGCTATACGGCTGTGGCCGACGACCCGGATGGTGATGTGTTGATATATTCGGCTGTTCAGAAGCCAGTGTGGCTTAATTTCGGTCCGTCAACCCATATTCTCAGCGGAACTCCGGGGGGTAACGATGTAGGTTTCCATAACGTTACTCTCAGAGTGACAGATGGTTCAGAAGAGGTTGATCAGGTATTTCAGGTCGAAGTCGTGGATGTCAATGATGCTCCAGAATTTACCACATTTCCACTTCTTATGGTAAATCAGGATGCCAATTATACATATACGGTTCAGGCAACCG
>CAZCQL010000014.1:0-71407 GCA_964500835.1 uncultured Bacteroides sp.
ACTCCTGTCATTGATCAATTGGCAAAGGAGAGAATGAAGTTTGAGCGCTGCTATCCTATCGGGTCCGTAGAATAGTTTGTGTAAACGCCTTTATTTAAATTCTGCATCTGTCTTCAAATTTAATCAAAAACTGTTGCAGAATCATGCCCCAGTTCTGTATTGGCATGGAGATCATTGATAACACCCTCCTCCGAGATATTATCGGAAATCCAGTACCAGTAAACACTGGTTTGAATGGAATCGGGAGGAGAGATAAATCCCTCTGCCAGGTTTTCTCTTGAAACCTGATGATTATTGGCCGGGGTATTGCATCCAACCAGAAGCAGGATAATACCCACAATAAAAATACTCGCTAAGTTCTTCATTATTATAGTCTTTTTAAATCTTAAGCATTCCCCGAAAACACCATTATTCACTTCAAATCAAAGGAAACCTTCAATGTAGAGCCTGCTTTAACTTCGCTGGCAGATTTCAAATTAATGGTAATTGTTTCTCCTTCTCGCCTGCTGCTTTCAATTGCCTGTTCTACACCATCCAACTCAACCAATATGTCCTTTCCTGTTTTGTTTTCCGGAGTTGCCAGTACGATACTCTTTATTCTTGCGTCACCAAATCTAACCACCAGCTCAGCCCTTTGAACTGATTGCGTTTGGGTTTGTGTAAACAGGCCCCATGCTTTCGATGTAGTAAAGAAAGAGGCATGATCTTCTGCCTGCCATGTAGGCTTAAACCCAATTATTTGTTTTGGTCCGTCGTAGATAAAACCTTGTAAGGCTAAGAGGGCCGACCAACTGCTCATTGCTCTCGTGTAAAAGTCGCCGCATTCATCTTCGCCGAAAGGACTTCCTGTTCCGAACACACAAGAATTGCTGGCCAAATGCACTTCTCCTTCTCCTCTGAACCTACCGTCATACCTGGCAGCAATGGAAGCGATCATATCCAGGCCTTCGTCGAGCATTCCGTATTGCAGCATGCATGAAGCTGCTGCATATTCAAAGCCACTCATTACCTCGTTGTGATATAAGATGGTGTTTTCCGGTATTTCTCCCGGGTAAGTATTCATGAACCAGCCTGTATTTCCTGTTCCCAGAAAGTCTCTGAATGCTGCCCTGTAGCCCGAGCCTTCTATGTCTGTGAATTTATTGTTTTCATAAATTTTCGCCAGCGACTGCCTGGTACGGTCAACAGGATAAAGCTGACCCAGGTTTAACTGGTTGGCCCACCACTGGCCCAAAAGCATATCGATATTACATGCATCTGTCATCACCTTCATCCGCTTTCCTTCAATTTCCAGGAATTCAGATTTTTCCACATAATGTCCCAGCTTTTCATCCCAGAGCTGTTCGTTTTGATTCCTGAGCCCGACAGTCCAGATTGCACGATAGGTGGCGGCGGATTCATTGTCTCCGACAATGATTGCCATCTGTTCGCAGGCTTTTAAAGCAGCCATGTACATGGATCCTATCCAGGGAGAAGTTCCGGATGTATTACAATCTAATGTGTTATGGTGATCTCCTGTTAGCATTCCGTCTTTGTCATCATCAAATCTGTTGATGGCGTAGTCAATTGCTTTTTTGACACGCGGCCAGCATCTGAATAAGAATTCATCATTGTCGGATGATAAATGCTCCCGGTAAACGCCAAGAATAGAACCGTAATGTCCATCCATAGCATCTACATTTCCTCCATCCCTGGCAGGTAGCAGGCCTTCTCTTGTGATGGAATGCAAATCTTGCTTTCTTAATATCCTGCCTATTTCAGGAAATGCACGCGCATGTCCCTGGGCATAGTGGCCAACATGTTTGCAATTTCCGCCCCACACCTCATCGTCAGATGTGCTTTCCCAGATTCCAAAATAACCATCTTTTGTCCAGAACACGGTTGGGGATTTAAGCACACAGAGGTTGGATGAAACACGATCCAATACGTAGCGTGGCAGATTGGAAGAGTAGAATGTTTCGTGGTACAACTTTGTATTAGACTCTATATAATTAAAGTTCTCTTTAATATATTGATCCACCTCACTGGCATTGGCCCACCAGTTCTCGTACATGCTGCCTCCTTTTAAAAAAGCCCAGTCATGCCAGGACCTGTCAAATGCTCCAAATGATCCCCTGGGAAAATGCCAGCTCAGCACAAAGGTGATCGTTTTCTCCTCACCCGGTTTAAGAGAGAAGTTTTTAGCTATAGCCCCATCAACAGTAGTTCCTTCTCCTGGACTTGATGCACTTATTTCTCCGCTTAATTTGCCATCATCAGTAAAATCCTTTAGTAAAGCAGTATTGTTTGCCCACGAAGAAGCGTAAGTGGCATTTGCCTCATAAACTGACAGTTGCATACTGCCTCCAATTCCGGTCATCTTTAAACTGGTGATGTCGGAGCCATGAATGATTTCATTATTGTTCTCTCCATATCCACGGCAGTTTCTCTGATTCGGTCCTGCGATCGTATCATAACCCGAAAAGCCAACCGCATTTTGTTGTGCCCCCAACAGGCTTACTTCAACGGTTTTCGAAGTGGGATTTTTTACTTTAATATTATATATCGCACATGGAATACCCGAGTTCTTCACATCCATCGGGATAAGTGGATTATAGGCCTCCAGTGTTACATCAAGCGGAAGCTCGTCATCATTAAAATGATACCATCCAAAAGGATACTCCCCCTGAAAACTAAGGCTGTCCATTCCCGGAAAAGAACCTGCCGAAGAAGTTTGAAGTGCCTTTACGACAGTTTGGTTTTTTGTTCCGGCTCGCAGCGCAAAGAAACTATTGGGTACAATCCCTGAACCTGCCCTTTCTTCAAAATTGTTAAATATCTGCCACCATTGGCGTTCGGCTTTTCCATTCATTCGAATAACACTTCCTCCCAGGGCTCCAACAGGGAAGTCAATACCCGTAAGAAACTCGCCCTGGTAGGTGACAGGCGGGTCAATAGCCGCCTTTTTCTGAAATCGAGTTTGTTCATCCGAAGTTGAACCATTCTGACAGGAGTTCAGTGTCAATAGTAAAACGGCGACCAAACAATATGCGACTGCTTTATTTATCTCAAGCTTAACCATTTTCCGGAAATTTTTGAATTTACTTCAAGCACAATAGCATCTTCAATTATGTCATAATTGATTTTCTTGCCCTTTTCGTCTACAATATATATTTTATATGGATTTACAGAGCCGGGGATGGGAATCTGAAGTTTTCCTTTTCCTTCAGCATATATCTTTATCCCGGGAATACTTTCATCCATAGAAGGAACAAATGCTATTTTCCTCATGGGTTCTTCTGAAAAGCGGAACACTTTCCCATCAATTTCAATTTGATTGCACTCCAGGCCTTCAAAGGCGATGAGCTCCTGCTTTTGATTGGTCCGGAAAGCCATGGTCAATCTTCCATTGTAAGTCACACTGTGACCATTCACTTTAAAATTATCCAGAGCAATTAAATCAGATGGCAGTGGATTAGCAAGGAGTATCGCCGCATCCTCTTCAGGATTCCGGGAAAAACCTCCATCCCATGATTCCCGGTGGTTTTTGTAATGCCTGACTATAGCTGTGGCTCCATTGGGGAAACCTGTTGCAAGGTAGTCGGTGGTCCTGGAGATATGTTCCGTGTTGTCATTTGTTTCGGCAAAGGTACCGGTTGCCGGATAGGCTCCCAGCCCGTCAAGGATTTCAAACAGTGTCTTGGACTCATAACCAAGACTGGCCGACTGATCATCGCGCGGACGGAAACCAAAAAAGTAAGCCCCATTATTTGCGGTACCGTATAACTGACCATCGCAGTAGGCCAATGCAGATGTACCCGCCTCGACCTGTACGGGATGAATAAGGTCGATGATAAAATCGGTCAAAATATACTGATGATCAAGTTGATTGAGCTGCCTGGTGAAATCAATTCTTTTCCCGGCTGCAACCTGGCCAAAAGACCTTCCGGATTCAACCTTTATCCCGAAGATGTCCTGCCATTGTTGCGAACAGTTTTCACCACTGCCGTCAACAACAGGCGGTGGACCAAACCAGAACAGTTTTCCTCCTTCATTCTTAAGATCGGCCATCAAGTCAAGCAGGCCCTTTTGAGGTAAGGGCTCGAACAAAGCCACCAGATTCATGGGATAAAGGATGAGTACATCCACATCGCGATGTACAGCTCCTGTTATTTTTTTCAGGGATTGTGAGCGGATGCTGCCTCCATAGGCATCGTTGATGGCTGTTTTTCTTTCCCTTACCTTATGGGGCATTCCCCAGAAAGCCGGGTAAGACTGGGGTATCCGGTTTAACACCCCGATGGAAGCGGACATGGCAGCCCCATAATAATTCCTGTCGTTCCAGCCCAGTTCGGCAAAATCATTTCGCGTTGGTTCAAGGTATTCGCCCCATTTGAAATAGTCATAGCAGGCAGCGGCTGCCTGCTGTACAGTGTTGCCCCAAATAAAATTAGGCGTATATTCGTATTTAGATGCATGCGGATTCAGATCCCCCACATTCCACAGGTCAACGGTGGGACTTTCTGCCCATGAGGAGTGCCCAAAAGTTCCAAAATCATCTACACCGAATAGCTCCCCTGCATATTGCTTTGCGTCTTTAAACAGGTCTACCACATGCGTGTTCAGCATTTTATAGTACCTGTCCCTGAATAAAAATGTCCTGTGTATCTCCTCAGGGGATTCTCCACGTATATATTGCACATGTTGTATTGCCTTCGCACTTTTGCAGTCAATATCAGGACCATAGGCAAAATACAAGATGTCTTTTTCCTCGAATGGAACTCCGAATTTTTGCTGGTAGGCTTCTCCCATGGCAGGGGAATAATAGCGCAGGGCCAGCTGACCATTGTCGTGATGGTCAAAATAGATCCAGTCCTGCTGAATGTGCATTTCATCTGAGTAAAAATGCTGAATTTTAATGTCCTTGTCGTGGTATTTATTAAGCAGATCCTTCAGGAAAGGCAGGGCCTGTGAACTGAAGTACTCCATTTCCGGAACCTCGTATTCCAAGAGCACCAGTACCCTGTCATATCCCTTTAGCTCTTCTGAGCCATTGGAATATACGGCTACCCTTTTTGCCATTTCGCCCTGTTTATCCTCATTGGAAGATGCATCCCAGGAATAGGTATCCGTATTGTTTTCTTTCACAACTCTGTTGCCCACGGACCATTCGTCGAGCTCCACCTGCTCCAGGGGGAGTATATCGTCTCTGTCAACTGCCTTATAGGACGTGTTTCCCAGATGCTTTTCTTAAATAGCATAGGCTTTGAAGTTCTTTAGCTTCAAAGAAAAAAGAGAGTGTGCTGTCAAGCTTCACATTATAGAACTTCCCCACCCAGACACAGGTGTTGTCTAAATGAAAATAATTCAGGAAATCACCAATTTGCTTCATGGTCTCCGTTTGCAGATCGAAGTAATGAAGTCCTTTGGCTGACTCTATGATTACTCCCTTACCCCAGGAGTGCAGGGCCCATATGGAATTACCGGAAAGTTGTGTTTCATCATTGGGCGAGAAAAAGTACTGTTTAAATTGATTCCCGTCAAAGCGGTTAAGGCCGTGTTCAGTGCCGATCCAGATAAATCCCAGTTCATCCTGACAAATAGATGTCACCTGCACATTGGAGAGGCCTTCTTTCATTGAAATGTTTTCAAAGGATAAGTACCTGCCCGTGTTTTCCGGATCCTGAGCCAGGGAAATATTTGATGCTAAGATCATTGCAAACAGCACAATCCCTGTCTTTGTAATATGTTGAATTGCCAAGTTCAACCCTCTTGAATGAGGAATATTATTCTGTCACCTTTCCCCGCTAAGGTAAATATAGCTTCCATAATAGTAAATAGATAATAGGGGAAATAATTTGCACTATTTGGACCAAAATCAGGACAGGCAGCTCTGTTCCTGCCTATTATACGCTCACACAGCTCAGCATTTGGCCAATGTATTTTAATCAAGAACCGCTTTTACTCAACTGGATAGAGGAATCTATTCTTGAATTGCTAAATACGCTCATTGCTCAGATGGGCGGAAACTATTCTATTTGGCTGTATCGTATATGTTTTGATACTTACAGCCAAATACGACATAGGAATGAATGTACTTATTGGCAGAAAGAAGGAGCTCTCTTTTTTAAAACACTGGCTAACTCAAATAAATCGGAGTTCATCGCAGTTTATGGAAGAAGAAGAGTAGGGAAGACATTCCTGATCAGGCAGGCCTTTGAGCATAAATTCTCTTTCCAGGTTACAGCCATCGCAAACGCAAAAACATCACAGCAACTTTACAATTTCAATATAGCACTGCAATAATCCGAAATCTTCGCATAATATTTGTTTGATTCTTAAAAATATTTCGATGCGACACTTTAGGAGTGTACACAACTATTTGTCACGTGCCCTCCACCTGAAAACAAAAGCTTCTTCTAAGAAATTGGTGTCCCCGAAGTCAGCTCTCCGGGGCTTTTCGTCAAGCTCCCTCATATTGACCTTAAGCCTGGCTAGCTCGGGAGCCTCAAAGCCTTCTCCCCAATAGAGGAAGCACTGGCCAGCGTCATCAACAAAACAAGCTGGGTTACTCCCGTCTGTTCCCTCAATAATCCCATTATCAGTAAACGGTCCTTCCGACATATTACTGACTGCAACTCCTGCGCACCATTTTGCGGCTGGTATCTTTATGAAGATAGTAAAAGTTAAAATTATTAAGTTTCTCATTTCTGGAAAAGTTTATTGATCAGCTTGATCACCGGGTGTTTCAGGGAGAGAAGATCGCTCATGAGGAAAAGGTGTTCTCCATTTTTGAGGAAAATACCAGATGGATTACCTGTGGAAAATTACATCCTAATGTGGAACTGGGAAAGAAGCTGGCCATTACTACTGATCAGTAAAACCTGATTGTTGACTACCCGATGATGGAACATCAGAGTGAAGTGGAATTTACTGGACCTCTACAGGTCGGGGAAATATTCATTGGACCCGCTAATGGGTTTTTGGGGCATAGTAAAGAGACTCAACTCTGTTTTCAATAATGTGATAAGACTAAAACGGCCACAGAAATTTTTGATAAATGGTTAAGCGTCACTTAACAGATTCTTTCAGTAAGTTTTCTTTCTTCCTGGGTTCTGCTTATTAGTTTGTGATATTGCTAATTTAGATGTATCAATTTTTTGGTTCATTAGACAATTAAATACATTATCATGAATAAGCTCTTATATTTTTTCATAGCTGGTAGTTTGCTGTTTTCCTGTTTATCACCTGAGAAAGTTGAATTGAGACGTCCGAACATTTTGTTCTGCATCGCCGATGACCAGTCCTATCCCCATGCCGGGGCCTATGGATGTGACTGGGTGAAGACACCCTCCTTTGATTATATTGCGCAGCAAGGGATCCTATTTACCAGGGCTTTCACTCCCATGGCCAAGTGCTGCCCCTCCAGATCATGTATTGTGACCGGAAGGAATACCTGGCAACTAGAGGCTGCCGCCAACCATGTATGTTTTTTTCCCCCTGAGTTCAAGACCTATGCAGAGGTATTGGAGGAAAACGGTTATTATACCGGTCATACGGTAAAAGGATGGGCACCAGGGGTGGCTGTCACAGAGTATGGTGTGAAAAGGAATATGGTTGGTCCTGCGTTTAATGATGTCAAGACCGATCCGCCCACAGAATTTATCAGTGATGTGGACTATGCCGCCAATTTTGAAGTTTTCCTTGATGCCCGACCCCAGGGTCAACCTTTCTGCTTCTGGGCAGGGAGTATTGAACCCCACAGGGCCTATGAGTACCGTTCGGGGGTGACCAAAGGAGGCAAGCAGCTTGCAGATATAGACACAGTGCCTCCTTATTGGCCCGATTGCGATACGGTACGCAACGATCTGCTCGACTATGCTTTTGAGGTGGAGTACTGGGACAGTCATGTGGGAAGGATGGTGAAAGCCCTTGAGGAATGCGGTTTGCTGGAGAACACTTTGGTGATTGCCACCTCCGACCATGGCATGCCCTTCCCGCGGGTAAAAGGGATGCCTAACCAGATTGCAAACCGGGTGCCTCTGGCCATCATGTGGCCGGAAAGGATTGATATGCCCGGAAAAGTGGTGGAGGATTTTGTCAGCTTCACTGATTTCGCTCCTACCTTTCTTGAAATGGCCGGAGTTTCCAATGATGAGAGTGGAATGCATGAGATGGAGGGGGAGAGCCTTGTACCCTTGCTGACAGGTGAACCAGGAGCCCGTGGCCGGGAGATCATGGTATTTGGCAAGGAGCGAACCGATATTGGAAGGCCCGATGATGTGGGATATCCGGCCAGGGGGATTTCTGACGGAGAGTTTGTGTATATCATGAACATCCATCCAGAAAGGTGGTGGGCCGGTAATCCTGAAGCCGGTTATCTCGATACCGATGGTTCCCCCACCAAATCGTATATTCTTAATGACCGCAGGAACAATGGGCAGAGCTGGTACTGGGATCAGAGTTTTGGGAAACATCCAGCAGAAGAGCTTTATAACATCATAGATGATCCGTACCAGGTGAAGAATCTGGCAGAAGATCCGGCATACCATGCTATTAAAGAAGAACTTGAGACAAGATTGAGAACCGAACTAAGTTCGGAAGGAGATCCCCGCATGTTCGGGAAAGGGGATGAATTTGATAAATATCCTTATGCATCTGAGAATCAAAGGGACTATTACAACCGTCTAATGGTCGGTGAAGAGATGCATGCTGGCTGGATCAATGCCTCAGATGTTGAAACAAAGAGCCTGGACTGATGAGAATATTCCTAAGCTATACCATTTTTCGATATGAATGAGTTGCGGCAAGCTTATAAAGAGGATTTAACAACTTTAGATAGGTTCTTTAACTTCTTATTTGTACTTTCCAGATGAAAAGTGATGTTTATTTGCTCATATTCATTGACTCAACATTTTGAATATAAGCAAAATACATCATTTTTTTAGTTCTTATTTTTGATTTTTAGGTGGTATATTAAACGTTATCTGTTTGTTTGTCTATATGCCTGCATCAATGCTTTTTCACCTTCAACCCCACTGATGCTCTTCCAATGCGCCCGCGTAATTCACTAGTTAAACCAATAGAGCAAAAAATGAAAAAACTTCTATTTTTACCCATATTCATTGTCTTTCTGTCTCTTTCATCCTGTTACACAGATGATTGTGAATGTACCAAGAGAACCTATAACTACGAAGGCGATTATCCGGTTTCATCCACTGAAGTGGTTGATTGTCCTGATGATATTGAAGAAGGCGCAGACCTCATTGAATGGCGCGAGGACAATAGAATTGACTACGTGTTAACTAAAACTTGTATTTAAGATAGAGTTATCGCCCGTTCACCTGGATCTGTATATTTTACCGTGATAACGCAGAAGCTCAACTTCAGGGTTATTGGTAACAGTACGTACCTCACCGGTGGCTGGGTCCCACTCCTCAAATTTTCCTTTGGACCTGAAGGTAATTCCAGTGGTTATGGTCTCTTCAGAATCATTGATGGTGAATCCCCCATACCCCATGTTGAGATGCTCCTGCATCATTTGCTCATGTCCGGCATCATCCAGGGGAAAGTCATGGTGATTCAGGTTCATTCTGAATTCCAGGGGAGGCTTTTGAAAAGCCAGACGAAGGGCTTCTTCTCCTGGCCTTGTACAACCTTCCATAAGTAGTATTAAGCCGATGAAAAGAATGGATCGACGCAGGTAACGATTCATATTTTAGGAATCTGGGAAATCGATAGCATTGCCTCAAATTGACAATTTTCGTACCTTGTTTCATGCCAAATTTATACACAAATTCAAATTTTAAAAAGTATAAATCTGAATTTGTAAGCGATACATTACACCAAAATGTGTAACATTATTCTCATTTTGTGTATTGACCATTTCAATATATATCTCTAATATCGTTTTTGGAAATCAGGTCTCAAACCTAATTCAATCAAACGCTACAGAAAAAGCAAAGATGCACCTCAAAAGATTTTATAGAGAACTTATAGCGCTTGTTGCAGTTGGATTTATGGGATTGGGAATGGCCTATGCAGCCGGGACTATTACTGGACAAGTGGACGATACGGATGGTAATCCACTTGCTTTTGCCAATGTGGTGATCACGCATAAAATTGTTAACGGGCAGGAGGTTGCTTTGCGTACGCAGATCGGCACTGTCACTGACCTGGATGGAACTTACGCATTGACTGCTGTAGCTGAAGGAACTTATGTATTAGAGGTAATCTACCTGGGGTATACCAGCAATAAATCCACCGTCACCATATCAGGAGACGAATTAGTTACCCATAATGCAGTTCTGGAGAACAAAACCCTGGACCTGGAGGAGGTAGTGATCACACAGCAGGCCAAGGGCCAGATGGCCGCCATTAACCAGCAGCTCTCAGCCCTTGCCATAAAGAATGTGGTAGCTGCCGACAGGATTCAGAGAAATCCGGATGCCAATGCAGCTGAGGCTATTGGAAGATTACCGGGTGTCTCTATTACAAGAAGCGGAGGAGAGGCTAACGATGTGATCATCCGCGGGATGTCCTCACAATACAATACCGTATTGCTTAATGGGATAGAGATCCCCTCCAACAAAGGTACAAGCCGAAATGCCAGTCTTGGAGGTATTTCCCAGTTCTCTTTGCAGGGAATCGAGGTGTATAAAGCCATTACGCCTGATATGGATGCCAATACGGTATCGGGGGCTGTGAATATGCAAATGAAATCCGCTCCGGAAGGTTTTCATGGAAGCGCCATGTTACAGGGCGGTTATAATGATCAGAACAGCGATTTCAGCAATTATAAGTTTAATGCAAACCTGAGTAATCGCTGGTTCGACAACAAATTAGGTGTGGTCCTAAATGTTTCCAACGAAAGAACCAACCGCAGCACTGAGAGTATGGGTTCCAATTATGCTATTGAAACTGCCGATACTGCGCTCGAGTTTCAACCTATGTTCCTGAACACAGTGAGCTTACAGAGCGTGGAAAGAATTAATAAAAGGACCTCGGGGAGCCTGGTCATCGATTACCGCTTTTCTCCAAGATCTAAAATAGAATTTTCGAACTTCTACTCATCCAGCCCCACAGATCGGCTGACCATCAGTAAGTCTCATAACCTTTTAGCTCAAAGCGTTGCTTATAATCTTAACCAGGACCGTGGGGGACACTCCAAGCTTTACAGCGGAACCATAAAGGGGGAACATGTACTGGGAATATTCATGATCGACTACAGCCTGGCTTATTCTCAATCCGACAAGACCAATGAGGTCAGGCTTTATGGAGTTGCCAATCCAGATGGATATGCTGCAGGAAGCGGAACACAACCCAACAGGTTGTTGCCCTTACCGGAAATCATTGACATGGCCCGCGATGAACAGACCCAGGAAAACCTCAGGGAATATGGAATGGGAGGACCGGGAAGCCGGCAGACTGATAGACTGAGCGAAAAACAGTATGATGCCCGACTTAATATTAAGGTCCCTATCCAAGCTGGAGACTGGCTTACAGGTAATGTGAAATTCGGTGGGATGTACCGCAATAAAGACCGTTTACGCGATTTCAATAGATTTGTCTATGGAGGCCCCCCCTTTCACAAGCTGGTTTCCGGGATTCAGACCACGCCCGATGGTATATCCTGGGAAATCCCCTGGGTGGTTCTGAACAACAGGAATGGGGTATCGATGGAAAATATGGTGGGTGGTAATATGGATAATTTTCTTGGAGGAAGGTATAATTTTGGATGGTTTCCCAATATCAATCAGATGAACGAAATCTTTGACTGGTGGCAGGATATTACAGGCTACTATCATCCCATGGGGCGTGATTATGTGAGTGCCCAAGTTCCTGGCTGGCAGCTTATTTTTGGACAGGAAAGAATGATTGGCTGGCTGGATCCCCGTCCCAGCGTAGCAAATGATAACAATGTACAAGAAAGTCAATATGCGGGATACCTGATGGCTGAACTAAAATTGGGAAACATGATTTCACTTATCCCGGGTGTTCGGTATGAAAATACAAATTATAATTTGCATGCCTGGTGGCTTGAACGCAGACTTGATGAAGCTTTGGAGATTCCAGGATACGAAACCGAAGCCACCCGGCAAAATGATTTCCTTTTGCCCATGGTACATCTGAAGATAAAACCCGTGGATTGGCTTCACATTCAGACATCCTACACCCAAACCATCTTCCGCCCCAATTATAACTGGATTGTTCCCTTTGAATATGTGGATAATGCTTTAGGTCCCTACGAGTATCAAGCAGGTGATCCTGATCTAAAGGTTGAACAATGGGACAACTTCGACCTGATGCTGGCTTTTCACAGCAATAAACTGGGTTTGATATCCCTGAACGGCTTCTACAAAACTGTATCAGATAAAATCTGGAGCCGTACATGGACCAGGTTATCAACAGATGACCCGATTCCCCCTTTTGCTGATGATGAGGACGTGAATGTTACCTCATGGTATAATAACGATTATGATACCTATGTAAGGGGATTCGAGGTGGAGTGGCAGACCAACTTCTGGTATCTTCCAAAACCTCTGAGTTATTTTACACTTACTGCCAACTATACTTATATGAATAACACCTCTGTTTATCCGGATTCCAGGGTATCTGTTGTCCAAACGGGTGTTACAGGCTCAGGCAGACCCATATATGGGAAGGTCAGAGCTGACACCACATTTACAGGTCCAATGCTTAACCAGCCTACCCACATGGCCAATGTTTCATTGGGATTTAGTATAAAAACTTTTGACATCTGGCTCTCCTACCAATACATAGGGGAAACTTTAACCGCTTATGCGATTCAGTTTGAGAATAACAAGTATAAAACCGCCTTCTACAGAGTTGGTTTGCAGGTCAAATATGAAATTCCCCTCAAAAAGCTCCATGGACTGGAAATATTAGGCAATGTATCTAATCTTAACAACCTGGTTGAAGCGGAGTATTTCAGGGGAGATATAAGACCTGCCAGTTTGCAATCCTATGGATGGACTGCAGATTTTGGAGTACGATATGTATTTTAATAAAACCAAACTTAATGATAAGGAAGGAGGTGCCTGACAGAAACTACTACTCTAAAAAAAATCAGTTATTTTAGTTAATATTTTATGTTTAAACAAAAAAGAAAATTATGAGAAAAATTACTATTCGAACTAGTATTATTGCAATATGCATGTTTATTGGGACTGCGCTTATTGCACAGGACACTGTTACCGTGGCTCAGGGACTTGGTACCCTGGAAGCAGCTATTGCTGCAGATGGCGGGGATAAGGTCTATAAGCTTACCGCCGGTGCCTGGTACGGGTTGACCTCTATTGTTGAGATTAGTGATTCCACCATGGGCGATGGAAACGGGCTGGTCATCATTGGAGAAGAAACTGATGGTCTTCCTGCAACCATTCAGGTTGGTATCGATGGAGAAGGCCTGGCCTTCCCCTTGATGTTTAGAACATTCAACGATCTGACGATCAAGAATGTATTCCTGGCAGCGCAGGATATTTCAGGAGTTGCAAGCCCCGGTGTTATGGAAGTTGCCGGTATGGCGAAAATTGTTGTTGACAACTGCGTGATAGATCCTGCCGGTACGGCCCGCACGTTTAACGGTGGTGTACCTGCAAATGGATCCGTGTTTTATCTTACCAACAACCTGATCATGAACAACGGTAACGTGAACACACCAAATGATGGGGGATGGCTGGGTGGCATGGCCTGGGATACGCTCTGGGTGGAAAATAATACATTTGTGTCTTCAGGTCAGGATTTCATAGGAACCCCTTTTCACAATGTACCCAACAACCAGTTTATCTGGATCAATCACAATACCTTCCTGTGGCACGATGTATGGATTAAGAAGTCCTACAACGACCAGAATCTGTACTTCACAAACAACCTGATGCAGGACATCAGCATCTTTGCCCAGCTTTATGCATGGGGACAGTTTTTCCCCGATTACAAGCAGGGAAATACCATGCTCAGCCTGCTCGCCATCGACACTTTGGAGATGGGCGCCGACAGCGCTAACGTCTATGAGACTTTGCCTTCAGAGAGAAATATGTTCTGGGAGTATAACCTTCAGTGGAATACACCACAATTACTCTCTATTCCTAAGCTCGGGCAAGACAGCGGATTTACTCCCATTTACAACATCCCCATGATGTGGGACGATGATGTACCACTTTCTTATACCGGTGGCGTAGAGGTAGCTTCTCCGGCAGATTCAAGCAGGGAGAACCGGATCCTGGCTGACAAAACCAACTGGCCCAATATGAAGTATAACAACAACTGGTACGATGCCCTGGGTGATCCAGGCTGGAATGAACCGATGATTGAGCAGATCAATGACAGCGTAAAGATGAACCTTACCAGCTGGTGGGGTGCTGTTATCTGGGGCAGTCCTGCATACACCTTTGTAGCACATAATTATAACTACGAAGTGGATAAGTGGGCCGGAACTCCCGTCGGGGAATACCCTGCAGTATGGCCACGATTTGACGGTACATACTCAAATGCAGCTATGTTGACTGCTTCCATTGAAGGTCTTCCGCTGGGTGACCTGAACTGGTATCCTGCTGAGAAAGCAAGGTGGATGGCTGAGAAAGGTATGATTGAAGACCATATTATGGCTCTGAATGAGGACAAATACGAACTGGGACCTGGTGTTGGGATTCAGGATGTATCCAGTTCAGCTGCATTCTCCATCTATCCAAATCCTGCTAACGATGTACTAAACATTGCAAGCGACGCTGAATTGAATGTCGCCAAGGTGTTTGATGTAGCAGGGAAATTGGTGAAGGTAGTTCACATTGGTGGTGCATTTAGCAATGCCATGGATATTTCTGACCTGAACAATGGAGTTTATATCCTGGAACTTGAAACAGTTACTGGTGAAACTAATACTTCAAAGATTCTGAAGAACTAGGTTTCTCTTGTAGAATACAAATTTTGCAATAGTAGAGTGGTCCATCTGCATTCAGATGGACCACTCTTTTTGGTATGGAAACGCCGAATTATGGTATTCAATCCTTTTCCTGCAGAGTAAGTTCCACAAGGTATTCACCTGGACCATAGGTGCCGATCAGGCTAAAGCCATCTTTCTCCCGAATCCCTTTCACCTTCTTCCCGTTTAGTGTGATAGGTGCCTGGTTGCCATATGTGGGAACCTGGATGCTTCCCAGCGAGTTTCCAGGGATCACAATCTTCCAGTAAAGCTCTTTACTCCCTCCCTCCCATTCACTTACAATAGTCCCTGATTTGGACTTATAGCTGGCCGAAACCGATTTCATATAGCGGGTCAGGTAGGGCTTAAACTCAATCTGCTGAAAGCCCGGTCCGGCCACGGAGGGATTGATCCCTCCAAGACCCGAATAAAACCAGGCATCAAAACCGGCCTGCATGGGATGGCTGTGGGAACTCAAATAGGCGTTTTCGCCGTAGGTATCGTTGCAGGGGAGCACTTCCCAGAGGGTAGTGGCATCAAAATGGTCCCACATAAAGGCAAAACTGTTGTTTCCTGTTTTGGTCAGTATCCGGTAGACTTCGTCTTCGTACCCATTCTCCGACAGAACTTTAAACACCCGTGCAAGCCCAAAAATACCTGTATTCACAAATCCGTCATACTCTTCCCTGATGTTTTTAATCACAGCCATGCATACTTGCTTCTCCATACCCTCAGGAACGATATGCATATCCAGGGCCATCACATTAGCGGTCTGACTGCTTCCGTAATTATGTATTTCAGCATCAAAGAAGTGACGGTTAAAATCCAACTTCAGCTGCTCCAGCATCTCTGTATAGTGCTTGAAATCCGATTCATTTCCCAGTACTTCTGCCACCTGCTTCATGATGCTTACATCCAGAATGTGATAGGCAGTTGAACTCACGGGAACAGGACAATCTATATTTACATTCCCTCCAGGAGGGCACCAGTCGCCCAATCCATGGGGCACAATCCCATCTTCACATTTGGCTTGGATGTACTCCACCCAAACCTTCATATCGGGATAAAAATCCTCAAGCAACATCTGTTCTCCATAATATAGATAGAGGTACCAGGGAATCTGTACCATGGCGGTTCCCCAGTCTGGCGTCGCCACCCCGCTGGTGCGTTTTCCGGGTACAATCATGGTGGGAATTCCTGCCGGTTTCATCACCATGGAGCGGTCGTGAAAACTCTCCCCGAAATAGAGTTCTTTCTTCTCTTCCCTGCCGGAAGAACGCATATCAAACATATATTTTGAGAAGAAACGCTGTGAATCATAGTTATAAATCATGGACTGGATCATGGCATGTGAATCACCGGTCCAACCACATTTTTCCCGGTGTGGACAATCGGTGGGAATGCTGTGAATATTACCGATGATGGTCCACCTGGAAAGCTTATGAAGTTTATTGATGTTCTCTTCCGAACATTGGAAATCCCCCACATCTGCTACAGCCGAATGAACTACGATTCCGGTAAGTAATTCCTTAGATGGGGTCTCTTGAAGACCGTTTACCTCGGCATATCGAAATCCCATATAGGCAAAACGAGGTTCCCAAACCTCTGTGCCTTCCCCTTTGCAGGTATATTTCTCTGTCTGGATTACCTGGGTGGCCCTTTGCCCGGTTGTACGGGGATCAATGATTCCCCCGGTATCGAGCTCCTCTGCGGTGCGCACGGTAATCACCTGGCCGGCCTCTCCTTCTACTTTCAACATTAGCCATCCGGCCATATTCTGACCAAAATCAATAATATAAGTCCCATCTCCCCTGTCGATAATCTCTTTTACTTCTATTTGATCCATGACCTTAATGGGCTCGGCAAACTGTTCATACAGCATGACTGGATGTACTTCGGGGTGTTCTGGGGCATGCCACACTCCTTCAGGCTCGCCTGGTTCATTCCAGCCCTTGATTTCAAGGCGGGCATCGTAATGCTCTCCTCCATAGACATTGGAATAGGTGATGGGGCCTGGACTCCATTGCCAGCTCTCGCCAGAACCAACAAACTCAAGTTCCCCATCCTTACTGTGAATAACAAGCTGGCAGATAAATACCGGCTGCCCATAGGCCATGGGAGCGTATTCCGCCTGCCCTCTCCATACCTGGTTCTGATTGTACCATCCATTCCCCAGCATAATCCCCAGAGCATTCTCACGGGAAAGTTCAGAGGGATCGATATCATAAGCCGAGTAGTACGCGTAATCCTCATAATTGGTCTGTCCGGGATCCAGGACGCTCTCCCCAATCTTCTGTCCATTCAGAGAGGCCTCATAGTAGCCAGGCGCCGAAATGTAGAAACGGACAAAATCGATACCCTCCAAATCGGTCAATTCAAATTCTTTTCGAAACAAGGGCAAAGGTGCCTCCTCCCTATAGGCATAGGTAAGCCAATCTGCTTTCCAGTCCGACGGATAATCAAGGGGGACTACAAACCTTACCGTCTCGCTCCATGGAGTGAGATACCCATCCTGATCCCAAACCCTGATGCTTGCGTAGTATGCCTGCCCTCTTATAAGGCTACTCCCACCATATTCAATCTGTAAAGAGCTGCTTCCCTCTTTCTTTCCTGAGTCCCACAGATTTCCCTCGCCCCGGTTAATCAATGTCTGATCATCCGATACAATTATCTGGAAAGCTTTCTGAAGATAATCTTTGGCGGCTTCAATTGTCTTCCAGTAGAAAATGGGACAGGTGCTGAGGTTGCTCATAAAAGTAACTTGTACTTCCTCTACTCTATTTGTTGTTCTATAGCATGCGGTTACTAGCACCAAGAGCAAAAGTGCAAGCGTTCTCCGGAAATCCCTGTATTTTCTCATTATTTCTAAGATTATTAATGAGTTACTACCATATTACCATCTCTCTTAATGTATCAGTATTCTCTGAAGAGAAACTTCATTTTCCTGAATAGCCTCAACAAAATATAAGCCTACCTCCCATGCTTCAACATCAAGCTAAATATTGAAAGCACTCACATCCATTTGGAGTATCAACCTGCCATGGAGATCAAGAATTCTCAATAGCTGCATAGCGTGAAGACCCCTTGCAACAGTAATGCTATGCAGTGCCGGATTGGGGAAGACTGTCACATTTGCCTAGGGCACGTGGGTTACATTTCTGTTGGGATCTGCCTCTGCCAGGTTGATCCCGTAAGCCCTGTTGATGTTTTCATAGTAAAACATTTCAGGAGTAAGGTCCTCCCTGCCTTCCAGGTATTGATCCAGCATGGCGATCATATCGGCATAGGATCCATGCATATCCGAGAGGGTCCAGTTACTACCAAAGATGACCCTCTCCGGTCCGAATGCATCAATAACCGGATCAATGAGGGGTTTGTAAACATCTGGATTGGTGGGTGCAGGGTCCCGATTGATCTGGGTATAGAGTGCGGATATTTTACAAAAGACATTGGGTTCTCTGGCAAATTCAGTGAGTCGCGCCACGTAATCACCGGGTGCTACCTGGCCTCCCTGCATCCTAACTCCTGCCAGGTGATTCATAATGATATTCATATTGGGAAAGCGCCTGGCAATGGCAGTTATCGTTTTTGGGTCCACACCATTTCCACCCAGCTCCAGGACCAGGTTTTTCCTGGCCAGATGGGCAAAACTTGCCATAATGCTTGCATCTGCGATGTTGATGGTTGTGGCTGGCCTGATGCGGATTCCTCTGAATTTCTTATAGGTGCAGAGCGAATCCATATCTGCTACATAAAAGGGGTCACGAGGATCCAGGTTGGCAATAAATGCCACCAGGGCATTGGAGGTATCCACATGTTGCATCAGCCAGAAATTGTCTTCTCGTCTCTGACTTGCCTCCACTACCACAGCATAGTCAATACCAGCCGGTGAAGCTGTCTCTACAAATTGTTGCGCAAAATGTGGAAAGTAAATCTTCTTGTTAACTGTGGGATTCAGAAAGGTGCTGCTCCCTTCCCGACGGTTATCGTAGAGATGTATGTGGGTATCAATCCGTGTTTGAATGGTATCATCATAATCCTGATCAATCTTTAAAGCTGATCCACGGCCCGGACTCTCAACAACCATAGCCACTAGTAAAATAAACAGGATCAAATCAAATTTCTTCATAATCGCAAAATCATTATATAGTGAATCGTTCTTATGGTAATACTTAGTCAGTTTTACACTTTGGACTTTGCACTTTACCCTCCCCTTTATAAAAGCTCCAATAATTTATGTTGTTTTTTTCAATTTCAAAACCCCATTTCTCGATATAAAAATCCTTTGGCTTAATCGTTTCCTCACCTATTTCACTTAACTCCTGGCCCAATTGTCGCTCAAGATCTGCCTGGATATCTGTATATGCCGGATTCCCGGCCAGGTTATCCATCTGGTATGGATCCTCCTGGTCATCAAACAGCATGAAAGGTCCTTCCGGCGATACTGCATAGGTAAACCTTGCGGTCCGGATCCCCCTGTATTCACGATCATCCCAATTTACATCAAAGGGAGAGACATTCATCACCAGTGCAGCCCGATCGGCCTCAGGATCAGGATTCAACATTAATTTGGAAAGGTCATCTCCTTCTATGGTGTTGGGAATTTCAATGCCACAAAGGGATAGCAGGGAAGGAAGAATATCGGGCGTGGTCAAAGGGGCCTTAACCCTGACTCCCTGATGGGACTCACCATCTGGTAGCCTGATTAGAAAAGGAACGTGTACAGATTCATTCCAGGCCAGTTGTTTTCTGTATGGCAATCTGCCATGGGAACCCATCATCTCTCCATGGTCGGCGGTGAAAACCAGGATGCTATTCTCCAATAAACCCAGGGATCTCATCTGCTCTACCATGGATCCAATGGCCAGATCGGTTGCGGTGCAATGTGCATAGTACCCCTGAATCTCGGGCAGGACTCTCTCATATAATTCTTCGGGTACATTGGGAGAGAACTTGATCTCAGAGGGTGGATACATCTCCATATACTCCTCCGGAGCCGAATTATAGGGAAAATGGGGTGTTGCAATGGAAATAAATAGCAGGAAGGGCTGCTGATCATCAGTGTGATCATTCATATAGGTCGTGGCCTCTTTGGAGATGGCAAAGGGAGAGTATCCGTCCCATGTTTTCTGTTCCGGATCCTCATTTTCATAGTAAAGCATATGGTTGTAGTCGTGGGAGCACTCGAGGGCCTTCCAGTATTCAAATCCCTGCCGGCGTTCCGGCTCCACATTATTCAACCTTCCATGTCCGTCCAGGTGCCACTTTCCAATATAGGCTGTCTGGTAACCGGCTGATTGAAAGATTTCAGCCATACACAGCTCCTCAGCCGGCAGGTAGATGTCGTTCAGAATCATTCCGGTGGAAGATGGAAACCGGCCGGTTAACAACGATGCCCTGTATGGAGTACAAACAGGTGATACACTTACCGCATTCACAAAATTTACAGCCTGATCAGCAAGTTGATCAAGCTGGGGTGTTTTTACATTGGGATTACCCATATACCCCAGAGCTGATGCTCTCCACTGGTCTGTAAGGATAAAAACAACATTTGGTTTATCTGGAGCTTTACAGCCCGAAAGAAGGAATAGGGCCAGAGCAGAACAAAGCAACAGATTTCTTCTCATTTTTGTTAAGTATTTCATCAGTAATTATTTAGTCTGTTTTCAGTAAATTGTTTACGCGCATCCAATCTGGGAGGTTTACTCCTCTCAACCGGGCGGTCTTATTCCTGAGTAAATACTCATTCTAGCGCATCGGCCTTTTAGTCCCAACTCAGAGAGAGCCTAGCACCTCCGGCATGGTCAGTCATATCAATCCGGATCATATCTTTTGACTTTTTAAATTTGAACTTATCGCCTCTTGCATCAGTCAGTAAAAGTTTCTTTGAAGCCATCTCCTTGGTGATGGGGATGCTCACTTTGGACTCTCCCTGTACAAATATCTGAATCTCTTTCAGATCTTTTTTCTCATCTTTATTCAGGCTAGACTGTGCCGAAATACCATCTTCGATATACTTGTTGATAATAGTCTGCGATGGGGCAAATGCAATTTTTTTCAATGGTGTGTCTGAGAAGTTGTAGACCTTCCCATCCATTTTTAGCTGGCGACAGTTTTCACCTTCAAAGGCGATTAACTCATTCTGATCATTCATCCTGAATGCCATGGTGAGGGTACCCTCAAAGCTTACCTCGTGGCCATTTAGCTTGAAGTTCTCCAGGGAGATCTCATCTGAAGGGAGCGGATTGGCCTCTAGTGCCGCTGCGTCGTCTTCCTCGTTCCGTGAGAAGCCTCCCGCCCAGGTCTCCCGGTGGCTGTTGTAATGTCTGACCAGCACTGTGGCTCCATTGGGAAAGCGTGTGGCCAGGTAGTTTGATGTGCGGGAAACATGTTCGGTATTGTCGTTTGCACCAGGAAAGGAACCGGTTGGTGGGTAGGCTCCCACGTGGTCCAGGATCTCAAAAAGTGTGCGTGTTTCATATCCAAGGCTACCCGATTGATCATCACGGGGTCGGAAACCGAAAAAATAGGCATTTCCTTTTCCCGTACCCACCAGAAGATTGTTGTCACAATAGGCCAGATTGGAGGTACTCTCCCCGGCTTCCACCGGGTATATCCTGTCCACCAAAAAATCACTCAGAATATATTGGGGTGGGATGTCTGTCATCTCATTGGTGAAATCGATCCGCATTCCGACAGCAATCCTGCCCTGTGGTTCCGGTGAAATGTATTTCACTCCAAACAGCGTTTCCCACTTGTTAAGACAATTTTCACCAGCGGCATTAATAATGGGTGGAGGGCCAAACCAAAGAGCATTTCCCCCTTTATTCGTAAGCTCTCCCATCATATCCAGCAAACCCTTATTTGGTAAGGGTTCAAACAAGGAAACCAGAGTGGTATACCTTTTATCTTTAATCAGAATCTCTCCCATCTCATTGATGGTGGCCAACTCAAGCAATTTCTCTGCGGAGATAAAATTGCAATAGCCATACTGAGTCACCCAGCTTCCAAAACGTTCATCAACCGCCACCAGGTTCATGGGATAGAGTACCAGTACATCCACGTCCCTATGCACATGACCCTGGATCAGGTCAATGGTTCGGGAGCGGGGGGAACCTCCATAGGCATCATTGACGGCAGCTTTTCGCCGGGCTACCTTCCGAGGCATCCCCCAGAAAGCCGGGTAGGCATTTGGAATCCGGTTGAGTACTCCCAGTGAAGTGGACATGGCGGCTCCATAGTAGTTCCGGTCGTTCCATCCAAGCTCTGCAAAGTCATTTCGGGTGGGTTCCAGGTATTCGCCCCATTTGAAGTAGTCGTAGCAGGCGGCGGCAGCTTGCTGCACGGTGTTCCCCCAAACAAAGTTAGGAGTATACTCATACTTATAGGCATGGCGGTCCAGATTCTCCAGGTTCCACATATCCACGGTAGGGCTCTCGGCCCAGGAGGAGTGTCCATGGGTTCCCCAGTCCTCCACACCAAAGAGCTCAGAAGCATATTCCTTTGCATTCTTGAAGAGATCTACAATATATTCATTGAGCATGTAGTAATAGTTGTCCCTGAAGAGAAAAGATTTCTGGATTTCTTCTCGAGATTCTCCTCTCACATACTGAACATGCCGGGTGGCCATCACCGAATTGGAGTTGATATCGGGCCCACAGGCGAAATAGAGCAGATCTTTCTCTTCAAAAGGCACTCCAAAGCGCTCCTGGTAATAATTGCCCATGGAGGGGGTATAATACCTGACCGCCAGCTGACCATTGTCGTGGTGGCCGAAATAGACCCAGTCCTGCTGAAGGTGCATCTCATCGGAATAGAAATGCTGAAGGTCAATCCCCTTATCTTTATATTTCTTCAATAATTGTTCCAGGAAGGGTTTTGCTTCCTGACTGAAATACTCCATCTCCGGGACATCGTATTCCAGCAGGACCATCACCCGGTCGTACCCTTCAAGTTCATCAGAACCCTTTGAAAAAACCTCTATGCGCCTGGCGCGATCCACATTTTGTCCCGAACCGGAAGTAGCGCTCCAGAGATCGGTGTCCATATCGGTATCGTCTACCGGAACGGGTATCTCCCACTGGGTATAATCTATATTGTTAAGCTCAATGATATCCTTGCGGTCGACCGCCTTGAAAGAGCTGTTGGGCAGGTGGTTCTCCTTGAAAGCATAGGCTTTTACCCCTTTAAGTTTGATGGAAAATTTCCCTTTGTTATTGGTCCAGTACAGCTGCTGCCATAGCTTCACATGAAATTTCCCCGATTGAGGGTCGCGGAACCCTATTTTATAATGGACCCACTGCCCCGATTCACCGGTCTGTTTTTTAAATGCAGGGCCCAATTCCAGGGGACTCAACAGGCTCAGTCCCATACCCATATCGTACCGGGCTGCAAACTCGGCAATGATCTTGATCTTATCCACATATTCGTCACTGTCTGGAGTCAACAGTCTTTCGGTACCTGACTGCTCCCTGTATTGCCTGAAAAACTCATCAAATGCGATGGTAAGGGTATGGTCACCCTGCTTCTGAGCGGATTCGCATATCTCCCTCAGACTGCCATACTGCTTATTAAACCCGGTTGATAAATCAATTTTCTTGTCCGGATCAAGCAGGTCGTTTAACTGCTGATCACTGGTGAGAATGATGGTGGCGGAATGTCCTGAAAACACTTGAAAAACCAGAAAGATCATCATAGGAACCCTCAGGTAAATAGCAACTCTTTTGGTCATGTTGAACAATTATTCGGTTAAATAAGCTCAATATAAGCAGTTGTCAGGCGCGGGAAAATATACAAAGCGGGAATTCTTTTACACAATATGGCACAACACGTAAAAACAGTGGAATGTTGGATGAATGTTTTCAGGTTTATTCTATTATTTTTTCATTTCACATTTTGAGTTTCATGCATAAAACTGACCGGCCCTTCTATTCCACAGGGTACCTTTTCTCTATAACTGGTCCATCTCCTGGCCACCGGATCATTCAAATCTATGCAATAGTTGGCGAGTACAGTGGTGTATATAATTTCCAGATTGTTTTTGCCCTCTTTCAGGTAGGGCTCAATGTAAAACAGGGCATCCCCATACCAATTTATACCGGCTTCTTCTCCGTTAACCATCACTTGTGTGACCCCCCTGTGTGTCTCTCTAATGTTCAGGTGGGTAATGTTCCCGGAATTTTTAAATGTGGTAGAATAGATGAGTTTCCCCGCAAATGAGTTCTGGTCAGAATCGGAAGATTTAGATAAGTCAATAAGCCCGGAAAGTTCCCACTGAAAATGGTTCCCATTCATATGTTCAGCCTTAACAGTCCAGGATTGATCCAAATGACCCATTGCATACAACTTATTCTCAGACGGCAATGCATCTGCTTCTCTGGCTCCTGTCTCAAATACCAGCAGCAGCGACCTAAGAGGTGGAAGGTCAATGTGGAGGTCCTTTTGCTCCTGTCCAACAGGATACCTCCATCTCTCACCGGTCTCAGGATCCCAAATACAGGCATTTCCATTCGCCATAGGAAAACTGGCATCTATCTCGGCAGAATCTTTTCTGTGGACATTGGTAAAGAAAAATATGTCTTTGTCCCTGGCGGTTTGAAAGATCTGGTAAACATCGGGATCAGGGTTTGCAATCTCCACATCAGGCCTGATGGGAAGCTTTCTCAGCAATTCCCAGGTCCATTCATTGAGTGTAGAATGGTTTTTAGGAGCCACGGTCAAAAACACCTGGTCGGGATAATCTGCAATCAATTCAAGGAAGACCTGCGAGACCAGACTGTCATTGCTGTCAGCATCTTCCATATGTGCCGATCGCTCTGGTTTCCGGTCCACGATGAGAAGTGAACCCCCATTTTTGATAAATTCCGCAATCTTTATTGCAGTTTCAGGAGCCATGGACCTGACATCTGCAAGGATTAATGTTTTGTAGCTCATCGGTCCATAATCAATTCTACCGGAATCCACTGTGGAGTTCTGAAGTACCTTCTCATTGAGGTACTCCGATGAGTAGCCTGCCTGACTGATGGGTTGCCAAATGAGATGCAGGTACCAGGGTTCTGTATGAAAGGGTTGCCTGATTAAACCGACTTCGGACCATAGATCGGCTGTGGGGCCAAGGATGGCAATGGATTTCCTTGGCCGTGAATTTTGAAAAATATACGACAACCTGGCATTGTAATCCACCCAATGATGGAGGAAAGGCCACCAGGGATTTTGTTCACTGAAGTAAGTTCCGTACCTGACCCAGCCTGGAAATCCGGCCACCGGCGGTGAATAATTAAACCCATGAAGCACGGAATGGTTGATCCCAGTAATAAAATTCATGTCATCGTGTTGTTTGATCTCTTCGAGGGAGGCTTTAAATACTCCCCCGGTATTGGTCATGGCTTCACAACTGATTATCTTCCTGCCAGTGAGATGTCCCCCGGCAGCTGCGTACATATTCCATATCATGTATCCATGATCCTGGTTCCATACCCAGGTGGGAGCATCCATATCTGCTGAGTAGATCCAGTTGTTGCTCTCCGGTATATCGGGTATCATATATCCCTCCAGCATGCCCATTAAAAAAGGTGTCCCGTAGGCCTGGTAACGACATTGCAATCCTTCTGAGGTACAGAATTCCTGAAAAACCTTCGTGAAATTTTTCAGAAAAACATCCACCAGCATCCGGTTAAAATCAAACCTGGCTCTTTTAACTCTGTCAACAAATTCAGCCGACTGATTGAATAATTCCAGGGTTGCGGTTTCGGTAGAAAATACAAAGGGCATATAGGGTTCAAGTGCATATCCATACCTCTCCTTGAAATTATCCGAAAATCCATCTGACCAGTTCGATCCTGCCAGTTCGATGCTATCACAAAAGAGGGCCCTGATTAAGTCCGATAAAGGAATCCCCGTTTGTTCGGAGATGGTCTTCAGCCTTGAAAGGTAAGCAAGGGTCACCTCCTTCTTGTAGTGATCCATCACGGGTCCGGCTGCTCCCGGCGATCCATGCATGACTGTTCTATGCCCCTTTTGAATAACTCCAAAACTAAGGATATAGGATTCTCCTGGATCAAGTGCCACATTCACGCTTCCATGCTTCTCCAAGTCAGTCATCAAATCGAACATTTTCTCCTCCCCATCCAGGGGAATGCTCAAAAGGGAAGCGTAAAGCAATTTTGGAGGATACTTGTCTTTAAATCTGAAATGATTCCCACCGCTGCTCAAATCATGATTCAGTCTTTCAATGAGACCTTCAACTGATTCAGAAAGATGATCGCTTTCATGGATGTCGAACTGGTGGGGTATCACTATTTGAATGATTTCATCATCTTTCAGGAATTCTCCACCGAATGGCCAGCCAGAACCTACAATCAGGTCGGCAATCATATCCAATTCCCCAGCCTTGCTGCAGGCGTACACCAGTAAGTCAATCCACTTTTCACTCATCCAGATCAACGACTCCGCCCCTATCTCCTTTGAATCGGGAGGAAATGCAATGGGATTTATTTCAACCCCGCCAAATCCTGCCTTCTTCAGAAGTTCAAGTTCACGGGTTATCTCCTGGCTCTCAATTTTGTTCCCGTTCCACCACCAACGAACAAAAGGTCTGGCCTCAGCCGGTGGATTCTTAAATCCCTCATATAAGTGATTGGAGTCGGGTGCTCCACTTTGACCTGTGCACCCTGCAAGGCAGGTCAGTATTAATATCATGATCCCATATCCGGACAGATAAATAGATACTCTTTTTTTCATAGTTGGATTATTAATGTTTTTCTCAACTGTGTCAATCATTGTCAGGATATTAAGGACTCTCTCTTTAGATTTCATTTTTTCAATCCTGATTGTGAATTGCAATTATTGGCTTAAAATATAAAAGAGCGTAGATATTGGCTAGTACAATGTAATCCTTTTGCTTATGAAAATCAGATAAAGCAGTCCTTTTACATCTTACAATTCAGGTTTTACACTTTTTGAGCCTGATATAGCCGTCTCTATGTTGCATATTTGAGATACATTTGAACTGTGCTCGCTAACCCCGTAGTAGAACTTCGGGGAACCGAGTTTACGAGCTCGGCAAAGCCAATGCGCGAGCGGGATTCAACAATGGATTCGTCACAACGCCCTTCTGCTTGTGTTCCAGAGCCTGTTTACTCACGGGTAAAATGACCAGAAATGAGGGACGCTAAGATTGCAGACACAATTAGAGTCCTCATTATCGGGCCTTTCAAGTCAGACCCTTCAAAACAGTGGCCAGTCCCTGATATAGTATCCATCACGGGTGGTGAGTTCCATATTCCTGATCTCAATGATTCCCTCTCCTGCCGAAGGCTGTAAACTAATTGTTTCTAACCTGCCCACTAGCGGCATCTCAATGCTGTACTGATGCCAGTGCCCATCATGATTTGTTTCAATAATCGATACGTTCATATTTTCAACCGGTACAAACCCCTTGTCCATATATTTCTTGTAGTCGATATCATTCTGATCCTTCCAGAAGAGTCTGCCCTCCCCGGAACTGGTGGATTTCATCTCAAATGTAAACAGGAAAGTGTCATCAAAGACATTGGGGGTAAACACCGTTTCAACACTGGGTGCATTCCCGGTGGATTCTATTCTGAGTACTTTATCTGAGACTGAGATTCGCGTATCGTCTGATCCATGCCAGGCTTCAGCCACATTTCCTTCATAATTCTGATTCAACTGTGGCAATAGAATTCCTGCCTCTTCTGCATGTTTATCAAGTTGAGTAAGCATCTCCCTCACTCTTTCAGGCTCCTCATCAACCAGGTTATTGGTCTCACCAATATCCACATCCAGGTTATAAAGTTCATACCGGTGTTCCCGGTCCGGACCATCAAAGAAGAACTTATAGAAACGCCATGGACCATACCTCATGGCGATATTTGGTCGCCCTCCTGTAGCTGGTGTATAGTGGCAAAAGGTGGAATAAATGGGTTTACGAACATACTCCTTCTTCTTAAGGGCCGGGATATAGCTGACACCGTCCGTCAAGAAATCCTGATCCAGGGGAATTCCAAGAAGTTCAAGCAGTGAGGAATAGTGATCCACTGTGGACACCACCACCTTAGATTTGCTCCCTGCCTTTGTTAAACCCGGTACCCTGACAATAAGAGGTACGCGGGTCCCGCCTTCATAATTGATACCTTTTCCGGCCCTCAGCGGATAGTTATTTGTGGGGGTAGTACCATCCGGTCCATCATACATGTTTCCCCCATTGTCTGAAGTGAAAATAATAATGGTCTCCTTATCGAGTCCCAAGGCTTTTACTTTATCTATTACCCTTCCAAAATTGGTGTCCATATTTCCAATCATGGCACCCATTGTGGGGCATCTTTGCTTATTTTCAGGAGTGATTTTCTCAGCATAGTATTCCTTCAAATCTTCCTTACCCTGAAACGGGGCATGCACATCATAGAACCAGAGGCAAAGCAGGAATGGATTGTCTTTGTTCTTTTCAATAAAATCAACTGCCAAATCGGTAACCACATCGCAAAGATGAGTACCTTCGGGAACCACAGGTAAGGTATTGCAATCCCAGGGGGCAAAGTAATGACCAGGTGGAGGCGGGCCAGGATGTTCCCTGCCACCAACAACGACATCAAAACCTTGATTTTCTGGTATATAAGGTTCTCGTCCCAGGTGCCATTTTCCCATAAAAGCTGTGGCATACCCCTCCTCTTTCAATACTTCTGCAAAGGTGACATAGTCATTAGGCAGGCGTGTTCGGGACTGTGGTGTACCTGCTTTGTACCAGGGTGGTGCAATATCAGATTCTTCTGGATCGAGCACCACTTTTGCCACATGCCCTGAAGGGGTGGTAAACCGCAATCTGCCGGGCTCCTGCCCGGTGAGAATACTTGCTCTGGTGGGAGAACAGAGGGGGCTGGCTGAATAAGCATCTGTGAAACGCATGCCCGAGGATGCAAAGTCATCGATGTTGGGGGTTTCATAAAGGTCAGATCCATAGCAGCCCAGGTCCTTCCAACCCAGATCGTCGGCAAGAACAAAGATTACATTCGGTTGCTCCGGAATCTTCTCACAGCCAAAAAGTGCAAGCAGGAGAAATCCGGTTAACGACAGAATTAGATTTTTCATGGTTAATTAAGTTTGAAGTTAGTTTCAGACGCACCTTCATTTAAGAATAAGCCTCTTTTTTCATTTTAACTCTTTGTTCACCTTGTCCTGTAAAGAGGGAAGATTTCCTTTATGAATGTAGACCTTACCCCGGGTATGGTATCTTTTCCGAAGAGCAAATGTGACAGGTTCCAGGGCCATGCCGATGGCTACACCCGGATCAAGCAGAATTTCCTCAGACCGGGGCCAGGCCATACAGAGAAACTCCCCTCCCTCTTTTGACTCCACTGCAATAGCTCCCCTGCCGCTGATATCCAAGGTCGACCCCTCCTCGAAGCTTTTCCAACCCTTTGAAGTAAGGAGCCAGGTCCGCTCTCCTTCAGGATCCGAAAAGGGCGTTCCCTCCACATACATCAGAAACTCAGGGGGGGTGTGCAAAATGCCCTCTCCTTTATTTTGCCACCAGTACTCCAGATCCAGGTCGTCCTGATTGGGACTGATCCGGCCGCCCCGCAACCAGTCTCCCTCATTGGATTCGAACCAAAGAGAGTTTCCTTCACTCCGATTCCAATTGGCCTTTTTTGTTACATGTGACTCAACTTTAGCTGATGTACTGGGAAAACTCAGTCCAAGTTCAATCGATTGATCTTTTTTTATTAATGTTACAGAAGCAGGAATGCGCTTCCCTTCCCTTTCAACCAATTCTATCTGTTCCACCTCTTTGAGGGCTTTTCCCACACTCACTTTAAGTGTCTGCTCCGTCCCATCGCTATATACCAGGAATACCGCTCCAAAAGTCCCTCCTTCTTCACTGAATACCTGATAGCCATCAAGTTCACTATTCCTGGCATGAGATAGCAAGCTCCACCTGCTCCCCTCCTTTTTCCAGATCCGGGGATATTGCCATTCGGTCAGTCCTGTGATCACCACCGGCAATAGATTCTTCCCTCCCTGGAGGGTAAATTTGGCTTGGTTTCTATGGGCCCCGATCTTCACAGGCAGATTCAACAATATAGTTCCTTTTTTGCAGGAAGTAATTTTCGGAGCATCAATGCCATATTGTTCTGCTTCACGCCTTGGGGTTTCCGAACCATCTCTGGTCCCATACGGCAACCAAAACCCGTTAATTTCGAAAAAATCTCCAGGATTTAATACCATTTTGTTCTGGTCCGGAACCAGCAGCAGCCGGGTATCATCTTCCCTGTCCATGGCAAACCGGCCTTTGTAGGCTCCGGTTTGCAACGATGCTGCAGGACCAATACCATGAGGTCCTTTAAAACTGCGAATCACTATGGCATTGGAACCTCGCTCCTTTACACTATCCCCAAACACCGCCAGAAATGCATTTTCCGAAGGAAGCTTTCGCCCCTTGACGGGAAAGGGGGATTTTGTAAAGTCTATCTCCATGTCTTCGGTGCCAGTGGTTGCAAATCCGGTGAATTTCAGGTTCTGGATTCTCGAGGTGATGGTCAGAAACCTGAAATTAGCCCCTGCATCCTCTATTGTGATGGGTCTCAATACCTCATAGGTTACATGGAAGAAGCTTCTCAGTTCATCCACCTGCGGGGTCTCCCAGATATCGGCTGCAATTCTGATGCTGCTGTCTGCACTGAGGTAGTTTATCTGTATATCATACCAGTTAGGACCGGTACTGCGGTAGAGTGTACTTTCGTATTTGGAGTGTTGCCAGACCTCTCCATCGTAAAAGCTTAAAAAACTATGTCCGGCTAGGTTGTCATGCTGGGGCTGACCGGTCCAGAAGGATTCCTGCCCCATGGCGCGGAAATCGGCGATGGCCACCCCTCCTATACCGGCATATTTAAATGGAACATAACAGGTGGTTTCAGTCACCCCGGTGGATGAATGAAAATAGTCCATCCAGGCTCCCAGCGAAGACCAGTGTTTGGTCATGTGCCTGCCCCAGTTCTGATAAAGGTGCAGGGAGGTCAGGCTGACCTGCTCTCCGGGTTCCAGGTAGAGCGGAAAAAAGGTTTCACTAAATGCAGTATCGTCGGGATTGTAAAACTTCTCCTCCTTTTCACCTCCAAAATTTTTTGACACCTGAACCAATACCGGCATCGGATGGCCCTCTTTATCGAGTAAAGCCCCTCCCTCCACAATGGCTCCTCCCTCTACAGAAGTATGACCAATGTATATCTTCCTGGGTTCATCATCGTTAGTCAGGCTGAATTCAGCAGTCTCGTAGCGATTGGGAAACTCATAGAATTGCTTCTGGAAACTACTGGAAGTAACTGTTCCGATTTCATAGTAGCCTTTTCTGTAATTGTAATGCAAGGGCACCTTTCCCATTGTAGTTGTAAAGAACTGATTGGGCAGGGGATCTTCTTCCCCGAAGAGCGGAAAGGTGAAATTCTGCTTTGTGCCTTCCGCAAAGGGGAAGCAATCAAAGCTCTGGGGAGCAATTCCCCGCACATGCACCTTGCTGGCCTTGAAATTCCCGGTAGCATGCCAGGTAATCTCGGCCAGCATTTTTTCCGGATAGCAATAGAGGGTCAGGTCTCCGCTTAAAGGGGCCACCTCCCCCCCTTCCGATGTGGGATGCATATCAAACCAGTGTACCTCGCAAAAGTAGGGCCCCCTTCTATAGAGGTTTATCCTCGTGGTATCGGCCGAAAGCTTTGTCGAGTACAGGATTCCCTGATCATCCTCCAGCTCCATCCACAACCAGGGCCTGTTCTGATCGTCCGCCAGAAGGTGCGGTTTTTCAAGCTGACCGGTAACCAGGTATTCTTCTGCCAGAATCTGAAAGGCATGTCGGGATGCATCTGCATATTTTACCTCAAGACCTGGTCTGGACGAAACAGGTTGGTGATTGAAGTCCTCTGTCCACTGATCTGAAGCGACCTTTCCACATTGATTCAGGGATGCTGCAGTAAGAAGTATAAAGATGGTAGTAACAAATAACCTTTGTGATTTGAGGTAATTCATGAGGCTGATTATTATTGAAACCTATAGTTGAATCTTCGTGCCAGCCAAGGGCTTGTGGAAAATGATCTACCAAGGGCCACTCATGTAAGATTAACTTCATTTTATATCCAGCGTGATCATTTCCAATTGCAATCTTCACAAATTTTAGGTAAGTATCATTTATTGTTTAATGAATTTCATTCGATGCACCCGGTTCTCCGAAGCCAGGATCAGAATAACAGCAGTCCAAATCTTACTTATTCTTTTCATAGATAGGCCTGTCTTTAGTTGGGTTTATTGATTCCACCATCTCTCAAGATGATCTGTAAGCCGGGCTGCAATCTCGGGATTCGCTTCTGCCTGGTTATTCCATTCAAAGGGATCTTCGTCCAGATTGTATAGCTCCGGACCACGCTTCGGATCATATGTCGGATCTGTTAGGATTAGTTTCCAGGGCCGGGTTATTATTATCCGGTGATAGAGACTGGAATCCACACTTTTAAAATCGTGTGCATACACTTCAGCAAAAATTGCCTCACGGTCAGTCCGTGCCTCTTTGTCAAGGATATTGATCCCCTGCAAATCCCCTGGTGCTTTTATGTCACATACATCCAGAATGGTGGTGGCTATGTCGACACTGCTGGAGAGCGAGGTTTTATCCATTACCGGTTCGATCATCCCTTTCCAGCGGTAGATGATGGGAGTACGGATTCCCATATCATAAGGTTCCCTTTTGGACCTGGGAGCATAGCGGTTGGGACGGTCTGGATCCTGGATCCATCCGTTGTCGGCTATATAAACAAAGAGGGTGTTTTCTGACAACTCTTTTTTATCAATGTAATCCATCAGCTGCCCGCAGGTGATGTCAAACCATTCACACATGGCCCAGTAATTAGCCATTGCCGGGGTCGGCGCCAATGGCAAATATTTGATCCGGAGGCTGTCTGGAGGTGTATGAGGTGCATGGGGTAGAAAGGGCGCATACCAGACAAAAAAAGGCGTTTCTGAGTCCTGCGCTTCATCTATAAAATCGAAGATCACATCTAGTCCCTCTCTTCCAATCTTAAGTCCTTCATCGCCATGCCTTCCACCCCTGGAAGGATCCCCATGGGTCATACCCTGGGAGAATCCCCCCACAGAATAGTTTCCTTCCCACCATTTTCCTGTTTGTAAAGAGACATAGCCAGCTTCTCCAAGGAGGTCTGCCAGGGCAGGTAAATTTTCAAATCCATCGACAAACGATTGGTTATTCTTAGCCCGCTGAGCCAGCCACTTTTTTCCATAGGCTGCCTTGCCCCCGGGATTGAATACCGGATCATTGCCAAGCACCTTATGTTGATGCGGATAGAGCCCGGTGGCCATGGAGGCCAGTGCCGGTCTGCAGAGCGGAGCCGTGGTATAGCCATTTGTAATGGTAAGTCCTTCTGCAGCCAGTTGATCTATTCTTGGAGTCTCTATGTACCCATGACCCATAAAGCTGTAATCGGTCCAGCTCTGATCATCAGAGATAAGTAAAATGATATTTGGTTTGTCGGGTTGCTGACTAATTTGACAACCAGAAACTCCTAATGACAGAGCCAGGCCGAACAGCAATAGGTTCTTATTCATAACAGGCCGTTTATTTGGTGGTTTTCAAATGTAATAAAACTCAACCTGTCTGTAAATGCACGAACCGAGAAAGGATTTACACTATTTGACCCAATAGTTTGGCTATAGAATGTGAATCTGTTTACTCCCTTCATTGAGTTTCAATTTCAAAACTCTCCAACTTCAACAGGCAGTTCAAGAAAACAAAAAGGACTCCCCCTCTCAATAAACCAGGTTCTTCCGAAGACTATGCTATGTCTTGATCAGGTTCTTATCCTTGTCATAAAGGAGCCTTCGATACTTTTCGATCTGGTCTGACTTTCCTTCAGAGCGTGTCAGGAACTCAGCTTTTTCATCCTCAGAAAGCGGAGTAAAATTCTGAACTAGGGACATATTTTCATGGAGTATATCCATGGAATCGATGCCGGATACTACCGTGGAAACAGGCTGACTAAGGGCATACCTCATTCCCTCCACAGGCGTGGCGATCCCCGATTCTTTCAAATGTCCCATTCCATTGGATTTCATGGCAAAAATTCCAATATTGTTCTCCAGACAAAGGGGTAAAACATCTCTTTCAAAACTCACGTTCCGGTGAAAATCCCCAATATTGATAGGCATCTGGGTGGTATCCCATGGGTAACCTCTTTTAATCATCTCAATGTGTGCTTTCGGATCGCTGTGTCCTGTGAAGCCAATGTACCTGAAAATACCCTGACTTCTCTGCTCGCCAGCCCATTCAATAAGCTTGTTGTTGAAAATATTGTCCACATCATCATCCTTGTTACCGATGGCATGAAACTGCATGATATCAAAGCTGTCCAGCTGGAACCTGCTAAGTGTATCCTCCAGTTGTTTCTTGATTTCGTCCAGCGTACGGGCAGTAAACTTGGTCATCAACAATACCTTTTCACGGTATCCGTCCTTCAGGGCCTTTCCCATGATAGTTTCGGCCCTTCCCTTGTGGTAGAGCCAAGCATTGTCCATCATGTTAATGCCCTGATCAATGGACTTACGAATGATACGAACTCCTTCATCTTCAGGTAAATCAGGATGTGAAACGTGAAACCCCCCCATGGTGAGTATGGAAATTTCCTCTCCCGTACGCCCCAGGATTCTTTTAGGAATAGTGATTGGTTTCATGCCTGCATAGCTGGATACAGGAAGAAGTGCAGCTCCAGCAGCCAGACCTGTGACCGATTTAATGAAAGTTCGTCTATTTGGATTTTGCATATTGTTCCGTTGGTTTATTATTATCTGTTCTTCTATCCCTTTTAACAACCATAACTCTTTAATGTTTTGCAAATAACGTGGTACAAATTATTTTACTCCTTCACAAGCTGATAATGAGCAACATCTCCCTCCTTGCTTATGGTCTGCAGAAAATAGATTCCCGGGATCAGAAATTCGATGTCCAGGGTAAATGGGGAATGTTGCGTACCATAATTACGGATCATCCTGCCACTGGTACTAAAGAGTGTAGCTGATTGAACTGCAGAGGAATTCGCAATATAAAGAACAGATCTGGCTGGGTTTGGATAGATCGTAATCTGGTTGGTTTGGACCTTATGGATTGAAGTGTGATCTGCATTCACATCAATTACCATTTCACCAATAATACCCGATCCTTCCTTATCCGAAGCAGTTACCACTACCTGTCCCTCCTTTACAGAGGTAACCTGTCCATTTTGATCTACAATGGCCACACCAGAAGAATCAACGCTCCACTCCAATTCTATGGGATGGTCCGTATCAATAAGAACTTTGGCATATAACTGGAGGGTATTGCCAAGGCCTGCTATCTCAGTTGCCCCCCCTTCTCCAGTGACAGCCACTAAATCCTCTCTGAAGCGAATAAAATCGAAACAGATATCCCCCAGTTCCCCCCCGTTATTTGCGTCGAGCCTCAGAGATTCGATGACCAGTCCCGGGTCCCACTTTTCAGCATTCCTCATATCCACAAATACATCCCTGAAGGCAGTATCCTCAGGGAGCAAGTGAAAAGGGACAAAATCGTGCCCTCCCCCGCTGGGAAAAAGGTACATGGCCCCCCCTTTGCCTTTGGTTTCATTCCTTACCCTCATCCAGAGGTACTTCAGGCTACCCACTTCCCAGGGAGCCACGTTGTTAACCACGTAGGGGTCTCCATCCTGCACAGTAACCTTCAGGGCTCCTTCTGAATGGGATACCGTACATGCATGGGGATTCTCATCCCAGCCTTCCACATCGTTCAAAAACTCCCACGAGGCTCTTTGCGTGTCATCTATGATTTCTATGGCAATCGATGCCTGTGCAGCACTACCAACCCTGGCAGTGGCAGTTACAGTTACAATTCCTTCAGCCAGGGCCGTAAGATATCCTGAAGAGCTGACTGAAACAATCTCCGGTGGATATGACGACCAATCCACATTTGCTGTATTCATTTCTGGTATGGTCTCTGCATACAACTGCAAACTATTGCCCAATCCATTAATCTCATTCACATCCTCATCGGTACGGAGCCTGATCAGGCTTTCAAGAAACCTGATGTGGCCCACCCGGGCTGTACCGGGCTCATTGCCGGAAACAGGCCGAAACCTGAACCTGCCATATGTAGTGTCTGCGGACCAGAAATCAAGGGTATCCAGATCCAGCACCACGTTCCTGTATTCCGTATCATTTGGAGTTAAAGGATATTGTACGGAATCGATATATCCTGCATTGGAGAAGAAATGAAAAGCACCTGAATCCCCGGCAGTCTCGTTTTTTATGCTAATCCAGAGATAGCGAAGTTCACCCGGTTCCCAGGACTCGACAACATTGTCTACAGAAGGATGGTCACCAGATACGGTAAATTCAAGGTTCCCGGCTGATTGATTCACGCTGCCTCCGATTGTATTCTTGTTCCATCCCTCCAGGTCATCGGTAAATTCCCAGGCGTTTTTCTGCACTCCTTTTAAGTTATAGATCTCGGTCCGGATTTGATTCAGTGTTCCAATCACCAGCCAATAATCATATTCATAGACAGTGCTTTTATACATCTGGACGGTTTTGACCGGAGCAATATAGGAGGTAGATCCGTTAAGTGCTTCGCCACCGGGCTGTCCTGACATACCTGCCAGGAAATTATCGCAGATGGGCGTATAGACTCCCATTCCCCAGTGGTTATCATCCACAAAGGCCATCCAGTTTTCGGTCACCATATTATGGTGATACCGGCCCCAGAATCCATTCTGCAGATACTCCACTTCCGGATTATCCAGGGGGCCTCCACTAAAAGGCAGAGACCCAAAGTAGGAATAGAGGTTCTTAAGGGCCGAAATGGGATAAACAGCTGGCAGCTCCTGGCTTTTGTTTGTGCCTTCTGTCCAAATATTATCGGTCCTCAGGCAGGTGAGTTTGTTGTGCACTTTTATCACATTACCCGTCAGGGTGGTCCACTGCTCCATCTCAGCCTCTGCCGGTTCATTATTCATATCCCATAGCATAGGGATACACCTTGTATACAGTGTATTTCCATCAATGCGCTGCTCCAGGATCTCTGCCCGGTTGTTATAGGAATCACCCACCTGGATTGGATTCCACGACCAGGGTGACCAGTTGGGATTCTGGCCATCAGCCTGTCTGTTCAGGGCTTGACCTGCATAATAGGATTGCTGAATATATCTCCCCTCATCATGGATATTAACCAGGTTCCTGGTGCTACCCGATTCAGAGATGTATTTGATGGCCCCTCCCCTGGTTAGGTCGAGTTTCAAGTGGAGGGTATCGTTATTTAGTTCCAGGGTCTGCGCGGTTAATTCCATTCCTGATAGGATCAAAACCATCACCAGGATTGCATTCTTCGTTTTCATATCATTATATAGGGTATTTGAGGGTTCCGTTTGTTCTTTCTAATTCCTACGTGGAAAATCCATGTAAAATACAATTCCATTATCATTCGGTCAATGTATAAAATGAGACACTTTATGCACAATTTGAGCCATCATGCAGCCGAATGAAAGCCTTGCAGAATTTCTCGTTTATTCGCTAATATACTCCAACTCATTGAGAATTGACTATTCTCTCAGGAAACCGCTAGGAATCACCGGTAAATTACTAATTTTGGTTGAGCTCGCTAACCCAGAAATTCTTCTCCAGAGAACTGGAATTATGTAGCAGAACTGGACTGGATGGTGCAGGACAGGACAGTTACAGTTTCCTACACGCACCAAACCACCAACCAATTCAGGAAGCACCCGGTAATAGTGAAAGAACTCACTGCCCGCTTTGAACAGATCAAAGCAGAGTAACCAATCATTACCTGACCAACACCCGCTTCAGGTAATCTTTCATATACACATTGATATCAAAAAAATCAGAGACGGGCATGCCCGTATGAGGTACGGTCCAGGTATAAGGCACCGGGCCGAATTCAGGTGTTATGGTCACATAGGGCCTCTTTTCAGCAACGAATCTGTCCACAACTCCTTTCTAAAGTTTCGACCAAATTCACCATGCACAAAAAAGCTTTATCTCCATGATTTCTTAGTTATTTGACGATTCGTGGTTACCGGGAAAAGATCAGGGGATTTTGTTGATCATCATTCATAGGATCGCCTACCTTCAGGCGTGAAACCTGTTCATTTGTAAGAATGTTCTGCACCCCGTTATATAGGCTGCCGTCTGGCATATAAGCGCAAGTCATGGCCCTTCGGAATCCAGGAGTCATATTGGCATGCGCTCCATGAATGCAAAGCCCATTGTGAAAGGAGCAGCTGCCCGCTTTCATGAGTGCCGGCACAGAGGCTGATTGTATGAATTCAGGATAGAAATCAAAGACAGCATCCATGTTTTTGGTAATACCTGGATTTTTAAAGCTTGTCTTCTTGTGAGAACCCGGGATGAAAAACAAACAACCGTTTTCCAGGGTCACATCATCCAGTGCCACCCATAAGGAGAGGGCTTCCCGGTGACTAAATGACCAGAAGGGGGTATCCAGGTGCCAGCTGGTGGGATTGGCCCAGGCCCGCTTGATAAGCGCCTGGTCGTGCCAGATCCTGATCCCATCCTGTCCGGATAACCGGGCAGCCATTTCTCCGATGTGTACATCAAGCATAAGTTTTTTAACCTTCTCATTGGTCTGCCACAGATTTAAGAGCTGGTCAAATACTTTCCCGTAGTAATCACCGTTTTCATTGATGCCGTCATTTTCACCGGTCTTGATATCCAGTCCAGGGAATTTCCTTCCATTCCTTTGCTGAACAGCCTCTTCCACTGCTTCACGCCACTCTTCAAGTTCATCAGGAGAGAGAAAATCCTCGATAATCACAAATCCATCTTCCTGATACTTTTTAATTTGATTTTCATTTAATTGATAATTCATGGTATTTCATTTAAAGTGTGATCCACCTGTACAAATCTTCTAAAGTTGCCGGTAATATGCATCCAGGCTTTCAATAATAATAGGATCACTGGTATTTAATTCTTTCAGAAATTTATAGGCCTTTTGAGAGATATACCTATTCTCATTTTTAAGTATTTTAGCTATCGTCTGGCAAGTTTCCAAATCATATACGGAATGCTTTATATACAATCTTAGAAAATCTCCCAGTTGCTGGCCATTCAATTGTTCCAGCATGCTTCTGGATGATATGACCACATCAGCACTCAAATAAGGAGCCTCCATCAATTTCTCAATGATCATTTTCCTAATGCTGTAATTCACTTCTCCATATAGAGAGAACAAGGCTGATTGAAAAGATTTAGAATCCAAATGAACAGATTCGATGGCATTAATAGCGCTGTACTGTAAGAAGAACTCCTCTCCTGTGATAATGTTCAAAAGTGAAGAAGTCAACCTCGGATTCATCTCGATTGATTGATCTATTCTATTTAATGCCCAAACCCTGTCACTTAATTCCGGACTCTTTAATATCAGGTCAATAAGATCCGGCGTTAACTGCTTCTCGGTAAGATGAGTAACAATATTCTGAGTGGGGCCATGCACCATGTTCCATAATTTGTAAGTGGTATAAGCGGCTCCCTTAACCACAATTGTTGCGACTTCTGCAGAAGTGGCGCCGGAAAACCCGTCAACCAGACCGGATTCTGATTTTGATGCATCAATCAGCTTATTGAAAGAGATTCCTCCAAGCGGCAGTGAAGGATTGGCCAGTAATTCATTTAATCTTTCATATTCCTCTGCCGAAAAGGGCTTATGTTCAGATTTGCTCAGGAATTCACCCACCGGAAGTTCAAAGCCCAGGTACCGGCCCGTTATGTTCCAGTAAATTATGATGTCCAGGTCTCGACATTTGTTTTCGACACATACTCCTGTATGTATCTCCCTGAAATATTGTAAGGGAATATTCTCGCTGGACCTGAGTAAGAATAGTGAATCTGACATTAAGGAATCCGGAAAAACCAATGTATCGATTAGGATACTATTATTGTCAATTGTGATTGTGGCCCTTTGGGTATATTTTAACTTCTCTTTTTCCTGCCAAAAAGAGCTGAAAATAATTACTCCAAAAAAACTTGCAACTATAATTAAGCGATTCATTTTTATAAATAATCCATCCAAATCTTTATAGATAATTAACGTTTAATCCTTTGCCGGAACTATAGCTCCATGCTTTTCCAAAAGTTGCCGTATATCTTCCATGGGAACTTCTGCAGGTGTTTTTCCAGACCTGCTGGCCAATACAGCTGCAACCGCAGCTGCCTGTCCCATTCCCATACAAGATGCCTGAACCCGAAGTGCGGAATTAGCCCCTCTATCACTGCTTATGCACCTTCCCGCCACTACTAGATTTTTGCTTCCCCGGGGGACCAAAGCCCTAAATGGGATTGTGGCTACCACATTTTCTGAAAGGTACTCCGGGTGTACGCCACTTTCATCGTGGATGTCGATGGGATAATAGGAATAAGAAATGGCATCCTTAAACACCTTTCCGCTTACATAATCCGATTGTGTGATCTTATAGAGGCCATCAATTCGATAGGTCTCCCTCACTCCTGTCTCTGTTTGAACTTTCACCACCCTGGTATTTTCACAGCCAGGCAATGTTCTCAGAAAACGCAACATCTTAAAAAGAGCCTTGCGACCATTGATATTGGTAATGGAATGGGTTTCTGAAGTGGTAGAGTCCGCTCCGAAAACATGGCCGCTGAAGGTATAACCATTGCTGTTAAGCACTCCCCGGATGCTGCGGAATTCTTCCCTGACCATCTCCCCCTTTTTTAATTCTTCACTATACAGGTTCTCCAAATGATCCATGTCCAACATGGACATGTCATACCCTTCCAGAGTGAATAAAAGGGTGCCGGGTTGAGTTTCGACCTCCCTTAATACATTGAAACCGGCCATTGATGTGACCAATGCATTACCTGTACAATCAATCATTTGATTGCAGGTAATCTCTGTATGGGTGCCTTTCCCCATCGTCTCCACGATCCATTTATCCTTTTTAAAATCAATTTTGAAAGGAGTCTCATAAAACCTGAGTTCCACACCGGCCTCGATGCATTTGTCTTCAGCCAGAAGGGTGTACAGGGGGCCATTTATATACACCTGGTGTTTGGGATGATGTCTGCCATGAGGAATTGAGAAATTGGGTAGTTCATCGTCATTCATTGCCACACATTCCTCTACCAGTTCCCACCCTATTCCTCCAATAACCTGTCTTCCCCAGGCATGAAAAATTCCGGGAAATGAGACTCCTCCGGTGGTGGTGGTTCCTCCCAACTGACTTCCATATTCTACCAGCAGGGTCTTGCTCCCGGCTCTTGCAGCCTGAATGGCGGCAATGGTTCCTGCGGTTCCTCCACCCACCACCAATACATCGGTGCTAATTTCTTTCTTTCTGGTTTCATAAGGCTTTGCCAGTTCTTCTCCCTTTGCGACCAAAGGAGCAGCGATTCCAAACGAAAGAGCCCCCATCGATTTTAACATTGTTCTTCTCTCTATCTTTTCCATCATATTCAAAGTAATAGTTTCAGGAAGGATCAGCATCAGCAGGCGGTCAGATTCCTAAAACGGTTATATCCTGTTTGCCATGTCCCAGATATCCATACCTGCCAAAGGATCGATGGGACCCAAGCAATCAATACCCAAATCGATCAGATCATCCGCCACATCCATGATGTTCTTTGATAGCCGAAAGGGATAGCTCCATGTTTCCAATCTCTTCTACCAGCAGGTCATAATTCTTTTGATCACTTATAAGTTGGTTTTTATTATTCACTGAAGAATTAAATAATCCACAATATGCTATCTCAATGAGGCACGGAAAGGGGCAGATCCAGCCAGGCCAGGCCCACATGCCGTTTCATATGACTCGTACTGTTTCCGCCGGGAGCATCATAAAATAGAGCCAGCTGTTGGCCAACCTGAACCACTGATGGCAGCCCGATGCATTTCTTTGACCAAGAACAATTTTGCCCATCCAGAACCACCGCCTTCTTCTCAGGATCCCATTGGTTCAAATCCTTGCTCCAATATACCCAGATGGCATCGGTGTATTCTGTTTCATCAATTCCAATATGATTGGTAAACAAAAACCAGGTCTCAATATTTTTCTCGTAATACAATGTGGAGTTCTCGATCTGCTCTTCGATAGGAACCATGGGTTGTGGGTCGGGAGTCCAGGGACCATCCAGATCCCTGGTCCTGGCAATGCCCAACGTGCGCTGAACGGATGGAATTCCCTGTTTTTGGGTTGTCGCACTGAAGAACTGAAGGTACTCTTCCTTGTACCTGATGACCACGCCCGGACTGGCGGTGATGGAATAGTATGTGTTCGGACGGGTTCGAAAAGGGACCACATCCTTCTGCTTGATCCACGGGCCTGCAGCACTTTTTCCCTTGGCCTTCATCGTAAGATAAGGGAAAGAAGGAACTAGGTCGGGTGGGTCCGAAACGTTGGGCGTTCCCAAGTAGAACATGTGCCACTGCTCACCATCAAAATAGGTGACCCCATAGGAAGCCGACCTGGAATCCTCTTCATCAGGTCTTCCAAAGTGGAGAATGGGCCCTCTCTTTTCCCAATTAATCAGATCTTTACTTACAGCCTGAGAACAGAGCCATCCTCTGGGCCCCGCCGCATCGTAATGCATGTAGTATGTACCATCCGCTTCGAATACCCAGACATCGCGGGCACCGAGTAGGTCACAGTTGTCCGGCCCATCTCCGTACCAGAGTACAATACCATGGTCCTTTGCATCCATCCTCAAGGCGGCCGCCGGTCTTCCATCAAGGTACAGGCTTCCGGACTGTTTCCCGTTTTCTTCTGTTTGCCCGGTAACTGAAGCGGATGCAGCATAAATGATTAATGCAAAATACGCAATCCTGGTTGACATAGTCATTGCCGTTTTTGTTCTTGATTAATCGCCTCAATAGTGACCGGTCCCAATAGTCCCGATGGAGTGAGTGCCTCTCCCTTCCTGATATCTGCTACAGTATAGGTAGTAAAGCGATCAGCCTCCGGAAGCTCCAGGTCTCCCACCATGCGGTTTCTCCACACATTTACCACCTCAACCTCTAGCTGGTTTGTTCCTGCTTTAAGTAAATCTCTTGTATTCAACCGGTAGGGTGCCATCCAGGCTACCCCCAGATCGGCTCCATTGAGTTTTACCCGGGCCATCACTCCCACCGCACCCAGGTTCAGGAATAGATCCCCTTCAGGAATCGCCTCCAGGGTAAATGTAGTCGCATAGGTGGCAGTCCCGGAATAATATTTTACCCTCCAGTCCTCCGATTCGGTCCAGCTGCTCAACCGCATGACCTTCACCGGACTGGCAGGGCCAAACTCCTTATTCTCGAAATCCACCTCCCATTCTGATTCCAGTGTTGCAATCAATTCAGGCACCGGGGAATTTTCCCCATATCCTGTGCCAACGTTCTCATTGCTGCCCGAGGTAAAGACAATAAAACAGCTTTCATTCTTCTGCATGGCCAGGGGAACAGTAGTTCTGTTGCCATCGTCCATGAAGTCATTGAGCAGACGAATATCGCCTGTGACCGCATTCCACAATTGAGGCTGAAGACCGCTTATTCTGAAAGAGGGTTCAAAATTCAGCACTTCATCGCCCTGGTTGGTCAGGAAATAGATCTCCATCCCAGGCAAGGTGCGGTGTGTCCACAGAAAGGCTGCATCTGCAGGATAGACCACATCTTGAGGAACACCCATATAATCAAGTGCTTCCTGAATTCCCATTCCAGCCAATACATGACCCTCTCCAACGTCGTTTTCCAGTTTCCCACCGGCATGAGAATCGCCCCACATGCGGTTGGCAATCTCCTTGATCTCCTGGTCGCATTGCGGATAGTTCTGGAGGCTTGGAGACTTTATAGGTTTGCCACCCAGGAAGGTCCCGCCAGCCATCGCCAATTCTTCCATTTTAGCAAGTACATGGGGCCTCATATTTGAATTTTCGGGCAGAACCATGATCGAATAAGACATTCCATCCGGCAGCACAAACCTGCCATTTTCAACGGATAGCCTCTCCAAAATCACCTCTGCATTGATATAGTCATAGGAATATCCTGCTGGGAGTTCCGGATCTTTGGTTCCTGTCATTTTTGGCGCATCTTCGCCAATGAAATAGAGTACATCAGCGGCATATTTTCCCTGTTGCAGCATATGCTGGCACCTCCTGGTGTAGTCCACCCAGGCTTTTCCCTGGTCAAACCAGGTATTCAGACGGTTGAATTCGGTGGAGAACCATGCATTGATACCGGGAGCCTCTTCCCTCGGCTGCTGGATATACAGATGGAACACATAGTGGTTGATCCCTTCGGTCCAGGACCAGTCTCCCCTCTTTTTCAGCAAAGCAGGATGCCTGGCATAGGATTGTCCTCCGGCTGTGAATGCTTCTGCCGAAGTAATTGGCTTCCCATAAATATGGGCTGCCGATGAGCCCGATTTACATTCAATATCTCCCAGGCTACCCTCGTTCCAGAACTCCCCTGCTACCAGGTCGCTCTGGCCACCATACATCAGGAATTCGCCAGGGTATCCCCAGTGTCCATAATTTTCCAACCACGTTTTAAGCCCATATTCATTGGCTGCTTTACGTAATCCACCCACATATTCATAGGCTACGTCATCGGCCACCAAACGACGAAGGTCCCAGAGAAATCGATCCGACTCTTCCACACTACCAACCACCCTACCGGAAATTGTAGGAAGGTATTTAACTGGGTCATATTCATATTTCTTCTGGAATTTTTCAGCATACCCATCGGTCCAGTTCTGTGAACCCATCTCATAGCTGTCGGCGATCAGGTATTTTAGCGCCGGGCGGCTCTCTTCCGGGATTCGCTCGATGATTTTAAGCATGTATTGCTCAAAATGGAATTTTGCCAGCTCGCTGCTGGCCTTGTCAATCTCATATCCTTTTCCCTGGGGGGCGGCCGGCGAATTTTGTGTTCCTGTAGGGGTCATACCAATGCGTAAAACGGTCCACTTACCCTCAGGCACATCCTCCATGGTCAGGGTTCCACTGGCATCCATCCGGTCGCTCACATCATGCACCTCCGACACCACCAATCGGGCATCCTTGATAGATTCCTGTGATTCCCAAAGGTAGGTCTCAAATACCGGGAAAGGAGTGGGATGCATCTTTCCAAGGGATTTCTCAATATAATTTTCAAGTACCCGGGCTTCCGTTATCCGGATTTCAGCAAAGCCCGCTGCCGTGAGCACCTCTCCTGCTCCGGCAGCTGCATCCCAACTGGCACTTGTGGCATTGGTGCACACCAGCCTGAATGATTTTGCATCAGTTTCAGGAATAGAAATGGCCACAGGTCCGTGAGTTACAGGGCCCACATTTACCTTGCTGTTGCTGCGATCAAATGCAAATGATTTAATGGTCTTATAGGTTCCATCCACCATGGCCTGTAGCTCCACATTGCACTTAAAATCTGGGGTTGCTGGTGTGAGCAGAATACTTCGGGCAGCCAGTGATTCTGCAGAAGAGAGAGTTACCACATAGGGATTTTTATTGCTTCCGCTGAAGAGTGCATTCTTCTTTGAAATATAGCTGTCCTCTGAAGCAATCTTTTGAAAAGCAAGTACATAAGTATCCTGAAACTCTGCTTCGGGTTTCGGAAGATTGACAGTAACGTTTCCTCCTCCCGCAACCGTGGTTTCTGAGTAGACAAGGTGTCGCATGGCTTTGTCGGAGGTTACCCAGGGTCCGCCACTCTGGCTCCAACCGGGACAGTTAAAGAATCCAATATCGATACCAATCCTGTGGCCCTCATTGACCACATGAACCATGGCATCCCACCATTCGTTGCTAAACAATGGCACCGGGCCATCCACCTCATCTGGATTAATGTTTCCGATCAGGACCGCTCCCAGTCCAAACTCCTTCATGGCCTCCAGGTCCCTGGTGATCCCCTCCTTGGAAATGTCATCACCAATCCAGTAGTAGTAACACCATGGTTTATTGGTATCTGCCGGGATAACAAATCCCTCCTGGATATTGTCATAGACCTCCTGGGCGATCTTTTCCGGACGATCGCAATAGAAAAATGCCATGGAGAGCAGTATTAACAAAGAAAATCTGTAGATCCTAACAGGTTTCATTGAGTGTTTTTTCATTTTGATGGCTTATAATATTTTTGTTGGTTGCCGGACCAAGGTAACTGTTTTTCTAATTGATTCACCTGTATTGTATTCGGGATTAAGTACAGGCCAATTTGGCCGGTCCATTTCCTCCAGCCAGGATACTTGGATGGCTATGTATGTTATATTCATGATCAGAGATTTATTTTGAACAGGTGTTCTCCAGGATTCAACTTTTGGCTTCCTGAAGGCAATACCAATAGGGCACTTGTATTTGGAGGAACAGTCACCGAATACTCAAATGTTCCGGATGAAGTCTGTTCCCACGCTGCCCTAATCTCCCCCTGGATGGAATTGTAAGTTGCCTCCGCATGATCCAGCCTCCTTATGAAATTGGGACGAAAGATGATCTGTTTGAAACCCGGCTCCTGCTTATCAAAATTGATCCCTGCCAGGTGTCGATAAAAAAAGTTGTCGACAGCACCCATAAAATGATGGATACGAGAATTTCTCCTGGTAAACCCTTCCCACAGAGTGGTGGCTCCTTCCCCTACCATCCACCCAAATGAGGGCCAGGTGGGCTCTGTAATCAGGTCAAAGGCCAGATCGGCATACCCGTGTTTGGGCAAATACTCATAGGCAGAATGGATCGCAAAAACTCCTCCATAAAGGTGGTTCACTTTCTCCTCAACTATGTTTTGAATAAGGCGGCCCTCCACCCGCTCGATATCGTCTTCAGGCACAATCCCATATTCCAGGGCACTCACATTTAAGACGGGAACATACTCATCATAAGGCTCATCACCGACATACTCTGCACTCTCAGCATCGTAAATCCATTTATTAATACCGGTTTTCACCCTTTCGGCCTGTTCTTCAAGCTGTTTCTGATCCTGCTTGTACCCCAGGATACCTGCCATATGTGCCATTCGTTTCAAGACCAGGTGAAAGTTCAGAGCCGCGTTGGCCGCATTCCCCCCAGGTTTTTGACCCTCCTTATTGGGTAGAGGGGTTACCCAGTCACCCAGCACATCTGTAAAAATACCATCCATTTCGGGCCTGTTGTTATGCTCCCATGAGAATCTCACCCAGCGCATCATATTGCTCCAGTACTGTTCAAAGAGTCGGGTGTCTCCGTAATACATATACATGTACCATGGTACATGCACTGCTGCCGATGACCAGAGTGTGGACTTGCCACGATTATAGTGATTATCAGGTGCAATGATAGCCAGACCTCCGTCGCAGTCCTGGGTGTCGAACATATCCCTGGTAAATTTCGTCATCAAAGCCGCCAGGTCATAGTTTGCCATCCCGAATTCCATGCCGGTTACTGCATCTCCCATCCATCCGTTCTTCTCCCGGTGGGGACAATCTGTGGGGATGCTGTGAAGGTTAAATTTGAGCGATTTGACACAAATATCATGCACCGCATTGGCCACCTCATCCGAACATTCAAAGAATCCCACCCGCGGAACATCCGAATGTACTTCAATGACCTCAATATCCTCTTTGGAAAGTGTACCCTTGTAGCCAAAGATGGTAGCATAACGGAATCCCTTATAGGTAAACCTGCAAACTGCTTCTTCACCAGGTTCTCCCTTGGCCACGTATGCCATCTGCTGAAGCTGAGCAGGCTGTTTTGGATCCGTCGGATCCTCATGTTCTCCGAAATAAACAAGGATTCTATCCCCTTTTTGTGCTTTGGGAAGTTTGATTCTTAAGCAACCAGCCAGTTGAGTTCCTGCATCAATCCAGATTCCATTTCTCCAGCCTCCCCGATTCACAACCTCTGCGGGGGGATAGGATTTTACTTTGCGAATGGGTTGACAAAGCTGCGCTGTTAATTCTCCCCCAGGTGAAGGGGCAGGTTGCACCGGGTCCCAAGTTGATTCATCCAGACCGGTCTCCGCCCACCCGTCAATTTCTTTGGTAGCATCGTAGATTTCACCCATATGCGGTCCATCATAAACCACCGGTCCGCCTGTTACTTTCCACGACAGATCTGATACCAAATCCTCGCTGCTGCCATCGGAATATTCTATTTTGATCCGGCAGATCAGTTTGGGCTGACCCACGTACCCGTCTTTGCGATAAAAGCCCCAGTGATCGTAGGCCCTTTGGCTGTAGAAGCCACTCCCCAACATCACTCCGAACACATTTTGCCCTTTTCTCATTTGAGGGCCTACATCATGGGTGGCATATAGGATGGTTTTTGAGTAGTTGGTCCAACCTGGGTCCAGCACCTGGTCCCCGATACGCTGCCCATTCACAAACAATTCATAGTAACCGATGCCACTGATAAAGGCTGTGGCTTTGGCCACCTCTTTGGGAGCATCGAACTCCTTTCTATAAAGAGGAGCAGGATCATATTTATTCTTGTCGAAGAAATTATAGCGCTCCCACATATTCATCCGCATCCCAAAATAACTGGGCAAGCCCCACTCGAAGCACTCCTTTTCCACATCCATCTTCCTCCACCACTCCTGAGCCCACTCCTCCTGAGGCCTCCAGGAGATCCACTCGGCTCCTTTCCAATCGGCTACTGTGAAAAGCCCGGTGGTAAATTTGGCTGCTTTGCTCCACTCCTGCTCTTTCCCATTCCTGTCCCATATTTTTACTTTCCAAAAATAGGAAGTGGCTGGCTCAAGAGCCTTTCCGTTATATGCGATATGGGTATTCTGACCCGACTTCTTCTTGCCGGAATCGAGCATATCTCCCTTATCTGTCTGAAGCAGCTCTTCCGAAGTGGCCACCACAATGCGATAGGCCTTTTGGAACTGCCCTTCCACATCGGAGGAGAGTTGCCAGTAAAATCGGGGATCGGACATGTCCACACCCATGGGATTTTTCATGTATTCACATTTTAGGTTAACAACCTCAACCTGTGCACTGAGATGCAGGTGAGCAAGTAAAACCAGAAGCAGAAGAATTATTACCCTATTCATTAAAACTCGGTTTGGTGCTGTATTCAAATATAGTTTATCGCACCAAGCGTTTCAATGACCAGAATGGGCTTTCATTTGTATTATTTGATCCGTTTGAAGGGCTACAATGAGAAGTCCAGAAACTGGTGGTACGCGGTCCGGGCAAATTATAAAAAAAGAAGTGGATGTAATGAAGCTGAAAATCGTGAAAATGATTTTTTGTTTCAATGTCTCCGGAGTATTAAATGTGCATTGACAAATAATTTCTGCCAGGGGAAGGCACACCAACTTCTGAAAAGTTTTTCGATAGAATTTCCGTTATATAATAATAGGGCCCTTGTTGGGACAATAAAAGAAAAGTCAGTAACTTTTCGCAGCTGCAGAACACAACTAGCCATTGGAAGGATGGGGAAACCGGAAGAAATAGGTTCATTGGCACTCTACCTTTGCTCAGATGAAGCATCATTTATTACGGGAAGCTGCATTTCCATTAATGGCGGATTTATTACCTTGAACACTTAAACAGTAGAAAGAGATAGTATGAAACTTAGTAGATTAGGTATCCCTGGAAACGAAAAACCAGGCAAAGAGATCCAATTGGGGATTGATCGTCTTGGGACCTCAAAACAAACTGTAAAATTGTGGTCCTGAAAAAACTGATGCCGTCATGTAAATAACGTTACCTCATATGAATGCAACAACAAAAAAATCCTTTCTGAGGAGAATATGGTATATGATGCTCGCTGTGGGTCCGGGTTTCTTCGCAATTGGCTATACCATTGGGACGGGCAGTGTAACCTCCATGGCAAAAGCAGGCAGTGAATTCGGCACCCAGCTGATGTGGGTGCTCGCACTGAGTGTGTTTTTCTCATGGGTGATGATGGAAGCATACGGCCGTTATGCAGTGGTAACAGGAGGGACAGCCATGCACGGCATCAGGGGTAAGATCAAATTCGGCAATACCTTGGCCATCGCTATTATCATAGGCTGTGTTATGGCCCAATGGACCTGCCTGTCGGGGATCATTGGCCTCACATCCAACGCTATATATGAATTGATCCACATCTTTTTTCCCAGCACATCCTCAACCAGCTACTGGGCCGTGCTGGGTATAGCGATTGTCATGACGCTTATTTTATACGGAATACTGCTGCTGGGGGATTATTCATTGTTCGAAAAGATCCTTGTGATATTTGTAACCGTAATGGGTATATCATTTATTGTTTCCATGTTTATCGTTCTCCCGGAACCCGGAGAAATATTGAGGGGATTTATACCCTCCATACCCAGTGTACCAGGGGGGAAGCTACTGGTCGCAGCCTTTGTTGGAACCACCATGGCAGCCCCTGTGTTTGTTACAAGACCCCTGTTTATTAAAGGAAAAGGATGGGGAAAAGAAAACACCAGGGAACAGAGCAGAGATGCCATTGTTTCAGCCATCCTGATGTTTGTTGTCAGCGGTTCAATTATAATAGCTGCCACCGGCGCCCTGTATCACGAAGGGAAAGTGATCAACAAAGTACTGGACATGGTGTATACCCTCGAACCTGTGGCCGGAAAATTCGCGGTTGCTCTATTCATGGTAGGCACCCTTAGTGCAGGTATATCCTCCATCTTTCCTATACTTATGGTAGCCCCGCTTTTAATAGCCGATTATCGCAAAGGTGTGCTCGATACCAAATCCGGTCAATTCAAGGTTGTCACTGCTATTGCCGCCCTGATAGGACTTACAGTCCCCATCCTGGGATCTAATCCCATTGTGGCTCAAATCACTACTCAGGTATCCGGTGTTTTCGTTCTCCCGCTGGCGGTTGCAGGCATAGCCCTGCTGGTTAACCGAAAGGAAATGGGCATTCACCGTGCAGGCATCGGCTTGAATGCAGGCATGCTGGCTGCCTTTCTGTTTTCCTGCTTCATGTTTTATACGGGAATTTCTGCTTTAATAGATTTGTTTGGAAAATAAGATGAGATGAAGATGATTCAAGAATTTAAAAAGAAACTAAGTGATGGCGAAACGGTATTCGGGCCATTCATGAAAACCTCGGATGCTGCCTTCGTGGAGATCACAGGTCATGCCGGATTTGATTTTGTGATCCTGGATATGGAACATGCCCCTTTCACCTATGCCAATCTTCAGAACCTGGTCATGGCCGCTGAGCTATCCGGAACCCTGCCTGTAGTCAGGGCCCAGAATTCGAACGATATATTTATTTCCAAAGCCCTTGATATTGGGGCATTGGCAGTTCAGGTTCCCCATATTACAAATGCCGCCGAAGCGGAATCATCTATTTCTGCGGCGAAATTCCATCCTTCGGGTCAGAGAGGAATGGACCCGTTCGTAAGGGCAGCTTCCTATTCATCGATCCCGCGTGATACATATTTTTCACAGGCCAACGAAACCTTGGTTATCCTGCAACTGGAGGGCAAGGAGGCCATTGACAATCTGGATGAGATCATGGATGTAGCCGGAGTTGATATCCTTTTTATCGGGCCCTACGATCTTTCCCAATCCATGGGTGTACCCGGACAGGTTTCTCATCCCAGCGTCATCGGGCACATGGAAACTATTGTAACCCGCGCAAAAGAACGAGGAATTGTGGTCGGCACTTTTAGCGATACCCTTGAATCGGCCAGGATGTGGCAAGATGCCGGGATCCAATATATTTCCTATGGAGTGGATGTCTTTCTATTTAAAAATGCCTGCAACAGCCTGCTGAAGCAACTGCACACTCCCCATAAGTAGAATTCTAAGGAAGATCTGACAGATCCGGGCAAGATTTTTGAATTGTTGAATCGATGATTCTTCGCTGCTTGCCGCGGGGAACGTCAATATGCCTCGTTCCTTAAGGACACCTTTTTCCGTTGGCAGCCAATTTTTCTTTCATCGGTCTATACCTCTAATTCAAAGCCGAATCCCGGACGATCGGGGGGAACCATGTAGATGCCTTCCGGGCCTTTTGTAATTCCATTTTCCTTGGCATACATTTCATAGACTTCATTGGGACCACCGGGAGCCGGCATGAACATTTCGCACCAGGGACTATTTGGAGTGGCCATAATAAAATGGGGAGCCCCATCTCTCCATCCGCCATGGGGAATTACCGGGATACCATGAGCTGCAGCCATGGCTCCAATTCTGCGTAATTCGCTGAGTCCCCCACACCATTCCATATCAGGTTGCCAGATTTTGGCACCCTCATAGTCAAGCAACAACTGGAAACCATAGCGGGTATATTCGTGTTCCCCGGTTACGATCCTTGTGGAGGTGATTCCTTTATTCAGGCGGCCATATCCGGCGTATTCATCAGGGGGCAGACACTCTTCCATCCAATATACCCGGTAGGGTTCAAGCATCCTGGCAAATTCAAAGGTATAGTCTTCTGTAAATGCCATCCAGCAATCCAGCATGATCTCCCCATCAGGGCCCAACAAGTTTCTGGCCCTTTCTACCAGTTCGATATTTTTTCTCATCCCTTCTCTGCCATCAGCAGGACCATAAGGTATGGCAAGTTTTAATTTTGTAAAACCAAATTCGACATGTTGCTCCAAATCATTCCCTGTACAATAGGCAGGGATCCGCTCTTTGGTTTTGCCTCCCAGCAATTGGTATACCGGCGTTCCCAGAGCCTTTCCGATCAGATCCCAGAGTGCATTGTCCACGGCACTGATAGCATGAACGGCGATCCCCTTTCTTCCATAAGACAGGGTTGACCTCCACATGATGTCCCAAAGCCGCTCCACGTTAAAGGGATCTTCCCCGATCAGTAATTTGGTCAGGTGATTTTCGATCACAAAACCTGCACCTGGTCCCCCAAAGCCAATACCCGAGACTCCCTTGTCAGTCATAATTTGTACAGTGGAAAGACCCTGATTACCGGCCATAAATAAGGCCCTGTATGCTTTATATTCCGGGTAAATTGACATGGGATTAGCCACTTCCACCCTGCCTGTAGACCAGGAACCTTCAGCCGGCTTGTACTCAGGCCAGGGTTTTTTCCTTTTGGGACTGACCATCTTTACCTCAGTGATTTTCAGTTTACTTTTCACCTCTCTGAAGGGCAAAGGTGGAAGGCTGATCTCAGCCGTAGCAGGCGATACGTGTGTTTCTGCATGGATCTGGCCAAATGGCATTAAGATGGCGGGAGCTGTGAGTGCCCCGGCCTTAATAAAATGACGTCGTTTCATAAGAGCTTTTTAATTAGTTTATTTGCTATAGTTAAGGAGGCCGAACCATTCCTGGTACGAAGTGGCAGGCATATCAATCTCCATGGGATCTTACATGTTTTCACACTTTAGGTGGACTGCTTTCAGGGTTGTCTCTTCGGGAGCAGCAGAGAGAGTTGCTGCAATGCAAAATGAGGTAGCCACGAGGGTGTTCATTTCAAACGTTTATTCATGGTTAAAGCTAATGATTATTTAACTCAAGTTCTGTCCACAGCAGTTATTGCAACTGACAATGATACCAATACAATGGTCAACAGGATAGTTCTGCTGATTCTCATGCTACTTAGCTGATAGTGCCCAGTTCACTGTACCTATGGTGATGAGCTGTACCTGCCCCTTATCATCCACCAGGTAATGAATAGGTACAATACCCTCTCCTATCTGGGCATAACTGTCCATCATCACTTCACCATCCTCTACAGGGACATCAATCCTGCCCTTATAGCTCAGTGTTTGATTTGGGCGTAGTGCAGAATCATCAAGCATATCAAACACCAGGGGAGCTTCTTTAATGCTTCCGGAGGCCAGAAGCGGCAAAAGCGCCCAACGATGAATAAGGGGATGAGAAGTGGTCATCTGCCGGGACCAAGACTTTGCTTCGACATTCATCGTTGTCCCGTCCCATTGGCCAACTTCAATGAACGTTACATGATCCCTGTCCTCTACCTGAGACTCCAGTGTCCATTGAGTTGTGGTGTTATTCTCTCCTGTTAACTGCATGGTTGTCTTGACTATACTGCCGGGGGCTGCAACTGTTCCTCTGCCATTGCGCATTTCAATGGTCTGGCATTGCCTATCATTAAAGGTTACATCCATAGAACCCATGGGGGTGTTTTTTGACTTTTCAGCAGCACCCATCCATGCAACAAGTAAGTAATGTGCTGTAAAATCACCGTTCATGTTTTCTCCTGACAAAGGAGTGAAGGTCGATAGATAGCCGGTAACCGGCTCAATGGCACAGGGTTCTACATACGAATTCACCAGGGAACGATCAATCTTCTTTCTGTATCTGGCTTTGGCATTCCGGTTAACAGGTGTTGGCACAGAGGTCTTTTTTGATGATTTACCCTCCATGGCCTTCTTAAAGTCAGCGTAATATTTCAAATAAACTTCATGTTCCTTGTCCTTCTCCTCGGGCTCATAAATCTCAATCTTGTGTAAGTATTCGAAAAGAAACTCCTCATGCCTCGCCATCACTGCCGTGCCGTCAGGCCCGGACGAAAGATTATTCATCTCCAAGGGGTCATTTTTCAGGTTATAGACCTTTGTTGGCTTGCCATCGCAATAGAAAATCGTCTTGTATTGTTTGTCGCGCACTGCCACCTGTCCTCCCCCAAGGAAGGATTCACCCACAATATATTGGCGCCAATCATTAACTTTCTTTCCTTCTGCAATCGGACGCAAACTCTTGCCAACTGTCATATTCGGCAGCATAGGGACCTGGGCATAGTCGCAAATCGTTGCTGCCAGATCAACACCAATTGTAAGGTGCGCATCATCCTGTATACCTTTCAAGGCCTTGCCCGGATCCACAATGATTGTCGGCACCCGCCATGCTTCTTCTTCCATATATCCTTTGCTAACCTTACCGTGAAAACCCAGTCCGTCTCCGTGGTCAGCAGTAAAAATTACAACAGTGTTTTCGGCAAAGCGTGAGTTCATCAAAGCATCGTAAAGGCTGGCTATCTCAGCATCCACCATCTCAACCCAACGATAATAGGTGTATATGTAATAGCGCCAGTCAAGTTCTGTCCAGTCACCGGTAAATCCCCATGGTTTATCCGCCTTTACCCAGTTCTCGGGCAGCGGGGGCAACCGGTCTTCAATCTCTTTGGCAAAACGTATCTTGCCCTGACCTCCTGCAGCACCGCATGAGTAACAACAATCATGTGGGTTGAGGAATCCTGCATTTAAAAAGAACGGTTCATCGCCGATGTAGTTTTCAAGGAAACCCATACATGCACGTGCCACATTTCCATCAATATATTCCCCTTTGCCTATTGGCTTACCGTAAAGCAAATCAAAGCTCTTGGTCACATCCCTGCCATTCACATGCCACTTGCCGGAGTAAGCAGATGTATAGTTGCCGTGCTTCGTGAGCCACTGGCCGAGGTCAGGGATGTCCTCACGCAGTTTGTTGCTGTTGGTTGGCATACCTGTTTCACACGATGTAAGTCCGGTGTACCAGCATGCCCGGGCCGGACAGCACTGCGGCATGGAGGCGTAGCTGGCACGAAATGAATAGCCATCACCGGCTAATTTATCCATTGCAGGGGTTTTAACATATGGGTTGCCATAGGCAGACATAGCCTCCCAGTGCATCTGGTCAACATGGATAAAAAGAATATTGGGGCGTTCTTTAGGAGAAGTCATGCCAAGGCATGAAACACAAATTTGGACCAATAAAAGCGTTACCGTCGATTTAAAAGTTTTCATTTTTTTTTGAAATATAGTTATTGCCATTGGTAATTTGATGTCCTGCTGCTTTAATTTCTTCCAGTTTCTGTTTCATCTTGTTTACGATCTCCCTGTCCTTCAATGTATACCCATTTGCCTATTCGGATAGAAAGTGCATTAACGCCCCCGCTGGAAAAGACCAGGGGACGTTCCGGGTCGGGCAGCACTGTAAAAGTTTCTCGCTTTTGATGAAGATCTTTGTCATTTCTGTTGCTGCATTCCAGACTCCAGTTGAAGTCTCCCTTTTTTGAAGATGCATAGCGCGCTTTCCATGTATTACCACCCGCCCAAAATGCGGGCACGTTTTGCGACACTTCAGCCTGAATCAATACTTCGGAACCAGATTGTGCAAACCCGGTTGAACCCATTACTACTGACAATGTGAAAGGTAATATTCTATTCATATTCAAGTGTTTCATGGGTTAATCCTTTCCATCACCAGCACCCAGTCCTGGGGAGATGGAAGATCCGGAGCCAGGTAGAGGCCGGTTTCACCCATGGCATTCCCGGCTCCAATGTCTGAAACTTCGAATTTTCCAAACTCTTGTTTTTCACCAATCCGGTTGACCCAGAGTCCTGTTTTTCCTTCTTTTGTATTGTTTATTTTTACCGGCGGAATTCGCCAGGTGCGTGTTCCGTCTGAAACAATGATTGTTGCATATTCACCCGAGATTGCAGCAGTCATGGTGAACTCTTCACCAATATCCCCCAGGTCAATGGTTCCTATGGCAGGACCATATTCCCCGTTCTGCCGGTCATGCAAAAAGACCCTGTTTTTCCACCCCGGTGAGTATAGCGCTACAATGTAATTATCGGCATCCTGAAACCGCATGACCAGTCCGGCTTCCGCATCGAATCTTGCCTTAGCACAACTTACCACCACATCTTTATCCTTAACCGGTTCAAGGATGGTCAGCATACCCTTTGTACCAACCAGAACACCATTCTCACGTAAAGTTGGTGTACCGTAATCCTTCCAGTCAGCAACATTTCCTTTTGCCTGAAAGCCTACAGCTTCCCTGTCGAAGTCGTCTTCGTATAAAAACGGCTGGGTATGTCCCTGAAATTCATTCAGATTGTTGGTGAAAACTTTTACCGCACCCGCATCAAAACGCCTTCCTGTGGCGGGATCAAAATACCAGGCCGTATAATTCACATCTGTTTCAACTCCTCGTACCACTGCTCCCTTCCAGTTGTAGATGGTTCTTCTTGGTTGATAAATGAATCGCACCTCTCCGGGGATGCCGGCGGCAAAACTCCCATCTTCTGCCCACTCCGGATGTGGCTCAAATTTATCCCATGGATATTCTTCCAGTAATTTCTTACCCAGCCCCACCTGGATGGCTCCGGGATAGTTCATTCCCTCACGCCACGTGGTCCAGTCATACACCTTACGGCCGCCAAATGCGCTGGACGCGCATCCTGGATGGCCCTCCACACTGGCGTGCCAGATGCCGGCGGCCCCGTAGGTATGTCCTGCCGCTCCGCTAAGTATGTACTGCCAGAACATGTGCCGCTGCACGTAGGGAAATCCCGTCTGCATATGCCCTTCATAGCAGGTTTCTCCCACCAGCACCGGCATAGCAGGTTCCTTGCTGTAGGCTGCTAAAAAATTATTGATGGCCGAACTGATGGCAATCGCCTGATTGTGGCTACCACCTACCATGTCATAGGAAATAATCAGATCATCTTCAGGATTCCCCCGCCTTCCCCCTCCGGTATGCGCAGAAATGGGATGATGGTAAGGATCAATTTCTCTTACGTATCGTCCAACCTCGCCCCAGGGACCCACACCCCACTTGCTGTCGTTTTGCAATTCACCAGCAAGGATCCAGATCACCGGGTATGCACCGTAACGAGCAATCAGGTAGCGCCAGTGCCGCTCAAGGCCTTCCACACCCACGTGCTTCATGGCATCGCAGTCGGCCCTGCCCCAGGCCCCGACGATGGCAGGCACCAGCTCCATGTCCACCAGGTGCTGCAAACGCCGGTCGGCATAGGTCCAGTATTCAGGATTCAAAATTGTAAAGTCCTGCGTTTCATACATGAATCCGCCTTCGTTCTTCCACATTTCTTCGAATGGTCCTTCATCCGGGTAAGGACCGGCAACGATCTGGATCACGGAAAAACCCTTTTCCCTGCGGTCGGCTGCCAGTTCCCGGAAACCGTCCCAGGTCAGCCGCTTGCAAAGGTTCTTCCACCAGGTATCTCCCAGCCAGAAGAACGGGGTTCCGTCGGCATGGGAAAAATGACGCCCGTTTTCGCTGATTCCAATCATCCCGTGCAAATAAAGGATGTTATCGCCCTTGTATGCCGTAACGTTTAAAGATTGCTTCTTCCCGTTCAGGCCTTTGTTTGACCTGTCACTGGATATAACTCGATAGGTATAGCTTCCTGTTTCCGGCGGAGCAAAACGCACCTTCCAGGTGTTTCCCCCGTCCCAGAAAGCCGGGATTTTCCATTCCTTACCCTCCTTTTCGAAAAGCACATCCACCTGCACATCCATAAATGGATTGCTGTAGTTAAGTGAAGATTCGAAAGAGGTTTCGAATACCTTCCAATGTTGAGCGTCCTTTTCGCTCTGGCTATATGCTGATATGCTCAAAGCCAGAAAGAACAGTAATAGTGATTTTTTAATTGGATTCATGAAGTTTTGCTTCCAGGGTTAGTGCTTCCGCTAAAAATGTTTCAGTTCCATGATACTTTTCCAAACCCGGTACCGGACGAGCATGGGGCGAGAAATCCTTTGCATCGATACCGTACCTTGTTTCACCATAATATGATCTCGGGGCCCCGACATTTGCTCCTTCTATGTTTACTTCAAAACCCAGGTTTAGAGGTTCGGCTCCCTCATAGCCAACAGGACGAAGATATCCTTTTCCAATGTGAATGATGGTATATCCCACATCTCTCAGGATGCCAACCAGTGTCATATCACCTGATTTCAGTCCCTCCCAGTTCCATTCTTCGGGGGTATGAGGGCCGGTATTCTTGGTAAAGGGATGCAGAGCACGAGTATTACGATGGCGAGCCGAGTTCTTTCCTGTAAATATACTTATCCGGCTTGGAGAACAAAGGGAATGGCTGTAAAAATTACTAAACCGCATCCCCTTTTCAGCCAGCCTTTCCATGTTCGGATTACGGTACCAGTCATTGAGAGGATGCCTTTGAGGATGGCCGTTTTCATCAACCAGCATCGGGACCGATGTATCCATCAGTTCCATATCATCCACCAGGAACACAATGATATTGGGCAATCGTGGTTCGTTCTCTTTTCTGCAAGTTAAGAAAAGGAGAACGATTGAAATCAGGATACCGGCCAGTCTTTTCATTTAAATATCTTTAATTCTCTCACACCATCGCATCTGTGCAGGCTATCAAATGTAATCAGGGGCTGCCAGACAGCAGGCAAAAATTATTGTTTTATTGCTCGCATATTCATTTTGTTGATCCTACTGCCGGCCAGAGAACTGTAAAAACGATATGATGAAAAGTTTGCGCATCATGGATTCTTTAAACTATTGTACTTGCATAGGCCATCAAAGCTGCGGCTCCCACCGAACAGATCCCCGAGATCACACACATGACCAGTCCGCCGAAAAACCCTCCGCTTCTTTCATCCTTCTTTTTAAGGATTTTATCACGACCGAAGCCTGCCAGTGCCACGAAGACCACCCCCACGAGCATGAGTGCAGTGGCGATCAGGATCACCCTTCCCGCCGGGGAATTCAGATCGGCAGCCTCCTGGAACCGTCCGCTGCCTTTAAAGACCATGGGTATGATCACCCCCAGGGGAGAACGATCTATCCGAATAGCATGCCCGGAAACCAGGTCTGCTCGAATTTGAACTTTTTCATAGTCAAAAGAGCCCGCCATGCAGCAGCAGCCAGATGGAGTCTCTGTGACCGTGTAATTGGCTGGCAATGCCCATGCAATAAGATATGCTTCTCCCGGGCAGGTTCAGAACAATGGCTTCATGATATCGACGGTTCTTGTAGTAATCAACAAACCCAGCAATATGAGCCTCCGGTTATTCAGGGCTGAAGTATTGCTCAAGTTTAATAATGTTTTTCATTGTAAATTTTCAGTTCTGATTCTATACAGGGAGTTATTGGCCCGCAGGCTTAATATGAATTTGGGGTAGTCTCCAAATATAGCAGGATCAGGGATTTGTTCCAATGTTCAGAATGGCTTTTATTTATATTTTTTGATCCAAAAAGTGCAAACAATTGCCCGTATTAGGTATTTATCCCAATATTCTCAATCCTTATATTTATAGGCATGAAAACGACTCACTTGCTACTTTGGTTAGCCCTGATTACTATATTGTCTGCCTGTAATCAAATCACTACCAATCAATTGGTTGATCTTAAGACCGAAAACAGAACGGCTCCCCTTGGGATTGACAGGAAACAACCCCGTTTTAGCTGGATCATTAAATCAATGGAAAATGGGATGATTCAATCGGCCTACCAGGTCCTTGTGGCCACCGCCCCTTCCTTGCTCAGGGATGATACTTCCGACCTGTGGGATTCGAAGAAAATAATCTCCGGACAGTCAAATCTGGTATCCTATGAGGGTGCTTCACTTACCTCGGGCAGTGAAGTATTCTGGAAAGTCAGAATCTGGGATGCACAAGATCGTCGCACCCCCTGGAGCGATGTGGCTTCCTTTAGCGTGGGCCTGCTTGAGAAGGAAGACTGGAAAGCAAGCTGGATTGGGATTGACAGGCAGGTAGGCATTGACCGGCCTGATATTGAAAACCGGGTGCTCTCGGCGCGTTACCTAAGGAAAGAATTCCTTGTGGAAAAACCTGTCAAACGGGCCATGGCTTATATCGTGGGGATGGGCACCTATGAACTCTACCTCAATGGCATAAAAGTGGGCGATCATGTGCTCTCTCCTGCACTTTCCGAATACCCGGTACGTTCCTACTATGTAAGCTATGATGTGACGGATCAGATCCATGAAGGCCTGAATGCCGTGGGCACCATCCTGGGAAATGGCCGTTACTTCGCTCCGAGGATCAAGGCCCCCACACCCACCCTTACCTATGGCTTCCCCAAACTGTTGTTGCAAATCGAACTGGAGTTCAGTGATGGCAGCCAAGGCAGGGTCCTGAGCGACGCTTCATGGAGCATCACTACAGAAGGGCCGATACGTGGAAACAATGAGTATGATGGAGCAACCTTTGATGCACGAATGGAATTTCCGGGCTGGAATGAATCTGGATTTGACGCTTCAGGATGGCAAGAGGTCGAAATTGTGGAACCATCCTCACCGGTGATCTCCTCCCAGTTTATCGAACCCATGAAGGTGACTGAAACCATTCGGCCCGTTGCCCTCACCAATCCTGAACCCGGTGTCTATATCTTCGATATGGGACAAAATATGGTGGGCTGGACAAAGTTGAAGACAGAAGCAGAATCAGGGACCGAAATCAGGCATCGCTTTGCTGAAACATTGCAAGAAGATGGCACACTATACCTGGCCAATATACGCGGGGCAAAAGTGACCGATATCTATATCGCCAACGGGGAAGGGATCGAACTGTACGAACCTCGATTTGTATTTCATGGATTCAGGTATGTGGAGCTTACCGGTTATCCGGGTAAGCCCGATCTCTCCACCCTGGAAGGTAAAGTGGTGCATGACGACCTGGCCACGACCGGCCATTTTGAATGCTCCGATTCCCTCATCAACCAGGTGTATAAAAATGCCATCTGGGGACTCAGGGGAAACTACCGGAGTATTCCGACTGATTGTCCACAGCGGGATGAACGACAGGGTTGGCTGGGAGATCGTGCAGGCGGTTCCAGGGGTGAATCCTATGTTTTTGATATCAGGAACCTCTATAGAAAGTGGCTGGTGGATATTTTTGATGCGCAGAAGGAGAACGGCAGTATTTCCGATGTAAGCCCTGCCTACTGGCCTTTTTACAACGACAATGTCACCTGGGCCGGAACTCCCATTCAACTGGTGAAGATGTTGTACGACCAGTACGGAGAGAGGGATGTAATTGATGAAAGCTATGGCCCCATGAAAAAATGGGTGGATTATATGGTTGAAAACTACATGGAACGGGACCTGATGCCCAGGGATAATTACGGAGACTGGTGTGTTCCTCCCATCAATCCGGAGGTGATCCATACCAGGGATCCTGCACGCCTGACTTCAGGTGATTACCTGGGCACCTCTTATTTCTTCCACAACCTCTCACTGATGAAGGGATATGCAGAGATGCTTGGGAAAAATGAGGATGCGGCATATTTCAACGATCTTGCATCCCGTATGAAAGCGGCTTTCCACAGGGAATTTTTTGATCCTGTAACCCGTAGATACAGTAACAACACCGCCACGGTCAACATCCTGGCCCTGGCTTTTGGCATGGTACCATCTGAATATGAGAAAATCATTTTCGACAACCTGGTGCAGAAGATCGAGGTGGAACATCACTCCCATATTACCACGGGCCTCATTGGACAACAATACTTCAACCGGATCCTGACTAAATACGGAAGGGCAGATTTGGCCCTTACCGTCAATACACAAACAGACTACCCTGGCTATGGTTACATGATCGAGAACGGTGCAACCACCATCTGGGAGCTTTGGAACGGAAATACAGCAGATCCCGCCATGAATTCGGGGAACCATGTGATGCTCCTGGGCGATTTCCTGACCTGGTTGTATGAGGACCTGGCAGGAATTAAACCCGATCCCTTAAATCCCGGCTTTAAACATATTGTGATGAAACCGGTCCTGATACCAAGATTGGACCATGTGAAAGCCAGTCACCTCTCACCCTTTGGATTAATTGAAAGTAAATGGGAAAAATCTGGAGATCTGTTTAACTGGCATGTAACGGTTCCTGCCAACAGCACGGCTACCATACATGTACCCGGGATGGATGAACCTGTGCAGGTTGGTTCAGGTGCACATCATTTTACAAGCCAATTAAACGAACAGAGATAAAAGCTTGTCTACTCAAGGGATGGGATTGGATTATACACATTTGTTGTGAGATGGCTGTCGGGGCCTCCATAATCACACGAAAAGTGCTTGGGGAAGCCCTCTTAAAGCGTCAATCCGGTGCCGGGCTAAAGGACAAGGATGTACGAGCGATTGCAGCACAGTGCCTCCATAACAATGCCGTTGAGATATACAACAAAGGCGAGATCTATATTTAAAATCTACTGATCATGACACCTGTAACCCGTAAATACTCATTTCCTGAAAAACTCCTTATCATCCTGTTTCTGACACCTCTAGCATGCAGTTCGCCGGTGAATATGGATCAGGATTCCGCTGAGCAAGCTGATGATGATAGCTACTACCGTGACATCTATTCCGATACCTGGGTGGCCACAGATGCACTGGGAAGAACCATGCCTTCTTATGAAGAGGTGGGACCTGTGAAGGATGACCAACGCAGGGTAACAGGTATTTTTTATATCACCTGGCATACACAGGATAAGGCCGGTTTGGAACAACCCTACCGCGCCGATGTGACCAAAATCCTGAATGAAGCTCCTGAAGCAAGACTGGATACAGATCATGAACTCTGGTATACCAACTCCTACCACTGGGGAGAGCCCGAAATGGGCTATTTCCTCAGTCAGGACGAATATGTGATTCGCAAAGATATGTCCATGCTTACCGATGCGGGAGTCGATGTACTGGTTTTGGATGTGACCAACGGGGTGCATTACTGGGATGAGTGGGAGGTAACCTTCAAAGTAATGAGCCAGATGAAGGCAGAGGGAAATAAGGTACCTCACTTCTGTTTCTGGGCATTTAATGGTCCTGTCATCACCGTAGTTCAGGATTTATACGAAAGAATTTATAAAGAAGAAAGATACTCGGATCTCTGGTTTTACTGGGACAAAAAGCCTTTGTTGCTATTCAATGGCAGACCTGAATTTGATGCCAATCGTGCAGGTATTAAGCATCGCAATCGCAATTTTGATCCTTTGGCGAAAACAGATCCAAATCATCCACACTATATGGATCCCGATTATTCTGAAGAGTTTTACCTGGACTACACCAGGGAAGTAAAAGAATTCTTTACAACCCGCACCATGTGGTGGGGTTATTATGAATGGGGAGGTGAGCGATTTGTGGGAACCGAAGATAACTGGAGTTTTGGATACAGTCTGGCTGATGAGAAAGTCAAAGCTTTGAAGCCAGAAGAGCTGCTATCAACCCATAATGGCATGCGGGAACAAGCTGCAGTCACAGCTGCACAGCATCCGATTACCATGACCGAAGAGAATATGGGCGTGGGAAAATCCTGGTCCCGCGAAAACGGCCAACCGGTATTAAATGAATATGATTTGCCCGAACCAACTTTCGTTCCCTGGTTAGGCGAAACAGTTGCAAATCCCTCCGGATATGGGATCTATTTCCAGGAGCGGTGGGACGAAGCCATCGAGGCCGATCCGGAGTTCCTCTACATCAATGACTGGAATGAATGGACCGCAGGTAAATATAATCCTGATGGAAAAGGACGGATTAGCTTTGCCCCGGGAAACCATACCATGCCATGGCTCGGACGCAACAATCCGTTTGTTTTTGTGGATCAGTATAATTCGGAATTCAATCGCTGCATCCACCCCATGAAAGCTGGGTATACTGATAACTATTACATGCAGATGGCCCAGAACATCCGGCATTACAAAGGGGTCCGGCCCATACCTGAAAACCAGGGATATCAAAAGGTGAAAATTGATGGGGTATTTAGAGAATGGGAGGAAGTCGCCCTGGAGTACCGGGACACCAGAGGAGATGTTTATCACCGCGATTATCCGGGTTACGGAGGATTGCATTACACGGATGAATCAGGCCGGAATGATATTATCACCAGCAAAGTCGCGGTAAGTAAAAAGGAGATCGCATTCTATGCAGAAACTGATCATCCCCTTACCTCACACCTGGACTTAAACTGGATGCTTTTGCTGATAGATTCAGATCAGGATCCATCCACCGGATGGTATGGATACGATTACCTGGTCAATAAACAGATCGAGGACGGCCAGAAAACCATGCTTATGAAATATGATCCAGAAGAGGGTGAATGGCTTGATCAAAACTCACTTGAATTCGGCTACAATCACAATCAGTTGGAACTGGCCATACCAAGGAATCAGATAGGGCTTGAGGGAGAAGAGCTGGCTTTTGACTTCAAATGGAGCGATAACCCAAATGGACTGGACAATCCCATCTCATTGTGTACAGGTGGAGACACCGCTCCAAACCGCAGATTTAATTACCGTTGCATATGGAAAAAATGATTACATGAATATTCGACTCTTAATCCTCTTCATTAATATTCTGTTACCGATTGTTGGATATTCCCAAATCTGGGAACTAAGCGAAGGATCAGATCTCAACCCTTTTTGCGGTAAAAGGTGAAAGCGATTTTTTCCGTCTTGAGCTGGGCACCCTCATATTCTCTAAGGAGTATGAAGCTACATGGAAATCCGAAGCCAATGGCGGGGATTTCCGCTTATACAACAATATCTCAAACGAAGAGATGGTTGAAGCTATTGAAGAGTTAATGATTCAACCTCCAAAACATCTCCGTTGATATATCACAACTGTAGAACAAATCACGAAACAACTATGCATAGCAAAAAAGAAAGAGTTCTTGAAAAGAATTACGGCGATAATGAGCTCAGGTATTTGGAGTTGCTTGCCGAAAAATTTTCCACAGTTCAAGCGGCCCCTACTGAAATAATAAATCTTCAATACATTTTAAACCTGCCAAAGGGGACCGAACATTTCCTGACAGATATACACGGGGAGTACGAAACCTTTAGCCATGCGTGGAGGAATGCCTCCGAAATGGTAAGAAAAAAAATGAGGATGTGTAATATAAACTGACCATGGAAGAGTGGTACCAAAGAATGAGAAAAGAATTTGATGCCATTGAACCCGATCACTTATAAAATCATTATGATGAGGAATTTAATGCTATTCATTATCTCTGGTATTTTGACCGTACTTCTGGCCGCCTGTGGCACAGGAAGAACTGATGATCCGATAAATTCCACACCGGATCAATCCGGCTTACTGAACGAATTCATTATCATGGCCTATTCCGGTCCTCCGCTTGAAGAGGTGACACTGGAAAGATACCGGGAGATAGCTGAAGCAAGGATCGAATTCCTGGTTCCTGGCAATGGAACTTTCAGCGGGGAACAAAATCTCAGGGCAATGGATCTTGGCGCAGAAAGCGGCATCAGGATCATTCCCATTGATATGCGAATCATGCCTTTTACCCTGGAAAAGGATGTAAGCATTGACACCATGGCCATCCGGGCTATTGCGAATGATTACAAGGACCATCCGGCATTTGCAGGATATGTGATAAGGGACGAACCGAGTGGTGATTTGTTTGCGGGATTAAGGGACGTTTGTAAAATTTTCAGGGAAGAAGATCCACTGCATGAACCACTGATTAACCTTCTCCCATCGTATGGTAGTCCCACCCAGCTTGGATTTGATGATTACCGAACCTATGTTCGTACCTATATCGAAACTGTAAAACCCGGATTGCTTTCTTATGATAATTATGCCCTGAGGGAGCCTGTCACCTGGTACAACTTCTGGTTCAACGACCTGACCATTGTGAGGGAGGAGACACAAAAAGCCCGGATCCCGTTTATGGTATTTATGCAGAGTGAAGGTATCAGGGGCCATCTGCATGTTCCCAACAGGGCAGAGATACTCTGGCAGGTCAATACTGCGCTGGCATATGGGGCACAGGGAATCGGATGGTTCAGCTACTGGACGCCTGCCCCTGACCAGGGATTTCCGCAGGGTGATGAGGCACCACCACCACTGGTTGAGTCACATTATGATGGCATGATAGATATCAATGGCAAACGCACAGAAGTATATGACCTTGTACGGGAGGCCAATATCTACCTGAAGAAGGCCGGGAAAGGAATACTTGGCTGGGAAAGTACCCACGTCGCAAGGTATGAAGGAGGGCAAATGGTTGAAGGGGGATCTTCTCCGGCTGTAACACCGGCAGGTGAGGAGGCCAATATCGTTATCGGAACATTCAGGAACGGTAACAGGAAACGCATTGTAATATCCAATAGCAGTTATGAAAAACCTGCATCATTTTCGCTTCAGGTATCTTCGGGCTGGAAAATTGATGGAATTTTCACATCCATTGATGCAAATCCTGCAGGAGATATGGATTCGTTGCTTGATTGGACCATGGAACCAGGCGGGTCAGTCCTGCTCAACCTGAAACCGGTGTGACAGGATGGACACCAGCAATTACAAGATGATAAACTATACGACTAAAATGAAAAAGAGAATGTCTATTCCAGGAAATGTTTACTGCTCGATTCTGCTATTGTTCTTTCTCCAGGCAGGTCCTGCCACTCTTCTGAGAGGGCAGGAAAAGTATAACAACATGGACCAGGTAAAGGTGGCTGCGGTACAGATATCGGGCTATGATAAAACTGTAATCCCGGGACTTGAAATTGATATGGTGGGTAAAGCGGTCCCATATATTGAACGTGCCGCCAGGGACAGTGCTCATCTGGTGGTTTTCCCGGAGTATTGTCTGGGCAGGATAGAGATTCCCGGAAAGGAGACTAAAGCCCTTTCGAATCCTATCCCTTAAGGGTGCCGAAATAATTGTCTGGCCTAACAGCCGGTTTGGCAGTGTGGAAGATTATATCGTAAAAAGCACCATGCATCAGAATACAGTCTCCATGATCTGTACCAACCAGGCATATGGCAGCGGTACCAATATCGCTGACTGGCCGAATAACATTCGGGAATACTGTAAGGAAACCGGGGAACAATATATTATACCTACACTGGACCTGAAAAGATTGCGTGAAGCCAGATCGCACGACCGGAACGCACAGCAGAGAAGGCCCGATATCTACGGGGAAATCCTTATGGAGATTCCGGGAGAATAGGCCCCTATCCAGCTATCAGGTCCTTAAAACGAATATATTCGGCCTGCCATTTCTGACGATTGCGGGGATTGTACTCCTGCACATCAAATGATTCCCTGATAATATTGCGGACCTCCACCAAAGATTTAACAATGCCATCCCCAACAGCCTGCATCATGATGTTCCCTATGGCGGATGCTTCCTCGGGACCTGTATAAACCTTACGTCCCGTCACATTAGCCGTGAATTGATTCAACAGTTTATTCTTGCTGCCTCCCCCGATGATATATATTACTTCCACATCCCTGCCCGAACCTTCCATCAATTGTTCCAGGACAAGCCTGTATTTCATGGCCAGGCTTTCAAATATGATCCTGCTAACTGCCCCGATATCCTCATAACCGGGAACAGGTTGTCCGCTCCCTTCACAATAACCTATTATCTCTTCAACTGTATCATCAGCATTGAGAAAGCTAAGGTTATCCGGATCAATATAAGCGGTAAACGGAGATGCTTTAATAGCCCGGTTCACTATATCCGGATAATCGAGGAGCCGGCCTTTCCTGTTCCAGATTCTTTTGCACTGCTGAAGGATCCACAGGCCCATTACATTTTTCAGGTAGAGCGTTTTCCCCATCACCCCCCCGGAATTAGAGATATTCATGGCCATGCTCCTTTCGTCCATAATGGGTGCGTCCAGTTCAAGACCAACGATGGACCATGTCCCGGAGCTCAGGAATGCCCACCCATCCTCCCTGATGGTCGGAACAGATACAGCTGCACTTGCAGTGTCGTGAACAGCAGGGGCAATCACCTTCGTACTGTCCAGTCCAACCAACCGGGCTATCTCCGGTTTAAGTTCACCAATAACCGTACCCGCCTGAACCACCTCGGGGATTATTTTTTCCGGAATTGCAAATGCATTGAAAACAGCTTTATCCCATTGATTTGTCCGGTTATTGTATAGTTGCGAGATGCTTACTGCAGTAAACTCAGCCACCTTCTTCCCTGTAAGAGAGTAATGAATGAAGTCTGCAATAAACAGCAAATCTTCGGCTATTTCTAAGGTGGGGTCCTTCGCACTCACCGCAACGATCAATTGGTTAAGGGTGTTAAACGGCAACATCTGCACACCCGTTTTTTCATAGAGCTGTTCACTCCCAAGAAGATCTTCAATGATTTCCATTGTACCTTCCGTTCTGTTGTCACGGTAACACCAGGCATTACCTGCCATGTTCCCATTCCTGTCAATGAGGCAGTAATCGATACCCCAGCTATCCACCCCGATGCCGGTTATTCCTTTGCCGACAAGCTTTGTACATGTTTTAAGACCTTCCAGCAGATGATCATAAATCCCAAGCATGTTCCAGTAAAGATGCCCTCCAAGAACAATAGCCTTATTGGGGAAACGGTACACCTCCTTGCAATTCAGTAATCCTTTATCAAAGGAACCGAGGACGGCCCTGCCGCTTTCAGCCCCCAGGTCAAAGGCGACATACCTTCTCTTATCCATTGGCTTGCGTTTTTAATTTATCCATGTTCAGCGGGTAATGACCAAACTCCTCCACTGCTTCAAGGAATACCCTGTAATTTACAGGATTGATCCCTGCATGTATTGAATTACTTGACGATATGATGTGTCCTCCACCACGTGATGCCTGGAGAATACACTCCTTTGTTTCTGCTATTACATCCTCCGGACTCTTGTCAACAAGTGTCTTCACGCAATCCACATTGCCCTTGAGGCATACCCTGGATCCGTATATATCCTTGATGGATCTAATATCCATTCCGGCCAATGGATCTATGGGATCCAGGCAGTCGATACCCGAATCTACCAGATCTTCTACGACATCCATGATGTTCCCGTCCGTATGTTTGATCACGTACAAGCCCAGGTCCTTGAACTTGCTTATCAGGCGGTTGAAGTGCGGTTTTACCATTTCCCTGTATAATTCAGGACTGATAAGAAGACTCTTCGAATCGGCAATATCGTCCCCCACCACGATTATCTCTCCCCCGAGGGACCTTGCATTCTGGGCCAGGCGGCTGTTGTAGTCAACACTCATCTCCATGATCCGTGAAAGAAGATCGGGCTGGGTGTAAAAACCCATCAGGAAATTTTCAAAGCCCATCAGGTCCCTGGGCTGCGAAAAGACATCCCTAAGACGAATGACCACTGCCTTCTCCCCTTGCAACTCATCCATGGCTGCCCGAATATTGTCGAATCGATAGTCGGCATCAGGGTCAGGGAGATGAAGCTTCTTCAGATCACTCTCATCACTAACGGGATGTCCAACTGCGTTGGGATAGTCATCGTATGAGACCCTCGTAATGCCCCATTCGTCGCGGAAATGCCTGTCATCCACCTTTTCCTTTTTCATGTTGGTGCCGATGGCTATGGCATCGAGACCCATCCTGCGGATAAATTCGATCTCCGAATCCTGGCCCGTCATGGCCCTGATAACCTTGGGGCTGATTATCCATTCAAGGGTTGGCAACCGGTCAGGTTCTTCCCCCCGCAAGGCTGCGATCATGCGTTCTCTTCCTGTCATCAATCTTATCCTCCTAATGTATTGGCACCTGTTCCTTTTCGCTTTTTTATAATTTCTTCCGCATACCCACCCCGGCGGTAAGCCAGCAGTGGATCCGGTTCAAGCCCCATTTCCAGCCTTACCTCTGCAAGCAGGGAGCGAACATCTGTTTCATAGGCATCCATAACGATCCTGTTGGCCATCATCACATCTCCTTTGCCTTGTGCAACTTTTAAAGCTTTGCGATCGATGATCAACGCTTTGGCGTAGGCAGTCTGAGCATTCATCACCGACTGAATGATGCCTTCGATGCTGGGTTCAATGTTATGGGACTGGTCCAGCATGTAGGTAATATCATCATTGTTCCCCTGTTCCTCTTTTTCGGTAAGCTGGGCATATATCAGGAACAATTCCAGGGGATTGATCGAACCCACCATCAGGTCATCGTCGGCATATTTGCAGTTGTTCAGGTGGAAGCCTCCCAGTTTTTTCTCATCCAGCAAAACGGCAATGATCTGCTCGATATTCACTCCTTGCAAGTGGTGCCCCAGGTCCACCAGCACCTTAGCCCTGTCACCCAGCTTGTTACAGAGAAGCAGCGACATGCCCCAATCCATAATGTCGGTGGTGTAGAAAGCCGGCTCAAACGGCTTGTATTCAACAAACAGAGTCATGTCGGGGTCCATGGCGCCATACAGGTCCGCAAGCCCCTCTTCAAGCCGGTGTTTCCTCTCAAACAGGTTGTCCTGACCAGGATAATTTGTGCCATCGGCCAGCCAGATACCTATGGACTTTGACCCCATTTCCCTCGTGATGTGGACACAATCCCTGAAATGCTCCAGGGTGCTGAGGCGGACCTGTTCATGAGGGTTACACACACTTCCAAAACGGAATTGCTGTCCCATGAAGGTATTGGGATGGACCGTGCCGATGGAAATGCCCCTGTTTTCGACATACTCTTTCACCGGGCTGTACTTTCCATCGTCTGTCACGTCCCACAACACATGAGATGCCATTTTAGGGCAAATCCCCACCCTGCGCTGGATCTCCGCACAGTCATCAATCTTATCCCAGATGGTTCGTGCTGCCCCCGGATCGCGGAATGTGCCATATCGGGTACCTGAGTTCCCCACTGCCCATGACGGTAGTTCGATCACCTGCTCTTTCAGGCTCATTTTAACAGCCGCAGGAGCAAGGCCTATTTTGTCAAGCTGTTCGGCCAGTAATTCAAAGTTTGTTTGATTGCTTGCAGTCATACTTAAATGGTCTTATGATAGAATTA
>CAZCQL010000015.1:0-10772 GCA_964500835.1 uncultured Bacteroides sp.
CTAGCCTCTCTGAATATCCATCAGGACATCATCTTTCATAACCGAATCGTTTTTTTTCACCGGCACAGATACTACAGTGCCTGAAACTTGACTGGAGATCTCATTTTGCATCTTCATGGCTTCCAGGATAATGACAGGCTCTCCCTCCTTCACTTCAGTCCCTTCTTCCACCATGATGTCAATGATTTTCCCTGGCATTGGAGCCTCAATCGAAACAGATGAGGAAGAATCGCCCTTTTGCTCCAGATACCTTCGGCGCTTTAGTGATATGGGTGTTTCAACGGTGAAGGTATGCCAGACGCCATTGATCATGACCGTATAGCGGTTCTGGTTTTTCTCTATTATATCGAGCATATATTTCTTGTTCTTCCAAACGATGTATGAGAATCCATTCGGATCTTCACGCAATTTTATATCCACCTTTTTTCCCTGGTACCTGATCCTTTTTTCCAGGGGAGTCAAAAATTCAAAAGTCTTTTTGCTGGTACTCAGTGCAATAAGTTTGGTGGGTTTCTTTTTCTTGGGTTCACGTGTCATTCCTGATTCCTGATTTAGCGTAAACGTTTATTGAGCACCCATGGGGCTATCTCTTTGCCTTTTTCCAGATAAAGCGGTTTATCTTCTATCTCATGTATCTCTCTGGCATAATCGTAAGCGGCAAAGAAGGCAGCAAGCATCTCTTCGTCGGGTTCGTTGTGATAATGGATTTTCAATTCTTTGCTCAGAAAGGAGGTATTGAAGTTCCCTTTTCTGAAGTTCCGGTTCTGAAGGACTGCTCTGCAGAAGGCCAGAGTGGTTTTTGTTCCTTTTATCCAGAATTTCCTGATAGCCATGCTGGACAAATGGAGAGCTTTCTCTCTGTTCTCGCCATGCACAATTAGCTTGGCAATCATAGAATCATAAAATGGGGTAATTACTGATCCGTCACGAACACCAGTATCCACCCTAATATGTTCACTTTCCGGCCATGAAATTTTTTCGATGGTTCCCAGGCTCGGAGAGAATCCAGACTGCACGTCTTCGGCATTAATCCGCCATTCTATGGCCCATCCGTTGAGCTTAATATCCTTCTGAGAAAAGGGAAGTTTTTCACCTTCAGCAATCCGGATCATCTGTTCAATCAGATCAATTCCGGTAACCATCTCGGTAACGGGGTGCTCTACCTGAATCCTTGTATTCATCTCCATAAAGGAGAAGTTGTTCTTATCATCCAATAGGAATTCGACAGTCCCCGCAGAGTAGTACTTGACCGATTTGGCAATGAGTATCGCAGCATCGCCCATCTTATTTCTGAGTGCTTCATTCAAAGCAGGGGAAGGGGACTCTTCAAGTAATTTTTGGTGTTTGCGTTGAATGGAACATTCCCTTTCACCCAGGTGCACCACGTTGCCATGTTTATCCGCAAGGATCTGGAACTCGATGTGCCTTGGCTCACGAACGAATCTTTCTATGAAGACCTCAGGATTATTAAAGGCTTTCTCAGCCTCATTGGTCGCCAACATGAACATTCGGTCAATATCCTTTTCCTTCTCAACCACGCGCATGCCACGACCTCCACCTCCAGCTGCGGCTTTAAGAATTACAGGGAATCCAATCTGCATTGCGATCTTTCTCGCTTCTTCAGCATCGGAGACTGATCCCGGACTGCCTCCGAGCAACGGAACATTATTCTCTTTTGCAAGTTCTTTGGCGATAGTTTTATTTCCCATCCGGTAAATGGCATCATGTGAGGGGCCAATAAAGATGAGGTTTTCCTCTTCGCATCTGCGTGCAAATTCAGGATTTTCAGCCAGGAATCCGTAACCGGGATGAATGGATTCAATGCCAAATTTTTTTGCGTGGTAAATTATCCGTTCAATATCGAGAAATTCGGGGGTATTGTCATCGTAACAATCGGAAAAATCGATGATCTCATCCGCTTCATCGAGATACCATGCATTCGGTTCTTTGGCAGTCTTTATCACATAAGACCGAATACCCATCTTCTTCGCAGTCCGAATAATACGGATGGCTATTTCTCCGCGGTTGGCTATAAGTATGCTTTTAATCTTCATATGTGAAAATTAAAGCGGGATATTGCCATGTTTTCTTGCAGGATTGGTCATGAATTTGTTTTCAAGTGCTTCAAAAGCACGAATTAGTTTCAGCCTTGTGACTGCCGGATCAATTACCTCATCTATGAAACCCCTTTCGTCTGCTACATAAGGATTGGCTATCTCTTTTCTGTATTTGGCGGCAAGCTCTTTTTTCATGGCTACCGGGTCATCGGACGCTTCCAGCTCTTTCCTGTATAAAATGGCAACGGCACCTTCAGGACCCATTACAGCTATCTCTGCCGTAGGCCAGGCAAAATTAAAGTCTCCTCCCAGGTTCTTGCTGTTCATCACACAATAAGCTCCCCCGTAAGATTTTCGCAGGATGATGGTAATCCTGGGAACAGTGGAATCGGCAAAAGCATAAAGCATCTTGGCCCCATGACGAATGATTCCGCTATGTTCCTGGTCAATCCCTGGAAGGAATCCCGGTACATCTTCAAGGATCAGCAATGGAATATTAAAAGCGTCGCAGAACCTTATGAAACGTGCTCCTTTGGTGGATGAATTTATATCAAGGGTACCTGCCAGGACCTTCGGCTGATTAGCAACAATCCCGATGACCTTACCGTCAAGCCTTGCTAAACCAATCACCACATTCTGGGCATAATTTTCGGATATTTCATAAAATGATCGCTTATCAACGATTAAATTGATCACATCCTTTACGTCATAAGGTTTATTGGCATCGTCGGGAACAACATCCCTGAGTTTCTCCTCCTCATCTTTTGTTTCATCTTCTGATAGCTCCATTTCAGGAGGATTTTCCATGTTATTGGCAGGCAAATAAGAAAGCAATTGACGCACCCCCAAAAGCGTATTTTCTTCGTCTTCATAAACCATGTGGGCAACACCACTTTTTTTGGAATGGACCCCGGCTCCACCAAGGTCCTCAAGGGTGACATCTTCGTTCAGAACTTCTTTTACAACATTCGGACCGGTCACAAACATGTAACTTGTTTGGTTGGTCATAAAAACAAAGTCCGTGATAGAAGGAGAATAAACAGCCCCGCCCGCTGCCGGTCCCATAATTATAGAAATTTGTGGGATTACACCTGAGGATTGTACATTCCGATAGAATATTCCCGCATAACCAGCCAGACTGGCGACGCCTTCCTGAATTCTGGCACCACCTGAATCAATTAATCCGATCATAGGTGCCCCCATCTTCTGTGCCATGTCCTGGATTTTCATAATCTTGGTAGCATGAATAGACCCCAATGAGCCACCCATTACTGTGAAATCCTGTGCATATGCAAAGGACAGGCGTCCCCGGATCATTCCGTGACCAATAATAACCCCATCACCGTAAGCTTGCTTTACTTTCCCAAATCCAGTGTTGGTACGATCGGCAGTGACATAGGCATCAATCTCTTCAAAGGTATCCGCGTCGAAAAGTATTTCAAGTCTTTCCCAGGAGGTCAGTTTACCCTTTGAATGTTGCTTTCCTGCTGCTTTGGCATCATGTTGTGCATCATGCACCTTTTGCCTATCAAGGAATCGGGTAAAGTTTCTTCCTTTAACATCCATACGTTACATCGTATTGTTTATGATATGACCGATCAAGGTAAAAAAAAGTTTTACAGGTCCGCTAATCATGGTGCAAAACTATAAATAAATATCAATTTTCGAATCCTATATCCGGAATTGTTGATCCCTTAGTGCCAATCCTTCTGATGTCAAGAGATGGTTGTATTCCGAATCTCAGACCCAATAATAATCCGAGCACTTAGTTAAAAAATTTACTCTCTGAATCGAAGGCATTTATTACCCAGGCGTGTGGTATGAGGTGCCAGTTATCTATGAGTTCGGGATGTAAGGTGTCCCGCTCATATAAATAGTGCATCAGGTGATACCGCAGATCTATTCCCGTTGACCAAATGATACGTTCCGCCAGCTTATTTCTTTCAATTCCTGCACCATCTGTTAGGTGGTTGCCCCCGCCATTGCCGCATTTTCATTCAAATAGGGATCGGGGTTCCCGCCAAAACTGGCATCGGTACCTGAATGAAATAATCCCACAAACAGGTCTGACTTTTCTTTTGAAAGAATTAGGGGTACCCATTTTTGTGCTGTTTCCACCATGTCCAGAAAATCCCCATGTCCAGAAAAACAAACGCCGTGTCTTTTAGCAGTCGTTGCTCAGATACATACCTATATAAATGTGCAAGGGAGTGATCAGAGGTCGAATCATGGTTCTTATTTTTCGTCAAGGAAAGATTTTTTAATAAACCCCGTTCGGGCATTGGCTACCTGAGTTTGTAAAATCCCGGTTCCATGCAGCCCGGATGCGGGGAGCTTCAATCCTTTTGTGTATGCTTCCCGGTAATAGTGACATGTTGCAAAGCATGACTTACTCTTATCAACTTCCGTTTTCTAATTTCTTCTTCAATCACATTAGTCCGGTCCATTTTAATTAATAATTTCAGAATGAGTAAACTAAGTACCTTCCTGACTAATGGTCCCGTATAATGCAGGCCAATACACCGACATAAGTCGATATAGATTCCTTAAAGATCTTATAAAACTTCCACAAATCTCCATTGTGAATCTTTGAACAATACAATTCAGAGAGATAAATTTGACAAAAATCTTTAGCTATGAAAAAGAAAATATCAATTATTACTTTATTAAGTGGATTTGCACTGTTGATAGCGGGAGCATTAATCCTGAGCAGTTGTGAAGGTCCGGCAGGCCTGGACGGAGCTAATGGTGCCGATGGCATTGATGGTATAGATGGTATAGATGGTGCTGATGGTGTTGATGGCAATGGCACATGTATTATATGCCATGATTCCGAGGTAGTATTGTTTGCCAAGGAGCAGCAGGCTGAAAGTTCCCATCACCTGACGGGTGGTAATTATGAGCGGAGCCATGCAGATTGCGCAATATGCCACACTCATCAGGGATTTACAGAGATTCTTGGCACAGAACTGACCGAAGCATCTGCAGATATCGTGGATCCGGCTCCCATTAATTGTCGCACATGCCACATGATTCATACGAATTATGATGAAACTGACTGGGCACTTGTTTCCACCTCAGCTGTTGACCTGAAATTTGCTGATGGGACTATTGATCTGGCCGGACCGTCTAATCTTTGTGTCAACTGCCATCAGTTCAGGGCCATCAGTCCTATGCCGGTAATTGGTGGAGATAGTGTATCAATTACTTCCAGCCGCTGGGGACCACACCATGGACCACAGGGGAATAATTTATGGGGTATTGGCGGATATAAGATCGCCGGGTCGAAAAGCTATCCTACCGAAGGATCCCATCCTCATGCCAGTGCCGGTTGTGTAAAATGCCACATGGCTCCTGTTCCCTACGGTGGTCGCACTGCAGGCGGACATACCCTTAACATGACCTATGAGTATCATGGTTCTGAGGAAGACAATGTAGGTGCATGCACCACTTGTCACCCAACCCTTGAGGACTTAGAGACGTTTGACTACCATGATGTTCAGACTACAGTAGATGGCCTTGTTGCAGATCTGGAAGCAATATTCGTAGCTAACGGATGGATGGACGCCCCAGGTGCACTATGGAATGCCAAATCAACTGCACCTCTAAAGGTTACAGCTGATGAGGCCGGGGCCATGTTGAATTACAAGATTGTTACAGAAGACCGCAGTCATGGAGTTCACAATGCTGCTTATTTGGTTGCCTTGCTCACCAACTCACTAGAATCCCTTCAACCCTGATAGGCCCTGGCAGCATTTAATTAAATGTGGGTGTTGGAAACGGCACTCACATTTATTTTTTGGAGTTCACTTCCATGTTCCGAATTTATAATGGATATAGATTATATCGTTTACACACAAAATGGCCCGAATCTTGAAGTGTTATTAGTAAGAATTAGATATTTTTACCGCTTGAATTTACAATTAACTTAAAACACATAATCATGTTACTAAAGAAATCCTTCATTATCGCACTTCTGGCAATCTTTGCAGGAAGTGGATTGCAGGCCCAGAATTTTAAGTACATAGGTGCTACCAAATGTAAAATGTGTCACATCAAACCTGCTAAGGGTAACCAATATGGCAAATGGCTGGAAGGCCCGCATGCCAACGCCATGAAAACCTTAAGTGGCGATAAAGCAAAAGAATATGCCAAGGCAAGAGGAATTTCTGATCCCGCAACGGATCCAGCATGTATCAAGTGCCATTCAACTATTGGCCACATCGATGCGAGTCTTGCTGGCCCGCTTAAGATAACCGAAGGAGTATCCTGCGAGTCGTGTCACGGTCCTGGCAGCATGTATAAAGGCGCTTCAGTGATGAAAAACCGGAAGCTCAGTGTGCAGAAAGGCTTGATTATCCCTACTGAAGAGGTGTGCGTAAAATGCCACAACAAAGAGAGTCCGTCTTATAAGCCATTTAATTTTGAAGAGATGGCAGCAAAAATTGCGCATCCGGATCCCAGCTTAGCCAAGTAAAACATATAAAAGCCTATTCTAGATGTGAAAAATCCTCTGGTTTTTTTAACCAGAGGATTTTTCTTTTCTTTGCACAAAATAAGTGCGTTATCTTTTTGATTTATTCTAAAATATTACTCATTGTGAGAAATCTTATTATTGCAGGACTTATCCTGATCGTGGCAGGTTGTAACAATTCTCCCACAAGTGAATTTACCACTGTAAAAGTTAAAGAAGTAGAACAGGTTGGGAATTACACCTATTTACTGGTGAAGGCAAAGGGTCCCGAATACTGGTTAGCGGTTCCTTCCATGGAGGCAAATCCGGGTGAATTTTACCACTATCAGGGTGGGATGCTGATGACAGATTTTTACAGTCAGGAGCTTGAAAGAACCTTTGACAAGGTATTGTTCCTTGAAGCCTTGTTTGCCGGGGCTGGCTCATCAGATGATGCAATGCAGGGATCAATTGCACCAAACGTTATGCAGCCATTACAGAGTCAAAGCCATGCTGGCAAGGTTCCGGTCGAGAAGTCAGATGTGAAAATTGAGGCTGTTGAAGGGGCCATCACCATTTCAGATATTTTCTCAGATCCTTCCTTCTACGAGGGGAAAACAGTGCGTGTACGAGGCGAGGTAACTAAATACAATGCCCAAATAATGGAACTAAACTGGGCCCATATACAGGACGGGACCGAGTTTGAGGGCAAATTTGACCTTACAGCCACTTCCATTGAATCATTTAAAATGGGCGATGTAGTGACCCTCGAGGGTGTCCTGGCCCTCAACAGGGATTTTGGATATGGTTACAGTTACGAGGTATTGTTGGAAAAAGCAACAGCGATCGAGTAATCAGACAGCTGTTGCGTAAGTATTATTTTTCTGCTGGCTATCCTGCCAGGAAAGAGTAGATAATAAATCCTACCAGGAGCACCCCAATACCCAGGGCAAGAAATCCGAAGAACCTGATAAGTTGCATCCAATCCTTTGAGAATTCTTTCTCAACCACTACGTTGTCCAGTTCCCCTGAATCTTTCAATTCCTGGTATTCACGGGGCCGCTCATGTTTGAAATTCTCAAGAGGCATATGTCCGGTAAAAATTACCGTGTCCATGGGGAACGCTTCGGGACGAAAATGTGTATTAAAGAAATGAATAGTAAATATGAAACCTACTGCTAATAAGGCTTCATCACTGTGGATAATTTGACATACATTGACCACCCACCCCGGGATGAACCTTGTAAAAAAGACCGGAAACCAAAGGACCAACCCGCTGAATCCGATGATGGCCACTCCCCAAAATACGGCTAAATAGTCAAATTTCTCCCAATAGGTCCATCTGCCGTAGTTGGGCCTGGGACCTCTGCCCAGGAACCACTTTATGGTGGCCCAGAAATCTTTGACGTCCTGCCGGTTGAACCATAATGAATTTTTGTTGAGAATAAATTTTGTAAGAGAGAGCCTTTTTTGTCTTTTCTGCCTTATCAGGTTGTTCATGTGGAAGGAAAAATACCCAAATGTGATGACTGCCCCAAATCGATGCAACACTCCGGCTGTACCAACACCACCAATGAACCTGGAGAGAAATTTTGCCCATTCCATATGAGCAAATTTTAACATCATTCCGGTTACCGCAAGCAATATAAAGCTTACAATCACAAAGATGTGAGTAATTCTCTGGTTCTTGCTAAACCGCTTAACATAAAGATTTCCCTCTTCCTTTGGTCCGGTTTTCTTTTTCTTAATCCGCTCGACTATGGACCTGGGCAACCACATAAGTAAATGAATTCCGAAAAATATAAAGACACCCAGCAAAAGGATCGTCATAAACATATAGGCGAAGTGCATCCGGGAATCGTCTTTATGGGTGGCATGACTCAGGTAACCCGAAAACCTTTTATTTGCACCTGTATGACACTTTGCGCAAGTATTTACGAGGTTCTCCTGTGATATCGTTGATATCGGATTGTCCGCTTTAAGGATATTATGGGCACCATGACAGTCGGAGCACCGGGCCGACTCATAAGAACCAAGCTGATACGCTTTCCCGTGATAGGTCTCCATATAGGTCTCGGCCGTTTCTTTATGACAGGAACCACACTGGGTGGTGACTTCGTTCATGAATTTATCCTGCGTGACATCGGAAATAACGTGGGCACTATGGCATCGGACACAGGTGGGATAATCTTTCCCAAGGTCGTCTCCTGCATAGGCATGGTCACTTTTAAGGTACTGTTCCAGGATCCCTTTATGACAATTGCCACAGGTTTGTTGAACATTGGCTGGATAAATGGAGGAACGTTCATCTGTCTCCTTCAGCATGTGGTGAGTCGTGTGACAATCTGTGCAGACAGCACTCACTATCAAGCCTTTGCTGGTAAGGCCCTGGCCATGCACACTCAACGAATAGTCAGCGTATGCATTGATTTCCTTTAATTCGGTTGACATGGGAGCTTTCCCATTCTCTTTGTGACACTCCCCACAGAGTTGAGGTATGTAGGCCCGGTAAACAGGAGAAGTATCATCATACCTGGATTTGGTCCCATGGGAGCCATGGCAATCGGTACAATAAGGTGCATTTTCCACCTTATTGTAATGAGCCTGTCCGTGGCCACTTGCAAAATATCTGTCGAAAACTTCGGCATGGCATGAAGAACAATCTACCGGTTTGTTTGTAGCACAGGGTCGCTGAAGATGATCTGAGACCGCGGTATGACATTTCGCACAGGGAATGTTCCTGTGAACTGAATTTGGCAGTTCGAAAGGATTCCTGTATAGGGATACCCTTTCGTTCCCTACCATTTTATGGAGATTTTCATCTGCATGGCATCGCATGCAGGTTTTGTCGGAGGTCCTTGACTGTATCATCGGAACGTTGACCTTGTGGGGGGGATGGCAGGAGGTGCAGGAAGGAATCACCGAGGGATCTTTTTCCCATAATTCGCCTTTGATGACCTTTTGGTGGGTCTGTTCAATCCTGGTATGGCATTTCATGCAGGTTCCTGCAATCCGGTTCACCGAGATCGAAGAATTGGGACTGGAGTGAGGCAGGACCAGGTGGTTGCTGTGACAATCATTGCAGGTAGCGGTCACAATCAATCCGGCTTCAAAAAGCCCCTTTCCATGAATTCCCTGTGTATAGTTTTCAACGATGTTGTGCTCTGAAACATCATAAATCCTGCCAACGACTTCCCCTTCCCGGTGGCATTTCCCACAGAGAAATGGGATATTCATCTTATAGGTGCGGGAATCAGGATCGGTATAATCCAAAATATCGTGTTTGCCATGGCACTCTTTACAGCTGGGTGCATTGGGATCTTTCAACATAAGGGCCTGGCCATGAACTCCGCTCCTGTTATCTGCCATAGGTTTTGTATGGCAACTACCACAATCGACGAGATCGAGTTCCTCCGCATGAGGGAAACCTTCGTCATCCGCATCCGAGTGACAGGAGATGCACGTGAGGCTGCGATGCACAGATCCCGAAAATATGGAAGTATCAATAAACACGGAGATAGTCCTTCCATAGCGCTCACCGGTGAGTTCAGGATCCTCGTGACACATCATGCAATCCTCATCAGATTGCGCATACACCTGACCATTAATTGCTCCAAAAACAAAAATAAGAATGAGCCAACAGGTTCTTGCGATGTGATTGATCGGGGTTGGGTTTAGGATCATCGTTTGAGGTGTTCCGGGCTGGGTGAGATCCACAAAAACAATGGAACTCCCACTTTGTTAATGAAATGTTAAAATAGCAAAAATTATTCGCAATTCCAGACCATAATTTCTTATTTATCCTCCTCGTGGTACCCGTTGATCATGCTTTTAAACAGTGTTCCGGGTTTATACCCCAGCGTACAGGTATAGATATGGATCAGGAGGAACAAGGAGAGCACAAAACCTACAATAACGTGCAAAACATCATAGAAGACCAGACCACTGATATTAAAAACATTGTAGGCGATAAATTCCGGGAACATCATTCCGGCTCCTGAAATAATCAGTAAAGGCATGCCAAAGTACATGACAATCACATATGCGAATTTCTGCAGCGGATTAAACTTTTGCTTTTTGTTGATGGGAAAGGGATGAGGATCCTTTTTGAAAATTCCGACCGCATAGAATGCAAATTGCTTCCACAGGTTTACTACCAGGTTCTTCCTCCATTTTCTGTAGTAACCTCCGTTCCTGGTAACCATATTTCCGACAACAAAGATTCCGTAATTGAAGGTGACGATAATGGCTGCCACGTTGTG
>CAZCQL010000015.1:10872-49522 GCA_964500835.1 uncultured Bacteroides sp.
TCCACCTCAATGTCTTCGAAATGATATTGGGCAAAGCTTTCATCGTACCCATGGCAATCCATGCACAATAACATTTCCTCGACCCTGGATTCCACAGAATGCGGAAATTTCTCAAAGCCATAACTATGGCAATCATTGCATGAAAAAGATTTGTGAACTCCTGAGTAAAAAGCCTCCCGGTCAATGATTCTGTCGGGACACATATGTTCTGTCATGGTCCTGCCAAGCTGAGGATCATTAATGGTATACTTCAGCTCGCCATGGCATTTCAGGCAACGTTCGTTGTCATCAACATAGTCGTTGACAAGATAATATGAGGGTTTTAGTTTACTTGTATCTGACGGCTGAGCATAGAGGGAATATGCTCCGGTCAGCATGAAAATCATGCATGTTACTGTTGGGGTGTTCATATGAATGATTAATTAGGATGCTCATACTTAGAATCTTATGGAGATATTAAATCCAAAATGGTAATCTCCGTCAAATGGGTTGTTTGCGTTAAAGGCAATTCCCTGATTCCTGACGATGGAACTGTAGTTGGATACAAAGACCCTGAAGGCATGGGTACTGGTTCCAATTTCCACTCCGAGAGCAAGGTTGGGGTAGACCTCTTCATCGGCCGTCAGTAGGGGCTGGTCATACTCAAATATAATAGAATGGAATCCGAACACCTGAAGCCTTGCTCCAAAATTAACTGAGGCGTTGGTATTCCGGTATCCTTCAGGTACAGAATTGAAATATACAAACGTTGGTGCAAGTTGAAAACTGGTTTTCTCCCCAAATCTTTTTGAGACGATCAGCTGGCTCAGGTAGGACATTCTGTGAATAAACCTGTACTCCTGTTCCGGACCAAAAAATTCATCACCCCTGGCATCCAAAACAGCATTGCCATGATAGGACAGGGATACTGGAATTTTCGATTCGGTTTGCGTGAGTAGACTTAATTTCCATTCCAGGTCCTGTAATTTGCTATCGCGGGTTGTCCCAAATCCTACCATGATCTTATCTGTAACCCCATAACTCACGCCAAGTCTTGAATTGGCACTGCCGAAAATCCCGTACAGGTCGTCGATCTCACTAATCTGTGAAAAGCGGTGTTGGATCTGAAGGGTTACGGATCCCTTATACGGATTCATGGTTGTCTGGTTATCGATCAGGTTGATGGTTTCGAATGCTGGCAATACAGGTGCGTCATCATCCTGAGAAAACGCAGCAGATGAATGAAAAAGGGTAATTAAACAAACTAAACCGGGAAAATAAATATTTCGTTTCATAACAATAGATTTTTCTTGGATATCAATTATTCAGGGCTCCTTCAGTGATCCACTGAAGAATAGTTAATTTCTCTTCTTCCGTTGCACGGGCATCATGTGGTGGACTTGTCAGTTTGAGGTAAATCTTGCTGGATCCGGGGGTAATCGTATCCAGGTACCCACCACTGGTAAGCTCATCATATGATTCATCGGGAGCGAGATGCGGATGCTGGTTTCCTGAATGGCACATGACACAATTGTTGTCAAATATCGGCTGGACTTGCGTTGAATAACTGACTCCAACTTCTATCTCAGGTTTCAGAATGACATATTTCTCACACCCAGAGATTACCGTCAACACTAGCCCGGCAAGTGCTAAAATCAATCTTCTCATAAGTTCTTTTATTTATTATTACTTAATTAAAGGCAAAGTAAATCGAATAAATAATAAGTTTTCCTTCAGATAATAAAAATTCGAACATATTTATAACTCCGTGTCGCTTTTTCGAGAAATATCTTAAATTAGTCCGATTTATATCATCTTTATTCTATTTTTGTATCGGGTATATCCATTCAAAGCAACTAGCTGTTTAGAAAACATGAATCAGTAGCTAACTCACCAAATTACTTCGTAAAATGAATATGCAAAAGTTGTGCGAGGACTGTACAAAATGCGAAGTAAAAATACCCATTTTCAGTGTACTAAACAGTGATGAGATGGCTATAATTAATAGGGACCGGTATTCGGTTCTTTTTCGCAAAGGCGAGGTTATTATTAAACAGGGTACACATGCAAATTTCTTTCTATCCCTGGTTTCGGGATTTGCTAAAATGTATGTGGAGGATACCCAGCTCAAAAACCTTATTCTTAAGTTTTTAAGACCGGGGACACTGGTGGGTGGCCCAGGTATCCATATTTCCGATAAATATCATTATACAGTTATAGCTGAGGAAGAAGCCAGGGTTTGTTTCATTGATAAGAATAATTTCAAAGAAGTACTGTATAGAAATAACAATTTTTTAGATAAGTATCTGGAACTTTCCAGCCAAAATTATGGCCGGGAGATCGAGCGTATGGTATCACTCAGCCACAAGCAGATGCACGGCAGGATTGCGGATGCCTTATTATACATGTCGGATCAGATATTTGAATCGAATATGATAACAAGCCAGATCAGCAGGAATGATATTGCTGATTTTACCGCTATGGCCAAGGACAGTGCGATCAGGATCCTGAAGGAATTCGAGAGGGACAATATCATTTCTCTTGATGGCCGTACTATTGAAATTCTTGATAGTGAGAGGTTGCGAACCATCTCACTAAGTGGTTAGTTCCTTCTCAGATTTGTCATCCCCTACTCGTGTAAATCATCCACCCGGTGGAAATCCAGATCCTGAAAATCGTAGCTGAAATCGATATCGGGAGAAATACCTTTCATCCTGATCCCAACAGCTTTCCCTTCCTCATCAAGACAGAAAATAGCAAATGCGTCGCCATCCATGGCCCTGAATTCCCATTTGATTGCAAAAGAGTTTGCTTTGTAATAGTACATGGGACCGGTAAGCTTTGGTGAACGGAACGATGTGAACCAGAGCTGGCCTTCTTGTGCATGAATTCTGATCTTACCGAACCAGTTGTCTTCATACACCCCCAAATAGTCTTCCATTTTAAATTGTCCGGTATTTGCTTCTTTGACTGTCCCCCAGACTTGTTCAACAACTGTTTCTGAGCTAACCGACCGATTTTGAAATGCCTCAAGTTCCCTATTTGTCCAGCCGTAATCTTCCATTCCCAGATAACTGTCTACAATGGTTTGAGAAACTGCCTTGAATACACCTGCACCACCATAATAAGAGTTGGTAAGGACTACCACCCCTAAGCCGAGATCCGGAATCATGATGGTTTTAGAAAGCATCCCCGAAAGATCCCCGGTATGTGACACGGTAAAATGCCCATTCATGTCATTCAACCGCCATCCCAACCCATACCCCGAGAAATGAGGATGGTAACGGGAATCAAGGGTATTATCGATGATTGTATGGATCTTCCACATTTCCTTCTGACTTTCCCTCGAAAAAAGTTGTTTTTCCAGGTTCTCTCCATACTTGCCCCCATTGAGATGCAACAACATCCAGTGGCAAAGGTCATCCGCATTGGACAGCACACCCGCAGCGGCTCCATTGATTTTCTCCGGATCAATCTGATAATAGGGAATAATTTTAAGGAATCCTTTTTCAGCCAGGTGGGGCGAAGCCAGGTTTTCAATTCCTGACATTCCTGGTGGCAGGGTGGAGGAGTTGTCCATATTCAACGGATCAAAGATCCGTTTCTTCACAAAAGTTTCCCAGCTCATTCCGCTCACTCTTTCAATGAGCTCCCCGGCAATAAGGTAGAGGATGTTGTCATAATCATACTTGGTCCGGAACGCGGAAACAGGCTCGAAATACTGAAAATTGGTCAGCAAATCGGCTATGGTAAAATCAGATCCGGAAGGCCATATCTGTAGGTCCCCAGCCCCAAGTCCAAGCCCGCTTCGATGGGTTAGAAGATCCTGAATATTGAAATTCCGGGTAACATACTCATTGTACATCCTAAATTCAGGAATATAATCTATCACCGGATCATGCCAGGAAAGCTTGCCCTCTTCCACCAGCATAGCCAGGGCAATGGTTGTAAAGGCTTTGCTGTTAGAGGCTATCGCAAAGGAAGTATGCTCATCGACTTTCTCATTTGATTCGACTGATCTTACCCCGTACCCTTTTACATGAATAATTTTCCCGTCTTTGACGATTCCCACAGCTACTCCGGCCACGGAAAATTTCTCCATGGCGTCCTGCACCAGCAGATCGACGTCCCGTGAGGTGATCTGCCCCAGGACGGAATTAATCAGGAAGAGAGAATATAGACAACTAAATGAGGTAAGCCGAATCAATTGTTTCATGGCAATTATTTTAGGTCGACATTTGACGACAATCTTGGATAGCCCACAAATATTTCGAAAATTGTCATTACGTAACTGGCTCGCCGGTTTCAAATGGATTATCCGGATCGCTGCTCCACTCGAACCAACCGCCATCAAAAACTGAAACCCGTTGCCATCCCATCAACCAGGCATTGAGCCATGCCTCACTTCCACGCCAACCGGTTCCACAATAGAAGGCAAGGTGTTTTTCCGGGGTAATACCGGAATCCCGCCAGATTCTTTCAATTTCGTGAAACTCTCTGGTAGTGTGGTCCACATTCCGGTAGTTCTCCATGTGATAGGCATCACTCCCGCAATTGGCAAATACTGCACCAGGGATCCTTCCTTTTGGTTTAATATAATTGTAGCCGCTCACCTCACCTATATATTCAGGGTAGCTTCTTACACAGACCAGGTCGGCATCTGAAGATTGAATCATACTTTTTGCTTCGGGCACATCCACAGCCAGTTCCGGATTGCCCGGAATGAATCGGTTAAAATCGGCCACTGGTGTTTTGGGTTCATCCAGGATGCTGATTTCATAACCCGCATCTTTCCATGATTGAAATCCCCCGTTTAAGATCCTTACATCCTTTACGCCGGCATACATCATAATAAACGCACATCGGATGGCACCAATATGACCTGCCGCACTTCCAGGGAATTCATCATCGTTGTCAGGATCCATATACTTCCCATAGAGAATTACGGTTGTATCAGTAGCAATACCATGTGCTTCTAGTGCAAATTTTATTTCCGACGGAGAACGCCGGTTCCAGGTTTCAGGAGCCTCCAATGCCAGGGTATCTAAATCAATGGCCCCCGGAATATGGCCTGAAAGGTAGGAGTCCCTGTTGCGGTAATGGGCATGGCAAATAATGGTATCACCGCCGTTAAATTCCGGCGGGGTTGCTCCTGTAACCAGCTTATTGACCCACTGTGGGTAAACCAGGTGTTTGTATCGATCTAATCGTTGCATGGGAAGTTCATCTCGGGCAGCCCATTCATCTATAAAATGGTTATAAACTGAAACATCATTATATCCAGCTCTGTGAAACAACTTAGAGATTTTCTGACTTTGTTCAGGTGTATTTCCATAAATCACGAGCTGATCCCCGGGTAAGATATTCTTATGCCTTACAACTTCGATCCAGTCCATATAATCGGTCCACTTAAATGGCAAAGACTTTGCACCCCTGATATGGCCCCCTCTTTTCTCCCCTTGAAACTTCCACCCATTGTAGGCATCCACAGGCCGGATATCTATTATTTTCACCTCTGCCTTGTCCAACATTTCAATCACCTTATTGGTTCCCAATTCTTTCATTTTTATGATATTCTATTTAGTTTATAGTAAGATAGCAATTCTAATTTGCGGTTCCCCAAAAGTAGCAGTATTCATCTAAAAAAGCATTATTCCCGCAAACGACAAATAATCATACCTTTGATTATGACAGATTTTCTCCATCAGGAGCGGCGAACGATTACCCTGATTACATTGGTCCTCGCCGGTGAAACCATTTTTTTTCTCCCTTTTGTTCTTGCCAGGATCTTTCGACCCACATTGCTATCGGTCTTTGGTATATCCAACACAGAACTTGGAATATGGTTTTCAATCTATGGAGTAATAGCGATGGTTTCATACCCAGCTGGAGGGATATTGGCTGACCGTTTTCAAGCACGTTCTCTCATGGCCATAGCCTTATGGTCAACATCTGCCGGAGGATTTATCATGACTCTTCTTCCGGCTTCCGGAATCATGCGTTTATTGTACGGATTATGGGGATTTACCACCATTTGCCTTTTCTGGGCTTCTATGATCAGGGCTGCCCGCGAATGGGGAGGCAAAGGTTTCCAGGGTAGGGCCTTCGGGTGGCTGGAGGGTGGCAGGGGCGCTTTGGCTGCGTTGTTGGGTACTGGAGCCTTTTTCCTTTTTTCAAGGGTACAGGAATTCCGGTATGTGGTTTTAGCTACTTCATTACTTACCATGGCAAGTGGAATAATGGTGTGGTTTTTTATACCACTAAGTACTCAGGTGATTCGAACCAGGCATTCTAAAGTTGTCTACCACGAAGTTGTAACTTTATTGGGTAAACCATCCATTTGGTTATTAGCCATCATAATTATTTGCGCATATGCAGGCTATAAAATTACAGATGATTTTTCATTGTATGCCAGGGAAGTTCTTGGTTTCTCAGAGATAAACTCAGCCGGGATAGGGACAGCCGCTCTGTGGTTGCGGGCACTTGTGGCTGTATTTGCCGGCTACATGGGTGACAGGCTTAACGGAATGGCGGTGATTATTGCATGTTTTATCCTGACTCTGGCCGGGAGTCTTTCTGTTGGTTTAGGTTTGCTGGATCAAAACGTTGGATTGGTATTCCTTAAACTGATGCTTACAGCCACTGGAATTTACGGTGTTCGGGCTCTCTATTTTGCAGTAATGAAGGAGGCACACATCCCTTTTGGTTTGACAGGAACAGCCGTTGGAATATTGTCCTTTGCAGGATTTTCACCTGAAATATTTATGGGCCCCTGGTTGGGAATTTTGTTAGATAGGTATCCTGGATCCACAGGTCATCACTATGTGTTCCTATTGCTTTCTCTATTTGCATTTTTCGGATTGATTACAAGCATGCTCTTCAGAATGGGAGCAGGTACTGATAAAATCAGCCAGTCTTCTGGTAATGAAAAGGATATCCCCAGCTATTGAGGATTCTTTTTATCCGGCTAACCCACCGTTTCCTTATCTTAGGATCCGGATCAGGCAAAGGGCCCTCATAGGATTCTCCCATCCTGAGCATCTCTTTTCTGAAAATCCTGGAGGAGATGCCCCATTTGGTTAAGAAAGCTTTTCGTCCTTTATTTTTATTGACCCGTACGGTAGATTTTGATCCAAAATGATAAACGAGGCTGGTTCCCACGCCAATGAATTCTCTTACTCCTGCCTGAAGCAATTTAAAGGAGAGATCAGGATCTGAATACATTCCCGGACTGAATTCTGTACTATAGCCTCCCACCAGGTCCCACGTCTCCCTGTGAAGGACAGTTGGTGGCCAGGTACTTCCCTGCCAGTTTGGTCTCCTGAGATCCAGGTGATCTTTTAGCAGCTCCCTTTTCTGGAAAGATTCCAGATCGCTTCCATAGTTTTTTACCATCACACACGAATTCCCCGAATTCAAGGGCTCAATGAGGGTTGCCGACAATAAAAATAATTTCGTGTCAAGGGCATCAATAATTTTGCAGAGTTCTGCATCCCAACCGGGCAGGGTGTACATGTCATCATTCATGTAAACGATGTATTTTGACTTTACCAAGGACCTGCTCAGGTTCATGCCGTAGCATATTCCTATATTTTCGGGAGAATGGATGAAATCCAGGTTGTCCGGAGATTGGCTATTCAGCCACTCAAGGGTTCCGTCTGAGCCATCATTCACAAACACAATGATCTGATGTTTGCGAACAGAGTATTTATTGATACTCTCCATACAATTCTGCAGGTAATCCAGATTGTTCCAGGTGGGAATGACAATGGAGAAAGTATAATCCTGGTCTTTGGAATGAGTGTATTTGGTGAGCTTTTCGATCATTAGTAGTTTAAAAGTACTGATAATTGACACTTAAATTTCAAAAATGCATTTTATTCAATACATTTAATTTCTCGCTCATACCATCGACTTATGTTAAAGGGTACTCAGGTTCGGAAGGAGCTGATCCTTGGGATTGACGTTGGGTCGGTATCTATTTCGGTAATCTCAATCGATACCGAAGGACAGCTAATAAAGGAAGCGTATGTGTTGCACCATGGTGATATCCGTTCTGCATTGGAATCATTATTAAATGCTTACGATCCGGCTGAAATTCTTGGAATAGCAGCTCCATCCGGCAAATCTCAGTTTAATGAGCGAATTCGAATCTTTGATCAGCAGGTTTCCATAATGGAGGGTTTGAGAGGCCTGGGAATGAAGGCCAGATCAATCCTTCATATTGGTGCTGAAAGATTCTATCTTATAGAGCTTGATGAACTGGGCAACTATTTTCAGACCAATCATAGTTCGTCGTGTGCAGCCGGTACCGGAAGTTTTCTGGATCAGCAGGCACTGAGGCTGATGCTTAAAGACAGTTCTCATCTTTCAGATATGGCTCTGCAGAACAGATCGCCCATCCCGGATATTGCTGCAAGATGTTCTGTTTTCGCAAAAACGGACCTGATCCATGCCCAACAGAAAGGATACGGGATGGAAGCAATATGTGATAGCCTGTGCAAGGGATTGGCAGACAATATCGCCGACACTCTCTTTAATAAATCGATCCCGGAATCACCTGTTTATATGTCAGGAGGTGTTTCAAAAAACAGGTCAGTTCACAGACACCTACAGCGCATTCTTGAAAAGGATATTATACTTCATCCGCTATCACATCATTACCCGGCTATTGGAGCTGCTCTTCTTAAACTTAAAGAGATGGGACCTGATCGAGAGAGATGTGAACTAGAGTTTGGTAAATTTCTGTATGATTCAAAAGAGCTCCAATACTTCTTTAAACCCTTGCAAGTTCCGGATGGAGTTTCAGGTAATATGGAGATTGCTGAGCATTCAGTCTATGAACCTGTCAAATCCAATCATACCATTGGGGTGGAAATTGACCAATATAAGACCACATCAATTAGTAGTTCGAAGTATTATCTGGGGATTGACGTGGGATCTACCAGTACCAAGGCCCTGTTACTAAATGAGGAAGGAGAAGTATTTGCCGGATTCTACACTTATACCTCAGGTCAGCCATTGCATGCGGTCCAGGCACTTTTTGAGGCCATAGATTCTCTTGCTGTAAAGCGCAAAGCTACTCTTCAGATCAGGGCCTGTGGAACGACAGGTTCGGGCAGGAAGTTTATAGGGAGCATTGTCAGAGCAGACCAGGATATAGATGAGATTACAGCACATGCCAGGGCAGCATATGAGCTTGATCCCCGTACGGATACCATTATCGAGATCGGGGGTCAGGATGCCAAGTTTACCCAACTAAATGACGGGGTGGTTACTTTTTCGCACATGAATACAGTTTGTGCTGCGGGTACAGGTAGCTTTATTGAAGAGTTAGCCGGCAGGCTGGGAGTAAAGGTGCAAGACTATGAAAAACTGGCCATAAACAGGCCTGCCCCTCTCGCAAGCGACAGGTGCACGGTCTTTATGGAACGGGATATCAACCAGCTTCTGAGCCTTGGATACTCGGTGGAAGAAGTTTTGGCAACAGTCATTCACTCGGTGCGAGAGAACTATCTGAAAAAGGTAGCAAGTGAATCACATATTGGAAATCACATCTGCTTCCAGGGTGCTACAGCAAAAAACAAAGCCCTTGTGGCAGCCTTTGAGCAACGTTTGAAAAAACCCATTTACGTGTCGGCCTTGTGTCACCTCACCGGAGCCTATGGATCTGCATTGTTATTGAGGGAAGAACACAAGGGTGCCACTAGCTTCAGGGGCCTGGGACTCTATAAAAGATCGATCCCGGTGCAGACAGAATCATGTGATTTGTGTCTTAACAAATGTGCAATTAGTGTGGCAAGTATTAATGGCAGCAAGCAAGCCTACGGATTTCTTTGCGGGCGGGATTATGAGACAAAAAAATTTGTTAGCAAAGGCAAACCCGGGTTTGAATTATTGAAAGAGAGAAGAAAAGTAATGCGGGATCATAATGGGAAGAAAACAAAAGTTGAGGGCAGGCATCCTGTGGTTGGATACCCGGCTGCTTTGCACCTTCTTGAAGATTTGCCATACTGGGTCGCCTTCTTTAAGGAATTGAATATTTTTCTGCATACCAGTGAGGGATTGAAGGATTCATTTAAAGCCGGTAAGAAAATTGCCGGTGCTGATTTTTGCGCACCCATTGATTCAATGTACGGGCATGTGGCAGATCTGGCCAAATCGTGTGATTATATTTTCATGCCTGTTTACCTGGAATCACGAATTAAGTCAACCAAAAGCGACCAGAATTTTTGCTACTATACCCAGTACAGCGCCTCATTGGCCTATATGGATGGGGAACATGTAAAAAATATGTTGGTGAGTCCCATGGTCAATTTTCACAAAAATGCAGATAGTACAGTAAAAATCCTGCTTCAGGAATTGAAAAAAATGGGCTTTAATTCCATATCGCCGTCGGATGTTTCAAAAGCCATGAAAAAGGCTGATAGTCATGCTTCGCAATTGAGACGAAAAATGGAAATGATTTATGAATCAAACTTTCAGGTTGAAGGAGACGTTTCTGTTGTTCTTTTAGGCCGGCCTTATGTGGTGCTTTCCGATTCGTTGAACAAAGGCATACCCGATATTCTAACGAGAATGGGAATAAGGGCATTTTACCAGGACATGTTGGCGATTGACAATCAAAAGGATGAAGCGCTCAACAACCTGCTAAAAAAGATACCTTGGCATTTCGCATCTAATATTATGCGCGCTGCGGAGGTCATAGGAAGGACTAAGAACCTGTACCCCGTCCTCATTACAGCTTTCAAATGTGCCCCGGATTCTTTTATCATTGAATACTTCAAGCAGCTCATGCACTTGTTTGCAAAACCCTATCTGATTATTCAAATTGATGAACATGACTCAAATGTGGGTTATGAGACGAGGATTGAGGCTGCGTTGCGCTCATTCAGAAACCATGCACGGTCCAAAATACCCAATGCCGAACCTGATCTTGGATCAATCCTACCACAGGTCGAAAAAAAGTTAAATGGTAAAACTCTCCTGATGCCCAATTGGAATATGTTCACAGGCCAGCTAATCGTGGCCAACTTTCGAAGGGCCGGTGTCGACGCGAGGTTACTTGAACAGAGCGAACTGGGAATCAGGAAAAGCATGGTGCATAATACAGGTCAATGCCTCCCGATCAGTATCATTGCCCAGGACTATATTGATTATATTGAGAGATATGATCTTGACCCATCCCGTGTCATGCTTTGGATGATGGAGGGTAAGCTAACCTGCAACTTGAGGCAATACCCATTCTATATTAAGCGAATTCTTGAGAATTATGGAAATGGCATGGAAAAGGCAGCTGTTTATTCCGGTGAAATTACACACAAAGAGATGTCCGTTGGCCTCACCTACTACGCTTATTTCGCGTACATGCTCGGCGGTCTTTTCCGAAAAACAGCATGTCGCATCAGACCCTATGAATCTATACCTGGCAATACCGATAAGGTTCTTAAAGAGGTACATCAGGTTTTGATCAGGGCATTCGCAGGTGAACAGTCTTTAGACAGTGCCATTAAAGAAGGACTGAATCATGTTGATAGCATCGATTATAACAGGGATTCCCGGAAACCACTGGTTGCAATTTTTGGGGATTTGTATGTGAGGGACAACGAAATAATGAACCAGGATTTGGTAGGAGCAATTGAAGCTGCCGGGGGCGAAGTCCTGGAAACGCCCTATCACGAATATGCGAAGATTACCGTTGAAAACATATTTCGGAGGGCCACTCAGCGTGGGGAGCATGTGGAAACCAGAATGAACAGGATTCTCTTGAACGTCTTGAAATTTATGGATGAAAAGTACTACAAACCATTTGCCAAATACCTGGGACCAGCACCGGTAATTAAGCCGAAGGCCCTGGAGAAGAACCTAAGTGATTTTAATATCAGCCTTCTGCACTCAGGAGAGTCCTACGATAATATCCTGAAGATCTTCTTTATCATGAATAATTACCCAGAGGTTTCCCTGTTTGTTCAGACCAATCCATCATTCTGCTGTCCGGCACTTGTCACAGAGGCCATGACCCGAAAAATTCGCAAGCTTACCGGAGTCCCGATTGTGACCATCACGTATGATGGTACCAGCGACAGGATGAATGATATCATCGTACCTTATATCAGGAAGGCAGTGGCAAGCACCATAAAGGTTGTGTGAGATTCATAGTTTTTTATTTAGTTATATTGACTCTTCACTCTATGGTTTCTCCCACTTTATTTAGGGGAATGATTCATTGGCCCTGCTTATTATATGGGGAGTGAGAACAAATGAAAAGTGATACTCTCCGGCCGGTATCGTGTATTCCTCATGCACGGGGCGCCCCCAGGAAGTATCACCTCCAACTCCCATTTGTTTATGATCAATGTTCCACTGAACCACATCTCCGGATTTAATATCCGCACCATGTCTTGATGTAACAGGGACCAGTCCGGATGCAGATTCACCGCCCTCTTTCCCGATAACCAAATCCAGTTCACGGGTGCTGAACGGCCAAACACTTCCATTAAGCAGTTGACTATCATTTGAATGCACAGTCAGTGATATTTTATCAGAATTAACAGTCATCCATCTTATGTCAGTTTTATTACCCGTTTCCTGGGGGCGGGGATACCTGTGAAACTGGTTCATGATCAGGCCCCTGTAAATGCCAATTTTACCTGCTGACTTTCTGTCCCAATATGTTTCAAAAGGCCCTCTTCCGTACCAGGCTGTTTCGTAAAAGTCTTTAGGTAAGTTGAAGTACACTCCCAATCTTGGAATATTGGGTAAAGAATCGCGTTCAGGGATGAATTGATAATCTGCCACCAAAACTCCCTCTGAAGTTAATGTAAAATCCAGGTTAACTGTTGCAATATGATTTGGCAGCTGATAGGATACTTTGAAGGTGGCTCCTGAATTGTGTAACCCAGGATCCTGGATGAGTGTTGGTATTGAATTTTCTGTGGCATTCTTCCAAACTTTCGCCCATTCATGCATGCCGTTGCCCAGGTCATTGTCGGTAGGGGCCCTCCAAAAATTAGGTCTTAAGCCACTTTTGCTAATAAGTGCGCTATCAAATGTCCATTCATTAATCATTCCGGTTACTCGATGGATCTTCATTCTCGTAGTGGAGTTTTGAATGATAAAATGGTCACTCTCTTCAAGAATTTGCAAGCTGTTGTTCTTAACCAGTGTCAAAGAAGGGGGTTTATACGGTTGCATCACAAACTGCTCGAAAGCTATTTCATGGCCAGCCCCAACCAATCCCTGGTTCGATTTCGTAACGATCTGCGCCATAAGAATATATTCTTTCTTCCGGTTGAGTGGTGTAGCCTTGATCTCAATATGATGCTCGGATTGAGGAGGGATATCTATATCATTGATCTGGTGTCGCTGGACCGGTATCCCATCCTCAAGAAGAGTCCATTTCAGAATCATCTCCTTTAATGATGAAAAAAAGTTCTTATTAAAAACTGTCAGGATAGTACCAGAAGGATTCAATTGGAATTTTACGGGTTGGTAAACCTTTTTTACCTCATAAAGATGGGGGTGAGGATCCCGGTAAGGGTCGACCAGGCCATTGTTCAGAAAATTACCATCTGTGGGAAGGTCAGGATGGTAGTCATGGCCATAAGCGAGATAGGGATTCCCATTTTTGTCCCTGTATTCCAATGCCTGATCCACCCAATCCCATATGAAGCCCCCCTGCAAAACAGGGTATTTTTCAATGGTATCCCAATAATCCTGCAGGTTACCAACAGAGTTACCCATGGCATGAGCGTATTCAATCATTATGGCCGGTTTTTGAGGAAAGCTCCTGGCATACTCAACCAGCGTAGCAGGTGAAGGATACATGGGACAAAATATATCCGTGTACTCTTTAATCCCGGCTGGTTCGTATTGTACCAACCTCGTCTTGTCCTTTTTTTTCAGCCAGTTGTAAAGGGACTGAAAGATTTCACCTTCGCCCGCTTCATTTCCAAGGGACCATATGATGATAGACGGATGGTTCCGGTCCCGGTAATACATTCGCTTCACACGGTCGAGGTGGGCAGGTAGCCATGACAGTTCATTTCCCAGCTGAGTGGACTCACTGATAGCCAGAGGGTGACTTTCAATGTTTGCTTCATCAATTACATACAAGCCATATTTGTCACATAAGTCATACCAGTAGGGATGGTTGGGATAGTGACTGCTTCGCACAGCGTTGATGTTATTTAGTTTCATCAACTTGATATCCTGCTCCATGGAAGCCCGCGAAATCACATGACCGGTAAATGGATCAGTTTCATGCCTGTCAACTCCTTTGATGTAGATGGCTTTCCCATTAACAAGGAATTGATTTTTCCGGATCGAGACACTTCTGAACCCTATTGTTTTGTGAATGAATTCATCGTTTTGAGTGTCCTTGTCATCCAATAGCTGCAGTTGCAGGTCATAACAGTAGGGGATCTCGGCGGACCACGTTCTAATCTGTGGCAGGATGGATTTTATGGTGATTTCAAGAGAATCGTTGGATTGGATTTCAATCTCAGCCTCGTACGTATATAGTTGCTTACCAGCATCGAACAGGTTCACTCTGAACTGACGATTTACCTGAGTATCGGAATGGTTTTCCACCCGGGCACTCAGGTGGAATTGGCCATTCAGGTACGTTGAGTCCAGTCCGGCAATAATCTTGAAATCTGTCACAGCTACCCTGGGTTTTGAATAGAGATAGACCTCCCGTTCAATGCCACTCATGCGCAACATATCCTGACTCTCCAGGTAGCTGGCATCGCTCCAGCGATACATCTGGACAGCCAACAGGTTGTTGCCAGGAAGCACTAATCCGGTAATATTGAACTCTGCAGGAGTTTTAGATCCCTGTGAGTAACCCACAAACAGGCCATTCAAATAGATATACATAGCGGATTTGGCCCCGGCGAAATGGAGAATAATTTCATCATCCAGCCAATTGTCTGAGATTTGAAAGGTTTGTCTGTAGGTACCCACCGGATTATAACCATTTGGAACATAGGGCCAATGGGTGGTAAATGGATAACGTTCATCCAGATAGATCGGATAGCCGAATCCTTCAACTTCCCAGTTAGCCGGTACGGGTATGGTATCCCAGCCACTATCGTCTATGTCAGCCTCGTAGAATTTCTTATTCCTTTTTTTTGGCGAACGCACCCACTGAAACTTCCAGTATCCATTTAGCGATTGAAACCGGGTGGAAAATTCGGGAGTATTTATCATGGCCAGGGGCTCTGTTTCATAGGCGAAGAAATCTGCGCAGGGATTTAGCTTGTTGACTCCAAAAATGGTATGATCCTCGTGCAGGTCCCGTATCAGGTGAAGAGAAGAACTATCGCAAGAAAGAATAAGAGACGATGCCAGAATGAGAAGTAAAGCTGGGATTTTCATTGTTTCATAAAATCTTCAGTAAAAATCATTCTCAATCCTGAAAGAAACTCGTTTGCATTTTCCCTGGTAAGGACTAAGGGGGGCTTTATTTTAAGAACATTCTCTTCTCTTCCATCAGTGCTCAATAAAAATCCCAGGTCTTTCATTCGGTTTACCAGGTATACGGCTTTCTCTTTTAGAGGATTTTTATGCTCATCGGCCAACTCGACACCCAGAAATAAACCCTGTCCTCTGATGTCACCAATGGCTGGTACTTCTACTTGCATTTTCTTCAGTTCTGACTTAAGGTAATTCCCGATCCGCAGTGCATTTTCCTGAAGTTTTTCATCTTTTATAACACGCAGAACCTCTCTCCCGATAGCGCATGATACAGGATTGCCTCCGAAGGTATTAAAGTACTCCATCCCATTGGCAAAGGCGTTTGCCACTTTTGGTGTACAGACTACGGCGGCCAGAGGGTGACCGTTGCCGATGGGTTTTCCAATGGTAACAATATCGGGGATCACTTTATGAAGTTGAAATCCCCAAAAGGCCCTCCCTACACGCCCACAGCCCACCTGGACTTCGTCAGCAATGCAGATCCCGCCTGCCTTCCTTACCGCTTCATAAGCTAGATTTAAATACCCTTCTGGTAATTCGATCTGGCCACCACAACTCATGATACTTTCACAAATGAATCCGGCCGGATTTCTTCCCAGAGATTGGATATGATCTACCCGGGCCTGAATATGCCCTGCATAACCGGCACCGGTATTTCCTCCTTGATACATCCCCCTGTAGCTGTCGGGAAGGGGTACTATATGGGTATATTCTGGCTTACCTGTGCCTCCTTTGCCATCAAACTTGTAAGAGCTGACCTCGATGCAACCTCCTGAATTGCCATGATAACCGACTTCTACGGCAATCATATCCATCTGTCCGGTGACAGCGCGGGCCATTCTGAGGGCAAGCTCATTGGCTTCACTCCCCGAGTTTACAAAATGAACTACCGACAATTGTTCAGGAAAAGTACTGAGTAATTCCTTTGCAAAATCGGTGATAAGGTCATGCAGGTAACGGGTATTTGTATTAAGAACCGCCATTTGTTGCTGACCTGCTTTTACAACCCGGGGATGTTCATGTCCCACGTGGGCAACATTGTTGACCAAATCCAGGTACCTTCTCCCGAAATCATCAATCAGGTAAATGCCATCTCCGCGAACCATTTTCAAGGGTTCTTTATAGGATAGACTTAAGCTTCTCCCCAGATGGGATTTCCTTAATTCAGAGGTCTCTGCCTTCTCTTTCTTTGGCTTATACTGCAAACCCGGATTAGCAAAGAGCAGGTTCGGGTCGGGGCAGATACTTTGCCATACCTCTGTCTCCTTCGGATAAGCAACACCTGGAAAATCATCCATGTAGCCAAGTGTCGAAAGCATGATCTGAAAGTGAAGATGGGGTACCCAGTTACCGTTCTCCGGGTAATTCCCTATAAACCCGATACGTTCTCCCTTTTTTAATCTCTGTCCTGCCTTGATGCTCTCTAAACTACTTAGCGAGAGATGTCCATGCAAAGTAAAGAACTCAAACTGATCTGCCAGGTGCCTTAGAATAATCAATCCGCCGTATTCCTTATCTCCTTCATCATTTACCGCTGTCACCACCCGGCCTTCGAACAACGCATGAACCGGAGTGCCGGCAGGAATCCAGAAATCGATACCCAGATGGATGGTCCTGCTTTCTTTCCCGTTGTTACCATTTTTATCATACGCTGATGTCGTATAAGCAGATCTTGGCTCCAGGTAACCTCCGGCAAGCATCTTATCCGGCAGCTGGCTCTGGAGTCTCTTAATCTTATGCTGAAAAAGATCCAGGTCATTCATTGTCGACTGATGACCGATCCCACAGCTTGAAACACTCAGGTCTATGTGAGAGACCTTTTCTTTTTTTATGGTCGGAAAAAGGCTGGTCAGTTTGGCTGGATTGCTTTTTACCCATTGCTTGAATTCATCCTCTTTCGGGTGGGGAGAGAAGTTACAAGCGTGTCGGAAACTGCAGAGTGCATGTTGCTCCCTGACCAGTGCCCATTTTTTCAAGACCTCCCAAGCAGGCATTTCACTGATAAGCAGATACTCATTTTCAGGTTCAGCCTTTTTATTGAGAGCTGATTTGGTCACTGTAATGATCAGTCTCATTGCCACCAGCGTATAAAGGAATTCCAATTCATATTCCAGGACGGGGAACTTGAGATGATAACCTTTGATGATCGGAATGGCAGCACTCAGTACATCGGGCATTCCCATTACTGCATAAGCAATGGTTATGGCAAGGTCATTGATGATCTGGGTATGAATGGTATCTCCGAAATCGATAATGGCTTTTACATCAGGCTCTGATGAATCTTGGGTAACGATGACATTGTGGTTGTTCACATCGTTGTGGACCACACTTTTTCTTAAAAGGTGGTAATCCTCCTCGAAGGCTTTGTACTGATCCATAAAGTAAGTCAGGATGGATTTTTGTTCTTTGGAGAACAGATCCATGAAATCAAAGGTCCACTGAACCTGTGCCAGGTCCCAGTCAAACTTCCTCCTGGAATTAGGATGGTCGTAGTCCAGCAAGGCTTGGGTGAGACTCCCTGCTTTTGCTCCCAGACTGAATAGCAGATGATCAGTGATTGGATTTACACCTGACCATAGCCGGCCCTCAATCCATGACATCAGACGAATCATTCGCGTATGGCCCGAATCATCAACCATAGCAGTTAACTGATTTCCATGTATATTTGAAATTATATCCGGAGTTTCAATCTCCACACCATTAGTGGAAAGGTAGCGAAGAAGATCCTGTTGAAATTCCAAGTAGTCCTTGTCAAAGTCAGGCCTGCTTATTTTAAGGAGGAAGGAGCCCAAGCCGGTGCTTATTCTGAAATTAAGGTCCTGTTCGCCTGGCAACGCTTTCGCCCGGCCTTGAATTCCGTACAACTCAAGAACGAATTTTGTCGCCTGCTCCTCGGTGATTGCCATGGATAAAAATTTTGCTTTTACAGTATCAAAGTTATTAAAACCTGAGGGAAAGGCAGTACGTGTGAGTATCTATTGAGCCCATCAATCATCCTGGGGCAAGGATTGCGATCGAAGGAGTTTCTGAACGCTTTGGAGAGACTTCTTGGTTTAATTAAAGTTGAATGCCAAGCCAAGTTGAAATTGCCTGGGGGAGCCCGGATAATAATACCGGGGAAGCCTTCCTCCAAAAGAGGGCGCATTCACCAGGATCATAGAGGCATAGGGGGTGTTAAAAATATTTTTAAAACCTCCATATATTTCAAATGACAAAGGGTGGTTTGGCAATCGAATAGTCCAGTTGACGTTAAGATTTACGAGTTGGTATCCCTCATTTCTCTTTGAGTTCGCATCGTTCATCCACTGTCTGCCAACGTACTGATACTGGATCTTTATATTAAATGGCCCAAGACTTCCGGTCAGGAATGAGTTCAACTTCTGTTGGGGTATCCCTGGCAGGGCGTTTCCGCTATAGTCGATCCCGTCATCCACAAAGTCAAGAAACCGGTTGCTTGAGAGGGTATAACTTACTATGAGGGATGCATCAAAAGGAAGCTCTTTGCCTTCTTGAAATAGTGAAAACTGCATCCACAGTTCTAACCCCGAATTCATTGCATTACCTGCATTGGCACCTGTAAAGATATCTTCGGTAATCCGTTCCGTAACCAAGAGATTATTAAGCAGAATGGTGTAGATGGTTGCATCATATTTGACCCTTTCCCGAAGGAATCGTCCTCTGTTTCCAAGTTCAAGATTCCAGCCCGATTCTGGTTTAAGCGATGTATTTATAATGCCTTCAGGCATCAGGGTCTCTTCAAGGGAAGGGGCAGAAAATCCGTGACCGGCGGAAGCATAGAGATAATTTGTCTTGTGGTGTTGATAGCTTATACCTATCCTGGGGGAGAGGATTTTAGGATAACTGTAACTGCCAGACTGATCCGTCGAATCTATCCGGTACCCGGTTTGCAGGTTGTAAAGGAGCATATTCAGGTTGAGTCCTGCGTCGATGAGCAGCTTACCGGAAGGTTTCCATTGAACCAGGGCAAATGTATTCGCATACTTTCGAATTTCCTTCTGATCGGAAAGAAGAAAACCCTCCGTTCCATTGTCAGTTTCAAATATTTGCCAGTTATACCGTTCATGAAAGACCTCCAGTCCCGTTCGTATGCTAACTGATCTCATATCATATTGGATATATTCTCTGAAACCCATACTTGTAGAATGGTCGTCAAGGATATTGAAAGGTCTGGATTCATAGGGGTCAGCCAGTGAGGAGAACAGGATAACGTGATTAGTGAGTTTTTGAGTGAGTTGACTCTCCAGCCTGATTCCGGCCAATACTTTTATGTATTCTTCAAATCCTTTGACATTTAGCCAATTGCTGGATGCGATATGGGGTTGTGTGGCATAATCCAGTTCATTGATGGAACTGGGTATCCTTGCAAACAGATCAATAAGTGAGAGGGTCAATGACAATGTGTGCCTCGTTCCGTATAACCTTGTATTCAGGAACGCATTTGATCTGGAATAGTAGCTATTTTCTCTGTAGCCCTCGGAAAGTGATCTTGTGAATCCTCCTGTGGCTGCTATTTTTCCACGCTTGAACCCAGCCTTAAAGCCATATCTCCTTGATTTGAAAGACCCCGTTTCTCCAAACAGGCTGGCAGAGAACCCCTCATTCCGGGGGTAGGGTGAGTTGAGTCTGACAATGCCACCGAGCCCCGATCCATAAAGTGCAGAAGAGGGTCCTTTTAAAATTTCCATCTGCCCGATGGAAGTTGGATCCAAATCCTCCAGAGTACTGATTCCATCCCCCGAAGTGAGAGGAATATCATCGAGGAACGCCCTGATTCGGTTGGTATTGTAGGGAGTTCTCGACCCTATACCCCTTATTACCAATCGGTTGGTATTATATGTCCCCGATGACATATGGATTCCCGGTGACCGGTTGAGCATTTCTACCGGGGTGAGAGTGTACTTCTGATCAATTTCATCTGAGCGGAGTTGAAACACGCCTCCGGTCGCTTCCTGGTAAGATTCACCGAAAGGAAGGACGGAAACAATGACGTCTTCCAGCACAACGGTATCATTAGGGTTCTTGGCACCCTTTTGATCAGCAGGATAATGACAAAATGAATTTACTGTAAAAAACAAAAGTAGTATGACACTAAATTGCTTTGCCATGAACCAGAAAGGTGCATATTTTGTTTTAATGATCCAAATTCCTTTACTTACTTAATAAAAATAGTCATGAGAATACATCTGCCATTCATTCAGGCATCTCTAGTTATTGCTATAGGTGCATTTCCATTTATCATATCATCCTGTAATCAATCTATTGTAAACGGACAGGAAGCGAATGTACTGGGTCCTGATAAGGAAGCTGCCCAGATCTATGCAACTTATTGTGCATCATGTCATGGAGCAGATTTTTCAGGTGGAAATGCACAGAGCCTGGTTGACGGTATCTGGCAATTTGGTGACGGCTCGGGGTATGTAGGCCGTAATATCAAATTCGGGATTCCCCATCTGGGTATGCCATCCTATGAAAAAACCTTGTCAGAAAACGAAATTCGGTCGCTGGTGGATTTTCTCTACGATCAGGAATCCAGGGCAGGAGCTGTGAAGCCTTCACTTCCTTCCCGAATAGAGAGCGCCGAATATGATATCAAAAGTGATGTATGGGTTGACAACCTGGACATCCCATGGGCAATTGTTTTCCTCAATAAAAATACTGCACTGGTAACCGAAAGACCAGGAACTTTGAGAGTGGTCATCAACGGGAAAATGAAGGAAAAACCTGTATCAGGAACTCCAAAAGTGCTGCATGAAGGCCAGGGCGGACTGATGGATGTGAATATCGACAACAAATACAGTGAGAATGGCTGGATTTATCTTTCTTACAGCCACGAAATTGAACAAAGACCCCACGAAGACAGGCCTCCGGCTATGACCCGCATTGTACGAGGGAAAATAAAGGACATGAATTGGATTGATGAGGAGTTACTTTATGAAGCACCACATGAGACTTACCTCACTACGAGACATCATTATGGAAACCGCATTGTTTTTGACAAAAAAGGGTACCTCTATTTTAGCATAGGAGAGCGAGGATACCAAGATATGGCACAGGATCCTACAAAGCCAAACGGCAAGATCCACCGCATATATCCTGACGGAAGTATTCCAAAAGATAATCCTTTTATCGATAAGGGACTTCCAACGCTTTATACACTGGGCAACCGCAATCCTCAGGGCATTTCTGTTCATCCTGAAACAGATGAAGTCTGGGCAAGCGAGCATGGCCCTCTTGGTGGGGATGAGCTTAACCTCATCCGCAAAGGGGTAAATTATGGGTGGCCTGTGATTACCTATGGCCGAAACTACGACGGGTCTGTAATCACTGAAGACAGGCAAAAAGATGGATATGCCCAACCCATTCTCTATTGGAAGCCTTCCATTGCAGTTTGCGGAATCGAATTTTACCAGGGAGATGCATTCCCGAAATGGAGAAACAAACTCCTTGTGGGAGCACTGAAGTATGAGGATGTGCGAATACTGGATATCGTTGATGACAGAGTCATTCATCAGGAAGTGATCCTAAAGAATCATGGGAGGGTAAGGGATATCGGTCTCGATCCTGATGGAAACGTATATGTGGTGGTGAATGATCCGGACCAGGTGATCCGGCTCTCACCCATCGGGGAGCGAAAAGGACAGTAGCGCATTCACAGCTAAATGATACTCAATCATGAGAACATTTCCTTCGTTGTTGGTTAGTTTACTCATTGCCGTGTCGTCTAGTTGTGATAATCCTGAAAAAACATATGTTTCGGTCGTTTTTGACGTAGAAGATTACATTTCACCTGTAGAGGAGGGAGTGGATGAAATTCCAAAATGGTTGGCCGAAACCATGACCGAGGTTGGTGTGACCGGGACTTTTTTTGTAATCGGTGAAAAGGCCCGTTCCCTGGAGAAACGTGGCCGGCAGGATGTGATAGATGCCATGGCCAAACACGACATTGGTAGTCATACAAACTTCGGATCTATCCATCCTACTGTGACAGAGATTCTTGAGGAGGCTGATTGGCAATCGGGAGTTCAGGCCATGATGGAAAATGAATCGGACGGATTTAAGGAACTTGAACGGATATTCAATGTCCCGGTCAAAACCCTTTCCAGGCATGGCGGATCATATGGTCCTCAATTGGTATATACCCTGAGTGAGATGGACAAAGGATATGTATATTCTCCCATTCATCTTCCGGGGCATAATGCGGTCTGGTTCTGTAATACCCTGAACTTTCATGGCGATTACGGCTTTTTTGATGACTTCTATTACAAGGATGAGCTCTTCAATCCGGCATTCGATACACTAAAGATGAATTTCAGAGAAGATATGGAAGGGATGGATGTGGTCTCCTTTTTCGGCTGTCACCCGACCAAGGTCCGTGCAGAACAATTCTGGGACTTCAATTTTTACGAAGGTGCTAATCCTGAACCGGGCGAACTGAAGGGCCCCTCTTTAAGACCCGTCAACACCATGACCACTGCAAGAGATAATTTCAGGAGACTGATGCTATTTCTGAAAAGCCAGGATTATATTGAGATCACCACTTATAACGACCTGATGGACCGTTTTTCCTACCAGCGAGAGGCAATCACTAAAAAGGATCTTGAAAAGTTGGCATCCCAGATTGTAGCACAAAAGAAGATTGTCATCGACGATTATTATTCTCCGGCGGAAGTATTTGCTGCATTGGCCCAAACCATCGCTGAGTACTCTGTGAGTGGAAAAATCCACAGGATGATTAGCCGCGCTAGCGTACTCGGACCCATGGAGATGCCTGTGGAGATTCCTGAAGTTGGTCATCTCTCTATGGACCAGGTGTATGAACTGGCTCAACTGGCTCAACAGACCATCCTGACGAATGGGACCCTTCCATCCAGACTGGAGATTGAAGGGATGGGCATTGGAACAGGTTCGCTATTGAATCTGTTTTGCTCCGTCTATTTGGACATTCTCAATAAGGAACGAAAAGATTCGTATGAATTACTTGCATTTGATCCTTACCCAAAGGAAAATGAAGAAGCAATAGTATCTGAAATTGAGAGCTATAAACACTGGATTGTTCACCGTACAGATCTTGATATGACACACCTCATTGAATATACCAGGCTGCAACTCTGGACCATGAAACCTGCTCATGAACGGTACCTGATTTTTATTGTTCGGTAGGATTGTGTAAAAAAACTCACAAAAAGACTGATCAGTGGCGTGTTAGAAAAGTATTAAGGGGAGAACATGCGGTAGATTGACCGATCACTCAAAATATTGAAAGGCGTCAATGATATCCAGATAGACCCCATCAAAATTAGCTTCAAGAATTTTATCCAGGTAAGCGGTTTCATTTCCAAAAATGATGTTTTGCCAATCTTCATTCCAGTATCTCACCTTAAAATTACCCTCCCAGTTGGGATTTTCTTTGTCGATCCATGAAGGTTTTTTGTTATCCCAATCACTCTGCCAGTAATACCTGTAATCTTCAGCTTCACCGATCGAGAGGTAGGCAATGACAAGCCTGCTTCCCCCATTTTTCTTTGACCTTACCTGTTGGATTTCGGAGCTCGTAAATTCGGTTCCGTCGCGAAAGAACAAATCCATGATGAGAAGATCGTAGTTGGTGGCTGTAACCGCATTGATGAAATCTGATTTGCTTGTAAAGTTTTCAGGATTAATAAGATAAAGGAAATTTTGAATTTGGGATAAAGCTGTAATTTGCTGATCATTAGAAGAATAGATAGCCAGTGGATAGGAAGGGATGTTATCCAGTTCCCGATGGTTTGCGGCAAAAGATATAAATCCGTTTTGTAGGTTTTTGCTAAAGGAATCATCCATTTTCGAATGTGTGGAACAGTAATCGGTAACCAGAATGATATTCCCTGAGTTCTTTGAAATATCTAAAAATGCCCTCAAGTATTCGTTCTCCTTTACAGGAGTGGCTTTATCGTCCTTGTCATAGCCAAAAAATAAATCTTCCTGACCATTTCCATCTATGGCACTCAGATAACCAGCATTGAATTGACCAGCCTCATCCCCGTTAGTAGTTATCAGCTCAATGCCATTTTGGGGAATGACAATAAAATCGGGGAAGATTGATTTCGAGTATCCACTGATACCTATCACAAAATCACGCATTTCCTGCTTGTAATCAATGTTTTCATCGTTCTTTTCACACGCGAAGGTTAGAAGTGAAATTGCTGAAATAAGCATTGTGATTCTCATTATATAAATGTAATAAATAGTAAGTTCAATATTGTATTTTGAATATTATATTATGAATATTGTATACAAAAATTGTACTTTTGTATCCAACCTGGCAAATCTTTGAGTTAAAAGAAAGTTTATGCGGATAATTCGGGAGGATTTAAGTTCGGAAGTGTATAAGCGGTTAAAGGAGATGATTCTGGCAAACGAGATTCACCCCGGAGAAAAGCTTAAGCAAGAACAGATTGCTGCAATGTTTGGTATAAGCCGGATGCCTCTTCATAAAGCATTTCAAATGCTCGAATATGAAATGTTGGTTGAGAATGTTCCACGCCGCGGTTTTTACGTTACAGTTGTTGATAATACAAAGTTGATCGACGCATTTGAAGTAAGGGAGGCACTTGAAGGCGTTGCTGCCCGGCGGCTAGCGGCAGTAATTACGAAAAGTGAAATTGATTCGTTAAAATCACTGTTTACTCCTTTTGCCGGAATAATGAATATTGACATCGGGAAATATGGCAAAGCGGATCAGGAATTCCACGATACCATATTAAAGACCTGTGGGAATAAGATCCTTGGAAAGTTAGAGATTATCAGCAACATTACCTTGCAGACATATCGGGGTGGTCTAATCAGGGGACCGGAAGAAACATTAGAAGAACATCTGGCAATCATTGAAGCCATTGAAGAGAGAGATGCCAGGAAAGCAGAACATCTGATGAGAGAGCATTCAAAGAAAACATGTGAATTATTGAAAAACAAAGGAGGGAATCCAAATCATAAGTCAATGGTAGTATACAATAAGTAAATTGTGAAATTAGCTCTAAATACACTGGTGTACGAAGTTGGAGACAAGGGGCCCGAAGATTCCTTACGAGCCGCAGTCAAATACGGGTTTAAATACATCGAATATGCGGGAATCCGCAAGGGAAATCCCTTAACTATGAGCGGAATGCACCGAAAGGAAGCTGTTAAAATAGTAAAGGAAAATGATATTCATAGCACCCAGATGTTGATGGTTGCCACCAAGGATACCGCACATCCCAACCCAGGGAAGAGGGACCTGGTATTTGATTACATGAAAGCCTGTGCTGATTTCCAGTTGGAACTGGGCGGCCGCCAATTATTGGTATGCTGGGGAGGCGGATTATATGAATTGGGGACCTCTCCTGAACAATCATGGGTATACATGCTGGATAATGTGGGCCGTTTCGCAGAGTGGTGCCTGGACAAGGACCTTTTAGTAGGAATTGAACTTGATCCGCATGTTTACTTCATATGCAACAATACCCATAAACTTGCCAGGGCTATTGAAGATATCGGCCTTCCAAATGTCTATCCAAATATAGATGTAGGTCACCTGGTTATCACCCGCGAAGAGCCCATGCAGCTTGAAAAGTTAAAGAGCAGGATGATTCATGTTCATTTAAGTGAAACTGAAAGCTTTGCCCATACCAACAGCATTTTGGGGACCGGTACAGTACCCTTTCGAAGCTATGTTGACAAATGCCTGGAATTAGGTATTGAAGAAAATTGTGCCAGGCTTGGTGAACCTTGTGTTGCCGGCATTGAGATGGGAAGTGAGGCAAGTGGCGGTTTTGTAGAAGATCCAGATCATTGGGTTGAGGAAAGCCTTAAGTTTTTAGAAAAGGAGCTGCCTCATGTAACCCGTTAGCCCTTGCATTAAACTAAAATTTCAAATTCTATACCATGCACGGATTAAAGCAGGCAGTCATCATCGCATTTTTGGGCAAGACCCAGGACAGGTTTTCAGAATACCAGCAACCGGCCACGACGGAAGAGAAACTGAAGTTTGTTTCTCAGATCGATGGATTTTCAGGTGTTGAGATGGTCTTTCCATATGAGATCGGGGAGCCGGAAGAAACTAAGACGTGGATAAAAGAATACAATCTGGAAATTGCCGCCATAAATGTGAACATCAAAAAGGAGCTTGAATGGGTCCCGGGTGCATTATCCAGGCCTGATCGGGGAATTAGAAATCGTGCGGTAGCAATGATCAAAAAAGCCAAAGATTATGCGAAAGCAGTTGGAGCTCCGCACGTCACATGTTGTCCCCTTAGCGACGGGTATGACGTTCTGTTCCAGATTAATTATAAAACTGCCTGGAACTACATGGTGGAGACCGTTGCGGAAGCAGCTGATTATATGCCTGAGATGCCTCTGTTTATCGAACCAAAGTATTCTGAGACCAGGGTACACTGTCAAATCGATTCAACTGCCAAGGGATTGCTTTTATTGAAAGACGTAAGGTGCGATAATACTGGAATTACCCTGGATATGGGGCACTCCCTTCAGTCCCAGGAGAATCCTGCGCAGGCGCTCTCACTGATCTACGAAAGCGGATTCGAGGCATATATTCATACCAATGATAATGATGTGAAAGCTGACTGGGACCTTGTAGGAGCCAGTCGCCATTTTCTGCATTATATTGAAATGATTTACTGGGCCCAGGAATACGGGTATGACAAGTACTTCACAACTGATGCATCACCCCGCATTTTCGGGGTCCTGGATTTCTTCAACCGTCACTCCGAAATTACCCGAGGAGCCTATGATCTTGCATCCAGACTAAACCACAAGCAGATAAGCGAGATGATGCGAACAGAAGATTACAACGGCTTAATGAAAATGGTTAATAAACAAATCTACCGGGTCTAATTATCTTCTTGCCTTTCAGAAGAAGTAAATCAAGCCAATCAACAAACTCAAATCACTCCAGCTCCCATGAAACAACTCATTCCCCTGTTATTCTTCCCGATGATTTTTTCATGCCAGACAGCAAGCAAACAGGGCATTGTTGTTCAAGGCGAATTACAACAATGGCATAAAGTCACGCTTGTATTAAATGGCCCGGAAACAAGTGAATGGGCATTAGAAAACCCATTTCTTGATTATAAACTCGCGGCCACCTTCACTAAAGGTACTAAATCATACACCGTGCCAGGCTACTTTGCGGCTGATGGACAGGCAGGAGAATCTTCAGCCAATGAGGGTTCCGTGTGGAAGGTTCATTTCAGACCTGATGAAGTGGGCTCATGGAACTACAAGGTGTCATTTAGAACGGGAAAGAATATTGCGGTGCTCGATGGCGATAATCTTGGGAATGCAGTTGCTTTAGATGGCATGGAGGGAACCATTGACATATCAGAATCAACTAAATCAGGTGCGGATTTTCGAAGCAAAGGGAGAATTGTGAACGGGGAGAAGGGCTATTTCAAGTTTCAGGATAAGGAAGATATATGGATCAAAAATGGCGCAGATAGCCCTGAGAATTTTTTAGCCTACTCCGATTTTGACCAAACATCTCGTTTTAGTTTGAAAACTGAACTAAGAGAAGGGGAGGCAGATCCGAAAAAGAGCCTGCACAAATTTGAACAACATAAGGCAGACTGGAGTGAAGGGGACCCGGTGTGGAAAGAAGGTAAAGGTAAGGGTATGATAGGAGCATTGAATTACCTTCATTCAGCCGGAGTGAATTCGGTTTACATGTTAACCATGAATATCCTTGGCGACGGGGAAGATGTTTGGCCTTATACCAACTATAATGAGAGGTACAGATTTGATTGTAGTAAGCTGGACCAGTGGGAAGTAGTTTTTGATTATATGGAGCAACTGGGTATTATGGCCCACTTTGTATTGCAGGAAACTGAGAATGAGTGTTTGCTTGATATGGGACAAACAGGGGTGCAACGGAGGGTATATTTGAGGGAGCTGGTGGCTCGTTTTGGGCACCACCTTGCTGTAAGTTGGAATCTTGGCGAGGAAAATGGTCCTGCTAACTGGACTCCCATTGGTCAAACAGACGATCAAAGGCGAGCCATGGCGAACTATCTTAAGAAAATAAATCCCTACCCGAGCAATGTAGTATTGCACACCCATTCCAACGATGAACACCAGGATAAGTACCTGACTCCCTTGTTGGGATTCGAAAACCTGGATGGTCCTTCCATGCAGGTGGCTAATGTGGCAAAAGTTCATGAGCGAATTAAGAAATGGGTTAGGGAGTCAGAAAAGGCAGGTAAAAGATGGATCGTTAACCTGGATGAAATAGGCCCGGCAAAGAAAGGCGTCATGCCCGATTCATATGATCCCGGTCATGATACAATCCGAAACAAATGCTTGTGGGGATCTTTGCTTGCAGGAGGTGCGGGCGTGGAATGGTACTTTGGATACCAGTTTCCGCACAATGATCTGAACTGCGAAGATTTCAGAAGCCGCGATAATTGGTTTAGACAGTCCACTATTGCTACTCAATTTGTAAGCCGGTTCCCTCTTGAGGAAATGAAGAGTCAGGATGAACTGGTGGGTATTAAAGATGCTTATTGCCTGGCTAAACCCGGCGAGGCATACCTCGTCTACCTTCCTGCGGGATGGTCCGGCGCAGAACTAATGACAGAGGTAGAGACCCCGCTGTCTGTTCAATGGTTTAATCCTCGCCAGGGAGGTGATCTGGTTGCAGGGAGCGTTTCAACCATTGCAGGGATTGGTATCCGGGATCTGGGCAATCCTCCCTCTGATCCTCGAAAGGATTGGGTTGTTGTGATCCGGTAGGTAAACCTGCAGTACCAAGATTTAATCTGTCCCTGAGGAAGTAATAGATGATCAGCTTGCTGTAAATAACCGGACTTTCCATCATTCCTGATGCGTATAGACGGATGAATAATGAATCCTCGACGATGAGACTAGTTCATCATTTGAAGAATTATTGCCCAATAGTCGCTATTTGAACTGTTTTGATCGAATTTTTCATAATTGAAGTAAATGTGTTTATCGGATTTATCAGAACGCCAGGCCCACAAACAGTAGCTCCAACCATTTGATTTTGCAATGCTGTGAATATCAGACAAGTACGTATCACCATTTATTTGTGGATAATACATCCCAAATTCTCCCAGGTAAACGGGTACCTGATATTGTTTTTGAAAGTTGATTACATGTGCAAAGATAGTGTTCTCGTAAAATGCTTTGTTCCAGAGTTCCTTATTGTTATTGGTGGTTATGTTCCAGCCTGTATATGGGTATGATTCATGATCTTTCCTTTTTGCATGTGTGTAATCAAATGGTTCATAGCTATGTACTTCATACACAATGAAAGGATCAGATTGCTTCATTATAAACACCTCATCACCCCAGAATTCGGGATTAGAACTTTCTGATGATTGGACCATCAATGGAAGATCGGGAGTGACCGTTCTAATTTCATCGATCCAGCCTTCGTTGATTAAATGCAAATCAATCTTGTGCGTCTGAAGGGCGGTTTTTAATTCGTTCACATTGTCCCAATTGCTAGAGAGAGGATCTGGCTCAACTGTCAATACCAATCCAACAAACAGGCTGTCCTCTATAAATTCAGTGGCTATCTCTTTAAGCATCAGGCCATATTCTTTCTGCATATTCTTATTCGTCCATATTGGGCTCTCTTTTCCTTTGGCTACATCGTACCTTCCCGGCCCTTCTCTTACGGCAATCGTATAATAAAGTCCGGCATTATGGGCATAGGAGGCCATGCAGATGATGTGCTGTTTGCCTACTTCATTTACATCATATGGATCTGAGAAGTCCCTGAATCCTTCTGCGTATACATTTATTTGAGCCAGGTTAGCGCCGGTTGATTTTAAGGCGTCAAAATCTTCCTGAGATTTATAACAATCGCTGTTGCTGCAATAATACCCAATGTTAAATCCTTTGAAATAGGAGGATATTTTCCATTTGTCGAATTTGGAAATCACAGAGGGGGGCGTGGAGAAATCAATGACACAATATTGCTCAGGAACTTCTTCATCGCAGGACCAAAGAAGAATACTTATGCTAATTACGGCTACCAGGTTTTTCATTTATTTCATTTCATTTCATAAAGTAGTAAGTTAGAACATTATGTGCATTATACAAAAAAAGAGGCCGTCTTGGTACCATCCAGATAGGCCTCTTTTAAAGTGATATGACAGTGATCAATTAACAACAAAACTACTTGACTGAAGACTTCCTTAAAGACGCCTTTGAGGCTTTGGCTTCGGAACCGGTTGATAGTATTATGATCAGGATAGCTCATTCCACTGAGCCACATAAAATGGATGTTCTGCTGTAAGGCCTGCTCGATTTTACGGCTGGAGTATAGGTTGGTCAGATAGCCATATACGAGAACCTTTAACATTAGCCTGGGATGATAGGCTGGACAGCCGCCTCCTTTGTACTTTGCTAAAATGGGATCCAAATTAAGATTATCAACCACCTGGTTTACTACGCGTACCGGGTGATTGGGAGCAATCAACTCTTCCAACGAAGGCGGAAGTAGTAAATTCTGGTTGTGATTGTAGTCCTTATAGACTACTTTTGATCTAACTACATTTTGCATACTTCAAGTTACACGACTTGAAGTCTTTGAAGGGGGAGGCATCCCCCTTCTTTATTAACACCAACTCCCTAGTTATCAGGCCATGAAAATACAAGAGTCTGTATTAAATTAATTGGATGCTTTTGAAGTTATACCTGCGAGGAAGCCTATAAATATTTATGCAATAAAGATTTTAAGCGACGAGCGGGTATAACGAAAAAAGAGACTGTACCTTTTGATACAGCCTCTTAATCCTAGTTTAAATATCAAAAAGTATTCTTATACCAGTTTGACATTAGATGCGTTCAATCCTTTTGGGCCTTCCTCCACGTCATAACTTACTTTATCTCCTTCAGTTATCTCATCGGTTAATCCATTTTGGTGTACAAATACGTCTTTGCCACCTTCATCAGGTTTGATGAATCCAAACCCTTTGGCATTGTTGAAAAATTTTACTGTACCGCTACTCATGACTTATAAATTTATATGAAACAAAAACTAAAACTATATCTCTTGATATAAATGAACTTTCCAACGTAATTAGCACTCACACATTGAAACGTCAGTCAAATAACACATGAAGCGTCAAATTGTTCCATTTTCATGTGGTGACAGTTCAACATCAGGCAAAGCTAAGATTTCTGATTGAATTTATTCAGAGTTAATGAATATTAGAAAATAATCCCGGAATAAGTCAACTCAAATAGGTAATATTTCTTAAATCCTCAGGAGTTTTCCGGGGTCGAAACATCTGTTGAATTGTCCAGTGCAAATGCCACCAGCATGCCCACTACCACGGTGAGCGTCTCAAACCCAGAACGGAACCAGTCGGATTTTAAATGATTGATAATTTTTATAACCAAGGATAAATGAAGGAGGCAATAATAACAATACAGGAAGGGGCGGAGCTACGGAATAATTTTTACGACTTTATTCTCAATCATCTCCTGAAGCTGATTCAGTAAAGCCTGTTCCTGCGAGTCAATGTGACTGTCTTCAGTTGCAATTGCGATGATCTTATCCATTTCAGCACGTGTAATTTTATGGTCATCAATGGCTTGTTCAATCATTCCTTTTAGTCGTTCGGCACTGTTGCTTAAGATCATAATAAGAGGTGGTTTTTTTGTCAGATTAAAAATACACAGGATATTGTGGTTTTCCAAGCCTACTGCTCATCCATGTATCCCATCCAGATAAAAGGTTTCCCTTGAATATCAGGACCGAGCGATACCCAGCCTTCGGTAGAGCAACCTTCCACAAAACGGGTATCAGAATTTACAAATTCCTGTCATTCATCTGAAACGCTCACTCTGGTTGAGAGGTTGAAAGAGGGGGATTGGTAATCTACCAGTGAGCTAACTCCCCAAAAAACGATCCCAAAGATGACAGCCAGGTTCTTCATTCTGATTATTTTAAAGAGTGTAAGGATGCATATAAGGTTTTCGGTATTCTCTTTTTAACAGGGCTTGAGCCTCCTTATTATTTTTTATATCCATGGTTGTTTTATCAATAAGTAAATTAGCTTTTGTGCGATATGCCATATCCCCGTAGATGACACTGGATGTGGTTAGCTGAGCATCTTCCAGGGTATTCGAAATTCCTTTATTGGATTTACCAGCTATCCCTTCAGCAAACTCAATAAAAAGTCCAACAATCATTGTATTGGCAGCTGCCATCACATCCGGATTGCCAGAGAAACGTATATCACCGTGGACGATTTTGGCTGCCCCGCCAGACGGGTAAACCTCCCACCCCAGGTCTCCTTCAAAGATAGTAGCCTTCTCACCATAATAAAAGATACCAATGTTGTTATCTGGAATTGGGGATATATAGCCCCAGGTTTTGTGGGACCAGTAAACAGGCAATTCGTCAAATTCAAACCTGACATCGAGATGATCAGGATTCTCCTTGGAGAATGGTCCAGTAATCCCTCCAATGGCAGAAACATTTTCCGGTAATCCCAGTCCCATTACCCTCCTGATATTATGAATGTAATGAATGCCCCAATCAACCATGATACCCCTGCTGAAATCATGTTGATTTCTCCAGTTTGGAGTGGTACCATTTTCACTGCAGAGAAACTTTTTCCTGGGTGCTGGTCCGCAAAAAGTCTCATAATCGAATGTTTCGGGAATTTCTTTTTCTACCAGCGGGCCCACCCTATTATTGATGTTTGCCTTTACCTGGCGGATTTTTCCTGCTTCACCTGACTCAATATATGCTTTCACCCGATCGTTGGTATCAACCATTACCCTCGGAAAGTCAACCTGCACCACATTATTAGCTTTTCTATGCGCCTCCAGCATGGCTTGTCCCTCCCTGATATCGTAGCTGAGGGGTTTTTCCAGAAAGACATCGAGCCCTTTTTCACACGCATCTATAAATTGCAAAGGATGCCAATGAGTAGGAGTTGCAATAGCTATCGCCTGAAGACCTGGTAATTCATACATGTCCTTATAGGCCGAATATAACCGGGGCCTTGGGTGACCTGCTTTGACAACTGCATCTGCAGCCTTGTGAAGTGCAACTGAATTCACATCACATAAACCCACAATTTCAAACCGATCGGATGTCAAGGCATTTGCCAGAAGCATTTCTGTACCCCACCAGCCAGTACCCAGAATGGCCAGATTAATTCTTCCCTCACCAGCTATCAAAGGGAGAGGAAGTAAAAGCGAACTTGCTGCAAGGGTTGTGGACTTTAAGAAAATTCTGCGTTTCATCTGTTTAAAATTTTGTAATTAAGATTGAAGTAATTCCAAATTTTTTTACCAGATGGAACCACTTTACTCTCACAAGAACTATAATGATACCCGAACCGCAATACCCTCCAAAAAATCATACCCTATGAAAACGATCCTGCGTCAACTCAACTTTTCCCTGGTATTACTTGTTAATTCCTTCCCAATTCTGAATACCCGGGTTGATGTTATTTTTTCAATACCTACCGATTTTATAGTTTCATGGTATTCTGGAATTGTGCGACTTTTATCCGGACTTCTTTATTCTATCTTCTTGGCGGTGTAAAAATTGTCCCCGAGAATAAGGCCTGTGCAGTTGCCGGATTCATCCTTCACGAATTTTATGTTATAGCGGCCACCAAGCTCGAATTCACCGGTTTCTAAAGGATATAAGATCCAACCATCAGGGATGGATCTTGTAGAATAGAATAATATTCCATTTTTTTGAGAGATGGTGATGTGCAGTGAAATCTCATCAATAATATATTTGCCTAAAAATGGCTCAAGATCCAGATCCTTATAAAGAGAAGCATAGTCGGGGAATACGTTATCCATTGGGTTTGTGTCTGACACATTCCTGTTTACGATAATCTTCTCGACATTTTTATGCTTTGGAATGGAAATTAGTTTTGCATGTACCCCGGTAGACCAGATAGAGGCGCTTTCATATAGAAATTTGGATTCCCCGCCCTTGTATTTAATTTCTACAATCACGGGGACAGGCTTATTCCCGAGTTTAATCACCTTCAGTTGATCTCCATTAAACGATTCGATAGCGATATCTGATTCTCCAAATTCAAAGAACCAGGGCTTCCACAACCAACCCAGGTCCTGGTCAGACACATTTTCGAAAGTGTAGAAAAAATCGTAAGGTGTGGGGGATTTTTTCGCCCAACGATTAATATATTCCCGGTAACATTTTAAAAACAGATCGTCTCCCAGATGAAGGTGAAGGATACCATATACAAGAGCCGGAAGAGGATAGCTGGCATATCCATAGTTCGCACCTGACATGAATTGTGAGGAGGTAATCAATGGCAAATCGATGATACTACCCATGTTTTTCCCTATACCGGTGAAAAGGTGTGCAAATTCGTAATCGTCCTCGAAATACCGGTTTGAGACTAACCTGGTGGTGTAATTAGCCCATCCTTCATCCATCCAGGCCCACCTGCGTTCATTGGTCCGGACGTACATTGGGAAATAGGTATGAAACATTTCATGAATGAGTGTTCCCTGATTGGGGCCATCATTGTTGGCCATCATAGGATATTCCATACTTCCGATGTAGCTGCCATTCATATTTATAAATGTGGTAAATGTTTCGTATGGATATGGTATACCGGGGATGTCGTCAGAGAAGTGGTGCATCGCTTTCTGCTGCAAAGTCGTAAAATTGGAATACTTCATGGTATCTTCCACAGGATAAGCTGAGTTTATAAGCACCTTATGGGATTTGAGTTGTTTCATGGCTGCGTCCCAAACATAATGCTCGCTCAGCGCAAAGGCAAAGTCAGATACCCCGGAGGCTGAATAACGCCAGGTATTATTGGACGATTCGAATCCGGCTTTAAGGTCATCGGCGTTCACAATGTGAATAACCTCATTTGAAGATTTGGCTTTAATGTATCTGACATAATTGTCTTCCGGTAGAACTTCGGCAGGATTTACAAATGTTCCGGTTGCCCACACCAAATAGTTATTTGGTACAGTAATTTCCACCTCGTAATTTCCAAGGTTGTTATAGAACTCGGTTCTTAATGTATAATTCAATCGATCCCATCCAAAAATATCATCATAAACCGATACCTGTGGATACCAGTACGCAACAAAAAAGGAAGTGCTGTCATATGCACCCGTTCGAACCCTTGTATAGCTGGGAATCTTTTGTTTCCATGAAACCTGGAAGGTGAGCTCCGATCCTGGATTTAAAGGATTTTGAAGCGCAAAAATAAGATTAGTGCCAACTCTCTCTACCCGATCAGAATCATCTAGATCATAAGATTTCCCGTTAATGAAAACATCTGTCAGTTCAGCTCCCTCATCGATATCTCTGGCATCAACCGGATAATCTCTGGCATTTCCCTTTTTGAAAGCGTCTCTGTACAAGCGTACTATTAGTGAGTTTAATGCATCCGGACTTGAATTGTAATACACCACTTTTTCGGTCCCTTCGATCATCTTTGCCGATGGATTGAGAGTAACTTTGATGTGATAATCCACTCTATTCTGCCAGTAGTTTTCTCCCGGCCGTCCATCATAGGACCTGGTCCCTTTTTCATATGCTTTCCTTATTTCAGAGGGTATGAAGAACCGGCTTTCCTGTGCGTATGCGCCAAAAAGAGAAATTCCCAGTATAAAAAAGGCCAGAGAGGCAAATTTCTTATTCATTAGTTCAATATTTTCCGAGTTTGATTACATCATAAATCTAATTTTGCAGAAACAAATTTACATAGCGGCAGGATATATTCAAATGATACAAGGTGTATGAAGCAACCTATAGTACAATGGTCTAATAACGCCCAACCAGATATATTGTTTAAACTGAATCATTTATACTCCGGATACAAAATAAAAAGCCAATTGCATTTTTACCTCCTGATAGTAAAATCCCCGGGACCTTCTTCTAAAGCCACACGGTTAAAAATCATTAATCGGGCAGTGAAAATGCAATGTATTCATCACCTGAAGGACTGCCAATTTTCCCTCCACCACATGCAATTACAATAAACTGCTTCCCATTTACGGAATAAACAGAAGGAGTCGCATACCCAGGAGCGGATAGTTCGGCCTGCCAAAGGAGTTTCCCGGTTTTTTTATCAAAGGCCCTCATCTTTGAATCTTTTGTAGCTGCAATAAAAACCAATCCTCCTTTTGTGACCACAGAACCACCATAATTTTCCGTTCCAGTTGGCGGGATGCCTTTTTGGGTTAATTCGGGATATTCACCCAAAGGAACTTTCCATAAGAGTTTACCACTTATTAAATCCACTGCATTAAGTGTTCCCCAGGGGGGGGTAATTCCCGGATAACCTGCGTCATCAAGAAAGCGATTGTACCCGGTCATGGTAAACGGCACCTCGGTCAAACCAATTTCATTTGCCGCAATTGCCTGATTATTACGTTCAGGCAGGATGAAGCTTCCTGCCGGCTGTTCTTCATTGTGAATTAAATAATTCTCCAAAGCTAATTTTTCATTGGGGGGAATTTGCCCAAAAGACGGCATCATATTGATACCCTTATCAATGATTTGTGATATTTCTTCATGAGAATATTTTAATGCAATATCAACAAGTGACGGAAACGAAGCTGTGCTGCCTTTCATATCCACACCATGACAAGCAATGCAATAAGTAGAATATACCGCCCGCCCATTTGGTCTTCCCTCTTCATTTGTCATCTTTGGCACATCAACCATCACCATGGCCCAGGGCAGTTCGCTGCAGTTGACGTATAAGATCTGCGATTCGGGATCAATGGCTGCACCTCCCCATTCACCTCCACCATCAAAACCAGGAAAGATCCAGCTTCCCTCTTTACTGGGTGGTGCAAACATTTCGGCATGCTTTATTTGACGGTATCGGGCCAACATGGTCTTGTGTGTTTCGGGAGTTAAATCCGTTACCTCCCCTTCACCAAAATGTTGCCTTGCAAATGGTTCCGGTAATGTTGGAATAGGTTGAGTTGGCCAGGGCTTCTCACCGGGCAGGGCTGTCTGCGGCACAGGTATTTCTTCGATTGGGAACAGGGGTTCTCCGGTAATCCTGTCAAATATATAGACGAAACCGTGTTTGGTAATCTGGGCAATAGCATCAATTAATTTCCCGTTTTTCCGCAAGGTAACCAGGTTGGGATTTGCAGGCAAGTCCCTGTCCCATAGGTCGTGGTGAACAGTTTGATAATGCCAGATATATTTTCCTGTGGAGGCTTCCAGTGCAATTAAAGAATTAGCGAATAAATTTTGGCCTTCCCTTGTGCCTCCATAAAAATCTCCTGAGACTGAACCGGTAGGTACGTATACAATTCCCCGTTCCTCATCCAGAGACATCCCGGCCCAGCAATTTGCACCTCCCAGGTTCCTATATGCGTCCTTATCGGGCCATGTATCATATCCTACCTCCCCGGGATGCGGGATGGTGTGAAAGATCCACTTCTGCTCTCCTGTTCTGACATCGTAAGCCTTTATGTGGCCGGGTGCAGCATCTACCGCCTCCGAGACCCTTGCCCCTGTAATTAGGAGGTTATTGTAAATAATACCAGGGGTCGTCAATCCCACATATAGATTAAAAGAACCTGAATTTCGATTTACCTCTTTGGATAAATCGATACATCCATCGTCCCCAAATCTTTCATCGGGGCGACCGGTATCCACGTCGATGCAGTAGATCTTATTGCCGACGTTGTGAAAAATTCGTTTTTCAGTGCCATTTTTATTTTGCCAGTAAGACAGCCCACGGCTTATTTTAAAAAACTGCATGGGATTTTTCACCTCAGATCGTTCTTTCAAGGCCGGGTCAAAAACCCAGCGCTCTTCACCTGTCACGGCATCCAGGGCGAGCAATTTCAGTTTTGGTGAAACACCATAAAGGATGCCGTCAATAACTATGGGATTGCATTGATTCTGGGACCGGTTGAGCGAGTCTTTGTCGTGCGAACTATATCGCCAGGCGATTTTTAATTTATGGACATTATTCGTATTGATCTGCGTATTCGAGGAATAGCGCAATCCATCTTTAGTACCTGCATAGTTTTCCCAGCCGGTATAGCTAGCGGGAGCATAGGTATGACTGCCAGATGACGACATATTGCAGGATGTTATACACGCGATGAGTAACAGAATGAGCAGTATTCTTTTCATTATAAGGTTATTTAACCATGAAAAATGAGA
>CAZCQL010000015.1:49622-69204 GCA_964500835.1 uncultured Bacteroides sp.
ACAGAATGAGCAGTATTCTTTTCATTATAAGGTTATTTAACCATGAAAAATGAGACACGAAGAATGGACCACGAAGAATGGACCATGAAAAATGAACCATGAAAAATGAACCATAAAGCGTGAACCAACTAAGCAATTAACAATTACGTGTACCAAGTGTTTAATGAAGGTTCAAGCTCTCTCCCAAATAGGGGTGATTCTTTGGAATAAGGGGCATTTTGCCTAAGGATCTGCCCAGAAAAAAAATAAATAGACCCGCAAATCCTGCAAAAACTCCAATATCAATAAATCCTACCTGGAATTCGCCCACCGATCCGGGCATAATCTGCAGAAAAAGATCAACCCAATGCCCAATGATGAGGATAATGCTGACAACAATCAGTACTTTTTTATTTGTGTTTGTTCTTGATGGCAATAAAATTATGAATGGCAAAGCCCAATTCAGGATAATATTCATGAAGAACAAGGTTTTCCATTTTCCTTCAGTTCGCACAACAAAGTATATGGTCTCTTCCTGAATATTTCCAAACCAGATAATCATATATTGGATGAACCATAAATAAGCCCAGATGATACCTAATATGAAGATATATCTGGAGAAATAGCGTAAATGAGGATTGCTTAAATCTTTGTAATACCCACTTCTATTTAGCAGTATAACAATCAGGGTTATAAGGGAAACCGCATGGTAAAATCCTGATACAAAATTCTTCACCGCAAAAATAGTACTAAACCAATCCACGTCGATGGACATGATCAAATCAAATGTGAGCAATGAGAAGGAAATTGCCAGGATGAAAATGTATATCCTTGAATAATGTTCACTTCTGTAGAAATATTTCAGATTGCTATCCTGATCCTCCTTTAGAGAGGTCTTTCTTAATAACCAGGTCATTAATATCCAAAGTGCAAAAAATGTGATTAGCCTGAAAAAGAAAAATGGTATGTTTAAGTAGGGAAATTTATGCTCTATTGCGGGATGATGATCCGCCACCCCGGGAATTGACCAATGATAAATTGAATGCATTCCAAAGATCAGAAACAAGATGAGAATTGCAGCCACAGGCATGTACATACCAATGGCATGCGGAATTCGCACGAACATCGCTGACCACCCTGATTGCGTTACATACTGTATTGCTAAAAAAAAAGTTGCTCCGACAATAATTGAGATAAAATAATAATTGCTTAATAAAAAGGTAGCCCATGTTTTCCCGGGATTAATAAAAAAACCTAAACTAAGAGTGATCATACCGGCAATAATAATCCCCAGAATAACAGATTTAATTTTTGATGAAGCAGAATATTTTTCCTCCATTACTGTGAAGTATTTAATTTAGTCTCCGTAAGCTCATGTTTTATATAAAGAATTACCTTCCACTTATCTTCACTTCGGATCAGAGAAGCAAAGGGACCCATAATGACTGATCCAAGAGTTATTATATGATAAAATTCGCCATCGGGCCTGTCCAACATAACTTCTGATATTAAGGAAGGAGGTTCGGACGGATATTTACCATTGGCAAATAGATTTCCATCGCCTCTTCCATCTAATCCATGACAATTCGCACAAAAAACATTATATTCAAATTTGCCCCGGGCAATATTATCCTCATTTAACTCAATCGGATTAATGAGCTCCAAACCGGCCAGTCTCATGCCTTCTGGTGTGTTTGGATATTGGTAAGGAACCATGTGGGAAGGAATCGTCCCTTTAACGGGCGGTTGTGCAGTCTTTCCATCCGGGAATACCGGATTGGCAGCATATGTCTCGTACGCCTTTGAGTAGACCATGTTAGGGAAATAGTCATATCCCCTGGAGTTTCGATCCCTTTCACAAGAAATATGAATTTGGCTCATCACAATGATAAGGATGATAGCCCACTCTATATTCAATTTTTTCTTCCTCATCAGTGCAGCTCTTTTATTATTTTTCCAGAACTTCAACTGCTCCATTTTCTTTTAATAAGGAGTAGATCAGATTAATTTCATGGGATGACATTTCGGGCTTTTTATCAATGAGCACGACAAAAGCATTGTCCGTTATTCTTGGATCAAGAATCGCAACTTTTTTACCCGGGTAAAGTTTTGATCGTATAAAAAAGGTGATAACTGACAAAAGTACTCCGAAGAATATCATCAATACAAAACTAATCAGGATAAAAGAAGGAACTGAGTGGAGTGGTTTTCCTCCGAATATCAGCGGATAACTCTTTACGGAAGCCCAATACAGAAACAGGTAGGTAAGAATCGCTCCTGAGGAAGAAAACAGGAAAGTAGCAAGAGGCAGTCTCGTTTTTCTTTTTAATATCTCAAAAACTTCATGGACCGGATAGGGTGTGAACACCTCACTTATTTCTATCTTTTCGTCCCGAATTCTTTTCATTGCTGATATCAGCAGATTCTCATCATCGTAAACACCTAAGATTGCCGTATTCATTTTTTTGAACATTTAAAATCAGTTGTTCAATTTATATTTCAAAACCCCTTTCACTTCATGCATAGAGATCATAGGAAGATATTTGAAAAACAAAAGAATACACATGATAAATAACCCGAATGTTCCTGCAAATAGTCCTATTTCTACAGTTGTCGGCTTGTACTCAGCCCAACTGGATGGGAAAAAATCTTTGGTCAGAGATGTGACCACAATGACGTACCGTTCAAACCACATCCCAACGTTAATGCCAATAGAAATAAGAAACACGATTGTTAATTTCTTTCTTATTTTTTTAAACCAGAAAAGTTGCGGCAGGAGTGCATTGCTTATTAACATTACCCAGAATGCCTTGTTATAATCTCCTGTAACTCTGTTGTGGAAAAAAGTGAACATTTCATACTCGTTATTTGAGTACCATGCAATAAATATCTCTGTAGCATACGCGGTCCCCATTATCAAACTAATGAAGACAAGGATCTTACAAATTGCATTGAGGTGTGAATCAGTTATATAATCATTTAATTTATATACCTTTCTTATGATGATCATTAAAGTTAGTACCATTGCAAAACCGGATAGGATTGCTCCAACAACAAAATAGGGAGGGAAAATGGTAGTGTGCCATCCTGGCAAGACTGAAGTTGCGAAGTCCATAGCAACAATGGAATGAACAGAGACAACTAAAGCTGCAGTTAACCCGCCGATAATCCAACTTAGCTTTTCAAATCGCAACCAATCCCTGGATGAGCCAACCCATCCAAAACTAAAAAATCCATAGATAGCTTTTTTAATTTTCGAAGTTGCCCTGTCACGTATGCTGGCTAAATCCGGAATCATACCCACATACCAAAAAAGTGAGGAGGCCGTGAGATAAGTAAGAATAGCTATCACATCCCAGAATAGGGGTGAATTGAAGTTTAGCCATAACGGGCCCCTGGTATTGGGGTAAGGTAAAATGTAAAATCCGTCCCATATTCTGCCGATGTGCAATATTGGAAAATGAACGGCGCAGATTACAGCCACAACAGTCATTAGCTCCGCAGCCCGATTTATGGAAGTTCTCCATTTTTGCTCCAGGATTAATAAAAAAATCGAAAATGCAGTGCCTGCGTGCCCTATCCCTATCCACCAGACAAAGTTTATAATACTCCAACCCCATGTAACTGAATTATTTAATCCCCATGATCCGATACCATCTTTTACAGTGATTCTTAGTGCCCAGGCTCCATAAACCAGTGACGCGATGCATATTAATAGCATTCCATACCACCAATAACGGGGTTTCTTATCTATAGGCTGACTTATTTCCTCTGTTATCAGGTGCAGGGTTTTGTCACCTGTGATCAATGGTCCACGTATTTCAGTATTATACATATTTTGAAATTTATTACACCCTTTTGGGAAATTTCAACTAAGTGCTTCTGTCCGGTTTGTTTCGAACCTGTAAAAGATACCCAACCGAAGGAAGGACATGTATTTCTTCAAGCAAATGGTAATTTCTTTCATCCTTGAATTTTTTTGATACGCTGCTATCCACATCGTTAAGATTTCCGAAGGTTATAGCTTTTGTTGGACAGGATTGCAAACAGGCGGGTTTTATTTCGTCATCCACCAACAGTCGATTTTCAAGCTTTGCCTTTGCTTTGCTTTCCTGGATTCTTTGTACACATAAAGAGCATTTTTCTACTACACCCCTCGATCTAACAACCACATCCGGATTAAGAACCATTCTGCCATAATCAGAAAAAGGGAATGAATGAGGTTCTTTAAATTCTGAATATGCATACCAGTTGAACCTCCTGACCTTATACGGGCAATTGCTCATACAATACCTGGTGCCGATACACCGATTGTATGTCATATGGTTAAGCCCACCGTAACTATGCATGGTAGCCGCCACAGGACATACATTTTCACATGGAGCATTATCGCAATGTTGACACATGATGGGTATTTGATAAACCCGAGGATTGTCAACGGATTCTGAATAGTACCGGTCAATGCGCATCCAATGCATAATTCTGCGCTTCCGAACTTCTTCCTTGCCCACTACAGGAATATTGTTTTCTGCCTGGCAGGCAATTATACAAGTACCACATCCTGTGCATGCATTAAGGTCAATAGATAAGCCCCAGTGGTAGCCAACATGAACGGGTGCTTTATAGAGAGATACAGCCTCTTCTTTTTGTTTTACATGCATTGCATTCCCTGATGATGGATCTCTGGTGTACTTTTCCAGAGTTGTCTCCCTGACGATGGGCCGGCCTTCCATTGAATTAAATATTTGCGTTTGGGCGAGGGAATGTTTCTTGTCGGACCTTAGAAGAATGATGCCGTTTTTATAGTGAATATTTCCATTCTTAATTTTACAGAATCGAAATGCATTCTTGCCAACATTATTGCCCACTTTACCTGCACGTGTCCTTCCATAACCCAATGGTACTGAAATTGTTCCATAAGCTTGCCCCTGCTGTAACAGCACAGGCAATTCTATTTGTTCCAGAGTTGAACTAATGATTACGACATCTCCGTTTTCAAGACCTGTTTCAGCAGCCTGACGAGGTGAGACAGAGATATAATTATCCCAGCAAACTTTTGATATGGGATCTGGTAATTCCTGCAGCCATGGATTATTTGCATTTTTTCCATTGCCCAGAGCAATATTTTCATGAAGCTGTAATTCAAAATCTCCTGCATCTGGCTCCTGGTCAGCTATCTCACGTATTGCAGGTGCTAAAATTGATTTATTGAACTTATTCTGGAATTGAGCAGACGATTTCGAATGAGTCTCAAATACACCATTTTGAAGGCATTCAATCCAGAATTGGCTGAACCCGGATACCTTATCAGTGAACTCGTTTTGTAAGGGATAAATATTATTCTCCCAGTATTGCTGAATATAATCGAAATATTCAATATCCTTGCCTGCCCATTTAAGTAAACTTTCCTGAGATGCCCGGGTATCGAACAATCGGTTTATAGTTGGCTGAGCTAAGCTGAAAAATCCTTTTTTTGGCTCAGCATCGTTCCATGATTCCAGAAAATGATTTTCGGGACAGATATAATTAACTAAGGATGATGTTTCGTCCAGTGTCCCTGAAAATGATAGTGATAACTTTAGATTTCTTAGTCCGGATACAAATTTGTCAGCCTCCGGATAATCATAGGCAGGATTCACATTATTTATTATCAATACATCCACATTCCCCAGTTCCATGTCCTGGACCAGATCCTCCATTTCCTTATCAATTCCCTGCCTTATAAACATAGGTATACCCAGGTCAATTGTTTTTCCATAATTCTCAAGCAAGGCATTGACAGCATTTACCAGGATTTGAATACTTACATCATTGGTTCCGGATAATACCAGTGATTTACCTGGGGCAGCCCATAAGTCACCGGCAAGGGTCTTTATAGTATCAGGTGATTCCAAGTCACTTTCAACAGAGGCTCCAGACAATATGAGCAGCTCATTGTATAGGCTTACTAGAAGGGATCCTTCCTCGGACGGTTTTATGGGAAATCTTTCATCTGCGTTGCTTCCGGTTAATGATAATCCTGTTTCAAACTGAATATGCCTGGACATATTTTTTTTGTCGCCAAGTACTCTGTTCTTTACATATTGGCCTGGAAATTCAATGGGTGAAAGCCATGTGCCAAGAAAATCGGCACCAAAACTGACAATAATGTCGGCACGGTCAAATCTATAGCTTGGAATGACCTTCTGCCCAAATGAATTTTTGTTTGCAACCAACATTGCCGATGCTGAAATGGCATCGTAATAAACGATTCTTGCACTCGGGTACGAGTTAATAAAATCCTTATAAACTTGTTTGGTTGACGGGCTAATAATAGTGGAAGACAAGATTACAATTGTTCCGGATTGAGCATCAACGGAATGTAGTATCGGTATCACATTCTCGTCAATTCGTTCCCAGGTTGTATCATTTTCTTTGTGCAACGGGCCTTTTAATCGCTCCGATTCATCATACAGGCTTAAAATTGATGCCTGAACCCTGGCGTTTGTTCCTCCCCTGGTGATGCTCGATTTCGCGTTCCCTTCAATCTTGATTGGTCTGCCTTCTCTTGTTTTTACTACGATGCTGCAATAATCGTTCCCGTCAAAGTAGGATGACGCATAATAGTTTGCAACACCTGAAATCACTTCTTCAGGTTTGATTAAAAACGGAATCGCTTTAATAACAGGTGCCTCACAGCTTGTTACTAATGTTGCAGCGGTGACACTATATCCGCATAATTTTAAGAAGTCTCGCCTGTTCACATTACTCCCAGAAGACAATTCCTCTGCCATTTCTTCAAATCGGTCTGTTTGAGAGTCATCCATTTTCTCGCCCTCACTAAACCCAGGTAGCCTATCCTTCTCATCAATACTTTTCCAGTACTTTTTCATACCCTAACAGAGATTATATATATCTTAATAATGACAAGTCTGGCAATCGTTAGCTCCGATCTGGTCTGCTGTAACCACCTTTATTTTGCCTCTTTTCAGATCATCATGGAGTTGCATGTGTTCAGAATAATAGTTGTTTTCTTCAAATTGAACTTTTGTTTCTCTATGGCATTTCACACACCAGCCCATGGATAAGGACGCATATTGCCGGGTAACATGCATGTTCTCAATATCTCCGTGACAAGTCTTGCATTCAATTTTTCCTACACTGACATGTTGGGCATGGCTAAAAAAAACATGATCTGGCAGATTATGGATTTTAAGCCATGCAATCGGTATCTTATTTTTAAAAGATTCAGTGATTTTATTGATCTCAAATCGACCGGTTCTGGTCCCTGATTTAATTTTATTGTGACAAATCATGCATACATTGGTCGTTGGGATACCTGATTCCCGGCTAAATTCGGGACTGTTGTGACAAAACAAACAGTTAATCTTGTTTTCTTTTACATGGATCGTATGTGAGAATTTTATCGGTTGATCCGGCGAGTAATTTTGGCTCAGGCCCACATTTTTGGCATTTACGAAAAGTATATCACTTATGACAATACCTGCACTTAGAATTAGGATAATGTGTACAAGTTTAGGTTTGATAAGATTTGTAAATAGCAAATCAAAAAATGAGAGCATCACCACCAAACACAGGCCGAGAAAAACGATTAGCCTGACTGGCAACGTTTTATGTTCCTTCAAACCGTCCCTTTCAACTGATTGTAAATAAGCAGTGATATAAAATGCCTCATCATCAGTTAATCTGCGTCCATCCAGCACGGTTTTCATTTTATCAGAAGCCGGATGGATTATCAAATTGGTTATATCAGCGTCTTTCCTTTGAGAGAAAGTGGTGGCAATATCAAAAGCGGAGGGATTCCAGTTCAAAGAATCTATCTTAAAAGTATTATGACATCCTACACATGCCTGTATCTTTTCGGTGAAAGGCATTTCTCCTTCAAAGAGCTTTCTGCCTTTTTCTATCTCTTCATCTGTAATTCTAGCAGAAAGTGATTTCTTATGAAATTCTAAGATCTCATCCAACTTTTTTTCAATCACGTCCAGCCTCTCCTCATACTCACTAATTTTTAAAGATTCCTGTTTGTTAGCTTGTATCGAGCTTTTTATATCTGTGCCACTATCTTCAGCCGATTGATTTTTAACGGCCGGATTTTCGTTCGCTACACTTTTATTAAAACTACCTATATATAAAAGCAGATCTTTAATTTCCGATTCAGTAAGATCTGTATCGGGCATGTTATACTTTTTATATTTTTCAAATGATGCTATCGCATGCGCATCGCCACTACTAATCAATGTTTTGGAAGAATGGATGAACTTAATTAACCATTCCTCGGTATATTTTCGCTCAACTCCCAGAAGATCTGGTCCTTTCATGTCACCTTCGCCAATGGAATGGCAGTCTGCACATAACTCATCAAAAATTTCGGCAGGATCACTTTGAGCATGAGCTGGTAGAACATTCAACCCCGACAATATCAAAACCAGGAATAATATACCCGGAAGCGGAATCCCGGTGATTAAAGTATATCTGGCTTTACAATTATCAGGCATAGTGGGCTTTCTGTAAATTGGAAAAAAGTAAGGTTTGCTTCTGTGCTATTCTTCGGAAGGCTGAGAAAAGGTTTTAATAAAATTTATCACGGTCCAGATTTCCTCTTCAGATAAATCATCCTTCAGAGGAAGCATGTCATTTCTCCCTTCCGAGGTTTTCCAGAACAATGATCCATCACTCTGCTCAAATACCTCCGGATTTGTAAAAGAAGCAACTGGTGTAGATAAATCTGCAGCTTCTATTCCTTTTCCATCACCATTCCTGCCATGACAGGAACGACAGGTTTTCTTGTATATTAGTGCACCATCGGCTAAGGTTTCTTCAGTAACCGGGATAGGATTTACCAATTGATCCGCAGTTGAAGGGGCGATCCATTTTGATGTATCAACCGATTGTGCCAGTTCGCTAAAAGAGATCGCAGTATGTGTTGCTTTAAAACCTGCACTGGCGATCAGGACCATCGAAAGCAGCATGATTGTTTTTAATTGTTTCATAATTTAAGTCTCCTGTTTATTACAATTAATTAGATAAATCTGATAATACAATAATCCAATAAGTACATAACTAAGCCTTTAGAGGATTGGATTTAGAAGTTCCAATTACGGGTAATATTAAATCCCAAACCCATTTGCAGCTTTTTAAAATCATTCGTATTGAACACTACGTTCCTTTGGTTTATTATTCCGTTAGCAGTTCCCAGGAAAATCTGAAATACATGACTTCTTGTGGATATCTCAAATCCAATACCCAGATCAGGTTTTGCATCCAGAATTTCGGACCTGGTTATTGGATGTGAGTACTCGAATAGAAAGGCCCCCATGGCGCCGATAACATATCTGCCACCAAAACAGATATTGAAATTATCATTCTTCATATCTGCATAGCTAATAGTATCTATGATATTAAAATGTGAAACTGCGGCTGCAATTTGAAGTGATAATTTCTTAGTGAGTTTTCGGGCAATCAGTAATTGGTGAAAGTATGATAACCTGTCGATCGTGTGCTTGAAATAATCGGCAGAAATAGTGTTAGCTACGAAGTTGCCATAATATGATAAGGTAACAGGCATTCCGCCGGATTCTGCCTGGCTGAGAATCTTGTATTTCCATTCTATATTATATAATCCGAAGTTTTTTGTGCCCCCGATCCCGACGGTTATTTTATCAGAGATACCATATTTCAATCCTATCCGAATATTTGAAGGCCCAAGAATTCCCAATAAGTCGAAATTCTGATCTTCTTCAAAGCCTTTGTCAATCCTGCCGAAGCGATGCTGAATCCCAAATTGTAAAGTGTTTTTCCTGAGAACTTCAACGGATTGGTTATTTATCAATAATCCATCCTCAAATGTATCTTTAATCAGTTTAACCTCTTTCTTTGGTTTTTCAGCTTCTGTTTTCTCCGGTGTATCCTGACAAAAAGCAGGTAATGCAATACTAAACAATAAAACTATGGCTATTTCAAGATATACATATCTGACATTCATGTTTTTAGAATTAGGTGAACAGTTATCATATCGTTCCGGGCTCTCGTACCCTATTCATTAGTTGTTCATGGCCCCCTGTCTGATCCAGTTCAATACCAGGTTTATTTTATCGGAGGATAACTTACCCGACATTGGCATAGGATTGGTATTGCTGCTCAGCCTGATATAAAGTATGCTCGCTTCCGCATCTGCCGTATCGACATAAGGAGCATTGGGTCCATCAGTCCATAATTGATTGTAGGCATTATTTTCGCTGAGGTCGAGCGGATGGAGCCCGGGATGGCAGCCTGTACAATTGGTTGAAAAAATCGGAATAATCTCCTCTGAAAAACTTGTGGTAACAGTGGTATCGTTGGGGGGAATAATAACGGGTTCGACATATGCATATTCGCAGGAATACATCACCCCAAATATCAAAAATACCGCTAATATAGATGGATATCTTAACAATGTATATAACCTCATTTCTGCCTAATTTAATTGCAAAAAGAACACTGAAAAACCGGATGAGTGCTGTTAGAAAAAGTTTTTATCCCAATAAATCTTTGATTCTGATAATCGGATAATTAGAAGCACCGAACTAAAATATGAAATAAATGCCGGTGATAAAACAGATCATTATTTTTATGCTTATTTAGAATAGTTCTTCGGATTCTTTTTAACACGAAAACGCGCTGTTTGTAATGATTATAACGGACATATAAACAGCCACATACGTATCATATTTTCAACTATCCCAGTATCAATTTATTCTTATAAATTAACATGAAAAATTTAGAAAATTACCTACTGAGCTCTGGTGAGTAAAAATCAGTATTTCACGGTATTTCTAATAGGTAAATATAGGTTTCAGTATTCCATGGTATAATCCTCAACCAATTTTTTAAGTACTTGAAAAGAATCTCTAAACTCGCTATCAAAATAATAACTAACCTTATGAAAAAGCAATCCGTAAAAAAAGTAGTGATCTGTTCTAGGGTCGCAGTTATCTTAGTTGGTTTTACCATGGCAATGTTTACTGGCTGTCAAGGTCCGGAAGGTCCTCAGGGGCCGGCAGGCCCGCAGGGAGAGATTGGCCCCCAGGGACCTGCTGGGAGTGGCTCATGCACTGTGGTCGATAATGGCGACGGTTCTTATACTCTGACCTGTGATGGTGTTCCTGTCACTTTTGGGGAAACGGAAGAGCCCAGTGTTTATTTGAATGCCGATCTGGTACGAGGAGGACAGCTATATGATAAATATTGGGCGGTTACCGGAGGGGATGCTCCAACTGGTGAGCACATCCTGTATCCGAGTTTTGGTCAGAAAAGTGGTGGAAATACTTGGCGCTGCAAAGAATGTCATGGTTGGGATTACATTGGGAAAGACGGGCGCTATAAGGGTGGAAGTCATTTTACTGGAATAAAGGGCCTGTTCCCTGCCTCAATGTCTCTCTGGCGTGCATTTTTGACTATTAAAGAAGACCACGGGTATAGTGCTACTGATTTGGCTGATGCTGATATCTGGGACCTGGTAAAATTTTACAAAGAGGGAATGATCGATTTAAGCCTGATATTCTCTGTGGATGGCACCTTCACGGGTGAAAAGGAGTTGGGGAAAATCCTGTATTCAAGTGGAATGCCAGGATCTGAATCTGGCGCAGTAAAAACAAATACTGCCTGTAGTACATGCCACGGACCAGACGGAACCACCGAGCTTGTTGCCGGATTTGATGCTTTCCCTGGTTTCTTATCGAATGAAAACCCGCAGGAATTTCTACATAAAGTCAGGTTCGGTCATCCGGGAACGCTAATGCCTGCATCAGAAAGCATCAGTGGCTCGCTTCTGAATGTTTCCAATCTCGCAGCTTATTCACAGACATTGTCTCCTATACTTTGGACATCCACCAGCGTTTCACAAGGCGGTCAGCTCTATGATAAGTACTGGATTGTCACAGGTGGCACAGCTCCTACCGGAGACCATATGTTATATCCCTCAAATGGGGCAAAAGCAGGAGCAGATACCTGGAGGTGCAAAGAATGTCATGGATGGGATTACATCGGGAAAGAAGGTCGCTACAGTGGCGGAAGTCATTATACAGGTATTGCAGGACTCTATCCGCTTACAAGGACAAAATGGCAGGCATTTGTGGATATTAAAGATGCCCATGGATACGGTTCCGGCGAATTGGACGAGACTGCTATATGGGATCTAGTTGCATTCTTGGATGCGGGTATGTATGACATGAATTTCATTCTTAATGCAGACGGCACTTTCCGAGGAAATGCAGGTTCAGGCCAGACCTTGTATGATAGCGGAATTGGAGGAGGTACATCATGCGCCACATGTCATGGAGCAGATGGATTAACTGAAGTGGTTCCTGGATTCACAAATTTCCCGGGTTTCTTATCAAATGATAATCCGCAGGAATTTGCCCATAAGGTATTTTTTGGCCATCCTGGATCTGTCATGGTGAAAACATATGACTTTGGTGCAACATTGCAGGATGTTTCAGATCTTTCTGCGTGGTGCCAAACCCTCCCGCAGAATTGATTATGGTGAGCAATTAAATTATACCTGCCTGGGAAGCATAATGAACCAGAGAAATTGCGCTCTTTGTTTGTAACTTTTGCATGATATTTTTTCGGTGAGTTTCCACTGTTCTGACACTGATAAATAGTTTGTCAGCTATTTCACGGTTGCTCATATCCTCGGCAATTAATATGACGATCTCAATCTCACGTTTGGTTAGAGGAATCTCACCGCTCGGTTTGGTGTATTTTGATTCGTATTCGGACCTGACATTTCTATTATTTATTTCTTCCGGGTTACTCTCTGTTTTGTGGTATGCTATACAGATCATTCCTGACACTTTGTGGTTATCGCTATACATTAAGGAACCGGAAAATAAAACAGGTAATGCAATGTCTTCTTTCGTATAATAGGTATTATATACATTTTGGTCATGCCCGTTTATGAGCATTTCCATCGTGTCATCCATCTTAATCTGATAGCCATCGTGACCTTCCTGTAACAAGATGCTTCCAAAATGCTTTCCAATAATCTCAGCTTCCTGGTATCCTAACAGATTAAGTGTTGCGTGATTTACAATCTTTATAATACCCGAGGCATCAGTAACAATTAAAGAATCAACCAAATTATTGAGAATGCTGCTGAAATATTCCCGGGACATTGTTGTTTTTTCTAAAGCCCCAATCATCGAATTGAAGGATTTGGCAAGATTTTCAATTTCATCATTGGTTTTAACCTCTGCTTTTATAGACATATTTCCTTCAGATACCTGCTGCGCCGTCAGGGCTAATTGTTTTAAAGGCAGGGTGATTGCTCTCACATAGAAAAATCCGCCGATAACCAGGCAAAAACTGATAAATAGACCCATTAGAATGAATGCTCTCCTGGCTTTCATATCCGTAGATTGGTTGGTTTGAATATGTTCGCTTATTTCCTTCACTTCAGCTGCCAGGAACATGTCAATAGAACGTAGTGCACTGACTTCCATAGTGTCCATTTCCGCCATTATATCCACGCCTTCAGAATGCCCAACAGGATTAGCAATTTGAAATATACCCCCCGCCAAAGCTTCCAATTCAATCAGGCTATTTTCAAACCTAAACAGGAATATTTGTCCATCATTGTCCCAGTCAAGCTCTTTGCACACCTCCAATTGTTTCTTAACGTCTTGCAGCAACTGCTCAAAATGTGATTTTTCAACTTGATTTCCATGTATCAGGTAATCATTCACGGGCATCAGTATTTGCTGAAAATTTAGCTTAAGTTTCTGAATTTCAGTATGTTTGTCAGACGCACTCATTATCTGAGTAGATATACCCTCAAGTTGATTAATACTATTTATCCCAACGGTCGTAATTAGTGAGATCAGTGCAACTACCAATATTATCCCGATCAGCAGCTTACCGAAAATATTTAGTTTCATTCTCATCCGATTGTAGAAAATAATTAATCCATAAAGTTAGCAGGGGCGATGGGATTACAGATTTATTAAGAAGGCGTATCCCACCTCGAACAATGATATTTTAGGTAGGTTTTTCATCATGACCCCTCTTGGTTTTTCAGTACAGGGTATGCCAGGGACTTCCATTTTATGGATTTCTTTTATAATTAAATTCCCCAAGAATGATTGGCACAGCAACCTTCAATAAAAAAGTGTAGATTAAAAATCCTGTAGAAAATATTCCCATGGTGATGAAGATCTCTGTTCTGGACGGGAAATACTCATATATTTCACCAAGTACATCAGGTGTAAATCCGGGGATTATGAGCCCAATTCCTTTTTCAATATAAACACCAAAGTAGATTAGAGCAGCTCCAATATTAAGGGTTATAAAGTTCTTGCGGGTAGATGGTACAAGAAAAAGAATAAAAGCAATAATATCGAATATAAGGGCTGTCCACCCAAAAGGTACAATCGTTTTGTGTTCTCCAATTCCAAAATAGAGGTAATCTGTAAAAACGCGGTGCTCTGTATTTGAATATACCTCCTTGAATATTTCAGCACCCGTAAGAAACAGGTTAAAGAACATGGTGTATGCCATTAATTCGGCAATTCTCCATATTGCCACGTCTTCCACATGCAACCTCGTTGTTTTTCGTAGGATCTGGAAGAGAATAATCATAATGGCCGGACCTGAACAAAATGCAGAAGCAAGAAATTTTGGAGCTAGTATTGCGCTGTTCCAAAAAGGTCGGGCTGCAATTCCATTGTATAGGAATGCCGTAACCGTGTGAATTGCAATACCTGCCGGAATAGAAAGTAATATTAACGGAATAACATATCTCCTGCTGTAATCCCTTATTTTAAAAGCCCTGAACAGAATATGAGAAACTATGATGAAATTTAACATCAGGTAAAATGTTAAAGCAAGAGAGTCCCAGGCTAGAATTGAATGACCAATGCGCAGTTTCCCAATGATAGGGATCATATGCCAGAAACGCCCTGGATGCCCCATGTCTACCAGAATAAACATTAAGCACATAAGGATCGCGCTCATGGCCAGTAGCTCTGCTAAAACCACAATTTCTTTTATTGGCTTCCAGTTGTAAATATAAGCAGGGACCACAAGCATGATCGAAGCCGCAGCAATACCAACTAAAAAAGTGAAGTTTCCGATATAAAAGCCCCAGGAAACCTGATCGCGCATTGAGGTGGTAATCAAGCCATGAGTAGCTTGATTTACATAAGTAATAATACCGACAATCATAAATACCAGAAGAAAAGAAATCCAGGCCCAGTAGGCTTTTGATCCCTTTAAAATTATTTTAATGCTACCAATGACAAATTCCTTCAGGTACATAAACATCCTCCACTATTAGGTGCCATAGAAATAATAAAATTTCGGCTGTGTATTTAATTCTTCTTTAAAAATGAAAACCCTCTTGTTTTTCATAATCGTACGTATCTCACTCGTCTTATCGAGCAAGTTTCCAAATTTCCGTGCCCCCACAGGGCAAATCTCAACACAAGCGGGATATTGTCCCTTTCTTACGCGTTGAATACAAAACGTGCATTTTTCAACTACTCCTTTCATTCGGGGCCTGTTCCCTAAATATTCAGTTTCTGTGTTCATTTCATTAACCGGTATTTCGGGTGTCGACCAGTTAAATCTCCGGGCACCATATGGGCAGGCGGACATGCAGCACCTGCAGCCAAGGCACCAATTGTAATCAACCACCACAATTCCGTCTGGTTCAGCCCAGGTAGCTTCTACAGGGCAAACCTTAGCGCAAGGGGCATTCCTGCACTGGTGACATTGAACGGGCATATAAAAATGACCTTCTTCAGGAACCTTTTCCGGATCATAATATGGATTGGAATGTCTTAGATCCACACCCTTTTCTTTCTCCATCTCAAGAACCTTTATCCATTGAACTTCAGGATTTCTTGATTGATTATTTTCCTTTACGCATGCATGAACACACCTTCGACAACCGATGCATTTTGAAAGATCAAGCCCATATCCGAATAGAACATTATCCATGGGCAAGGTGGAGTTTACTTTAATGTCAATGTTGTATTGTTTTTTGTATTCCCGCTCAAGACGCTCCAATACCTCGTTCACTTCATTTTCATCCAGTTCTTTAAAATGGTTTTGGAAAAATGACTCCATTTTATCAGTGTCACAGGAAGAAAGTGCAGAAATGCTTGCAATTGAGGCTGCGCCCAACGCCATCCATTTCATGAAATCACGCCTCTCGATACCTCTATGGGGATGTAGTGACTTTTTTTGGCTTTTCATAGGTAGAATCAATAAATATTTGTTCAGGCCTTCTTGGGGGTGGCTTTGGTTGCAGACTTTTGAATTTTGGGGAATGTGGATCATGGCAATGAACACAAAGAAGGTATTGTTTTTTTCCGTTCCAAAACCCTGTTCGCTTACCATGTATTCCAAGTCTCCAATCCCTGTATTTGGGACCATGGCACTGTCCGCAAAGTTTGTAAGATTCATCAAATCCTAGAAGCTGGCCGCCGGCAAGAATTAAAGAATCTCTGCCGAATGTATTATGACAGGCCAGGCACCATCTATTCTCAGAATCATGGTCGAATACTATGTCATCATGCATCTCAACTAGCTCCCTTCTTTGGGGATTGGGTACTAATTCACTATGGCAGTCGCTGCATGGGAAATAATAGGAAGTTGTGGCTTCAACAGGGATTAATATGGTTGAATCCTGTATAATTTGGGGATTATCTGATGTAGATAAAACCTGATCCGGATTATAGCCTGTAGTAAGATTACATCCTGTAAGTTCGACAACCAATAGAACGGCTAAATACCAAAAGAGTGTCTTCTTCATTTTCAGAATTCTTCTAAGAAAGATCGAATATCACTCAGAAAATTATTATAAAGAAATAATTAGAACTGTTTGTATATAATTTATATTGATTCTATCTGTTTGAAATAGAGCTCTCTCTATTTAAAGCGTTTAAAATGAGACTGATAATCGTAATATTATCCCTATGTACAAGATATGTTCCCTAAGTTTACTCTCAAATTTTTTATGTAGTATTCAATAACAATTTCTCCAATAAATGGATACAAACCTACGTTTAAATGGCTGATGGTAAACAGGTCATATCCAGTGACCCTTTTTGAATTTATCGATAATTCTTCGGAGCTTCAATCCCTTTTTGATACATTTTGGCAACAGTCTTATCAGGGGTGTTTGCTTTCAGACCAATTTGAAGATTCTCATATGTCTACTATGAGATTATTGGTTTTGTAAAGCGTATCAACCTAATTTCCTGTTTCTTATGCTGGTTGCTTAATGGATCGGAGTAGTGATAGACTTACCAAATTTTTACTCGTTTATCCGCTGCCAAATACAGGGAATCTTGCTCGTCTACATTAAAGGCTGTGAAGAATTCAGGAATGTTCCTTACTACTCCATTTACCCTGAATATGCCAGGTGAATGTGAATCGGTATTTACTTGTAAACGCAATGCCTCGTCACGTATCTTCCCTCTATAGGCCTGAGCCCATCCAATAAATACACGTTGAACAGCACTGAATCCATCCATTTCCGGACCCTGCCGACCCTCCAAAGAGATATGGTAGGCTTTAAGAGCGATGCTAAGTCCTCCCAAATCTCCTATATTTTCACCTAAGGTAAACTCCCCGTTCACATGGAGACCAGGCAATGCTTCAAATTCATTGTATTGGGCTATCAGGGTACTGGTCCGTTTTTTGAACTCTTCCCGGTCTTCATCTGTCCACCAGTTCCGCATCATGCCATCACCATCAAAATTGCTGCCCTGATCGTCGAAGCCGTGGCCAATCTCATGTCCAATTATTGCTCCGATCGCACCATAGTTTACTGCATCCTCCGCTTCCAAATTAAAGAAGGGTGGTTGCAAAATGGCGGCCGGGAAAACAATCTCGTTCATGGTGGGATTGTAGTAAGCATTTACTGTTTGAGGGGTCATACCCCACTCTTCGCGGTCGATTGGTTGACCCAATTTGGCTATATTTCTATTGTGTTCAAAAAATTTGGCATTCACTATGTTCCCAAAAAGATCGTTTTCATCAATGGATAGCGAGCTGTAATCTCTCCATTTGGTTGGATATCCAATTTTAGGGGTAAATTTTTCAATTTTATCAAAGGCCTGTACTTTGGTTTCATCACTCATCCAGTCCAGCTGTTTTATACTGACCTCGTAGGCATTTAATAAATTTCCCACAAGGATTTCCATCCTTTCCTTTGCTTCGGGCGGGAAGAATTGTTTTACATATACTTTGCCAACTACTTCGCCCAGATACTGGCTAACTAATGCCGTCCCTCTTCTCCATAACGGACGCGGCTCCTCCGTACCTTTTAATTCTTTTTGATAAAATGCAAAGTCTTGTTGATCCAGGTCTTCATTTAAAAAATTGGCATTGGTATTCAGTACACCCCATTTCAGATAAATCTTCCATGTATCCAGATCAGTTCCCGTTAATATATCATTTAAAGCTTTGACATAATCAATCATCAGAACTCCCAGTTTCTCTTGTTTTTCGATACCGGTTTCTTTCAGGAATCCTGTCCAGTTAAAATTGGGCACCATCTCCCGAAGCTCACTCACCTCTACCATATGGTACAAATTAACCGGGTCGCGTGTCTTCTCTTTTTCCAGATGCTGCTCAGCCAGTTTAGTTTCAAGTGCCATGATTAAAGTCGCGGCTTTGCTTCCATCATCCAGCTGAGCCAATTCAAACATTCTTTTGATATGGGCTTTGTAGGAAGTCCGAATTTCACGGGAACGTTCATCTTCTTTGAGGTAATATTCACGATCTGGTAATCCTAAACCTGATTGCCAGATAAAAATGGCGTATTCAGATGGATTCTTAAAATCCGGATTAACAAAAAGGGTTATCGGTACCCTGTAGCCATATTTGTCCGCGTAAGCGAAGTAAGCAGTTATATCATTATGATCCGAAAGAGAATCAATCTTATTAAATTCAGTCTGAAGAGGGGAGATGCCGATCTCATTGCGTTTTTCCATATCCATAAATGAGTGGTACAGGTCACCCACTTTCTGTTCGTCAGAACCTTCTTCAAATTCACCTGAAGAGGATTCTTCAATGATATTTTTCACATTCTCTTCAGCTTGTTCCCTAATTATTGATACGAGGCCGTATGAAGATTTATCGGGAGGAATTACGGCATTTTTTACCCAGGAGTCATTGATATATTTATAGAAATTATCTCCCGGTTTAACTGAAGTATCCATATTCTCAATAAAAATACCCGAAACGAGGTTCTTTTTCTCCTCAGAATGACATCCGGTAAGACAGATGGCTAAAAAAATGAACAGGAACTTTCTCATTGCAAATTTATTTAAGTTGACTATGTTGGTTGCACGTGTAATAACTCTTGATTCGCTTCAACAGGAATATCTTTTCCGTGTTTGCAAGGTAAAAATTTACCTGACCACTCTTCATATACTTTTCATTAAATATACGGGCCTCCTCTACCATCATTTCCGAATATTCCTAAATCAACCCCGGAATTTAGACAGTGAGTAGTATTAGAAAGCCAGTAGGATTAGAAAAGCCATGGAACCAGACTATTGCCCTTGAATGGAACGAGTAGTAGAATCGGAAGTACCAGACAGATCGA
>CAZCQL010000016.1:0-23012 GCA_964500835.1 uncultured Bacteroides sp.
CCTGCCGCTAGCGTTCATCCTGAGCCAGGATCAAACTCTTCGTTGTAGAAAAAATTTAATTTGCTCAAGGATTCTTCACTCCTAAAAATTCATTTTGGAATTTCAGGTGACTTCTTTACCTAATTCTTACTTCAATATTTTCAAAGAACTTTGTTCCGTTTTGCGGATTGCAAAGATAATAATTTTATCTGTACTCCCCAACATCTCTCTTCACAATATGCTCACTAGAATTGCGAGCTTAATTCAACCTTTTTTAGAACAATGCTTCTCAAAAGCGGATGCAAAGATAAGTGCTTTCCTTTTTAATCTCCAAACAATCACAACAAATTTTTTGAGAAAAAACTCAGACGCCTGTATATCTGATTGTTGCATTCCGCCTTTCAAAGTACTCCGTTTTTTCAAACGGCCCGCAAATATACCTCTTTCCTTTTATCACCCTGACATATTCTTCAAAAATTGGTGTAATTTTGTTTTTTTGGCAAAAGATTTATGATTGATCGGCTGGTCATTGTACCTACATATAATGAAATAGAAAATATCGACAAGATCATCGAGGCGGTGATGGATCTTCCTGTGGAGACACATCTGCTAATCGTAGATGATAATTCGCCTGATGGCACAGGGAAGAGAATAAAAGAACAGCAGGGCAATTACAACGGGACACTCCATTTGCTGGAACGTTCTGGAAAAATGGGGTTGGGTACGGCCTATATCAAAGGTTTTAAATGGGCCATAGAAAACGGGTACCGCTATATATGTGAAATGGATGCTGACTTTTCCCACAATCCGGATGATCTGCCCCGGTTATTCAAAGCATGTGACAAAGATAAGGCAGATGTGGCCATCGGATCCAGGTACATCTCTGGTGTCAATGTGGTCAACTGGCCCATGAGCAGGGTGCTGATCTCCTACTTTGCTTCTGTGTATGTGAGAATGATCACCCGAATGAAAGTGAGAGATGCTACGGCTGGTTTCGTATGTTACCGCAGGGAAGTTCTTGATGAAATCGACCTGGACCACATTAAATTTAGAGGATATGCCTTCCAGATCGAGATGAAGTTTAAAGCCTGGAAATATGGTTTTGATGTGGTGGAATTGCCAATCATTTTTACAGACCGGCGGGAGGGCACTTCCAAAATGTCTGGAAAGATCGTCAGTGAAGCCATTTTTGGCGTGATCAGGTTAAAGATAAATAGCTGGTTTAGGAGTTATGAACGTAAAAGGTGATACCTTAAGAAGATGAATAATTACCTCATAAAAAATGCGAAGATTGTAAACAATGGGACCATCACATATGGTTTTGTGCTTGTGCAGGGTGGGATCATCCGCGCAGTGTCTGAAGGAGAACCCGGGGCCGGGCAGGACCAGGCAGAGGTAGTTGATGCGGCAGGAAAATACCTGATTCCCGGTGCTATCGATGATCAGGTGCATTTCAGGGAACCAGGCCTGACACATAAAGCTGACATTGCCTCAGAATCGAAAGCGGCAGTAGCCGGTGGGATCACCTCTTTTATGGAGATGCCAAATACGGATCCACAAACAACCACCATTGAGGAACTGGAAAAGAAATATGAACGGGCAACTGAGGTCTCCCTGGCTAACTACTCATTTTACCTGGGAGCCACGAACGATAACATCAGCGAAATCCGGAAACTGGATCCATCCAGAAATTGTGGAGTGAAAGTTTTTATGGGAGCTTCTACAGGGAACATGCTGGTTGACGACCGCAGATCACTGGAGAATATTTTTGCAGAATCCCCTACCCTGATAGCCACCCATTGTGAGGATGAATCAACCATCAGAAAGAACATAAAAGCGCAGCGTGAACGCTATGGCGAAGATGTTCCGGTGAACCTTCATCCTGTGATTCGTAGTGAAGAAGCATGTTACATCTCCAGCTCACTGGCCGTCGAATTGGCGAAAAAACATCACTCGCGATTACATATCCTCCACATCTCAACAGCCAGGGAATTGGAGCTATTTAATCAGGGAAGTGACTTTAACAAGAAAAGGATCACTGCCGAAGTGTGTATCCATCACCTCTGGTTCGACGACGAAGATTATAAGCGAAAAGGGACCCTGATCAAATGGAATCCGGCAGTGAAGACTTTGCATGATCGTGATTCCCTTTTGGCAGCTGTACGGAACGACAGATTGGATGTGATTGCCACGGACCATGCCCCCCATACCATCGAGGAGAAGCAGAGTAAATATTTTGCATCGCCTTCTGGCGGACCCATGGTACAGCATGCCCTTGTTGCCATGCTGGAATTAGTGCATCTGAAAAAATTAAGCCTTGAAAAGGTGGTTGAGAAAATGTGCCATGCTCCTGCACGGCTGTTTGGAGTAAAAGAGAGGGGGTTCATTGAGCCTGGTTTTCGGGGGGATATGGTGCTTGTGGATCTTGATCAGGAATGGACGGTAGCGCGACAAAACATCTATTACAAATGTGGATGGTCCCCGTTTGAAGGAGAAACCTTTCATTCAAAAGTGACCCATACCTGGATAAATGGGAAATTGGTTTATAAAGAAGGAATGTTTAATGAGATGGTCAGGGGGGAAAGGTTGGAGTTTGACAGGTAAAAAGAGGTTATTGGTTAATTGTTAATGGTTATTGTACAAAAAAGTGAAGAATTCCATTCAAAATAGATACCTATGAATAAGAAGATTGTAGCCCTATCGAAGTACCCGTTGGTTACCGGGATTTCGCTAATTGTTGCACTTGTAATCCTGATTGCAGGATGTAAGTCAGGTAATCAAGAGAAAATAGCAGACCAAAAAAATGCGAAAAGAGAAGTGGAGAAATCATTCTTCGGGTTTATGCCTGATGGAGATTCGGTCATGCTCTATACGCTTAAAAATGAAAAAGATCTTCTGATAAAGATCACAAACTTTGGAGGAATTATTTCAGAGATTCACACCCCTGATAAAAACGGGAAGAGCGGCAATATTGCCCTGGGATTTGACAACCTGGACCAATACCTGGCCGGTCACCCGAATTTCGGAGCCCTTATTGGCCGGTTCGGAAACAGGATTGCCAATGCACAGTTTACATTGGACGGCGAAACGTATCAGCTGGCAGCCAATAACGGCAACAATACCCTCCATGGGGGTTTAATAGGATTTGACGATGTGTTATGGGACCCTGAAGTGATTTCCGGCGATGAGCGCGCAGCGTTGAAATTGTCCTATACCAGTCCTGATGGAGAGGAAGGATACCCCGGTACCTTAAAAGTAGTGGTGACCTATGAATTACTCGCAGACCAGCTAGTTATTACCTATGAGGCAGAAACGGATAAGGCCACCCCTGTAAACCTGACCAACCATACCTACTTTAACCTGGCAGGAGAGGGGACCATTCTCGATCATGTATTATATATGAACGCATCGAGGTACACGCCTGTGAATGAAGAGCTGATACCCACTGGGGAGATAGCAAACGTGGAAGGAACCCCGTTTGATTTCAGAAAGCCGTTTGTTATCGGGGAGCGGATTGCCGACGTTGGAGGTAATCCGGGAGGATATGACCACAATTTCGTGCTGGATGGGTTTTCGCAAGAAAAAGTGCTGGCAGCCAAGTTATTTGATCCGAAAAGCGGGAGGTCACTCGAGGTACTCACCACGGAACCGGGTGTGCAATTTTACACGGGAAACTTCCTTGATGGGTCTCTTGCATCAGGCAATTTTACCTATGCAAAGAATTCCGGTTTATGCCTTGAAACACAGCACTTTCCAGACTCTCCAAATCAGCCTGATTTTCCAAGCACGATTCTTCGACCAGGAGATAAATTTTTCTCCCAGACAATCTTTAAATTTGGGATTGAGGAATAGCTCCATGTACTATTTGAAAAAAAACCGGGAAGGGAAGAGGATGCCACGCTGGCACCCTCTTGATTACACAAAGTATGGAATCGATTCTATTTCTTTAAGAGACGGCTAACACTTACATTATCATCTATAGTTCTGATTTTCAGTATATAAGAACCGGAGCGAATGCCGTCTAAAGGAATCAAGTATTCTTGCACCTTCAAATTCGTGTATCCTAAGAGCTTAGCTCCTGTAATCGAGAAGATAGAAATGGATTCAATGACACCCTCTGAAACAACGAAAAGGTTATCGCTTGCAGGATTCGGATAAACAGCAAGCCTGTGTTTCTGATCATTCAAATCGAGCCCGGTAGCTTCAAATATATCTGTAAAAACGGTATTATGAGCAAATTCGATTATTACATCACCCACGGCTTCACCAGTTTCCAGGCGCCAGGCATGATCGACCGGAGGTGCGTCATATAGTCCATTTCCATTTAGGTCGGCATAAAAATCGATCATGTACGTTCCGCCGGCTTCTATGGCATTGGAATGTATATCAAAAACCGGATCTTCAATTGCCTCCAGCACTACTGTATCAAGGTAATTACCGGTAGCCAGGTCCCTTACATAAAGAGTCAGCATCTGCCCCAAGTGTGGTGCCATTCCCGAGAACATCATTTCGAGTCTGTGCACCCATTCAATATCGGTAAAGTCCGTGTTGTGTGCAAAATCCACCACAAGATTACCCCCTGCTGCGGTCGCACCCATTCTCCAGGCGTGATCCAGAGGAGGTGCATCGTAATAACCATTGCCATTAAGATCGGCATACAAATCAATGGTATACGAATGACCAGAAACAATACCGGGAATTTTCAGGGTGAAGGAATCTGTTTCGATGATCCCACCTGACCGTTCCAGTTCTTCTCCGCTCGCATCATCTGTTACACGTATAAAACCCTGCTGACCAATATGTGGAACCATTCCGGTTAAATTGACAATAAGGGTATCCGGTGGAGCATCAGCCACAGTAATCTTCCCCGTCATCCCGAAGCTAAAATGAGGATTACACCTGTAATCGTAATCACCAGGGATTGTAAACACATGAGTGAACACCCAACCGGCTCCCACATCATTTCCAAAAGATTCCGGATTGTTTGGGAAAGTAGCCTGGGTCCCGTTGACATTATGGTTCCCCTGGGTATTGGTCCAAACGACCGTATCTCCTGCGCTGATGTGTAATTCATTTGGTGTAAACACATTGCTTGTAACGCCAATTGCATGGGAAATCTGTCCTGATAAAGAGAATTGGACAGCAATGAGCAAGCCCACAACCAAGAATCCCCTGAATCGGGTTGAATATGTAAAAATTTTTCTCATAACGTATCTTTTTAGTTTAAATAGTGTATTCTCCAATAACTTTTCCTGGTTATAATTGTTCCCGGAACCTCTGTTAAATAGATGTTAATTAGGATATTGGCCTTTCATACCGGCGGTCCGCCTTCGTTTTCTGAGAGTGCTGGAAAGGAGGTTGTTAGAAAATCGGAGTCGTGCAAATGAAGCAATTGAACAAATGAAGGCCTATTGAGTCATTAGTATGGATCGGACAGATGATTTTTTATGCGGAAAGAAATGCATCATATGCTTTTTGTCAACGCTCAATTGAATACCAAAAAAAGACAGTTTATCAATGAATAAACCATTTTTATTTCTCCTGTTGTGGATCACGGCATTCGGTTGCTACTGGGAAAACGAGGACACAGTATACCAGGAGCCTGAGATATGCGATACATTAGCGGTCTCTTTTACGGAGGATATCATACCCATTTTAAGCAATCATTGTTATAACTGCCATAGCAACCTGAATGCGCCTGATTTCACCAATGGCATAGCTTTTGAAGATTATGAAAATGTGGCCGCTTCCGGCAATCTTATTGTGGGTGCCATCAATCGCCTGGAGGGTTTTCCAAAAATGCCGAAAGGCGCAGACAAGCTTGATACGTGCCTGATAAATACCATCGAAGCCTGGGTTAACCAGGGAAGTCGAAACAATTGATAAATCCCCAAGGACCAATGTGGAGTATGCTATGATTATAAAAATGAGTCAACAGATATTTTCAATTTTTCTCTTGTGCTCCTGCGCGATGGTAACCGGACAAGATCTGGAATCTTTGCTGGAGGATCAGATGGAAGAGTCCACTGAATTTACTACAGCAACATTCAAATCCACCCGGATCCTGAATGGACATTCCATTGAGAGAAAGCCTGATGGCCAATTGGATTTCAGGATCTCACACAGGTTTGGGAGATTGAATTCGGGAGCCTACGAATTCTTCGGATTGGACCAGGCCAATATTCATTTAAGCCTCGAGTATGGAATCACTGACTGGCTGATGGCTGGCATTGGCAGAGGGACATTTGAAAAAACTGTGGATAGTTTTACAAAACTCAGTTTGTTGAGGCAATCCAGGGGAGTGCGCACGATGCCAGTCTCAGTTTCTTGGATGTCCGGGATTTACGTTAACGGATTGCAGTGGCAGAATACGGAAAGAGATTATAAGTTTTATCAACGCCTTGCATTTGCACACCAGCTAATGATTGCCAGGAAGTTCAGTCCGGGTTTCTCACTACAGCTTACACCCTCCTACCTTCATGACAATTTTGTAACAACGGTGGAGAATCAAAATGATCTGTTCGCCACGGGCATCGGTGGCCGGTTGAAATTAACTAAAAGGATATCCCTGAATGCCGAATATTTTTATTTATTCAATGCTGATAATCAGATCTCTACCTCTGAGATATATAACCCACTTTCCATCGGATTTGATTTGGAAACCGGGGGGCATGTTTTCTCGATCATTCTGACAAATTCGGTCGCCATGAGTGAGAGCGGTTTCCTTGGGCACACAACCGGACAGTGGCTTGAGGGGGATATCCATTTTGGATTTAATATTTCACGGGTCTTTACATTAAAAAAACAATTAACCGGAATCAGATGAGAAGAAATATAATGACGTGTCTGGTGGCAACAGCCATCACATCTTCAGTAATGGGTCAGGGAAAATATCTTACAAATGACGGGGAGATCAGTTTCTTTTCCCATACGATTGTGGAAGACATAAAGGCCGAAAACAGCAAGGTTGCCGCTGTGGTTGATGCAGCAAGCGGAGAGGTAGTCATCATCGTTAAGATGACAGAATTCAGGTTCGTAAAAAAACTGATGCAGGAACATTTCAATGAGAATTATGTGGAATCAGAGAAATTCCCTAAGGGAACTTTTACTGGATCTATTACCAACAATGCAGAGGTTGATTACTCCACACCAGGCACCTATGAAGTCAAGGTATCCGGAGACGTGACCATCCATGGGGTTAAGCAATCTCTTACTACTGACGGGTCAGTTGAGGTTACCCATAGCGGAATAACTGCCCGCACAAAGTTCATCCTTCACCCGGCAGACTTCAAAATTAAGATCCCTAGAATTATGCGCAACAACATAGCCGAATCAATCGAGATCACAGTGGTTCTTACTTGCGATCCGATCTGAATGAGCACTCTTTCAAAAGGCATTCCACAAGCTGAAAAGCATCCTTGCCTGGTGAATCATGATAATTCGGGAGTGAGCCATACATCGATTCTGGTGATATCCCCTCCTCTTTTAAAAATCATAGCACTGTTGGCTTCATCAATGGTATCACTCTTTATTATTTGCTGAGATCCGTTTTTGAAGAATAGCCGGATCTTTCGCTCAGCTGAAATCATGTATTTTACAGGTACCTGACAATACGTGTAACAGAGGGTGCCCTTTTCAAGGGGCAACACATTTTTGATTCCATGTACATCATAATAGATCAACTCATTGGCCTGTGAGAGGAACTCGCTGCTTCTGAGCAGGATAGGATGGAATTTTATTTTGCCTTCCCTGACCAGAATTCCTAATTCGCCCCACCTGGCAATAATATCTTCTTTCACCTGGCCGGTCATCCCGGGCTGCTGAGCACCCCTGTTCGCCGGTGTGTGTGAATAAGGATCCGTGGGGAACGCACCATATACGTCGGGAGTTTTGTTTAATCCAATACCTGCCCTGATTTCATAATAGTGGGCAGCCAATCTGCCGAGGATACTCTTATCTCTTGTCTCTGAGTGTGCCCTGTAATAGGTATCGCAAACAGCCAGAAGCAACTTGGATACCATGTGCCAGTAGATGCTGCCCAGGCCCTCATACCCGTAGAAAGTACCAGATCGGCCTGTAAAAGACTGGTGATCAAAAATCTCTTCGTAAATATCCAGGACTAGTTGTGCCTCTTCTTTTACGAGTTCAGAATATTCGGCAGGCATATCTTCCAGCGCGCTTTTCAGGATACCGGCATTCCTGAAGTTCCCATTAAAATGGATCACTCCATTCACATCCTCTACGACTATTTGCCGGTCGGACCGATCCACAAGTGTTTTCAATAAAATGGATCGATCCACCATTTCGGATGCGAGGTTGTTCTTTTCCATAAAGGTCGGCAGGTTGCGGTCGGGATAGAGGATATAGGTAAACTGATCTTCCCGAAACAGGTTGCTGCTTTTTAAGGCATCCAGCAGATCAACAGCTTCCTCAACTTTTAAAAATCCTGAACTCAATACCGCCACCTGTCCCTCGAGCATCTCATATAATCGCCGCATCGATACCTTGTCTTCATCGATTCGGATCAGGTTATACGCATGATAAAGTTGGTCCTGTCGCCGGTTTGACGAGATGGTGATATCGAGAGTCCGTATGGCTTCGTCTAAAAAGCCGAGGATCTGATTCTTTCCAACCTCTATTTTATTTCCTGAAATCCCTGCCTTATAAATGCGTTGCCGGAAATCACTTCCGGCCCCGCCCAGCAAATCCATGCAGGTTTTCATCCCTTTCATGGTCAACATGGCACTTTCATTCTTTAACTGAGTGGCAAGAATCCCCTGAATACGGGTTAATAGGCCAGACACTTCCTCTGATAGACTGATGAACTCTTCCGTGTAGCTTCCAAATAAATCCTTACAAAATCGAAGGAATGCCCTTAGGTAATAAGTGGTTACCATGGAAGCACCATATCCCACCAGTGCATTGTTGGCATCATTCCATTCGGGCCGTTGTGTATTCATCCAAATTCCTGCTCCGGGAATAAAATTGGATAATTTGGATAATGCAACAGCCAGAAGTTTTTCTGCAAGGTTTACATGCAACACCTGGTCTTGCCTGTCCCACACCAGTTTTCCATCCGATCCGGTGGTATTTACCCGCTTTTTGATCATGTCCTCAAGAACCGTATCAAATACGATCGTATCCTGCGGGTCCGCCAAAAGCTCCCTGTAAGGTTTAATCCTGTAGGGGATATTGGCATAGCTGAATTGTTCCTGTGACAGAAGCCGGTGCAAATAATTGGGATGATGATTCGCTGATATCTCCAGAAATTTAAGCAAGTAAATAATCTGGTGATCTCCCCAATATCCTATGTTCGACCAGGGATCGGAAGGATCAGGAACTTCCCAGTCTATTCCATTACGGGTAATCCTGTAAGGATTATAACCGTCCGGTGTAGATGCATTCACAAACTTGCTGATCATAGGTTCCACGTACTCAGGAAAGGAGAGGCTCAGGGCCTCCCAGTTCTGGAATATATCACGCCAGTTCCCCTGGTAGCCAAGATTTTTACTGCCGTCTTCTTTCCGGTTTTCAATGGAAAACTTATTCCAGGGGCGACTGGGGTCGCCATGCCTGCGGCTAAAAGTTAGTGCCAGGTATTCGTTGCACATTCTTGCTAGTCCGGAATGGTGATACTCCCTGGCTTTTCCTGCCAACTCATTGTAACTAACCGTGTCGCCGGCAGATTCCAGAAATGCGTTTGCTATTTGAATCAGATTCCTGTTGGTTTGCGCAACAAATGTGAGAAAGTCACTTACCGGTATGAGATAGTTCTTGACGAACACCCCTCCCCGCATCACATTGAACAACACGTTGCTAAGATGCCTCGAAGTGCTTAACTCATCATTTGTGCACTGCATGGCATCGGATGAGGCCACGATGCCCTTAAGATCCTCGTGGCTTTGATGAATCTGACTTTTTAATAAGGGCCGGATCTCTTTCTCTGTTCTCAGTATATTTATTAATCCGGAAATAGCAGCACTATCCTGTTTGACGTCGGCAACAAAATTCCATTCCTTCATTTCTTCAGGTTGCAGGTTTATTCTGCAGTTCAGGAAATACGCTCCCCTGGTGGCTTTGATATCATTTTCTGTTCTCACAGGGAATCCAGATCTGAATTGATCCAACTGCAAACTCGAGAGCAAAATTGTGGCTCCATCGAGACCTTCCGACCATACCGAGTTGACTTTCAAGGCCTCGCTCGGTTCTGCGACATCTGAGGGCACGGAGCTCAGACGGTAAATACCAAGACCGAGATCGGCCATCAGTTCCTGTCTCTTATATGCGTCCAACAGGTTGCTTGAGCTGGATTGAAGTCCACTGTCCACCTCGGATGGAAGAATATTTTGCAAGCCATCCAATAACTCAACTTCAAAGGGCCTGGCACTATTGTTGATAAGTTTGGAACTCTTTACAAATCCAAAACGGTCACTGTTGTTCCAGCTATAGCGGAAGGTAAGTCCAAATTCCTGATTGATTTCTTCAAAAATCAACTTATTGCCAAGCAGGTTTTTATATATGTTTCTCTTGATGGGGTACACATGTACCCCGGTGCCAGTGAAAGGTTCCCAAAGCTTTAATTTTTCATCTTGCCTGACAAGAAATATGGTTTTACTGCCTGTTTTATCCGCATAGTCATGAATCTTGTCCTCGGAGTAATAAGGGAACAATGCTCCTTCAGAATTCTTCCGGCCTGCCGTAAGCGCTCCATTACTGGAAATAAACATCCACTGGTCAGATGCGCTCACAATACTCATGAAGAAATCGGGCATCTGATTAAAATTGGAAATCTTATAATACCTTTCTTCTTCAAGGTTTACAAATTCTCCCTTTATTTCATCTTCATTTACCTTAACCGGGGCATCGCCAAAGAAAATATTCCGCCTTTTCATGTTACAGGCCTAGCTATTAAATGGTTATTTGTGGTTGCTTTTTTGTGGTTGCTTTTTTCTTTGAGGGTTAGGTGAGGAACCGGGCGATTACCGCCTCTCGTACACCCGGATATAATCAATCACTATTTTCTGTGATGTGACACTTTCATCCATGCCCCGGGCACCGCCCCAACCTCCTCCCATGGCAAGATTCAGGATGAGGTTTTGTGGCTCATTATAGGGCCATGTGAGCGAATCTGATGTGTCTTCGTATGTGAAATAATGGAGATCATCCACATATGCTTTTATGTAGTCAGGGGTCCACTCAATCGCATACAGATGAAATTCCTCACCCATATTTTTGACTTCTGTGATGGCTGTGGGTTGATTGTTAAGTTTGAAATAATAGGCACCGCAATGAACAGAGGCATGGTGAAGCCCATTCCCGGTGGAATCATCAATTTCATAGCCAACACACTCCATAATATCGATCTCACCGCAATAGGGCCAGGATAATTCATCCACGTAAGCATCTCCCAGGGTCCAGCCGGCAGTCCAATTGCCTTTCTCAACCGGTACCTTGGCTCTTATTTCAATTTTCCCATAAATAAAACTGGTTTTTCCTCTGGTAGTTAACCTGGCCGAAGTCCACTTTTCCTGCAAGTCATTTTTATGGGACTCGATCACAAGGTTCCCGTTCTCGATACGGGCATTTTCAGACCTGCCTTCTGTATAATATTGAAGCTCGTTGTTGCCCCAGCCCCAGTTTCCGATATCATAGGTCCACTTTGAGGTGTCGGGTGAACCGGACTCTTCAAATTCATCTGACCAGACAACCTTCCACTGCTCACCCTTCGTATGTTGGGTGAGTACCTGAGGAGTTTCCCGGTGCTTTTTCAACAAGGTAAAACTTATCGCGTCGATCCCTGCCATTCCTCCATCTACATGCAATTTCATCTTATGCAAACCCTGGTTAAGCGGACTGCCGTCCCTGGACACCGTGACCAGCTGGCTCTTTTGATCAGAAACCGGAACTTCCATGGATCCGGTTATGTTGTACTGCCGGTCATCTTTATTATTATGGTAGTCTTCCACCCAACAGGAAACTCCCGCCACGGGCCCCGATAACAGGCGCACCTCTATCTTGTACCTTCCGGGAACTTTGACGGGGACGTCCATTGTCGCCCAACCATCGCCAGGGACCATCACCACCTGATCGCCCGATTCCAGGGTGATAACTTCCACCTCCTGGCTGGCTCCTGTTCGGTTTTCAAGTTCTATCTTAATTATTTCATGCTCGCCGGATTTATCCTGTTGGGTGGGCCTGTCGCCGGTATTGCGATTGCACGACAATCCGCTAACGGAAATTGTCACAAGTAAAACCAATGCGTTGAGGGCGCGTCTTTTCATCTCTCCGTTATTTTTGATTTCACAAGGATCTTCTCTAATTCTTCAAGGGATTTCCCCTTGGTTTCTGGTACAAGGATGAGGACAAATACCAATCCAATGGCTCCAAATATGCCGTAAATGAGGAAGGTACCCGCTGTCCCCAGGGTGGACAGCTCCCAGGGAAATACCAGTTGAACTGAAAAACTGACAGCCGAGTTGATAAAACCCACAAAGGATATGGCCAGGCCCCGGATCCAGTTAGGGAACAATTCGGAGAACAGAACCCACATGACAGGGCCCAGGGAAACGGCAAAAGCTGCTACAAAACCAAGGATTCCGATGAGTATCAGGCTCGGATTAATGTGAATGGCTCCTGCAATCAGTTCGGATTCATATTCTAGGAAGATCGAAGGTTCAAGGATCTCACCTACTTTCTGTTTGAATTTTATATCGCTATCAAATTGCTGGTCCTGAATGGAATAGAGCTTCTCCTTTGGTATCCCCGATGGCAACTGTTTGATGGATTCCGGGGTAAGGCGATACGTGGCCGAGTTAAATCCTGCTGCCAGTATACACATGAAAACTGCAATTCCGGCCAGACCGATACCAAGGAGGGGTTTTCGACCCAGTCTGTCAATAAACAATATGGCAATGACCGTAAACACAAGATTGGTCAGCCCCACCAGGATAGCCTGAGAAAATGCAGCATTGGTACCAATTCCAGATTGTTCGAAGATCATTGGAGCGTAAAAAAAGACGGAGTTTATTCCAGTGATCTGCTGCAGGATGGCTACTCCTGTTCCAATGATTAAAACCAATTTCAATGCCGGTTTGAATATTTCAGCCAGCGGTATTTTTTCATTCTTTGTTCCGCTTTGAATGCTTTGCCTGATATTTTCAAATTCGACTTTGGCGGCATCGGTATCATTGGCCCTGTGTAAAATTTCCCGGGCCTCATCGGATTTTCCTTTTAACATGAGCCATCTGGGGCTTCGCGGGACAAAAAACAGGGCAATAAAATAGATGAGGGCAGGCAATGTTTCCAATCCTAACATCCATCTCCAGTTGTATTGGTCTATTCCTAGTGTCTTCACCCAGGAAACTTCCGATGACCCAAGTCTCAGAATCAGGTAATTCGTAAAAAACGCCACAGAAATACCCAGGACAATATTGAGTTGATTAAATGAGACCAATCGGCCCCTCATTTTTGGCGGGGATATCTCTGCAATGAACAGGGGAGCTATGATCAGAGACGAGCCCACTCCCATTCCCCCAATCATCCGGGCGATAACCAGGGTGGTAAAATCTGGAGCAAGAGCTGATCCAACAGCCGACACCCCGAACAGAACAGCTGCCCATCTGAGCACTGTCCTCCTGCCAATCCGGTCACTTATGGGTCCTGCAACCATCATAGAAAGTGTAGATAACAACGTAAGGCTGCTTACAGACCAGCCCAGCTGAATTTTCGTGAGATCGAACTGAGGTTCGATAAACTTAACGACTCCTGAAATGACAGAAGCATCAAATCCCATCAGGAATCCTCCCAATGCAACTGTCAATGCAATCCGAATGGTGAATAACTGACTCTTTTTCATGAGAGGATTTTTAATGTATCTCCTAAGATCGCAACCCTTTTGTTAAATACAAAGAATAAAAGGGGAAAACTGAAGCTCCGGGATAGTTTCCTTCTCAGGCGGTCCAGGAGTCATGGAAAAGTAATCTTTTTCAGGTCTGTTTTAGTGATAAATATTATTTTTGAATGCCAAACGCCAACGAGTGAACACTAAGAAACCAACGTTCCTGATTCTGATACTCCTTTTCGGCTTTTACCAAATCTTTGCGCAGAAAAATGTGCATGCGGTCAGGTTTGACACCCCACCGATTATTGATGGGATTATCAGTGAAGAAGTGTGGATGCAAGCCGATCCGGTAGATGAATTTATTCAACGGGAACCCGTCAATGGGAAGCCTTCTACCGAGAAAACCAGGGTCTATATCGGATTTGATGAGGACAACCTGTACATCGCCTTCCGATGCTATGTGGACCCAAAGTTCATTACCGCCAAAGAACTGGCGAGAGATGTGAGTTTACGATATGATGACAGAGTACAGATTATTCTCGACACCTACCACGACCGCCGGAATGCATACTGGTTCCAGATCGGACCCCGGGGATCCATCGGAGATGCCATTGTAAGTGAGAATGGTGCTGCCTTTAACAAGGCGTGGGATGGTTTGTGGACCGGAAAAGCTCAGATCCATAGTGAAGGATGGGATACAGAAATGTCGGTCCCTTTTAAAACGCTGGGTTTTACACAGGGGTCGGACACATGGGGCCTGAAATTAATCCGAAACCATATGCACAATGAAGAAACTGATTACTGGCCGGTGGCTAATCTGAACACGCATAAGTTTCAGGTTTCTGATGCCGGTACGTTACGTGGTCTGACAGGAATCAGTCAGGGACTGGGATTGGATATTGTGCCTTACGGGCTCACGGGAGCAGATTACAAAATGAATGAGGATAAGGTCGATCCGTTGATTAATGCTGGATTGGAGGCTTACTACAATCTTACGCCCAATCTGAAAGCAGCCGTTACCCTGAATACCGATTTTGCGCAAACCGAGGTGGATGCCCAGGAAATTAACCTCACCCGATTCCGGCTCTTTTACCCTGAGAAAAGGGATTTCTTTCTGGATGGAGCAAATTATTTCAATTTTGGTATTAACGGGGACAGGGATAATCCAATGAATACCAGGCTGATCCCGTTTTTCTCCAGACGCATTGGTTTAGATTCTGCAGGAAGTCCGATTCCAGTGCTGGTAGGAAGTAAAATTACGGGACAATCCGGAAAGTGGAACATTGGGGCCCAGTACATGAAGGATCAGCGAATCGGTTGGAAATATTCGCATTTTGCAGTGACCAGGATCTCCAGGAATTTTGGAGACCAGTCTCATGCAGGATTTATAACAACCTATGGAAATGCCCTGAATGACATGGCCAATCTTCTTATTGGGTTTGATGTCAAATTGGGGACTTCTAAGTTTCTTGGAAACAAGAACATGGGCTTTACCATGTACGGCCTTAAGTCATTTACAGCTTTTGAGGTTCCGGCTATGGAGGCACCCGGCAGAGAGTTGGCTTATGGAATGGAGTTCATATACCCGAACGACTTCCTGTACTTGCGTGCAGGACATATGCAAATTCAGGAGAATTTTATTGCCGGAATCGGATTTGTCCCCCGCCCGGGAGTGCGACAGTCCTACGGTTCATTCTTATTCGGACCCAGGCCTGAAAAATGGGGAATCATCCAGATCCGGGCCGGGTCCGGCATCGATCACATCTCGGGATTCGACGGCAGGTTGCTGACCCGTGAATGGAATGCCACTCCCCTAAAGGTCAAATTTGTTACCGGGGATGAGATCTCCTGGCAGATGACATCATCTTATGAACTTCTGGAGGATCCATTTTCAATCTATGCGGGACATATCATTCCAGAAGGAACATACAGTTTTTTCTGGCAGACATTTTCCATTTATTCTGCCCAGCGCCGGAATCTATGGGGTACCGTGGATTATCGCGTGGGCAATTTCTACAATGGAACCCGGCATGAAATTAAATTGAAGGCAGGGTACAAAGTGATAGTGCCCCTCTTCCTGGGTGGTGAGCTGGTACGAAACAATATTAAAGTTTCCGGCGACAGATTTATCGCCAATATATTCAGGATCAATCTGAACATTCTTTTCAGTCCGGATGTAACCCTGTACAACTTTGTCCAATACGACAGTCAGTCCAACCGCATGGGCTTGCAGTCAAGATTCCAATGGATCCTGCAGCCTGGCAGGGAAATATTCCTTGTTTGGAACAGCATTGCCAATGACCCTTACGAACGTTTTCAGCTGGAGGACGCAAGCGCCCGGCTGAAAGTAAAATTCACCATCAGGTTTTGAGATTCTCCGTGTACATGTTTATCATTAAAGAACGCTGCGATGCAATATATACACAGGGAATCATTTGGCCTATTCGTTGTACAGTGCAATGGCCGGATTGGTACGCGCTGCTTTTAGGGAGGTGACCGTAACCGTCACCATGGCAATAATAATTGCCAGCAATGCCGCAGATATAAAGAGAATTGGTTGAAATCCCACATTGTAGGGGAAGTCCCTTAACCAATCCTGCATCATAAAATAGGCCACAGGCATGGCTATGAGAATAGAAATGCCTACAGCATATACCACACTTTTGGTAATGACGGATACGATATTGGATTCTGTAGCACCCATCACTTTGCGGATCCCGATCTCTCTGATTCTTTTCTGCGAGTTGTAAAGAGTTAATCCGAATAATCCCAAAGAAGCAATAAATATGGTTAAAATGGAGAATATCAGGGTTATGGCACCCGTTCGTTTCTCTTCCGCATAAAAGGACTCCAGTTCTTCATCCAGAAAGAAGTATTGCAGCGGCTGATCATCGGTGAATTCCTTCCATTTCTCATCAATGTATTTCATTCCGGCCTCTATATTCTCCTTCCCGGCCGCGAGTCTGACAGTGAGGTATCCTGCATCATACGATTTTGGCTTCATGATGATAGCCTGGGCACCTATCTCCTGTTTAAGGCTCAGGAAATGATGGTCCTTTAATACCCCGATAATTCTTATTTCTTCGGAGGTTCCATCGGGATTTTGAGTTAGTAGCCTCTGGTTTAACGGATCCTCAAGGTTATATTTTCTAACGGCGGCTTCGTTGACCAGGCACGCCGATGAATCCAGTGAATAATCCTTAGAAAAGAAACGGCTCTCGGGTGTAGCCAGTCCGAAACGATACGTATCCATGAAATCTTCATCGGTATAGTATATATAAAACATTACCGATTCTTCCGGTGGTCGTCCTTTGATTCCCAAGACACTGTTGCTACTATAGGACCCAAGGTAGGATGTGGAATTGGTGGCTGTCAGGATGGAAGTATGGTTTGTCAGTTCATCCTTGAAGGTCTGTATCTGTCCGTTCAAAGGGAAGAGCCTTTCGATGACCACCAGCTGTTCTTTGTCAAATCCCAATTCCTTGGTATTCATGTACCTGAACTGCCAATAAATGACCAAAGTTCCGGCAATGATGATGATGGAAATGGAAAACTGGATAATCACCAATGCATTTCTTAAAAAGGTGGTCCCGTTCCTGGCAGTGGCATTTCCCTTCAACGCAAAGATGGGCTTAAAAGAGGCCAGTACAAAAGAGGGATAGCTACCGCTCAAAAGACCTACCAGGATGGCAAGAATAATGAATGACGGTATCATATACCATTTAAATACATCCTGGTATTCCAGGTTGAGACCTACAAGGGTATTAAATGGAGTCAGAAGGACTGTCACCAGTAACACAGCAATCACCAGGGAAATAAGGCTAAGAAACACGCTTTCAAACAAAAACTGCCTGATCAGTTCTTTACGACCTGAACCCACCACCTTTCTCAAACTTACCTCTTTTGCCCGCCCCAAAGACCTGGCTGTACTCAGGTTCATAAAATTGATGGAAGCAATCACAAGGACAAAGAAAGCGATCACACCAAAGATGACCAGGTACGTACGGTTTCCAATTGGACGAAACCCAATATCGCTGGGAACCTGAATATCTTTATCGAGATGGATTTTCAGGAGAGGCTGGGTAAATACCCCATATTTCCCTCCTGCCTCCATAAACTCTTCAGGAGAAATACCCATAAATTGCTCCAGTTGAGGACGGATATTCTCCAGAAGCGACGCGTTGATCTTATCATCAAGCTCAGTCTGGTCGGCTCCGGGTCTGACCAGAATATAGGTTTGCATGTAATTGTTGAACCATCCAGGGGATCTGCTTCTTTCATCAGAGGAGTAGGAGCAGATAAAATCATAATAGAAATGGGAGGTTCTCGGAGGATCCTCCACAATGCCTGTCACACGAAACAGCGTAGAATCATTATTCATATATATGGATTTCCCAATGGGATCCCCTTTCGGGAAATACTGAGCCACCTTGGACTCCGCTAACAAAATTGTATTGGGTTCATCCAGACAAGTGGACGGATCACCTTCCTTCAGATCGATGGTAAACAAGTCGAAAAATGTTGAATCGGCATACATGAGATGGCCTTCCAGGAATTTTTTGGCCGGATCGGCCCACATCAACCGGTTGTCGGCAAAATCAAACCGGCAGAAATTTTCGATTTCAGGGATCTCCTCGTGAAAGGTGGGTCCGAAGATGGGACTGTTCCAGGCACCCTTGAATTCTTCCCCCGCCATTTTGCCATCGAGGTAGAGTCTGTAGATGTCTGCAGATCTTTTGTGGAACCGGTCATAGCTGGTTTCACTGATAATATAAAGGATGATAAAAATGGCACTGGCCAGTCCAATGGCCAGTCCGGCAATATTGATGAAGTTGAATAATTTGTTCTTCCTGATACTTCTGAGGGTGACAATTAGGAAATTCTTCCACATGAGTTTTAGTTTTGCATAATGAATTCAGAAATCGTGCCAGCGACTCTTATACCTTGTGTTTAAGCGTTTTACATTCGAATAAATGTGAACTAATAGCCCGTATTCGCACACAGGCGTACGAATTCGCACACTGGAAATCCTGAAACTATTTTTTTACATTTGATCACTAGGGTAGAGACGGCGTTTACATAATAAAAGTTACTATGAGAAAACATATCGTTACAAGGAGAGAGTTTGTAAAGCTCTCGGCAGCGGCAGCAGGCGGACTAACCGTCTTGCCCGGGTTCCGATTCGGGATTGACCAGCTTCCGGCTCCCATGAAGAGATCCTTTGGGAAGACTGGCTTTGATGTGACAACTCTTGGATTGGGGGGACAAGCCTCCCTGCAATGGACCCCCGATGGTGTGGACCCGGTGTCCATTATATTGAAAGCGTTCAGGATGGGTGTAAATTATTTCGACACCTCAAACTTATATGCAGGTAGCCAGCTGAATTATGGCAAAGCCTTTGATCAATTAAAATTGATTCCCGGTCAGGCAGGTTACGACAAGAATCTGCGCGAATCTATTTTCCTTACTACAAAAACCCACATTAGGTGGGCCAAACCTGGCTTCTCAGATACAAATGAAGTAAAGAACTGGACACAGGGAGATCACGGAGAGGGTGCCATTGGAGACCTTAAACGCTCGCTCTCCCAAATGTTCGGCGACGGAAAAGGGAATTACCCTGAAGGAGCCTATGTAAATATGGTTCTCACACACAGCCTCAACAATACAGACGAAGTAGATGTCTTGTACAGGGGATTGGAAACACCTTTACATACGGATGAGAATTTCGGAACGCTCGTAGCCTTGAGGGACTTTCGCGATGGAACCAACCTCACCGGTTTGAATCCAAAAAATGAGCGCCTGATTCGGCACATAGGATTTTCAGGCCACTTGAATTCCCCGACCATGATTGAGATGATCCAGAGGGACAAATACAATATTCTCGATGGAATGCTTGTAGCCATCAACGCCAATGACAAACTTTACCTGAGTCACCAGAATAATGTGATCCCGGTGGCGAAAGCAAAAAACCTCGGGATTATCGCAATGAAAGTATTTGCCGATGGAGCTATGTATACAAAGCCCTCCCGCTGGTCCAGCGCTCCTGAAGATGTTGTGCGCACGGTGGGAAGCAAAGAGCTTCCCAGTAAACCACTCGTGGAGTATGCGCTAACCACACCGGGCATACATACCGCCATCATTGGTATTGGCCAAATTTCGGATGATAATCTCAAATGCCAGCTTGTTCAGAACTTCTATGCTTCCCAGATCAAACCTGATGGCATGAGTAAACAGAAAAGACTGGAGATTGAGGAATTAGCAGGGAGAGTTAAGAATGGACGGACAAACTGGTTTCAGCTGCCGAAAACTGAACTATCCCCTCCTGGCAATGTGATGCTGGAAGACACGGATCATGTTCAGATCACATGGGATACGGCCTATGCAGCTGATGCCCCGCTTTCTCATTATGACGTGTTCAGAGAAGGAAAGAAAGTAGCAACGGTTATACATCAGCCTCAAATTACCAAAGATCCGTTCATGTTTAAGGATAATACGAAAGGCCGGTCCTACCAGATTGTTGCAGTGGATATGGAAGGCAACAGGTCGGAAAGCGAAACATTTAATGTGTAGAATCAGGATTTATCAAATCCTTTTCTTTCCATCTTGCCCCAGGTGTTCCTTTTTAATATTTTGTCGATGTTGCCTTTAATGGACATCAGCATGACAATGGGATGGTAGAAAACCGGTTCCAAAAACGCTGTGCCAATTAATTTAAGAACATCTCTCCTCTTTTCATACTTGTGAAAGGTAATCTCCTCAAATAAAATGGACCAGATGGAGAGGGAGACTGCAAAAAAGTAGACAAAACCTGACAGCAAAATAAAGAAAGGCCAGTTGAGCCTGTGGGTAATGACCAGGAATATAAACCACAGGATGCCCAGAAATTCTATGATGGGTGCAAGGTATTCAAACATGAGCCAATAGGGATAACCCAGCATTCCCAGTTTTCCATATTTCCGGTTGAGAAAAAGTTTTCTGTGGGTAATCAGGGTCTCAAGTGTCCCGCGCGTCCATCGACTTCGTTGCCTGGCAAGGACCTTCAGGGTCGAAGGTACTTCTGTCCAGCAAAGAGGATCGGGTATATAGACCACGTCATAGCTTATGTTATTGTCGACCATGTGTCTCCTGATACGCACCACCAACTCCATATCCTCCCCGACTGTATCAGTCCTGTACCCTCCGGCCCTGATCACTACCTCACGGTCGAACATCCCCAGCGCTCCCGAAATAAGGAGCAAGCCATCCAGTTCGCTCCATGCCATCCTTCCCATGAGAAAGGCCCTGGTATATTCCATCACCTGGGCTCTTGGCAGGAATTTCTTCGGAAGGTGAATCTTGTTAATGTGCCCGCCGGAGATTTCACATGAGTTGGCAATGCGGATCACTCCACCGGCCCCGATCACCTTTTTGTCTTTTGCTTCCAGAAAAGGCTTTACCATTTTTAAAAGAGCGTCAGGTTCCATGATTGAATCAGCATCAATACTCACAACGAGGTCGTTTTTGGAGACATTCAAACCTGCATTCAGTGAATCTGCCTTCCCCCCATTCAATTTATCGATTACGGTTAGCTTTTTGAATGATCTGTTTTGTGATTTATATACTCCCCGGATTCGTTTACATGGGAGGCGGTAGTCGAAGTAATAATTAACTTTTTCCAGCTCATAGCTTTCGATCATCCTCTCCAAGGAATCGTCCTTACTGCCATCGTTGACCACGATCACTTCATAATTATTGTAGTAAAGCGAAAGCAGGGTTCTGATGTTATCAATAATCGTGCGGCTCTCGTTAAATGCAGGTGCTATCACTGAAAGTGTGGGTGCCAGTGGCGAGGCGACGATGGAATTGTAGTCTACATAGCTATTCTTTCGCAGGTATTTTCGCAATGAGATGGCAGAAAAGACCGTAAGGACAAGGTAGGTGCTGAATATTAAAGCAGTAATGATGAAGACAGCATGCAGCACAAAAAACATCAAGATGTCCATAAGTTTTTCCATGATTAATAGATTCTTCCGTCCAGAACGTGCCGTATGATGATCTGGTAGTTTTTATATTCAGATTTAGACTTCATCAGTTTAATAAGCATGGAAATCCCCGGCTCATCCGTATTTTCCATGGCTTTGGTGGCAAGAATCTGAAGCTGCACATCCTCCTCCCTGTCCAGCACCGACTTCAGAAAGTTCAGCTGCTTCTCGTCGGGAATCCTCGCAAAAGTATTCAATATTTCCAGCTTGTTCCTGGTTGATTCATTGTCATAGACCTTTTTTAAGGCAGGCAGAGCGCCTTTTAACCCGATATCGCCACAGACCCGAAATGCGGAACGCCTAACCTCTTCATCTTCATGATCGAAAAGCCTTACAACATCTTTGCCGGCACTCTTTTGCTTAAACCAGGAGACCATCTCCAGTGCAAAAACTACTATGGAGAGGTTCCCGGACTTAAACCACTGCTTGAAGGCAGGCACCTTGAGGTTTTGTTGGATCAACAATTCATGCAGGGTGATCTGCTCCCAAACAGCAAGGGGTTTTTCCATTAAGTGCAGAAAATGGTACGGATTGTCATCCGATAAACTGACCAGGGCAATCTGGGCTTCCATCCGTAAGATTTCATTATTGGAGTTTAGGCTTTCAATGATTTTCTCATTGGCCTCCCGTATGTTCATAAAAGCCAGTTCCCTGAATCCCTTGACATTTTCATGCCATTTCCTGCTATAAGCTTTGGAAAGGGAGTCTTCCTTCAGTCCCAGCAGCAGGTAGAGGTTCTTGATCACATCCTTGATCTCTCCCTTTAGGTTTATGCTCAAATCAATCATCTGATTGATCAGGATCTGCCGGTTAAACTTATTTGAGGCGATCCTTTCCATATCCTTATATGCCTGATCCAATTTTTCCTCCTCAAAAAGATAATCCATCAACTTTTGTTGATACTCCTCGCTCAGGTATTCCTTCAGTTTTTTCTCCCGCTGCATTTTGCCCCTGTTAAGAAGAATGAGAATCAGCAGTGTAATCAGGGTAACGATTGAATAGAGGATGACCACATAGAGGATAGTAATAAAGAGGGGTGACTTATCAAACCTCACCAGGACCCGTTCTGTATATCGGCTCAGAAAATTAGGAGGTTGAGTGGAACCCGGTGCTGCGGTCTCTGCTTTCGCAGAATCCGTTTCTCCTGAGGTTAGTGGCGCAACGTTTTGTTC
>CAZCQL010000016.1:23112-52298 GCA_964500835.1 uncultured Bacteroides sp.
TCTCTGCTTTCGCAGAATCCGTTTCTCCTGAGGTTAGTGGCGCAACGTTTTGTTCGACTGTGTCTGGATGGGCGACGCCTCTAATCTCAGAATTCGGCAGCGTTTGTCCGGATAGAAGATTTGCCCCCATGGAGACCAGGTTCCAGAGGAGCAGCCATGCCAGATATTTTCTTGTATTGTTCACTTTCTTAAACGAACATATATTCCTGCCCTCGTATCAAATCGATGACGGTATTCCATGCGCAAAAATTCTTCATAGGCGTACCCGGTCATTATACTCAATCTTATATTGTGATTGATTTGCTTTGAATATTCCAGCCTGCCCGATATCGCTTTCAACCTGTCCAGGTCAGAAACCACAAGCAGTGGCTCATCAGGAGCCGTACCATATCCCACAGTAAGTGTAAGGTGGTTGAATTTATCCTTGAAATACCTTCTGGTACTCAGATAATATGATCCGGATACCCCATAATCCTTGAAAAACAGGTAGCTCCTAAGAGAGAACCAATAGTTTCCGGCATACTTTTCTTCGGAAATGGTGAGAAACGTAAAGTGCTGGTTCCAATAGAAATAGCGAAGTCCGGCCGACACTGCATATCCCTTTGGAAGTACCTGCCAGATCTCGGCCGCCGCCCTGTGCCGCGGCAGGTAATTAACCAATCCGTCCGGGGAGATCCCATAGCCGGCCAGGGCATAGTTTTTCTTTCCGAGGGTAAGGTATGCATCCAGGTTAAACTGGAGATCTGTGGACGGATTTCCCACACCGGTATGATACCCTCCGTTTATGTAAGGCGAAAGCATCCCGATTTTTATCGGAATATTTCCCCCTGCCGTTAGCATATGCCAATTTCTTGTATAGGGATAATTAAAATGGTCATAGGAGTACTGGAGAAAGAGCTCGGTTGCATTCTGATTTACTCCAAGCCTGGATTTTGCCAGCAAATATTTCTCCATAATGGCTTCTGAATCCGGATCCAGCTCCAGGGCGCGTGCAGCGTATTGCTCAAGTTTCGCCCAATTATTTTCCCAGTATGCCACATCCACCAGGGTTTCATAGGCTCCGAATAATTCGGGCTCCTTTGCCAGAACACCCTCGAGAATCATGTAGGCCGAATCGTACCTGGATTCCCATCCATAAATGCGTGCGAGATAGAGGGCTGCGTCAAAGTAGTCCGGGTCCTTGGTAAGGATCCTCCGTCCTGTAATTTTTGCCTTGGAATACCGGCCTTCCCCCGCAAATACCCTCATCATCGAAAATTCCTCCTCTGGCGTAGGAGGGGTATCTTGTTTTTCCTGGGCAACTACCTGATTCAGAAATATGAAAAAGATGAGGGTTAGTAAAGGAAAAATGCGCATAGATGATTCAGTTTTTCTCAGCAACAGATTTAACCATCCCAAGGAGGACTTCAGGATCAAAAGGTTTTGTAAGGTATCCTAATGCACCAAGCTCCATCGCGTGATCTTTCGTTTCATCCAATGTAATTCCAGAAATAATAATCACAGGTATTTTTGTTTCAAGTTTGGTATTGACATACCGCACCAGCTCAAGACCTTTTGTATAGGGCATATTGATATCGGTAATAACGAGGTCAATCTTCTCGTTATCAAGGATCTCAATTGCCTGATTTCCATCCACAGCCTTTACTACTTCGTATCCGTATTTGGCAAGAGAAAAGGCTATTGTCTTAAGTGTTATCAGATTATCTTCACAAACAAGTATTCTCATCAATCAGGGAATTTCTAAAATCACTATTGGATGATCACTCGATGCATTTCCATTTCATGGTCAATAATTACGGTAAATATATAAACACCAGGCTCCGCATCATCAATGGTAATCCTGGATAAATTATTCAGCAGGGGTACGTGAATTATTTCTCTTCCGGTTATATCTGTCACGCGAAGCGATGCATTTGTAAACAAGCGTGAGGTACGTACAAAGAAAACTTTCTTCCCCGGATTGGGATAAACGGAGAACCGGTATTCGTTTTTCCCTGAGAATTCCTGATCAGTTCCAAGAGGATATCCAACCTGGATACTTACAGGGATAAGGGTAGAATATGTGCTTCCGTCATCCAGGTAGTAGTGAAATAGATCATTCCCCCTGAAACCCTCCTGGGGAAAGTACGTAAAACTGCCATTGGGATGAAGATCCAGGATACCGTGGCCAGGGCTATTTCCGAAGGCCCTTGCTGCGCCGATTTCATTCCCATCGATGTCAAAATCATTGGCCAGTAACCCATCTTCAATACCTATTTCAAGTGTATTTCCGGGGTAGACCAAAAAGGTATCTGCAAACCCAATGGGAGGAGAGTTAAACTGGTACAATTCTCTTTTAAGGTAATGAAAAGACTGTTTCTTCCTTTCAATGGGAGGATCATTCTGGATCTTTTCGTAATCCCATGAATTCCACAGATACCTGTCGCTCCGGTACAGATTTCCGTCAAGGGCTACCGTGACCGCAATGCCACTTGTTACCGTGTCGGACTGTACTATCACGATATCACTTCCATCATAGTAGGAGATATAATGCATGGCTCTCCTGGCTGAAGGAGCAGGAAAATTTATCAGCGTCCAGGGAATGCGAATCTCCAGGCTATCGCTGAAAACAGTGACTGCATTGAGAAATTGATACGGATCATCAGAACCGGACATCTTCAGCTTACCTATGTGCTGGGTAATACTGTACGCATAATTGGTTTTCCACCTCACCTGGTTCCAGTCACCCTTGTCACTTTTTGTAGAAACCACGGTATCGATCCTGACCAGATCTTTTATCCCGTAGATGTCGTAAGAAGGAATCACATAGAGGTCCGCCTGTTCCCCTCCAATGGGAATACGCAGGGCAAACTCGGCCCGAAGGGTATCTCCACCTTCGCCAATGGAGATACCTCCGGGGAGTATTGATTCCCCCAAATCCTGAGAATAGGTGTCAAATGCGACCCATAACGTGTCGCCGGAATGCATCTCTGTATCCATTTGCAAACGTACCCTGAAAAAGGTGTAATCGGATGAAATCTTGATGCCAGAAACGGACTCCCCTGTGAATGGCCCTGATTCTTTAAAAGCTTCGGGTGGAGCAGCAAAGGAAAGAATACCGAAGTTCTGCTCCGGTGATGTGATGTTATGCCAAAAATGCCTGTAATTATGGTCAGATAAGGGGTTAGTGATCCAGGTTTGTTTAAACCACTCGTCGATAAGGGAAAATTGAATTCCTCCTGCACTTCCCGATTCAAGGATATTGTCAAACATCCTGATAGTAAACCGGCCCTGGTCTTCTTCTGTAATTCCCCCGTGGTGCATCCCGGTGGGAGATAGATGACCACTCCCCCAGCTGGAGGGAACACCAAACTCTGCAATGACCAGGGGAATCCCTTTATAATGATTCTTCAGATCTTTGAGATAGCCCAGGTATCCATTTGGTCCAATGGCATCTGATTCAGCACCATAGTATGGGTCCTGTATGATGAAATCGGGATAGTAGGGGTAGGCATGGTATCCGATGAAGAAACCGCCGGAAGAGTCGGAAGACACCATATTGGCTAAGTCAATTTTCTCATCATCTTCCTCGCTTTCAGCCACAATTTGCTCCGTTGGATGAAGCAGTGGGTCAAGGGTGGGCCAGGTGGAAAATCCAACAGGTCTCAAGGTGTTATACATTTCCATCTCATAAACCATCAGGCTGTCAAGCCGCCTGGTCATCCACACTTCCGCCGGGTCACCTCCACCCGAAAGCCTAAAATAAGTTCCTGTGAACTCAGTTTCACCCGGATGGCCCTGGTTTGTTGCCGCTACCTCACCAGGAAATATCTCCCGGCCGATGAGGAATCCCATCACCCATCCTGCGATGTTTGAGGAATAATTTCCATAGGCCTTTCCGAATCGATGGTCAATTTGAATATTTCCATGAATGGCATCAACCACTTCCCTGATCCCCTCATCGAAGCCGGCTGCCAGGTCATACAGATCTGTGGCGGTCTCCTGTTCTTCCAGCCATATACCTTGTAACAACAGCAATGGGTTCCCGGGATGTGCAAGGTTATACTGTGCGAATTCCTCATAAAACCGGGGATAATGAAGCGTATAAATCCGGATCGTGTTGTATCCGGCCTCTTTAATCAGCCCAAACCAGCGCCGGTAATCCTCCCGGGTTGCTGCCAACTGTCCTGGTTGAGTTCCCGGAACGGATACACCTAAATTAATTCCTTTGACAAATACCGGGATGTATTCCTTTCCATTCCAGATGGCAAAACGATCGCCCTTGATGGTATACGCTCCTTTGTAAATGTCCCCTCCCTGAGAAAAGGTAGCCTGCTGTGAGAATGCAGAGGAAAAGAGTGCCTGGATGGCAAGGCAGAGAAAGAATACAAAAATGTATTTCAAATGCATGTTATCTTAACAGCAAAAAGGATAAAAGGTTGTGAACACAAATGTAACTAAATTGGTTCAGCTATCCTGACAAATATATCAGAATGCTATCCGATGTCCCGGATGAGTAATTCTATGTTTTGCACCCCTCTTTGTTCCATGATCAATTCCTTATTAATCATCACCCGGTCGATAGTGGATTGGTCGAAATACCGGATGGTTACAAGTTCCAGTCCTGTCTGATATGCCACTTTATACTTCTCTTCCAGCTTATCCACGACATGCCTCAGTTTTCGTTTATCATTGTTCACAATCATTTTGAAACTGATGGCCGAATTCTGCATCAGGTTGATTTTCAAGCCATACACATTGAGAACGCCAAAGATTTCCTCCAGGTTATTTTCATTAATAAAGGAAAAGTCGAGGGGGGAGACACGGATTAAGACCTGCTCCATTTTAAAAATAAAGGAAGGAGTCAGGGTATCATAGGTGAGATTTCCCACCAGAGTTCCTGGAGCTTCCGGGTTCACAAAGGACTTTACATGCAGGTTGATATTCTTGTTCTGCAGTGGTTTGATGGTTTTTGGATGGATCACGCTGGTTCCGAAGTAGGCCAATTCAATGGCATCCAGGTAAGACAACTTGTCCAGCAATATGGTATCATCAAAATACTTGGGATCTGCATTCAATACACCGGGGACATCCTTCCAGATAGTTACACTTTCGGCCTTTAACATATAGGCTAGGATGGCAGCTGTATAATCCGACCCTTCTCTTCCCAGTGAGGTGGTCTGATCATTGATGGTTGATCCGAGAAATCCTTGTGTTATTAAAATTTTTTCTCCGTTGAAGGAGAAATTTTTCCCAACAAGCTGAGCGGACAATTGCCAGTCCACCCGTGCTTCACGCCAATGGTCGTCTGTTTTCAGTGACTGGCGAATATCCATCCACCTTGTGCTGATTCCTGACTTATTTAAATAATGAAAGATGATTTTTGTAGATAGCAATTCCCCGTACCCGATTATCTGATCATAATCGAAGTCGAAATTGAGTGTGGGATCCTTATCCAGCCTCCCTTCAAGGCTTTCGAATAAGTCCGAAACATCCTTTTGAACCGGCTGATCATGATCCTCAAACAGTCCATTCAGTACATCTGTATGAAATTCCTTGAGCTTCGCGATGGACTTCTTAATATCCTCAGTTTTTCGCTCTGCATAATACTCAATGATCTGTTCCAGGGCATTGGTGGTCTTGCCCATAGCCGATACCACCACTACTATTTCATCCTCCTTGTGATAACTGAGGATTTTTAAAATGTTCCGCACTGCTTCGGCACTTTTCACCGAAGCACCGCCAAATTTGAACACAAACATCCTAATACCGTTTTAATTTGTAAATTGAAAGCCAAAATTAGTAATAGAAAGGATTATATAAAACATCATGAAGGTAGTTATCAGATTCGCAACTTACCAGGCGGAGGCCGAGTTATTTGACACTCTGACCGGGAAGGCCATCTATGACGCTTTACCCATCCAGCGAAATGTCAGTCGTTGGGGGGACGAGATCTATTTCGGAATCGAAGTCAGGGAAAGCCTGCAGGATGATGCCAAAGCCGATGTCGCCGTGGGGGACCTTGCCTACTGGCCAAACATGCCCGCATTTTGCATTTTTTTTGGCCCCACCCCTGTCAGCAGCGGAGACACTCCTGTGGCAGCCAGTCCGGTGAATGTGTTTGGCAAATTATCAAAGATTGACCTGGAGGAACTTCGGCGGATTCCCGACGGGGAGAATGTCACCATAGAAAAAGCCGGTTAAACTTTAAGATCAATCATTCGGGCAATCCTTTCACCAGACCGTTTCAGAATCTCCCGGGCATGTGAAATGGCAAAATTAAGATCAGCAGGTTTCTCCTGAATAGGTAAAATCACATTGAATCCCATCTTGTAAAGTTCTTCCACACCTTCCTCCACACTACCGGCAATTCCAATCACTGGTTTTCCATGTTTCTGAGCAAGTTGAGCCACACCAAAGGGAGTCTTTCCAAACTGAGTCTGACCGTCCATTTTTCCTTCTCCTGTGATCACCAGGTCTGCTTGAACTATTTTTTCCTCAAGGCCCACTACCTCAGCAATCAGATCAAAACCCTTCATTAACCTGGCTCCCAGGAATGCCATTAATCCAGCCCCCAGACCACCAGCTGCACCGGCTCCCGGGACCATGGAGACGTCTCTTCCCAATTGTTGTGCAATTAATTTGGCGAAATGCCCGAGGTTTTGGTCAAGTTTCCCCACCATGTCAGGGTCTGCTCCTTTTTGAGGTCCGTAAATGGCTGAAGCTCCCGTGGGGCCGGTCAACGGATTGGAAACATCACAGGCCACCAGGATTTCTGTGCCAGCTATCCGGGAATCCAACCCATCCGTGCGGATACCAGCCACATGGCCAAGTGAGCCGCCCCCCGGCGAAACTGGTTCGCAGGAATTGTTGGTAAGTTTTACCCCCAGCGCCTGAGCCATGCCCGCACCGCAATCGTTGGTAGCACTTCCTCCAATTCCCAGTAAGATCTTTTTACATCCCTTGTCGAGGGCATCCTTTATCAGCTGACCAGTGCCATACGTAGTGGTTGTCCATGGATCTTTTTCATCACTGGTAAGCAGTTCTATCCCGGATGCAGCTGCCATTTCAATCACGCCAGTCTTGCCATCTCCGCTTATTCCATATAAGGACGGAATTTCCCTCATCAAAGGATCCATCACCCGAATTTTTACCAAATCTCCGAGGGTGGCATCAATCACTGCTTCGACGGTTCCTTCCCCCCCGTCTGCCATTGGTGCAATCTGGAAAACGGCCTCGGGCCAGATTCTTTGCATTCCACTTTCAAGTGCCTCGGCAACTTGTCTGGCGCTCAGGCAATCTTTAAACGCATCAGGGGCTAGTAAAATATTCATTGGAATTCATAAGCTTTGGCAATAAAAATAATATAATAGCCGCAGATTGAATTATTTTAAATATTTTAATCACTTAAAATAAATCCACATCTTATGTCTGCAGGATTACTCGCTCTGATCGCATCACTACCTATTGTTGCTATTTTTATTCTTATGGTAGGGCTCCGGTTACCGGCAACCAAGGCCATGCCAGTGGCTTTTCTCATCGCTCTTATCCTGGCACTTACTGTATGGAGGACACCCACCAACTGGATTCTTGCCTCTTCTGTAAATGGCCTGGTGATCGCATTTAAAATCCTGTTCATTGTATTTGGCGCCCTGCTGGTACTTTTTACCATGCGTGAGAGCGGAGCCATTGAAGCGATTAACAGGGGCTTCACCAACATTTCGACCGATAAACGAGTTCAGGCGATCATCATAGCCTGGCTTTTCGGAGGATTCATTGAAGGATCGGCTGGTTTTGGCACCCCGGCTGCCCTGGCTGCACCTCTCCTTCTTTCATTGGGTTTTCCGGCCCTGGCTGCTGTGATGGTAGCACTGATTGCCAACGTTACCCCGGTCTCTTTTGGAGCGGTGGGTACACCTACACTCATCGGGGTCCAGTCATCGCTGGATATCCCTGCGATACAACAAACCTTGGCCGATTCAGGAATATCATTTACCGAATATATCCAACAAATTGGGATCTGGACGGCCTCCCAGCATGCCTTGCCCGGATTGATCCTTCCCCTGATCATGGTGGCAATGATGACCCGTTTTTTTGGTGAGAAGAGGAGTATCAGGGAAGGATTAGCCATCTGGCCCTATGCCCTGTTTGCCGGATTTTGTTTTGTAGTTCCGTACCTGTTGGTAGCTCTCTTCCTCGGTCCGGAATTTCCAAGTTTGCTGGGTGGCCTAATCGGACTGGCCATTCTGATTCCTGCAACGAAGGCCGGATTCCTTGTACCAAAGACGACGTGGGATTTTCCCGACAAGAATTCCTGGGAAAAGATTTGGGTGGGTTCCATCAGCATGGACAGCAAATCAGAGGCTGGTAAAATCTCCATATTAAAAGCGTGGACTCCATATATGATCATAGGCCTGTTGCTTGTGCTTACCAGGATCAGGTCTTTGCCCTTTAACAGTTGGGTAAAATCGGCCAGTCTCAATTACTCGAATCTGTTTGGGACTACCGTTAGCGGAACTGTAGATCCGCTTTACAATCCGGGAATCATGCCCTTCATATTGGTGGCCCTTTTATGCATCCTCCTTTTTGGCATGAGACGCACGCAGGTTAGCGCCGCCTGGTCGGAAGCGGTCAGGAGAATGAAAAATCCGCTAATTGCCCTCGTTTTTGCAGTTCCCATGGTACGAATCATGATGCAATCGGGGAACAATCCTGAAGGTATTGTTGGAATGCCCATTGCAATGGCCACTGCCATGACCAACATCTTTAAGGGGGCATGGCCACTGATCGACTCATTTATAGGAGCTTTGGGTTCATTTATGTCGGGTTCCAATACGGTGTCCAACATGTTGTTCTCACTGTTCCAGTATTCCATAGCTGATCAACTGGAGATCTCCACCGTACTGATTGTTAGTCTTCAAAACATTGGTGGGGCCATGGGGAATATGATCTGTGTGCATAATGTAATAGCTGCCTGCGCTACGGTAGGCCTTGTCGGTGTAGAAGGCCTGCTGATTAAGCGAAACCTGATCCCCATGTCGCTGGTGGGATTAATGGTAGGTATTGTCGGACTGATCCTGGTATATACAATCGGGGCTGGAATGCTATGATAGGGGAATACACAGGATACACGATTGAAATAAATAAATAAATAAAATTTGATTCTTTAAGATGGAATATCAGGAAAGATCCGGAGTGCTGCTGAATAGATTTAAAAAAGGGAAGTTTATTTATGGGGAAAAATGCATTGGCCAGGTAGGCAAAGTGGTTGCTGGTTATGGGAAACGGGCTCTGCTGGTCCGGACTAATTTTCCGGGTATTGACCCTTTTGTGGAAACCCTGAACGAATCCCTGTTGGCAGCCGGAGTAAATCTGGTGGAGGAACTTGTAGATGCGGTTCGCCCTAACGCACCTTTGGAAGATATGCTTGAGGTGAAAAAAGTAATTTCTGCTATTGGGCCCGATGTGGTCATCAGCCTGGGAGGCGGAAGCACTATTGATGCAGTGAAAGCGGCTATCGTGTTGGATGTGTTAGGTGGAGAGATAGAAGATTACTTTGGAGTGGATAAGGTCACGGAAGCATTACATCTTGCAGGAAAGACCATTCTGCCCCACGTGGCTGTCCAGACTGCCGCCAGTTCGGCAGCTCATCTTACCAAATATTCGAATATCACAAACCTGGCCACACATCAGAAAAAATTGATTGTGGATGGTGCTATTGTCCCGTCAACTCCTGTATTTGATTATACTATTACCTATGGCACACCTTCCGCGTTATCCCTCGACGGAGCTCTGGATGGCATGTCCCACTGTCTGGAGGTATATTTTGGATCTGTAGGAAAGCCCTATTATGAGGAAGCCAGGGAAATTGCTACCGTCGCCATTACCCTGATTGTCAAGTACCTTCCCCGAATAATGACCGATCCCTCTGACAAGGAAGCACGCAATGCCCTTTGCACGGCCACCGACCTTGGAGGGTATGCCATCATGATCGGAGGGACAAGCGGAGCTCATCTTACCAGCTTCTCCCTGGTGGATCTTATGTCCCATGGAAGAGCCTGCGCCTTGATGAATCCTTACTATGCTGTATTTTATGCGCCGGCCATTCAAGAACCCTTGAGAATTCTGGGAAATATATACAAAGCAGAGGGGTATTCTCAGGCAGATTTCAACGGCCTGGAAGGTCGTGAACTGGGACTGTCATTTGCCGGCGCAATGATCACATTTGCTGAAACAATCCGATTTCCTACTACCTTGCAGCAGATTGGAGGTTTTAAAAAGGAACATCTCAAAAGAGCTCTTGCTGCAGCAAAAAATCCGCAATTAAAATCTAAACTCGAAAATATGCCTATACCTCTGACAGCCAACCACATAGATAAGTATATGGGCTCTATTCTCCTTGCTGCCGAAACCGGTGATCTGAATCTTATCGAATCCTTGTGATATGAAGATTAACCTTGCCTATGGGAAGACGGGAATGGAGATTCAGATTCCCCAGTCCATCCATACCGATATAGTGGAGCCCATTTTTACGAAAGGGCTTTCCGATCAGATGCGGGCAGTCTCCAAAGCACTTGCACATCCAATCGGAATGGGATCTTTGGGTACACAGGTAGAACCAGGCCAAAAGGTAGCCATCATCTTCAGTGATATTACCCGGGCTACACCTTACCACATCCTGGTACCTGCTCTTTTAAAAGAGCTTTCTCATCTGCCCGATCAAAATATTGCCTTCTTTTGTGCTGCTGGCACTCATCGCCCTGCCACAAACGATGAATTGTGTACCATCCTGGGTAAGCAGGTTGTGGAGAACTATAGGATCGTCCAAAATGATGCCACCAAGAGAGAGCTATTTCAGCCTGTGGGAACTACAAAATCCGGTAATACCATCCTGCTCAACAAGGAGATACTTGAGTATGACCTGCGAATCCTTACAGGATTTATTGAACCGCATTTTTTTGCGGGTTTTTCGGGAGGAGGCAAAGCCCTTATGCCCGGAATGGCACATCTGGACTCCATTCGCTTCAATCACTCAATCGGCATGCTGGAAAATCCCAATTCCCGGTGGGGAATCACGGTTGGGAATCCACTCTGGGAAGATGTGATGGAAGCATCTGATTTTGCCAGACCTCTCTTTCTGCTGAATATCACCCTCAACAGAAACAAGGAGATCACCGGAGTATTTGCGGGTGATGTGCGTGAAGCCCATAAAAGGGGATGCGATTTTGTGAAGGAGACTGCGATGGCTCCCCTTGATTCACCGTACGACATTGTGATCACAACGAATTCGGGGTATCCCCTGGATCTGAATGTCTATCAATCGGTCAAGGGAATGAGTGCCGCAGAACAGGTAGTTAAAAAGGGGGGAGCCATTGTGGCGGCTGCGGAATGCTGGGATGGAATCCCATCGGGAAGTGATTACGAAAATATCCTCACAGCCACTGGAAATGTAGATGGGCTGATGGATTTTGTCCGTAAAAATGAGAGGAAATACAAGGATACCTGGCAGGTATATTTTCAGGCCATGATTCAGGAAAAAGCGGATGTGTACCTGTACAGTAGCCTGACCGATGAAACCGTTCGACGAACCTTGTTTCAGCCAGCAGGCGACATTGAACAACTCCTTTTGCATCTGGTTGAAAAATATGGAAAAGAGACCCGGATCTGTGTGCTCCCTGAAGGTCCGCAGACCATTCCATATCTGAGATGAGACCAGATGATTAAAATTCCATACGTATCTCATCCCCTGGCAACCGGACTCATCCAATCTCTGAAAGAGACACCGATTCAGGTTCAATACATTGAGGGCCTGTCCGGTTCTTCCAGGTCGGCCCTGATCCATGCCTGCCTGAACGAATTGAAAGGCCAACATTTGATCCTGTTCCACGATAAGGAGGAAGCCGCATATTTTTATACCGACCTGGTCACCCTGGAGGGAACACCCGAGCGTACCCTCTTTTTTCCTTCTTCCTACAAAAGATCGGTCCAATACCAACAGACCGACGAAGCCAACATTATTACACGGACACAAACACTCAGAAGGTTGTCTGAACGCAGAGTGTCCAGTTTCATCATCTCGTACGCGGATGCACTGGTGGAATCTGTAGTTACCAAACGGCAGTTAGGGCAAACGACCCTGGAAATAAAAATGGGTGAAAAAATCGACAGGGACTTTCTTGAAGAGGTATTGCAAACCTACGGATTTCTGTTGGTAGATTTTGTATATGAACCCGGACAATATTCCATTCGCGGAGGAATCGTGGATGTTTTTTCTTACGCATCCAATCACCCGTGCCGCATCGATTTCTTTGATGATGAGGTGGATTCAATCAGAATCTTTGACGCGGATTCCCAGCGATCGATTGAAACTGTTAAAAAAGTAAACATCATACCCAACATCCAGTGGGAAAATGAGATGGGAGAGAAACGCATCTCCTTTCTGGATTATATCCCTGATGGCACCACCCTCTGGATAGATAACCCTGATCTCATTTGTGGCCAGATTCAATCTCTGTACGACCGGACAGAACTGGCTATGGATTCTGATACGTTCGTAGATAAAAGAAAATTTCTTAAATCGGGGAGTGAGATAAAAATACGATTGGAAAAATTTGGTCAGGTGATCTTTGGGCTGGCCCCTCGCGACAAGGAGCATACCACGTGGAGTTTCCACACCTCTCCCCAACCATCTTTCCACAAAAATTTTGAATTGCTTACTTCACATATGAAGGATCGCACAAACGAAGGGTTCGCCAATTTTATTCTCTCTGATAATGAAAAACAATTGGAGCGTTTGCGCACGATTTTCGATGAGATCGATTCCGAACTTGAGTACCAGACCATCTCACAGACCATCCATGAGGGTTTCCTCGACCATGATTTGAAGGTATGCTTTTATACCGACCACCAGATATTCGAAAGGTATCACAAATTCAGATTCCACGAACGGTTCAGCAGGAAGGAATCTGTTTCCACAAAAGAGCTGGTTGGACTGAATCCAGGTGATTATGTGGTCCACGTGGATCATGGCATTGGTATTTTTGGGGGTCTCGAAAAGATCGATGTAAACGGGAAAATCCAGGAAGCTATTAAATTGGTATACAAAGACCGGGATGTGCTCTATGTAAATATTCACTCCCTCCACCGGATTTCCAAATACAAGGGAAAAGATACAGGTCCTCCAAAGATTTATAAACTGGGGACCGGGGCCTGGCAGAAACTGAAAAACAATACCAAGAGGAAGGTGCAGGATATTGCCCGCGAACTCATCCTGCTCTATGCCCAGCGAAAAGATCAGAGAGGATTTTCGTTTTCCCGGGACACCTACCTTCAACAGGAATTGGAATCTTCCTTTATCTATGAGGATACTCCCGATCAATTAAAGGCCACAGCCGATGTGAAAGCAGGAATGGAGGCAAGTTACCCCATGGATCGCCTGGTCTGCGGAGATGTGGGGTTTGGCAAAACGGAGGTGGCAATACGGGCAGCCTTTAAGGCCGTTACCGACAGCAAACAGGTTGCCATTCTCGTTCCAACTACCGTGCTGGCATTTCAACACTTCAATACATTCAGGGAACGGCTCAGTGAATTTCCATGCAACGTGGATTACCTGAGCAGGTTTCGCAGTGTGTCAGACCAAAGACGCATCAGCTCCGGATTAAACAATGGGGCAATCGATATCATTATTGGTACCCATAAGTTAGTGGGCAAGGGCATTGTTTTCAAAGACCTGGGGTTGCTTATCATTGATGAGGAGCAAAAGTTTGGGGTAACTGTAAAAGAAAAATTGAAGCAGATGAAGCTAAATGTAGACACCCTCACCCTTACTGCAACTCCTATTCCCAGAACGCTTCAATTCTCCATGATGGGATCCCGGGATCTTTCCATTATAAATACACCCCCTCCTAACCGGCATCCCATCATAACCGAGCTTCACACCTTCAATGAGGAGATCATCGGGGAGGCCATCGAATATGAAGTGAGCCGGGGTGGCCAGGTATTTCTGATTCATAACCGGGTTCAGAATATTTTGGAAATCAAAGAGATGGTTGACCGGCTTGTGCCCGGAGTAAGATCGGTGGTGGCACACGGACAGATGGAGGGTAAGAATCTGGAATCTGTCATGCTCGACTTCATGCAAGGTGATTATGATGTGCTCATTGCCACAACTATTGTTGAATCGGGATTGGATATCCCTAATGCCAATACAATAATTATTAACAACGGACAGAACTTTGGGTTGAGTGATCTGCACCAGCTCAGGGGGAGAGTAGGGCGGTCCAATAAAAAGGCGTTCTGCTACATATTTGCACCCCCCGTGACCATCCTTTCTTCGGAAGCCAGGAGAAGGTTGAAAGCTATTGAAGAGTTTTCATCCCTGGGAAGTGGATTTAACATCGCTTTGCAAGACCTTGATATCAGAGGCGCAGGCAACCTGCTTGGCGCTGAACAGAGTGGGTTTATTGCTGATATCGGATTTGACACATACAACAGGATCCTGAACGAAGCCATCCTGGAACTCAAGGAGTCCGAATTTAGTGATCTCTATAAGAAACCAGTGGAATCAGTCTCGAAAAAAATAACGTATCTGCCTGATTGTCATATAGATACTGATCTTGAATTACTTTTCCCTGACAGCTATGTGACCAACATAAGTGAGAGGGTAGAACTGTATAGGAAATTAGATGCCATGGGCAATGAGGAGGCACTGGAAGAATTCAGGGAAATGCTCACCGACCGATTCGGCCCTTTGCCTCCCCCTTCCGAAGAATTATTGCAAGTGGTGAAGCTAAGATGGCTGGCTCAGCAAAGTGGTGTTGAAAAAATTGTATTGAAAAAGAGCATTCTGATCACGTATTTTGTAAGTAATCCGGAATCACCTTTCTACAGCTCTCAGAAATTCAAGGAGGTGATCGGTAACATTCAGGCCAGTCCAGGAATCTTCCGCATGCGTGAAGACCGGGATAGATTGAGTTTGCGAAGCGACAGTGTGGATACCGTGCAGGAAGCATACCAAATATTGCAAAAACTGAGTAAGACAGAGCACTGATGAACCTTGTATTCGATCTTGGAAATAGTTTTGGAAAGATAGCTGTATGCGAAGGCATTAAAGTTATTGAAGCTGCGACTTATGAAAGAATAACCAGCAGGGAGATTGCCTATTTTCATACCCGGTATAAGGGATTGAGAGGAGCGATTATCTCCTCGGTGGTGAACTATTCGAGAGAGATCATTGACTATCTGAGCAATTTCCACAGCATCTGTATCGAACTTGATCACTCCACTCCGATTCCACTGGAAAACAGATACCGTACACCAGACACCCTAGGTTACGACCGAATAGCTGCCGCGGTAGGGGCATATACTATTTGCCCGGGTAAAAACGTTCTGGTGATAGATGCCGGAACTGCGATCACCTATGATATTGTCACTTCAAAGGGTGAATTTCTGGGAGGGAACATTTCCCCCGGACTTGACATTCGGTTTAAATCACTGAATAGAAATACAAACCGTTTGCCCCACCTGGAACGTCCGGAAGGGAGCCCGCCACTTTTAGGCAGCAGTACAGGGGAGGCAATCCAGTCAGGCATTGTGAACGGATTATTGTTCGAGATAGAGGGATTCATTGCTGCCATTAGCCGGAACTACCCTAAATTAAAGGTAGTAATCACCGGGGGAGATGCGAATTACTTTGTTGGAAAATTAAAAAGTAGCATCTTTGTGGACTTGAATCTGAATCTTATCGGACTTAACAGAATACTGGAGCATAATGCACAACACCATATATAAATTTTCTTTTGCCGCACTCCTGGTTACCTTTTTTTTAGCTTTTTCTTTTACTTTACCACTTTTTAGCCAGTTCAGCACCTATTCGCCTTACACCAGGTTCGGATTGGGAGACCTTACCAAACCAGGGCTGGCGCAAAATCTGGCCATGGGCGGTACTGGCATTGCAATTCATGAAAATAACAGGATCAATTATCTGAATCCGGCCTCTTTCTCAGCCCTCGACAGCACTAGTGTTTACTTCGATTTTGGAGCCAATACCTTTCATAACACGTACAAGACTGAAAATTACTCCAATACATGGTGGAACATGAATCTCCACCATGTAGCATTTGCATCTTCCATGGGCAAATACCTGGGCTTTTCTGCCGGGATTGTTCCTTTTAGCAGTATCGGCTATAACATTAAACAGGAGTACAACGATTTTACTACAGGAGAGGCCATGGATACCTATTTTAAAGGTGAGGGAGGTATCATGAATTTTTATGCAGGTACCGGCCTGAAACTATTTGACCGCTTCTCAGTAGGGGTCACTATGAATTACCTCATGGGCAGACTTAGCAGGGAACGCCGGGTGACCTTTCCCACAAATGCTAATTATTCTCCCGTTTCATCCATGGAGAATTTTGATGTCAGAAAACCTGTTTTTAGCATTGGCCTGCAATACAAAGAGGTATTTGAGGAAAACTTTTTCTTCACTGTCGGCGCCGTTTACGATCTAAAAACCAAGGTGAGTGCCAACGTAAACTACATCGCAGTAAATGAGATCTACACTTACGATACCATTCGTTTAGGGTCCAATCCAGTAATAAATCCGCAGTACCTTCTGGCACAAGATACTACACTCGGTAATTTTACCATTCCGCAGAAAAAAGGAGTGGGGATAGCCTTTGGAATACCAAACAAATTAATCCTGACAGGCGATTATTACATGCAGGACTGGACCGGATCGTTGTCGGGTGAAAATTATCAAACAACCAATGCCACATCGATGCATTTTGGCGCTGAATATCTCCCTGATGCAGAAGCGTTACGAGGTTTTCATAAGTTCATATCTTACCGTGTGGGCGGATATTACTCCAACTATTATTTGCAAGTGAATGATACACAGCTCGAAGACTATGGCATAACTTTTGGACTAGGTCTACCGGTAAGAACCATGAAATCGAGTATTAATGTCGCTTTCACACTGGGTACCAGGGGCACAACCCAGGACAGTTTAGTGAAAGAAAATTATGGAATTGTCACATTTAATGTAACTTTGCACGATCTATGGTTCCGGAAGCGTAGATTTGATTAAACCCAGAAAAAATTTATTGGTATGAAAACGAAGGCCTTCAAAACCATCATATTGGCGACCCTGTCCCTTTTGTTTGTCTTCCCTGTTTTTTCGCAAACAGGGATGCAAGACGGATCAAAATATGGGAAAGGCCAGGATAGTATTAATTGCATCAAAAATCTCTCACTTTACAGGGAGTTCTTTAAACATAATAACTACAAAGATGCCATCGGTCCATGGAGAAAAGTATTTGGCAGTTGCCCTGCGTCCAGTGAAAGAATGTATGTGGAAGGAATTACCATGTATCGAAACCTGATTGAGTCGGCTCCCAATGCCGGAAGAAAAGATGAATTGATCGATACGATGCTGCTAGTTTACGACAGACGCGCTGAATATTTTGGAGGAGCAGGCAATATCCTTGGGCGAAAAGGCATTGATCTGCTGCGTTATCGAAGGAGCGACATTGAAGCTGTGGCAGAAGCGTACGGCTACCTTAAGTCGAGCATTGAGAAAGATGGAAGTAAATCAAGGGATGCGGTAATGGTCACGTTCATATCCGCCAGTGTGACACTGAATAAAGCCGGAAAATATGATGACAGCCAAACCATTGAAGATTACTTTATGGTTACTGCTATCATCGACAAACTACTCAAAAAGAGTTCCCGTTGGCCCAGAGCCAAGGCGAACATAGATGATGTAATGCTTAAAAGCGGGCTGCTCACTTGTGAGGCATTAAATGGATATTTTGAGCCACAGTTTCAGGCCAGCCAGGGCGATAAGGAATTTCTTCGGAAGGTCATCACCTTCTATACGGCCACCGGCTGCGACCGGTCTGATTTATATGTAGCTGCCACGGAGAAAATGTATGAAATTGAACCGGGAGCAGAATCAGCACACAGTCTGGCTCGACTGTTCATTGCGAAGAGTGACTATGTGAAAGCTGCACGGTATCTTAAAGAGGCCGTTGTAGGGATAAATATTGACAATGACACGAAAGCTGAATGGTTTTATGAGCTGGCAGTGGTGAGTATTGCAAACAGTGACTTCTGCGGTGCCATCAGCTATGCACAGGAAGCTGTCGCCAACAAGAGTAATTTTGGCAAGGCGTATATTGTCATGGGGGATGCCATTATTTCCAGTCGTGACAGACTGGGGGATGATTTCGAACAACGTACAGCATTCTGGGTTGCGGCAGATAAATACACCAAGGCCAAATCTGTAGATCCCAGCGTAGCAAGTGACGCCAGCAAAAAATTGAATGACTACGCCGGCCAGTATCCCAACAATGAAGAGGTCTTTTTCAGGGACCTAAAAGACGGTGATTCCTACCAGGTCAAGGGCTGTATCAATGAATACACCACCGTAAGGTCGAGAAAATAAATGCACATATCCAGTAAAACGAAAGGCTGTCGCTATGACGGCCTTTTTTATACCGATAACTGAGCTTGCGGATCTCAGCCCGCATAATAAACGCGTTGCATCCTGACTTATGCGCCGTGAACTACGTTTTTTTTATCTTTGTGCACATGCGTATATCGTTCAGATACCTGGCCGCGATTCAATTATTCCTGGGATTGCTTTTCACGGCATGCGAGAATGACATCGAACGAATCAATTTACTAACCGATGAGACTGAGATACCTAAGGTTAAGGGTGCCAATATACAGGTGATCTATAGTGATTCGGCAAAAGTTAAGGTCCAGATATTGTCACCTTCCTATCGCCAATTTACAAATATTGAGCGACCCTATATGGAGTTTCCTGACGGGCTCGAGGTCTATTTCTACGATGATTCCCTGAAGATTGAATCCGAAATCAGGGCCGATTATACCATTTATTATTCACAAGAACGGCTCTGGCACGCTACTGGTAATGTGGTAGCCAGGCGCCTGGATAATGGAGATGCACTTAATACGGAGGAGCTTTTTTGGGAAGAAGAGAATGAATTTATCTATTCAAACTCGTATACCAGGATCCAGAACGAAGACGGAACTTTCTATGGAAAAAGGGGATTCGAATCACACCAGAACCTTTCTAACTGGAAACTCAAAGGCACCAGCGGAACAGTAAACGTACCAGATGAAGAGTAGTCTATCAGGGTTTCTGGAAGTGATATGGTTCGTATTGGGCGGAATAATGCTGTTCATGGCGGTGGATGTTACTCAGAGTTCGGGAATGAATGAAAGCTGGTACTATTACCTGTTTTCTATCCTCGCCTTTCTCATGTACATCTTCAGGAGACGCACACGACTTTCACGGCGATAAATATGGACTTTCTCTCTTTGATCATTCTTATTTTAGTCTCCATCCTGTTTTCGGCATTCTTCTCGGGAATGGAAATTGCATTTATTTCGGCCAACAAGTTGAGAATTGAAATTGATAAGAAGCAGAAAAAAATTTTCGCAAGGTTGGTCAGTTTCTTTTCCAGGCAACCTTCCAGGTTCATTGCCACGATGCTTGTGGGGAATAATATTGCCCTTGTCATTTACGGAATAGCCTTTGCCATGCTGCTGGAAGAGCCTCTTACACACCTCATCGGGGATGTTTCCGAAGCTGCCATCTTATTGATTCAAACCCTTGTCTCAACTTTGATCATCTTACTCACTGCTGAATTTCTACCTAAAACTTTATTCAGGCTTAATCCCAATAACTCGCTGCGCCTCTTAAGCTTGCCCATCCTGGTATTTTACATGATCCTTTATCCTGTCATGTTGTTTACCATTGGCATTTCAAATTTTACCATGAGATACCTTTTCAGGGTGCGGCGCAATACAGAAAGCCCCGAGCCTGTTTTCGGTAAGGTGGATCTAAACCATTTTCTAACCACCGTTCAACCAGAGCAAAAGACGAACGGGCAAGAGGTGGAGGACCTGAAGATTTTTAAAAATGCATTGGAATTTTCAAGTCTTAAAGTGAGAGATTGTATGATCCCCCGGACCGATGTGATTGCCCTGGAGATTGATGCTTCGCTTGATGACCTGACGTTGCGGTTCATTGAAACCGGTCTCACCCGGATTCTTATTTATAACGATACAATCGACAATGTGATAGGCTATGTCAATTCAAAAGATCTTTATCAAAAGCCCGCACACATCAAATCACATTTAATACCCATCCATATTGTTCCTGAAGCACTTTCGGTGAAGACACTACTTAAGGATTTCATCAAAGAAGGAAAGAGTATTGCCCTGGTAGTGGACGAATTTGGTGGGACATCGGGTATCATCACTACCGAAGACATCATTGAGGAGATTTTTGGGGAAATTGAAGATGAACATGATACCAGCGATCTTTTGGAAAAAATGCTGGACAATAACCGGTTCCTTCTTTCAGGAAGGCATGAGATAGATTATCTCAATGAAAAATATTTCCTGGGCCTCCCCGAGTCTGAGGAGTATGATACCCTGGCCGGGTATATTATTTTCAATTATGAAAGCATCCCCGAAAAAGATACCACAGTTACGCTGGATAACTTCCTGATTACCATAACAGATGTGAGCTCTAACCGCATCGAAGAGGTGGAACTGAAGGTGATCCGAACCTGACGAGGTAATTTTCATTCATTCTATTTTTATTAAACCTCTAATTATTACTATATTCGTACGCTCAAATTTTTAGGAATATACATTGTCAAATAGCTTTATATAAATGGCCACTTTACAGAATATTAGAAACAAGGCGGGATTGTTGATAGCCATCGTGATAGGACTTGCGCTGGCTGCTTTTATTCTCGGTGATATGATGGGAAACAATTCTTCGTCGTCGGGAAAGAGGACCGTCGCTGAAATCAATGGGAAAGGAATTGGCGTGCAGGATTATCTCGATCGGGAAAAGAACCTTCGGGAATTTTACCAGATGAATGCCGGTGGCCAGTCACTGAATGCTGAGTCGGAGAAACAAATACAATCCGAAACATGGAGAAGGCTGGTTAGGGAAACCATCATGGAGAATTCTTACCAGAAGCTGGGAATATATGTAAGTACGGACGAACTTAAAACCATGGTTACGGGTGACCAATCCCAGGGTCTTGCCGGGAATCCGGCTCTGAGTGAACCTCACCCCATTGTTCGTCAGATGTTTGCCAATCCTGAAACCGGAATACTTAACCGTGCGGTGATGACAAACTATTTTAATGCACTGGATAATCCGCAATTTGAACAGGAGAAAAGGCGTTGGATGTTTATCGAGAAGGAAATTGTTGATGAAAAGATGAACCAAAAATACTTTAACCTGGTTAAAAAAGGATTTCAACCCTCCTCGCTGGATCTGAATGACTATCTTACTGAAACAGGAAAAAGTACTGATTTTGCATTTATATCCAAGTCTTTCTCTGAGGTTACGGATGAGGAAATAACATTTACCGAATCGGATTTGAAGCAGTACTATAAAAATCACAAAGAGACTTATAAACAGGTTGCTTCCAGGACCTTTCAATATATTGTTTTTGACGTGGAACCAAGTGACAAAGATGTGGAAAATGCCAAATACTGGGCCTCACAAACCAAGGCCGAATTTGGACGGACTTCCGGTGATGAGGTACCCCGCTATGTGAATGGAACTTCCGATGAACCCTTCGATCATACCTATTATACCTATGATCAACTTCCGGTAATTATCAGGGATTCGGTTTTTAATGCTTCAAGCGATGACCTTTTTGGTCCCTACCGGGAAGATGAGGCATTTAAACTTACCCGGTTGCATGATTCACAGCTGCGGCCCGATTCCGTCAGGGCCAGGCATATCCTGCTTTCACTTCAGGCCTATGGAGGCAATAAGCCTGCAATAAAAAATCTGGCAGATAGCCTGGTGGACGTGATTAATAATGGAGGTAATTTCAATCAGATGGCTCTTGAATTCTCAGCAGATGAGAGCAACAGAGCCATCGGCGGCGACCTTGGTTGGTTTGGAGAGGGACAAATGGTTACTGAATTTAACAATGCCTGTTTCGAAAATAAGACAGGTGACCTGGTAACCGCAGAAACTCAATTTGGGACGCACATTATCAGGATTGAAGATCAAAGTGCCCGGGTAAAAAAAATTCAGATGGGGACAATTGTTCGCAATATCTATGCAAGCGATGAAACCAACCAGGATTACTATAACCGGGCTGTTAAATTCAGGGGAAAAGCCACAGATTTAGAAAAATTTACTGAACAAGCACGCGAATTTGGTCTGGATCCAAGATTTGCACCGAACATTACAAAAGATCAGCAGACCATTCCAGGAATTGAAGAACCCGTTCAGATCACTAAGTGGGCCTATTCAGCTGACGTCAACAGCGTGAGCAATATCTTCAGTCAGAGTGATGAGAAATACATTGTTGCTGTATTGACCGAAGCGAGGGATGAAGGGTATGCAGACCTGGAGAACGTGAGGGCTGAAATTACGTTGGCTGTAAAAAAGGAAAAGAAAGCTGAAAAACTGGCTGCAAGGTTGAAGGAGCAACTTGCCGGAGTATCTGACCTAACCCAGTTCGGGATCGACCACAGCGAAAATGTAGGCGAAGCCACCCAGGTTAAATTTGCCAACACCTATGTTTCCGGAGTTGGCCTGGAGCCTTATATCGTCGGAGCTGCCATGTACCTGCCGGTAGACAAGATATCGCAGCCTTTGGTTGGAGAGAGCGGAGTATTTGTAGTATCGGTTACAGACCGCAGTGAACCAAGTACGGAAGCAGAAGATTCAGAAGAAGTTAAAACCAGGCTAAAGTACGCTATCGAATCAAGAAGCAATTACGATGCATACAATGCGCTGGTAGATGCAGCCAAAGTTCAGGACAACCGGCTGGATCTGTTCTACAATTAGTTGCTGGTTTTGAAAGATCCGTTCCACCAGACAAGTGGGATTACCTGATAAGACCCTGTGGTCACTTGATCCTGCCGGTCTGTTTGAGGAGTCAGGAGCACCACAATTCTTGTCAACGATCCATGATAATCAGGCAACCAACCATGGGTAAAATACCTGCACCTTTGCCTAATCCACGTTATCATGCAAGTAGGAATTGTCGGATTTCAGTTTGGGCCCATCCCCCCCATCTCCCTCATCGGTCAGACGGTAACGTGAAACCTCTTGGTCTTCAGAGTGTTTTTGCTGATCGATCGGAATATTTTTCCTCACATAGGCAGGTACATTTTCCAGCTCTTCAATTTCATCATCTCCGGATCCGCTCAGGTATCCCCGTTCCCTCAGTTTTTCATGGGTCTCCTTCAGATTCCGGACCCGGTCGGCCATTTTTTTCTCTTTATCCTCCGGAGGAGTTGACTCCTTTGATTGTTCCATCAGAATATACTCCTCCGAATCCTCCCCCTGTTTTACATTGAAATCAAGCGCTTTTTGATGGGGAACCACATTTGAGAGATGTTCCCTCCGCTGCGAATCCTGACCAGGATCCCGTAATGGAACAAAATGTTTTTGTTTTTTCCCCACATAAAGCTCCGGGATGCTGTTCATTTTAAATCCTGTGGCAATAATTGTGACACTGATCTGATCTCCAAGTGACTCATCATTGCCCATACCCCAAATCAGGGTCGTATCCTTTGTAGCAGCACTCACCACATAGTCGGTCACCTCTGAGATTTCATCCATGGTGATTTCCGAACTGCCTGAGGTAATGTTCAGGAGCACGCTCTTAGCACCATCAATGTCATTATTGTTCAACAATGGTGAGGTAAGTGCCTCTGCAATTGCTTGTCTGGCACGGTTTTCTCCAGAAGCAGTTGCCGACCCCATAATCGCTACTCCACTGTTGTTCATTACAGTTTGTACATCGGCGAAATCTACGTTTATATACCCATGAACAGTGATAATCTCGGCAATCCCTTTGGCTGCAATGGCAAGCACATCATCTGCTTTTTCAAACGCATTGCTTACTTTCAGATTCCCGTAAATCTCCCTGAGTTTTTCGTTATTAATGACCAAAAGGGAATCAACATGGTCCTTCAGTTCATTAATCCCATCAATGGCCTGGTTGATGCGTTCAGGACCTTCGAATCGAAATGGAATAGTAACTATGGCAATGGTCAGAATTCCCATTTCTTTTGCTGTATGAGCAATGACAGGGGCCGCTCCGGTACCGGTACCCCCTCCCATGCCTGCGGTGATAAAGACCATATTGGTATTACTGGAAAGCACTTCTTTGATCTTGTCGATGCTCTCCATGGCAGCCTCTTTTCCGATGTCTGCCTTGCTTCCTGCTCCCCGGCCCTCCGTCAGGGCATCCCCCAATTGCAGTTTGACCGCCACCGGACTGTTATGCAAGGCCTGTGCATCGGTATTGCATACCACAAAATTTACATCCTTGATTCCTTTCCGGTACATATGGTTCACGGCATTGCTGCCACCCCCGCCAACTCCTATCACTTTGATGATTGAGGATTGCTCCAGAGGCAGATCGAAATTCATTAACTCTTCCATGGTATCTCGTTTTACTACATTTTCACATCAGTCTCGTCAAATATATCGCTAAGGGTGTTTTTCAGGTTCTCAAGGATCTTTCCTTTCTTTAGTCCTTTTTTCGACTTTTTTATTTCCCCTTCACCATCCGGAGGTACAAGATCTTCAAACTCTTCCTGCTTGGGAAGAACCATCTCCTCCTGCTTCTCCTCATAATAATCCAACCCTTTTAACAACAATCCTACAGAGGTTGAGTACATGGGCTGGTTTATCTCATCGGACGAATCGGCGGCCATTTTTTCACCAGGGAAACCGATGCGTACATCCATCCCCGTTTTAAATTTTACCAGCTGGTTCAGGTGTCTCAACATGGAACCGCCTCCTGTAAGTACTATTCCGGCACTGAGCTTATCCATATACCCCGAATTTTCAATCTCAAAACTGACTGCGTCGATGATTTCTTCCATGCGGGACTGAATGATATACGCAAGGCTTCGAAAACTTATCTCCTTGGGATCCCTTCCGGAAATTCCCGGGATAGTTACCACTTTGTCTTCCTGGGCAAGATCGCCTAAAGCCGACCCGAATTGAATTTTCAGTGATTCAGCCTGACGTTGCAGAATTGCGCAGCCCTCCTTGATGTCCCTTGTGATCACATTCCCTCCAAACGGAATTACGGCAGTATGTCTGATCACATCATCATAATATACGGCCACGTCGGTTGTTCCGCCTCCAATATCAACAAGGGCCACTCCCGCTTCCATCTCATCATCGGTAAGCACCGCTGCACTGGATGCCAGGGGCTCCAGAATAAGCTGTTTCACATCCAGTCCAACGCGGTTGATGCACTTCTCAATGTTCCTGGCAGAAGATATCTGCCCAATGACGATGTGGAAGTTGGCTTCCAGGCGCTTTCCGAACATGCCCACCGGATTTTTCACACCAGTTTCATTGTCCACTATGTAACTCTGAGGCAACACATGGATAATCTCCTCTCCCACATCCACCGGGATCTTATACATATCATTAATCAGGTGCTGCAAATCTTCTTTCTTTATTTCATCGTCATAAGAATCCCTGTTAATATACCCCCTGTTTCGGACAGATTTTATATGTTGTCCGGCGATGCCCACAAACACCTCATTGAATTTGATTGCCGACTGCTCAACTGCTTCGGATGAAGTGGTTTGGATTGCATTAACGGTCTCTTCTATATTGAGAACGACACCACGTTTTACACCCTTGGAAGGAGTCTGGCTGATCCCGAGGACTTCCAGTTTGCCCTGATCATTTAACCGGCCTACCAGGCTTACGATTTTGGTCGTACCAATATCAACCGCAGCTACGATTTTTTCGTTTGTTGCCATAGTTTTAACGTTTAGTACATATTACTTGATTCGTATATTTTAAATTTATTATTCCATAGGTATTCCACCCATATTTTGAAAATCCCTGCCGATAAAGCAACTCGAGATTTTCCAGCTTCTTTTCCCATTGATTCATGCTTCCCAGGAGGATGAGATGTGAACCAACTCTCGGAATCAATTCGTATTCTCCGCTTCTGTTCACATAGATCTGCACGATCTGATCACTCCAGAAAGGGTGCTCAGACATGAAGCTGCTAAATCTGTAAATTTCATCCAGCCGATCGCCAAGTGTCCCGTCTGCTGCAGGCCATGCAATGTTGCCAGATGCCAGCGGTATGAGCGGGGTGAATTGCTCCGATAAAGGAAGTATCACTCCATCCTTGTCCAGGTAAAATCCCTTCCTTCCGCCGGGCATGATCCTGATCAGGGGTACCCGCTGATCAACCGTTACCTCCAATTTGCCGGAAATATCTTTACTCACTTCGGCGTTCCTGATGTACGGATTCTCTTCAAGGGCCCTCTCAAGCCTTCGGGTATTGATTTCTACCAGCGGATATCCCTGAAGATGTATTCCGGATTCATCCAATAATTCCCTTATGTCGTTCCGGGTCACAAACCTGCTTAGGATAGTGTCCGACAGGGTCACTTCAATGCGGTTGCATACTACCTTCTCTGCTTCTCCTGAGACAAACCCCATGATTACCACAAACCATGCAGCAATCAGGATCCATAAACCTATTTTTAATACTTTGCTTAACATTTTATTGTCATCCATTCTTTTAGTGGCCCGACAAACTGGTTTATATCCCCAGCCCCCATGGTAACCAACAACTCCGGATCCAGCTCTTTCACAACTCTCAACAGCTGTTCCTGTGAGACCATCACCTTGTCTTGTAATTTGACTTTGTCGAAGATCATGGAAGCACTGACTCCCGGTATGGGATCCTCACGTGCCGGGTAGATCTCCATAAGGATCAGGACATCCAACATTTCCAAGCTCCTGGCGAATTCATCCGCAAAATCACGTGTCCGCGTAAACAGGTGAGGCTGGAAAATTCCTGTAATCTTTTTGTCCCGGAACAGGGCCCTTACGGAAGAGAGGAATGCCTTAATCTCCTCAGGATGATGAGCGTAGTCATCGATGTAAACCCTTTTCGCGCTATGCACCTGAATATCGAAGCGACGTTCGACTCCCCTGTAGCTGGCAAGGGCTACAGTAATTATATCCGGAGCGATGCCCAGTTGATGAGCCACAGCGATGGCAGCAAGTGAATTCTCTATATTGAGCAATCCCGGAATCCGTAATTTAATGTCCGGGATGATTAAATCAGGGGTTGCTACTGTGAAACTGTAACCAAGACCCTGCAACGTAAGTTTTTGGATATGATAATCGGCCTCCTTATTGTGGACAGAATAGGTGTATCGTTCAATATGATTGGGTACGAAAGGAGACAATCCAAATTTGTGAACCAATTTCCCTTTTTCCCGGATCTGGGCTATGAAAGATTCAAAGCCCCCGATTAAATTCTCCCTTGAGTGGTAGATGTCAAGGTGATCCGCATCCATGGAAGAGATGACTGCAAGATTTGGGAACAATGTCAGAAATGAGCGATCATATTCATCTGCTTCGGCGATGATGATTTTCGATGCAGGATCGAGGTATAAATTACTCGAAGTGTTTTTACTGATTCCGCCAAGGAATGCATTGCATCCACGCCTGGAACTGGAAAGGATGTGCGCAAGCATGGCTGAAATAGAAGTCTTGCCATGTGTGCCAGCCACACCAATACCATACCCTGCATTGAATACCTCACCCAGGGCAACCGATCGCTTTATCACCCGGAATCCTCTCTGGCGAAAATAGTTTAGCTGTTTGTTTTGGTCGGGTACTGCGGGTGTATAAATAACCAGGTTGCGTTCCGGATTTCTGAATTCACCCGGAATTAAAGCTGCCTCATCCTCAAAATTAATAGAAATACCTTCCCTGTTCAACTGATCTGTAAGGCTCGTGGAGACCCGGTCATATCCTGCGACGATCTTCCCCTGGCTATGAAAATATCGGGCCAGGGCACTCATTCCAATGCCTCCTGCTCCAATAAAATAGACGCTATCCAGATTTGACCAAATCATCTCTGTTCCATAAGTTTAATAACCTCGGTTGCAATCCGTTGTGACGCATCAGCCACACCAAGTTTTCTGATATTCGATGAGAGTTCTTTTTTCTGCTCCCTGTTCTCCATCAGCTCCAGCATCCTGTCCACCAACTTTTCCTCGGCCTCCATATCGGGTACCATCCAGGCAGCCTTTCTGGAAACCAATGCCTCCGCATTCCTGGTCTGGTGGTCTTCCGCCACATTTGGAGAGGGGACCAGAATAACCGGCTTGCCAATAAGGCAAAGCTCAGAGATTGTGATAGCTCCTGCCCGGGATATGATTACCTCAGCTACTTCGTAAGCAAGTTCCATTTTCGAAATAAACGGCAAGACCCGAATATTCGCCAGCTTACTCTGGTTCACCGCTTGCTGAGTCTCCTCGTAATAAATTTTCCCGCATTGCCACAAAATTTGCAGATCCATTCTATTCAACTTACCCAATCCCCGGATGATGCTTCGGTTGACTGTTCGGGCACCCAGACTTCCACCCACCACCAGGCACACTTTCTTGTCTGCCTCTAATCCGAATTCCTCCAATCCTTTCTTTTTTTCCCCGGTCAATTTCGCCAGGTGCTGTCGAACCGGATTTCCTGTGAGTACGATTCGGCCGGCAGGAAAATACCGGTCCATTTTCTCATAGGCCACGCAAATAGTGTTTGCCGAGCGGGACAAGAGTCGATTGGTGACTCCTGCATAGGAGTTTTGCTCTTGTAATAAGATGGGAACACCTTTCCTGGCTGCCGCCCTTAGAATGGGACCACTGGCGTATCCGCCCACCCCCACTGCCACATCGGGCTCAAAAAGGCTGACTATTTTTCTTGAACGCACCATGCTCACCAGCAGTTTGTAAAAGAAAGTCACATTCTTAAACGTCAGTCTACGCTGAAAACCTGCCACCGGTAATCCCTTGATGGTATATCCGGCCTCGGGAACCTTTTCCATCTCAATGCGATCCTGCGCCCCGACAAAAAGAAATTCCGTCCCAGGATCCACCTTTTTAAGGGCATCCGCAATGGCAATGGCAGGAAATACATGTCCGCCGGTACCCCCACCTCCAATAATCACCCGATATGGTCGCTCAATACTCATTCCACTTCAAATTCCACTTTTCCTCTTATTTCTCTTGAACTTTCACTATTCCTGGTGGTCTTCCCATTTTGGCTAAGTTCATCCGGTTGCCCGCTTTTCACTTGCCCGCTTGTCGTTGGCCCGGCTTGTTCGCCTTCCAGT
>CAZCQL010000016.1:52398-68076 GCA_964500835.1 uncultured Bacteroides sp.
TTGCCCGCTTTTCACTTGCCCGCTTGTCGTTGGCCCGGCTTGTTCGCCTTCCAGTTCCCTCGTGCCCCAACTCACCGAGAGAATCATTCCGGTGGCTATGCTTGTGAAAAAGATGGACGAACCTCCCATGCTCACCAGGGGAAGGGTTTGACCCGTGACAGGTGCAAGACCCACGGCAACTGCCATGTTCACAAAGGCCTGAAGAACCAATCCCATGGAAAGACCAAATGCCAGAAAGGCACCGTACGTACTTTTGCTGCGGCGAATGATCAATCCAGCCCTGAAAAAAAGCCATAAATAAAGGGCAAGCACCAGCACACCCCCCACCAAACTTCCGTATTCCTCAATAATAATGGCATAGATAAAATCGGAATAGGGATTGGGTAACAGGTTACGCTGGGTACTGTTCCCCGGGCCCTTCCCAAATAAACCTCCCTGTACGATGGCTACTTTGGCCTGGTTGGCCTGATAGTTATTTCCCTCCCCATCCATATAGGCCTCGATGCGGTGCTTCCAGGTTGATATTCGTCCCTCCTTATTAACCAGCAAGGCACCTCCGATAAATACTGAGAGGACAAAAACTCCTGTGAATATCATCAGGGTCAGGTACTTAATAGGTATCCTCCCCACGAATAAAAGAGAAAACGCAGTTAAAAAGACAATGGCTGCCGTCGAAAAATTGGCCGGTAAGATGAGTGCACATGTCACAAAAATCCCTACGGAAAGCTTTCCGAATACAGCTTTGAAATCCTTTATATTATTCTGGTTCACCGAAAGTACTTTGGCCACGAACATGACCAGTGCGATTTTTGCAAAATCAGAAGGTTGTATCGTAAGTCCTGTTCCGGGAATCTCAAGCCAGCGGGTAGCGTCATTAATATTAGAGCCAGCAATGAGTGTGAGAACCAGTAGTGGAATGGCCAGGTACAAGGCAAAAATGGACACCCTGCTATACACCCGGTAAGGGATCAGGTGGACAAAGAAGATGATCACTACTCCAAGCAGGATAAATTTCATCTGGCGGAAAAGGTAAAATAAAGTATTCCCTGCTCTTTGCTGGTAGGCTAGCGAGCCGGTGGAACTATATACAGACAACAAAGAAATCACCAGGAGGATCATCACCACTATCCAGATAATTCTATCGCCTTTTATGTACCTTCTCAATTTCATAAATCAGAGTCCCCTTACTGCATCTTTGAATTGTCTGCCCCTGTCTTCGAAACTGTCAAACAGATCGAAACTTGCACAGGCTGGCGAAAGCAGGACAGTTTCTCCATCCCTTGCCAGGTAATAGGCTGCCTTTACGGCTTCTTCCATGTTCTTTGACTCCACTATGGATTCTACCTTCCCACGGAAAGCCTGAATTACACGTTGATTGTCTTTCCCAAGGCAAACAATGGCTTTCACCTTATTCTCCACCAGGTTAAAAAGTTCGCTGTAATCGTTTCCCTTATCCACTCCTCCTACAATCCAAACTGTGTTTCCCAACACACTCTCCAGAGCATACCAGGTTGAATTTACATTGGTGGCTTTTGAATCGTTAATAAAATTGATTCCATGTACCTTGGTCACAGTTTCGAGTCTGTGTTCCACTCCCTGGAAGTCCATCAACGCCTCCCTTATCACATCATTCCGGATTTTCAGTACATTCCCGGCAATCCCTGCCGCCATGCTGTTGTAAGTGTTGTGTTTCCCTTTCAATGAAAGCTCTTCTACAGACATGGAAAAATCCACATCGTCAAACTCGATATGCATGTAATCATCATTCTCCACCCACGCTACGTCCTTTTCCTTTTTTTGGTAGGCAAATGGAAGCTGCTCGGCCTTGGAAACAATTTTCTCCAACTCCTTGATGGTGATCTCATCATCCGAACAAAATACGAAATACTCATCTTCAGTCAGGTTCTGCGATACACGGAATTTGGAATCCACATAGTTCTGGAAATTAAAGTCATACCTGTCCAGATGATCGGGAGTAATGTTTAATAGAATAGCAATATCAGCTTTGAACTCATACATCCCATCGAGCTGAAAGCTGCTGAGCTCCAACACATAGTAATCATACACTTCGGTGGCTACCTGGAAGGCAAAACTTCGTCCCACATTTCCAGCTATACCCACATTCATGCCAGCCTTGCGCATCATATGATGGATCAGCGAAGTAGTGGTAGTCTTTCCATTGCTCCCTGTAATGCATATTTTTTTTGCATTGGTATACCTTCCAGCAAATTCGATTTCCGAAAAGATCCGGATCCCCTTCTTACGAAGTAATTTGATAATCGGGGCACTTTCAGGTATTCCCGGGCTCTTTATTACCTCCGTTGCATTGATAACCAACCTTTCGGTGTGGCCTCCGGATTCATAAATCACATGATACTCATCAAGCAGGTTACGGTAGAATGGCTTAATTTTACCTGCTTCAGAAACAAATACATCATATCCTTTCTGCCTGGCCAAAATGGCAGCACCTGTCCCACTTTCGCCGGCACCGAGGATAACTATACGTTCTCTGTTTTCCATAGGGTTTCTTCAATTAGATTATCGGATCTTCAAGGTTATAATGGTGACCACTGCCAGCATTATTCCCACAATCCAGAACCTGGTAACGATTTTGGGTTCGGGATATCCTTTTTTCTGGTAGTGGTGGTGGATCGGAGACATGAGAAAAATCCTCCGTCCCTCCCCGTATTTTCTTCTGGTCCTTTTGAAATAGCTCACTTGCATAATTACCGACACACTCTCCATCAGGTAAATGCCGCAGAGGATTGGAATTAGAAGTTCTTTTCGAATAATCACTGCAAAAACTGCAATAATCCCACCCAGTGACAGACTCCCGGTATCCCCCATGAATACCTGAGCTGGATAGGAATTATACCACAAGAATCCAATGGTGGCACCTATGAAAGCCCCGGCAAAAATAACAAGCTCGCCAGCAAAGGGTATATACATTATATTCAGGTAGTTAGAATATATTGCATTCCCCGATAACCATGCCAAAATACCCAGGGTAACACCGATGATCGAAGCTGAACCCGTGGCCAGTCCGTCCAGTCCATCTGTCAGATTAGCTCCGTTGGATACCGCTGTTACTATAAAAATAACGGCCAGGACAAAGATGATCCAGACCAGGTTATCGGCATATTTTCCTGAAAACCAGACCAGCCATGAGTAATCAAACTCATTGTTTTTCACAAAAGGAATGGTGGTCAGAGGCCGTTTATAATCCTGCACTATGTAGAGGCCACCCGCATTGTCCACTTGCATCTCCTCGGATTTAAACTCTTCAAAATTTGTTTCAGTAATGGTTACTCTTTCCCGGATCATCACATCATCACTTAAATAGAGGGTTATCCCCACGATAAGCCCCAAACCGATCTGACCAATAATTTTAAATTTCCCGGCCAGACCTTGCTTATTCTTTTTGAACACCTTGATATAATCGTCCAGGAAACCGATGAGTCCCAGCCAGGATGTGGCTATCAGCATCAGGATGATATAGGTATTGGTGAGGTCGGCAAATAGTAATACAGGAACAATGATGGAGGCCAGTATTATGACCCCCCCCATGGTGGGAGTGCCCTGCTTCTGAGTCTGCCCTTCAAGTCCCAGGTCACGAACCGACTCTCCAATCTGCTTTCGGTGCAGGATTCCTATTATTCGTTTGCCAAAAATCATTGAGATCACCAGGGAAGTGATCACTGCAAAGGCAGCTCTTGATGAGAGATACTGAAATATGCCTGTCCCCGGGATGTCATATTGATTGAGGTATGAAAACAGGTGATACAGCATTGATTATCTATTTAGGTTCTCTTTTAATATTTCCATGTCATCGAAGGCCACTTTCTCTCCCCCGATTTCCTGGGTTTTCTCATGGCCTTTCCCTGCCACAAGGATGATGTCGTGATTCTCTGCAATGACGCATGCGGTTCGGATGGCTTCCGCCCTGCTCACAATTCGCATGGTGCGTTCCATCATTCCTTCGGGAACACCAACCATCATTTCATTCAGAATGATCTCCGGGTCTTCATCCCTGGGATTATCCGATGTGAGTATAACTTTACTACTGGATTTGGCAGCAATGCGGGCCATATGGGGACGCTTCCCTTTATCCCTGTTTCCTCCGGCACCAACAACCGTAATTATCTCACCACCATATACGTTGACTTCATGTATTGCTTCCAATACGTTTAGCAACGCATCCGGAGTATGCGCATAATCCACAATTCCGGTTATCCCTTTTCCAGTGCGAAAAGACTCAAACCGCCCGGGTACAGGACTCAGCTGGCTAATTCCCCGCAATGCATCCTCGGGGTGCTGACCAAGAAGTACGGAAACCCCGTAAACGCAAATCAGATTGCTTGCATTAAATCGACCGGGAAGTTTGATCCATACCTCTGCCCCGTTGATCTCCATGGAGGAACCTTCCAGGTGCATTTCCTTTATTTTCCCCTTGAATTCGCATAGAGAGCGCAGGCTGTAAGTATGAGCTTCTGCCTTACAATTCTGCAGCATAGTATTTCCATTCTTATCATCCCCGTTCACCAATGCAAAGGCTTCACCGGGCAGTTGGTCGAAGAAACGCTTTTTCACCCCCAGGTACTCCCCGAAATCCTTATGGTAGTCCAGGTGATCGCGTGTTAGATTGGTAAATACTCCTCCATTAAACTCAAGCCCCTCGATGCGCTCCTGATCAATGGCATGGGAGGATACCTCCATGAAGCAGTATTCGCAACCGGTATCAACCATTTCCCTTAAATACGAATTGATTTGCATGGGATCGGGGGTAGTATGAGTAGCAGGATATGACTCTGTTCCAATTCGGACCTGGATGGTTGAGAGCAACCCCGATTTGAATCCAAGCAGGCTATGTTGCTGGTGGAGCAACGTGGCAATGGTAGTCTTCCCATTGGTCCCTGTTATTCCCACAAGGTGTAATTCCCGGGAAGGGTGATCATAATAGGCAGTTGCAATCAGTGCCAGGGCTTTCCGGGAATCAGCTACCTTGATCCAGGTAATCCCGGATTCTTTCGGGTCCGGATCCTCCTCGCATAATATAGCAGAAGCTCCGGCAGATAAGGCATCTGAAATAAACGTGTGGCCATCAGAGACATTGCCCCGGATAGCCACAAATAGATAGCCGGGGCTAAGTTTTCTTGAATCGAAAGTAACTCCGGCTATGTCCATGTTCTCATTGCCCGATATCCCATCGATCTTCAGATCCCGTATGATTACTTTAAGTTTCAATTATCCTTCTTTAATACTCATGTTCAGCGTAACTTCCATTCCTCGCCTTAGTTGGCTTCCGGCCTGAATCGATTGCTCTCTAACCGTTCCCCGTCCATCCACGATTACATTTAATCCTTTGGTTTCCAAAAGAAAAAGTGCATCCTTCAATCCCATATCCACCACGTTTGGCACCAATTCTTGCGGAATAAACCGCGAAGAGAGCTCCACACCCTCCGGGGTGCTTCTTGTAGAAACCCATGTGGCATCCTCGCCGGTCTGTTCCAGAGGAAGGTTCAGGTATTTAAAAGTGGATTCAAGGGCGCCACCGCTTCCGCTTTTAGAATAGGGGGCCTCTATGGTTTCCTGTGGCAGCATGGCCTTTTTGTCTTGCATCTCATATTCACGTACGTAGATCCTGTCCGTAATTTCCCTGAATATGGGCGCTGCTACCAGATTTCCGTAATAGATCCGTTTTGATTTGGCATTCACTACCACAATACAGGAATATTTAGGATTATCTGTTGGGAAATAACCCACAAAGGAAGCCATGTAGAGTGCCTCTGTATACCCCTCCTTATTCAAGGCCAGTTGCGCTGTCCCCGTTTTTCCGGCAATCTTGTAGTTGCTGTTGGCCAGGTTCCTGGCAGTACCGCTTTCAACGACGCCTTCCAGCATCTTTTTAACCTGGTCAAGCGTCTCCCGTGAGCAGATGTGGTTATTCAGAATCTCTGTTTCAAAGCGCTTCACAGTTTTCCCATGTGAACGCATCTCTTCCACGAAGATTGGTTTCACCATTTTCCCGTTATTGGCCACGGCATTGTACAGGGCAAGGATCTGAAGCGGCGTTAACCGCACCTCGTATCCAATGGCCATCCAGGGCAGAGAGAGACCCGACCAGAGTTCGCTGTCGGTGTATTTGATTTCTGGTTTCCCTTCCCCTTTTATCTCTAATCCAAGTTTTTGGTTTAATCCCATCTCGTATAAACGGTCGACGAATTGCTCCGGTCTTTTCTTATAACTCTCGGTTACAATTTTCGAGATCCCCACATTGGAGGAAGCTTCAAATGCCCGCTGAACAGTTACCTTCCCAAGTCCTTTCTCCCCACTATCCTCCATTTTTTGTCCATAGTAATAAGTTCGACCATTGCCAACATCCACTATATCGGAAGGCTGAACGCGGCCATCCTCCAGAAGCGCAATCATCGAGGCCAGTTTGAAAGTTGATCCCGGCTCAGTACTTTCACCGATGGCAAAATTGTAGTTTTCACGATAGTTCCCATCCTCTTCCCTGGCAAGGTTGGCGATAGCCCTGACCTTTCCCGTTTTCACTTCCATCAATACAACCGTTCCGTGATCTGCTGCATGTGTAACCAACTGGGTATGCAGTGCGTTCTCTGCCACATCCTGCAAGTCCACATCGATGGTGGCAACTATGTCATTTCCGTCTTTGGGTTCTATTTCATTGGCATCGGTAATCGGCATCCAGATATCGCCGCGAATCTTTCTCATTAGCCTGTATCCTTCCACGCCTTTCAGCTCAGTATCATACGCACCCTCAAGTCCAACCACACTCCGGAGGTTTTCACTCATGGTGTACCCCACAGTACGGGCGGCCAGCATTCCATACGGTCTTACCCTTCTGTTTTGCTGGACATAGATTGCCCCTCCCTTAAATCTTCCCAGGTTATAGATCGGAAACTTCTTAACCTGTTGCAACTGAGTGTAGCTCACATTCCGTTTGACCAGAAAATACCGATTGCCCTTCTCATATGCCCTGACCAGTTCGCGTTTGTATGTGGACCAGTGACGGTCCTGAAATATATCGGAAAGTGATTTTGACAACTGATCCACTCCACGGTCAAACGTCTCACGGCTGAAAGATTCTGAACGGAAATCCATGCGGATTTCATAGAAAGGGACCGATACGGCCATTAAGCGTCCATCGGAGGAGTAAATGTTTCCGCGGTTTGGTTCGATCACCTTATGCCGGATAGTACTGTTCTCCTCCTGGGCCCAGGTCTCCTTCTCGAATAGCTGAAGATGCAGAGTTTTTCCGAGAACAAGCAATCCTATGAGAAGCATCCCTAGATAAACCAGGGATGTACGTACCAGTATGTCTCGCTTTAATGACACGTCACTATTCGGGTTTAATAAGTTTCTTCGGTGGCTCCAAATTCTCTTCCAGACCCAGTTCATACCGGTTTACCAGTCTCACTACCTCCGACTGACGGCTGATCCTTACCAGGTCGGAGGAAATGGTGATGGACATTGCCCTCAGCTCTTTCACATCGCTCTGTAAACTGTTCAGGCGGATAACCGTTTTCTCTGCGTGGTTTCGATTGGCAATGAAGGAGAATGCAACAAATACCAAAAGGAAGATGAATCGGGATTGTTTAAGCACCGCTTTTCGGGTAAGCACATTTCCATCCAGAAGATCCCGAAGTGAAAAACTCTTTTCTTTTTCCTCGATGGACGGGTCAAATTCTATGTTTTTTTCTTTCCTGGCCATTAATTGATCCTTTCGGCTATTCTTAATTTGGCACTTCTTGCCCTGTTGTTTGCTTCCATCTCTTTTGCGGAAGGAGTAATCACACTGCGATTCACCAATTTCCAGGGTGATTCGACATTGCCGTAAAAGTCTTTCCTGACAACCCCTTCCAGATTTCCGGAACGCATATAATTCTTGACAATGCGATCTTCAATGGAATGATAGGTAATCACAACCAATCTGCCGCCTGCCACCAAACTGCCCGCTGTTTGAGGCAGCATCGAACTAAGTGCTTCCATCTCCCTGTTCACTTCAATTCGCAATGCCTGGTACACCCGCGCCAGAAACTTGCTTGGCTGACTCCTGGGAATGAACTTTTCCAAAGCACGTTCAAGATCCGTGGTGGTTTCCATGGTTCCTTCCTGCCTGGCATCCACCACAGCCCGAGCCAATGCCTTTGCATTGGTAAGCTCTCCGTAGGCCCTGAAGATCCTGCCAAGCTCACTACTTGTGTACTGATTCAGGATGTGTGACGCAGATTTATTGCTGCGTATATCCATGCGCATGTCAAGCGATGCGATAGACTTGAATGAAAATCCCCTTTCCGGTCTGTCGATTTGATGGGACGATATTCCCAGGTCTGCCAGAATTCCATCCACCTTACCCATGGCATGGTATCTTAGATAATTTCTTAAGTATTTGAAGTTTGCATTTGCGAAAGTAACGCGCTCATCATCAGGAACATTTGCTTTGGCATCCTGATCCTGATCGAAGGCAAATAGCCTGCCATCCTTCCCCAATTTTTTTAGAACTTCGCGAGAGTGCCCCCCTCCTCCAAAGGTCAGATCCACGTAAATGCCCCCCGGTTTGATATCTAATCCGTCTATGCTCTCATGTAGCAACACCGGCCTATGATAGCCCATTATGTATCTGGTTCGTCAAATGATCCACCCAATATTCTCTCTGCCATGGCTGCAAAATCATCATCGGCTACGCTCACTTTTCCGTATTGATCGGAGGACCAAATTTCAATCTTGCCAGATTGCCCGGCTAAAACAACTTCATCATTTACCCTGGCATACTCCAACAACCGTTTCGGGATCAACATCCTGTTGTTGGCATCCAAAGAAACTTCTGCGGTACCTGAGAAAAACATCCTCAGAAAACGTGCGTGTTCTTTGTTATAAGGATTGGTCCGGGACCTGATAATTTTGTTCTGTTTTTTCCATTCCTCCATGGGATACATAATCAGGCAGTTCTCAAACACATCCCTTTTCAACACAAATCCATCCTGCACAGCTTCCCTGATCTGCTTTTTGAATGCTGCAGGAAAGGAAAGTCGCCCCTTTGAATCGAGTCTGACAGTGAAGTCTCCGATGAAAGTTACCATGTGGTTATCACGGGTTTGAACGTAAAAATAGAATTTTTTCACCACTTCGTACCATTATTTCCCACTTTTTCCCACTTTGTTTATAACTTTTCTGAAACCTATGGAAACAGGCCGGCCGTGGGGTATGCCGGAAAATTTTTAATACTTTTGTTGCTAAACTGAATTAAAAATCGACAAGAAGAGTCCCCGGATGGATGAAGTAACCCATAAAAAGAACTTTAAACCTATCAATATCAAGAACTTATTTATGGATAAGAATCCTTCACTTGCACGATGGATTCCTGGTTTTGTTTACCGGCTTCTTTCCCGGACCCTGTGCATCGATTTCGTGAATGATCAGCTTTTATATCATCACGGATATAAAAAAAATGAAGAATTTGCACGGGCTACTATCGAAGTACTAAATGTGAGCCTTGAGGTAAAGGGAAGGGAGAACCTGCCTGCCGAAGGAAGGTTTATTTTTGTATCCAATCACCCACTTGGCGGATATGATGGCATGATGCTCATAAGCGAGCTGAGCCGCACATTCAGCCACCTGAAAGTCCTTGTAAATGACCTGCTTACCAATGTGAAGAACATGGAGGGAATGTTTGTCCCTATCAACAAACATGGTTCGCAAGCTGTGGAGAATGTACGACGCATTAATACCATATTTGAATCCGATGACCAGGTGATGTCATTCCCTGCGGGTCTGGTCTCCAGAAGAACCAAGGGAGTTATCAGGGATACCGATTGGCAAAAGAGCATCATTACCAAAGCGCTTCAGACCAAAAGAGACCTGGTTCCTATCCACGTCACCGGCAGGATATCAAACTTCTTCTATAACCTTTCAAACTTCAGGAAGTTTCTGGGAATCAAAGCAAACCTGGAAATGTTTTTCCTTCCAAAAGAGTCTTATAAACACCGCAATAAGCATTTTGTGATCAGCTTTGGTAAACCTATTCCCTATGAAACGTTTGATAAGCGGTTCACTCCATTCGAGTGGGCACAACATGTGAAGGACCATGTGTATGCGATGGCAAACGATCCTCTGAAGGAATTCAGTTATCTGAAAAACAAATCTATGCCGTTATGAGTATGAAAGAAATCATACCCCCCGTCCCGCTGGAAGCGCTGAAAGAAGAACTTTCATCCGACAAATTCATCAGGAAAACCAACAAGGGAGGCAATATGATTTATATTATTAAATCGGATAGTTCTCCCAATACGATGCGCGAAATAGGCAGGTTAAGAGAACTAAGCTTTCGAAACGCCGGAGGCGGTACCGGTCTGGAATGTGACCTGGATGCATTCGATACCGGAGAGAATGCTTACCAGCAACTGGTGGTTTGGGATCCCGATGACCAGGCAATCCTGGGGGGATACCGGTTCTTCATCTGTGAACAAAATAAATGTTTTAATGATGGGAAGGTTCGGCTGGCAACTGCCAAATTGTTTGATTTTTCGGATATCTTTCTTTGTGATTATCTCCCCCATATGATTGAGCTCGGCCGTTCCTTTGTTCAGCCCAAGTACCAATCCACGGCCCTGAGAAGAAAGGGTATCTATGCGCTGGACAACCTGTGGGACGGATTGGGAACCCTTGTGCTCGATTATCCCAATAAGAAATACATGTTCGGGAAGGTCACCATGTACCTCCACTACCATCAAATGGCCAGGAATATGATCCTCTTTTTTCTGAACAAGCATTTTCCGGACCATGAAGGACTTGTGACTGCAAAAGAACCCCTAAAAATGGCCGCCGACAGAGCCAAACTGACCGCTATCTTTACCGGCCAGGACTACCAGGAAGATTATAAGATCCTCTCCAGGGAGGTGAGAGCCTGCGGAGAAAATATTCCCCCATTGATTAATGCCTACATGAACCTTTCACCCTCCATGAAGACCTTCGGAACGGTTCTGAATAAAACTTTTGGAGATGTGGAAGAAACCGGGATCATGATAACTCTAAATGACCTTTATAAAGCGAAAGTGGAACGGCATGTGTTAAATTACGTTCCCAAACAGTTTCGGAATATAAGAAGCATTCGAAGAAGGGATTGGAAGGTCAAAAGATTGATAAGGAAGTTTACATTTAATAAGCGCGGGAATTAACCCCGTGAATATAATTCAGGAAGGATGTGCTTACCACTTTATTCCCTCCCGGGGTGGGGTAATCTCCCGTAAAATACCAGTCCCCCAGATCATCGGGTACGGCATCGTGCAAGTTTTCGATGCTCTGGTAGACTATGCTTACTTCTGCTTTCACTTCATGGTCAGTCAGCATCTTAGCAATTTTCATGCTAAGCTCTTCAGTCGTAAAAGGTCTATAAATGTCTTTCACATAGTTCACATACTCTTCCTTGGGAAGATCCTTCTGCATGTTACACTTCTTGTACACCTCATTGATGACATGTTCCATCTCATTTTCCTTGAGTAGTTCAATGGCGGCCTGAAAGGCTGTGAAATCGCCCAGCTTGGCCATGTCGATTCCGTAACAATCGGGATACCTAATCTGAGGAGATGAAGAGACAACAACAATCTTCTTTGGGCCCAGCCTGTCGAGGATCTTAATAATACTCTGCTTCAGGGTAGTTCCCCTTACAATACTGTCATCAATTATCACCAGGTTATCCATCCCATGACGAATGGTCCCGTAAGTGACATCATACACGTGACTTACCATATCCTTCCGGCCTTTATCCTGAGAGATAAAGGTTCTCAGCTTCATATCCTTGATTGCCACTTTTTCGATGCGCGCCCGGGAAGACATGATCCCCAGAATTTCCTCCTGATTGCGATCACCATTTAGCTTCTGGAGCTTTTCCCATTTCGATTTAACCATGTAATCTTCAACCCCTTGTACCATTCCATAAAATGCCGACTCTGCCGTATTAGGTATAAAAGAAAAGACCGTATCGTCCACTTTATAATCAATGGCATCAAGGATTTTCGGGACCAGTAATTCACCAAGCTTTTTCCGTTCCTTGTAAATTTCCCGGTCGCTACCCCTCGAAAAATAGATGCGTTCAAAGGAGCATGATTTTTTTTCCTCCTTGTCACGGATCTGGTCGATAGACACTTTTCCCGATTTTTTCACAACGATGGCATTTCCCGGAGGCAATTCATGGACACTTTCGAAAGGAACATTCATGGCTGTCTGAATTGCCGGCCGTTCAGAAGTAACAATGACTATTTCCTCATCCTTGTAATAGTATGCCGGCCTGATCCCCCAGGGATCGCGCATGGCGAAAAGGTCCCCGTGTCCTGTCATTCCTGCCACTGTATATCCCCCATCCCAGCGCTTACTGGCTTCACCAAGGACCTTTCCTAAATTAAGGCTTCTACCAATCTGTTCCGTAATGTCTTTATTGGTATACCCCCCGGATTTGAACTGATCGAACAACAGTTGGTTTTCAGTATCCAGAAAATGACCTATCTTCTCCAGCATCGTCACAGTATCGGAATACTCTTTGGGATGTTGACCTAGCTCCACCAGCGTATTGAATAGCTCGTCCACATTGGTAAGGTTAAAATTTCCTGCCATCACCAGGTTCCTTGTGCGCCAGTTGTTCTGCCGCATAACCGGATGCAAATTATCATTGCTGTTGGTGCCAAAGGTCCCGTACCGAAGGTGGCCTAAATAAGCCTCTGCCACAAAGGGCAGATTCATCTTTGACCAACCCGGATCGATCAGTGCCTCCGGATGGTTTCGTTCGGCCGCTTTAAAATTGCCATAGATCTTTTTAAAAATCTCATTGATGGCAGTGTCCCCTGCTTCCCTGTAGCGGTTGAAATACTTTTTCCCGGGAGGAGTATCAAGCTTCAGGCTAACGATACCGGCCCCATCCTGCCCCCGGTTTCGCTGCTTCTCCATTAGCAGGTATAGTTTTTCCAGACCATACCTCCAGGATCCATGGGCCAGTTGATAATGTTCAAGTGGTTTGAGCAGCCGGATCAATGCAATGCCACACTTGTGCTTTACTTCATCTGTCATCAATAATTGGATCTGCTATTCCGTGATCTTTAAATTGATATTATAGGGTACTATGAAAGGGTTGGGGAAGTATTTTTTTATTTTATCATTCAATTTCAGTGCTTCGCTTCTTGTCCTGCAATCACCTACATAAACCTTGAAGAATGGCTCGTCATACTGGTAATATGCATCGATCCTGGGGAAATACGACAGAAACCTTGCCCTGACACGCTGCTGCTCCTCCTTGGCTCCTAAACCGCTTTCAGAATAGATCCTGATCCGATAACCGGAAATTCCGGATTCTTGCCTGTTTTTGACCAGCAGCTTATCATAATTTTCAATAAGCAGACTATCCAACTGGATACTCAGTTGTTCACTGTCCTCATCAAACCGCAAGCGTTGCAGGATATCGCTGCCGGCATTAGAAGACCGGTTCGATTGACCCTGGAGGAGGGCACCCGCACCTGCAAAGTATCCAATTATGAAAAGGGCACGTATCATTCCCGCATTGTTGATGGACAAAATTAATCAAATTTACATTCGGTCAATCATCCGCATGATAATTTGATTAAATTCGCGCAATGCAGCAGAAAACCCGGAATAAAGTAAGACGAAGAGAGGTATTTACCGGGCTGCTCATCATCATGGTGGCCTTCAGCTACATCACATCCATGCTGTTGGATTTCAATTTTGTGAGTCCATATGCTACGTTGCAGGATGATCTGGGCTATCTTTCAGATCATATCCAGAATCAACACATAAGTGCCTGGGCTTGGTTGGGAAGCGCCCTGATTACATTCATTGCTGTTCCATTTTATGTGGTTGTCTTTAGCAAAAAACTCAGGGCCCTTCCCTATCTAAACGGCCTTTTTATGTTAGGGGCTTCAGCTGCTTTTGTGGTCATGGGATTGGTGGGCCTGGAATTACACCAGACCATGGGCCAGAATTTCGGGGAAGGTTTTGAACAAGTTAACGAACAGATGAAACTCGGGCTACTTGACCTGTTCCGTGAAGAACAACTTTACAGGCGGATTGGAAGCAGTTTCCTCGGTCTGTTTGCCATCGGATTAAGCCTGACCAAATTTAAACTGGGAAAGTTTCCACTCGTTTCGACGATATTGCTTATCCTGTCTGGCCCGGTTTTGATTTTTTTTAACTGGTATGACCCGGATCACATAGGAAGAACCATCGCCCTGGCGGGCATATTGATCGGCGTTGTTGTATTTTGCGTGCGTTTGATCAACAGAGGACTATTCATCTAGATCCAGGAAATTAATCCATCAAAGCTTCAGCAACTTCATCTGTAACATTCAGATTGTGAGAAACAGCCTGGATGTCATCATCGTCTTCGAATTCATCTATAATTTTCATGATCTGCACTCCTTGCTCCACCGTAAGATCCATAGTATCATTTGGAATTCGTTGCAGTTCAGCGCTTTCAGGCTCAAGTCCCATCTCCTCAAGTTTCTTCTGGACATTATGAAAATCTTCCATGGGTGTCGTAATTAGAAACATTTCCTCGTCCAATTCAATCTCTTCCACTCCTGCGTCTATCAGTTCCAGTTCAAACTCATCCGGGTCCAGATCCCCTTTATCCAGGCTGATAACTCCTTTTCTGTCAAACATGAAACTGAGCGATCCGTTGGTCCCCAGGCTTCCGCCACGTTTGTTAAAAATAGCCCTGACATTACTAATTGTCCTGTTCCTGTTGTCGGTAAGGCAATCAACGAATACACCAATTCCATGAGGCAGCATCCCTTCAAACGTTAATTCGATAAATGCGGAACTGTCCTTATTGGCTTTTGAAATGGCACGCTGAATGGTGTCCTTGGGCATATTCATCCCTTTGGCATTCTGAATGGCAGCCCGAAGGCGGGGATTGGTGTCTGCATCTGTACCGCTTTCGGAAGCCGCAACTGTAATCTCTTTGATTATTTTAGTGAAGAGTTTTCCTCTTTTGGCATCATTGGCACCCTTCTTTCGCTTGATGGTTGACCATTTGCTGTGTCCTGACATAGTTGCTGGTTTTCCGTAAAATTAGAAAAATGCCGGGTTTCTGAAAAGCAATCAATGCCGGATTACCTGAACCCCTCCGAAAACTACATCCACTTTTATATCAATGGCTGCCGTATCGGACCGCCAGGAATCACTCTCGTAGACAGTGGTACCAAAGACCGCCGAATTCCCATCCGGCAACTCCGCTCCTGCGAAAACAGCATCGGCAGTAATTCTTACTGGTTTGTCCCTGGGAATGATGATTTGTGTCCCTCCGAATACCGTGCTGACCTTGGCATGGAAACTGCCATTTTCAAGGTTCACATTGGTAAAATCGTATACTCCCCTGGCAAACAGCACCGTATACTCTTTCCCCGATTCAGGGTTATCGTAGACTCTTTCATTAAAGATGGTGTCTTCGGGATCGAAATGATGGGAAGGAAAAAATACCCTTCCGAAAAGGACCTTTATCCCCATTAAAATGAGAAAGATTCCAACCAGTACTTTGAATACCGGAAAATCAACTTGAAATACAACTTTGATGACGAGTGCGATACCCAATAAGAGTAAAAATGCACCCCAAAATAATCCAGCTCCCATTTTCATTTGTTTAAATTTATAAAT
>CAZCQL010000017.1:0-16210 GCA_964500835.1 uncultured Bacteroides sp.
AATTGGATACGCGACCCTCCGGCGCAACAAATGCAACTAACTGGGTTATAAAAGTGTAAATAGAAAAGAAGAGTCGGTATGAAGATTTCAGTGAAGTGGGTTCTAATGGCTTTTATTACTTCAATGCATCCTTTGAATGCCCAGAACCTGATCCCCAATCCGGGATTTGAACTTGGATACAATGTGGATCGTGAGATGGTGGCCATCAATGGTTCGGTGGTGACTTTTTCCGGAACCTCAGGTGAGGTATTTCAGGGTGACAGTGCCCTGGAGATCCGCATTGAAGCGGTGGGAACTGGTGGGCCACAGGTGATTGGTATTAGGCATGAAATTGCAGGAATCGATACTTCGAAAGCATATATAGCCACGGTGGCTGTGAAAGGGCCTGTGGGACAGAAATTCCGTTTCCGCGTGCTCGGAGACGTGAAGCAGGTGATGAATTTTACTGTCACAGGTGAAGGCTTCAAAATGTATGAATATCAGATTGATCCACTGGAGCCTTCGGCTAGAAATTCACACCTGGTGGCACTGGAGTTTGCATTTTCGGAAAACACAGCCGGAACCTGGCTGGTGGATAGCATGGTACTTGAGGAGGCCGGAGGGGGAGGGACCGGGGGCGGTTCCGGAACCCTGCCCAGGGCATTTGTGGCTCCCGGAGGACTCGATACCAATCCTGGCACTTTTTCTCTGCCTTTAAAAACCCTTTCAAAGGCGATTGAGTTGCTGGCTGGAGACACTATCTACCTGCTTGAAGGGACCTATTATGAAGAGGCTGTGCTCAATGGATTTTCAGGGAGCGAAGGGGCTCCAAAGGTAATTACTGCCTATCCGGGACATGCAGTAGTCTTTAACGGAACAGCAGCCATTGAATCTCCATGGGAGGTATATCAGGGGGAAATATACAAGACCACGCTGGATCAGGACATCTGGCAATTGTTTGCCAACGGCGAAATGATGAACCTTTGCCGATGGCCCAATGTGGATGGTTTTATTGAAGATGAACAGCCCATAGAGGCTGATCCCCTGGCCGGATCCTTATGGGATCAGGCAGGAACCTGGGGCCATTCAGCCACCCACAGCACCAACGGAATCATGATTGACGATGGCACACACAATCTGGCTGGATCAGGACTGGATATGACCGGAGCCATAGCTATTCTGAATGTGGGATCTTTTAAGACTTCAGCAGCACCAGTTTCCACACACGCTGCCGGAGAAGACCTTTTCGAATGGAATCCCGCATTTACCGATCCTTACCTGAGCTGGCAAAAGCCCGATCATGCATTTTATTTTCTGGAAGGCAAACTGAATCTGCTGGATCGGCCCGGTGAGTGGTATTATGATCAAGCAGGAAAGGAGCTTTACCTGATGACAAAAGATGGCCACCATCCGGATTCCCTAAATATCTGTGGAAAGGTGCAATCCTATGCCATGACCCTCAGTGGTTGCCAGTATCTCTCCATTAGGAATATCAGTTTCACAGCAACCACCATCAGAGGGACTGACTGCCGTTATCTGGAAATCGAGAATTGTACTTTCAGCTATCCCTCTTACGCCAGGCGTATCCTGGGTGACTACTCACCGGTAAATATTACCATATTTGAAGGTAATTGCCATCACATCAGGGTGGTAAATAACATATTCCAATATACCGAAGGGGAGGCCCTCTATCTGAAAGGAACTGACCACCTGATGGAGAATAACCTGATGAAACACATCGATTTTACCTGTGCCAACCTCTACAGGCTGGGCGGCACTGTCGATTTTATCGGTGATAATAATGTATTTCGTAACAACACCATTTATGTGGCAGGGGCATCAGAAACCATTACTCCTGGTTCGCATAATACAGTGGAAGGGAATGAGGTATGGGGTATCGGTCATTTGCAGAATGACGGATCCATGATCCAATACATGACAGGACCGTCCGTCGGGAGCATTACGCGATACAACTGGTTGCATGATTGCAACAAATCAGGCATGCGGTATGATGGAAGTCTGGATATTGGGAATACAGGAAACCCGGGTATCTGGGATCCATGGGGTAACCAAACCAAGGGGATGGCCTATGGCAATGTGATCTGGAACTGTCCAACGGGATTGATGATCAAGGGGGACTACCATGTGATAGTAAACAATACGCTGTTTAATAATGAGAAAGTGGGAATTGTGATGATGAATCCTTTGCCCGATGGTGCAAATCAACATTCGATTTGCAAAAATAATGTAGCAGGTATGATCTCAGGGTACCGGGGTGGTCAGAATCCGGATGATTATCCCATCCCGGGAGATCACAGCCATAACTGGAACGGATTTTATCAGCAGGAAAAGGTGCCGGACATTTTGAATGATATTATCAACCGGGATTTCCGTCCAATTTCCCATGATTTATTGATTGAGAAAGGTACAGCCGAAATAAACAGCAATGACCTATTCCCGGCGCACACTTTTATCGACAGTGTATATGATGTGGGTGCCTATGAAAATGGCGATACTTTTTACCGCATTGCCGGAAGGAGGGAAAAAACCTGTTCTCATCCTGTTCCAGCCGATGGGGGCTTGTCCCATTCAGCTAACCTGATGCTAGCCTGGCGCCCTGCATATAAGTCCTCATCTTACAGAGTATATACCGGGGACAGCAAGTCTGCCGTGATGCAAGCCTCCATGGAGAGCCCGGAGTTTAAGGGAGAACAGACAATAAATATCTATAAACCCGGACCTGTGGTAAAGGGCGATTTTCTTTACTGGCGTGTGGATGCCATGGTCGGAGAACAGGTCTTAAAGGGTGATGTATGGTCCTTTACAGCGGATGTAAGTGCCAATGGTGCAATAGATACCCTCTCCAGGATCACATTTCTGGTTTCTTCAAATGAGGTGGGGATGGAAGGAGCCAGTGTGGCATTTTACGGAGAAACGCACCTGACAGATACAGGTGGCAGCATTGAATTTGACAGTATTCCCCATGGTGGTCCCTACGAATATGTGATTCTGAATGATGGATACCAGGTGGTTTCAGGTACGATATTCGTGAATAGGGACACAGTAGTACAAATAGAACTGGTTTCCACATCAGGTATTCAAATCTCTGAGAAAATGAAATTTACCGTATACCCGAATCCGGCCTCTGACAAGCTTTTTATAGCTTCATCTCTTGGCCGGTTAGATGCAGAAATCCTTGGTATTTCAGGAAGAGTGATCATCATGCAAAAGGAAATTGCTCCGGTCCAACCCGTGGATATCTCCCCCCTGGGGAATGGTACCTATTTTATTCGTATTATAAATGATTCATTCACCTCAGGCTTGAAGAAGTTTGTGGTGGTAAAATAGACTATGGGAGCGGTCAGTACTCCCCTGATGTATAAATTGCACGATTTTTTACATGCAGCGCAAGAAAATTTACATGGTTTAGAACACTTAGAATATAATGCGATTCTCATATCCAATATATTTACCTTATAAATCAATAAATTTTAACAAAAATTGAACATTATGAAAAAACTACTTACACTGCTATTGTTATCAGGTACCTTTCTGATGCTCTCCGCTCAGGACGATACGGTCAGGCACCTGATATTCACGGAATGGAGAGGCGATACGTGGCCAACAGCCTACATTGAACTCACCAACGTAGGGGATTCGACCCTGCATCTTGATAGATTTACACTGCAGAGTATGCCTCCAAACAGGGCAAGTTTTGCAGATTATACTGGTGCTTCGGTCAGGTTAAGTGGTACACTGGATCCGGGTGAAGTATTTTTGGCCATTCCGGTGATGGAAGCCCTGGCCGGGGACGGAAGCGTCACCACCAGAACCAGGCTTTTGCCCAAAGCTGATCTGCTTGCTTTCAGGGACGAAGGTGGCTCCAGTCTGGCCTGGGATTCTGTTTCACCATTTGATAAGATATTCAGGTTATGGGATACCTATCCCAGTGCTATATGGTATCACCTGCCCAATGGTGACTCCGTTGTAATAGATGCTATAAACAATGGGATTACTGAAAATAATACAATTGGAGGCGAAAGGTGGGCCGTGGCTGGCGTAGCCGCGGCGGTTGAAACACATAACTTTGTACGAAAAGCAAATATTACACAGGGGAATACCAACTGGGAATCTTCCCGGGGAACGGATGAATCTGATTCGGAATGGATCCTGGTACCTCATGATGCTGCGGGAACAGGAAAACCATATACGACTATTGGAACTCATGGAGACTATTCAATTTCGCTTGCTTCTTCAACTACAAACCTTGATCTGGCCAACAGTAAACTCACAGTTCCATGGGGCCTCTGGAAAGGTGATTCCCTGACCGACGAGTTTGATATTGGACCGGGTATGGCATGGGACTATATTGAAAAAGCCGTGTGGGAAGACTCAATGCATGTGATCAACCAGACAGGGGATATGCTGGTATTTTTTGCCTGTGGAAATGTAGTTGAGAAGGTAGCCCTGGAGATTGAAGTATCTCCCCCCACCGATGATATGGTACTTGTATTCCCAACCTTGGTACAGGATGAAGAGTTTTTAACCTGGTCCATGCCTTATTATGTGACTGAAGACCAACCTGTAATTGACACCATAGGATCCGTTCCTTATGCAACCAGAATAGATTCATTATATGCACACCTGGAAAAGGCCGGCAATGCCTCCTGGGAAATTATATTTATGGATGGGGTTGAGCGACCGGATTTGAAAAATGGAGATAAACTTAAGGTTACAGGGGGTGACGGAACCACCACCAAAGAATATTTCATCGATGTGGAAGATTATCTGGCCAGCACCAACGCATTGCTTGGAGCCATCACATGGCCTGATATGCCTGGATTTATCAGTGATCTCTGGAATGGGGATACCATACCTGGCTTTAATCCGACGTCGGGAAGTTTTACTGTAAAATTACCCTATGGAAGTACGTCAGTTCCCGCATTGCAGGCGTTACCTCAGGATATGAATTCAGCCATTGAATCCGATCGTGCAGTTTCACTGGGCGGAGGAATCGCAGAGAGAACAACCACATTTACCGTTACCGCAGAGGACGATACCACTGTGATGGTGTATGCCGTGACTTTTGAGGTAGAGAAAGACTTCTCAAAGCTTCAGAAATACAGTCCAGAGCCTTTCTTTTCGGAGTTTGTGGCCCGGCATAAGGCAAACGGTTCGTTTGTAGAAATTGTGAACTCTGGAAATACAGTGATGGATATGAGTAAATATATGGTGGTCATGTCCAAGACTACCAAAAACCCGGCTGAGGCAATTGCTGAGTTCATTACCGAAAGTGATGAGGATTATAATATGAGGTATATGAAGTATGTGGCAGGATGGAAGTATACCAAGGATACCACGGCATGGAGGGCAAATCCGGCTGTGCTTGAAATTGATCCCAACGTAGATCCCATGGTGGAACCGGGAGATGTATTTGTTCTTGCCAGGATCCATCAGAATTTCCCTAAGGTTGCGGAAAACTGGTATGAATCAGACGTCATTCTCACGCCTTCAAAGGACCAGATGGATGCAAAAGGATTTTTTGATGCAGTTGCGGTCAACCCGTGGAATGAAAGCATGGGATATTCAAACACTGCAGGGGAAGTCTTTAATGACAACCACTTCCTATTCAGGATTGAAAATGATTCCATTTTTGACGGGACAAAAGGGTTGACAGATCCCAATGACTTCACTCTTGTCGATATTTTCGCTGATCCGGTGAATCCGCAATGGACAATTAACGGTAAAGAATATGCCGGAAATGCGGGGAAAAATCTGCATGTTTTTGCTGAGCCTCAAGTGGATGCAGGTGTGCTATCCCCGGGTGAGAATTGGGGGACCATTGATACGAGAGGTGACTGGACTGTAGAGAAGAAAGGCCAGGAAATAGCCACTGACTGGGAAGTGATCCAGAATATTGGATTCCACGTAATGGATCCGGTGACCAAGTATCAGTCAACCGTCAGTTCTTTGAATTATCTTGTGGGTGACGGATTTACAATGGAGGATATTAAGGGGGTTGTTGACGGAACAACAGTGGATGATTTCTTAAATAACATCATCATGGCTGATCCTGGTCAGACCCTTGTAGTGAAGAGCACTGCTGACGGATCAGAGAAAACTGGTACTGATGTACTGGCCGCTAGTGATACCCTGGTGGTTACTTCCAAGGACGGGAATAACATGACCGGATATGTGCTGGATGTGACCGCAGGTGGATTGGACGCCAATGCAACCCTGGTGGCTAAGAATGGATCTGGTTATACCATCGAGATAACCGATTCGACCGGAACCATTTCCGGATTCCCTTACTTGACTGCACTCGGTACGGTAATAGATAATCTGGAGAAACCGGCCACTGCTTCCTGGAATGTGATCAATGGTGATGGAGAACTGGTACCACTTCAGGTATTGAATTCCGATACATCCTATGTTCAAACCCAGGTAAGCGATAATATTTACGTCGAGGTGGTTGCCCAGAATGGTGCCGATAAGATTGTATATCAGCTAATGCCCACTGCACTTTCCAGTGATGCATTCGTGATATCCAGTGTATATGAAGTCAACGAGGATGCAAAAATCATTACCAATATCCTGGACATGACTTCAGTGACCACATTGATGGCAAATGTTGTTCCGGTTGCCGGAGCAACCATTAAGGTTATCGATAAGGCAGGATTTGACCGTCCACTCGGCATTGTTTCCTACGATGACCGGCTTGTTGTCGTGTCTGAGGACAGGACCAACACAGTTCAATACTTTCTGACCTTCTTTAACGAGCAGAGTCCGGACGTTCCAAACCAGGCTCCTGATGTGTCAATTACGGCTGATGCAACCGTTGAAAAAGGAACCACTGTTTCTGTGACTGCGGAGGTGACAGATGATGGATTACCCGAACCTGCCAGCCTTACCTACCTTTGGGAGGTGACAGCCGGGGATGCAGCCTTTGTAACCATTGCAACCGCAGATCAAATGACCACCGATGTGACTTTTAGTGATATAGGTACATTTGAGCTGAGTCTGACTGTTTCAGATGGTGAGCTTAGCACAAAGGTAGCTTACAGCGTGACAGTGACACCGGCTGTTGGATTCGAAAAGTTCAATATGTCACGTATCTCAATCTATCCGAATCCTGCCATGAGTGTGGTGAATGTCGAATTTGGAGGAGCGGCTCAGATTGAATCACAGATCAGGATTGTGGATATGGTGGGGAAAGTGGCCTATCTTGGAAACCATTTCAATGAACAGGTGCGCATCAATCTGGATAAATTTGATGCAGGTATTTACTTCATAATTATAAATGTGGAAGATCAGTCTCTGATAAAGAAACTGAACATCCTTAAGTAGTAGTTTTCTCATAAGTAAGAGAGTGTATCAAAATGGTACACTCTCTTTTTATGCGCGCACATTCGTCGCTTAAAACCGAGCTTGCGAGCTCGGCAGCTAATCTTTATTGTGTCCATGAAAAATAGTTTAATTTCCTTGATGCTTTTAGTAACTATGATGACAGTAAATACTGGCTGTCATTCGGTTAATAAAAGCGAAACAGCACAGAATCCGAATTTCCTGTTTATCCTGGTGGATGACCTGGGTAAGGAGTGGATATCCTTGACAGGCGCTGATTCCGTCCAGACTCCAACAATAGATAAACTGGCAGAGACCGGAATGGAATTTCAAAATGTCTATTCAATGCCCCAGTGCACGCCCAGCCGGGTGGCACTTCTGACAGGCACATATCCCTATAATAATGGATGGATCAATCATTTCGATGTGCCCCGGTGGGGCCATGGAGCCAGGTTTGATCCGCAGCGAAATATCACTTTTGCCCATGTGCTTAGAGATGCAGGTTACAAAACCTGTGCCGCCGGAAAATGGCAGATCAACGATTTCAGGCTTGAACCTGAAGCCATGGTAGATGCGGGTTTTGATGAGTATTGCATGTGGACAGGCGGGGAGGGAGCCAATGAAGAGATCAGTGGAAAGCGGTACTGGGATCCGTACATCCATACCAGTCAGGGAAGCAAAGTCTACGAAGGACAATTCGGCCCCGATATTTTTGCTGATTTCATCATTCATTTTATGAATGAGCACAAAGATGAACCCATGATGATCTATTATCCTATGGTGCTGACACATGGGCCACTGGTACATACTCCCCTGGAGCCAGATGCCTCCGCTAAAATGGAAAAGCATAAGGCCATGGTCCGGTATGCGGATCATATTGTGAGCCGGCTGGTTAATGAACTGGAGCAGCTTGGCATTCGGAATAACACCTATTTGATTTTTACCACAGACAATGGTACGGCCGGGAATATAGTCGGAAGCAGGAACGGAATTCCTACCCGGGGAGGGAAGACTTTTCTTTCAGAAAATGGAGTGAACGCCCCTTTCGTGGTGAATGCTCCGGGTCTTGTGAAGGCGGGTACCCGGTCAGATGCCCTGGTGGACTTTACTGATATCTTTCCAACCCTGACAGATCTGGCGGGAGTTGAGTTGAAGGATGAAATGGCGCTGGATGGAGTTTCATTTGCAGCTGTATTAAATGGAACCGGAGAAGGAACAAGGGATTGGATCCTGACCATGGGCAGTCTCTCCGGAATGGTCGGGGACGATGGAATGCTCAGGAACTGGTATTCCTTCCGGGACAGGGCCATCCGGGGGAAACGGTATAAGATCTATGTAGATACCCTAAAGCAAATCAATCGGTTGTTTGACCTCCGGGCAGACCCGCGGGAGTTGGAAAATTTACTGGAAGATCAGGAAATGAAAAACATCCTGACCAGTCTTCAGAAGGTGGTTGAGGAATTGCCCGATATGGATAATCAGCCGGATTATGAGAAACTTGACACCTCATTCTATGACGTGTCACTGGAGTATCTTGTCAGGAGCCATCAAAAAAACGTGGGAAGGAGCAATATGTCACCACCCGTGAAGTTGCCCTAAAGCAGAATATTATTATTTTATATGATGATGAGAACTATGACATGCGCATTCCTGCTGGTCACGGGAATGCTGTTACACGGACAGGATAACAGGCCCAACATTATCTTCATTGTGACTGATGACCAGCATCGTGACCAGTTCAATTTTCTGCCCGAGGGGCGAGATGAGATGGGTGATCCGCTAAATTTGACTCCTCATATCGACCGCCTGGCATCAGAAGGTGTGATTCTGGATCAGTGTTATGTGAGCACTTCGGTGTGTACACCAAGCCGGTATAGTATCCTCACCGGCACCTATGCCAGCCGTGCCATGAATCAAAATTTTCTGGATGATGCTCAGCGATATAACCAGACCAATGTGCACTGGAACGTGGATCTGATTCCTGAGGTCTACAACATTGCAAAAGTGTTGAAAACCAACGGATATTTTACGGGCGGAGTGGGTAAGAATCATGTAATTGCAGCAGATAATGCATACCAGGTGCGCAGGGATGCAGATCCATCGGATCCGGAAGTAAAAATGGAACTTGTGGCAAACCAGGCTGCACAGGTGAAGGCATACCAGGCGAATGGCTTCGATTTTGCGGCATCTATCTATAAGGGGAATTTACCCCATTCCTACCCGCTTGCACTGGAGGATCATAACATGGACTGGATCGTTAAAGGAGCCCTTGATTTCATCAGTGAGGCTTCTTCGCGAGAGGAGCCATTTTTTCTCTATTTTGCAACCACGCTGGAACACGGACCAGATCAACTTGGTACAAAATACCAGGGAAATCCGCTTGTTACTCCGGTAGGCTTCCTTGCGGAGCCCTTGACGGTAATGCCTTCGAGGGATCATATTACCACCCGGATCGAAGACGCCGGGCTTCCTGCTGAAAAGGCTGATATTCTCTGGTTGGATGATGGAATTGGGGCTTTGCTTCATTCCCTTGACAATGCCGGAGAACTTGAAAGCAGCGTGATCTTTTTCATAAACGACCATGCCGTGGAACATGGAAAAGGATCTCTCTACCAAGGTGGGATCCATACGGCCGGATTCGTTTGGGGCCCGAAGTTTATCAGTCAGGGATTCCGGAGTGATCAATTGGTATCCAATATCGATTTCGTCCCCACTGTATTAGAATTGTGCCATATAGAATCCCCTTCCGATTATCACATGGACGGTAAAAGCATAGCCCCATTGCTCCATGGAATAGATAAGCCCATTCATAAATCACTCTTTTTTGAAATCGGCGCCACCCGTGCGGTGTTAATGGATGGATGGAAATACCTGGCTTTCAGAACACCTTCCGGGAAACGGCCCCAACTTGAAATCAATGGGAAAAGGGCAACCCATATCAATGACCAACCCAATGGCCGGGGGTCCGAGCAACCGGCAATCAGATTTTATCCCAACTATTTTGATGAAGATCAGCTTTACAATGTGACAGACGATCGGGAGGAAAGAGAAAATCTCTACGAAGAACTCAAGAATTCAAGAAAGGTGAAAATCCTGAAGAAGGAACTGGTCAAATACCTGGGTCAGGTGCCTGGTGATTTTGCTGAATTTATATCTGAATAACCACGCCACATTAGAATGAATTGCAACACATTTAACAAGATAAGATCGGCGATCCTCATCCTGCTATTTTCATTGGTACCTTCCACAATAATTTTTGCTCAGGATCAGGGATTTTCAGAGAAAAGTGCATCCCTTGAACAATGGAAAGCGCTGAAGTATGGGATGTTTATCCACTGGGGCGATTTTTCAGCCTTAGGAGGAATTTACCATGGAGAAAAGATTGCCCACCTGGGAGAACAGATCCAGCGTCATGCGGAAGCACCCACCGAAGAATATGAATTGACTGTAAGGGATTTTAATCCTGTAGATTTTAATGCGGATGAATGGGTAAGCATTGCCAGAAATGCAGGCATGAAGTATATGGTGATCACGGCAAAACATCACAATGGTTTTTGTATCTGGGATACGAAAACCACCGATTACAACATTGTCGATGCTACACCCTTCAACCGGGATCCGATCAAAGAGCTGGCTGATGCATGTAAAAGAGCCGGTCTTGGTTTTGGAGTCTATTATTCAACCATTGACTGGCATTATCCTGGATCCGTTGAGCGAGCGGTGCACGGACAGTTTTCTGTCAACGAAACTATTCCTGAAGCACACCATCGCTACTCATTGGCCCAATTACAGGAACTCTGCTCCGGGCGATATGGAGATCTTGTCCAGGTATTTTTCGATATGGGCCTTCCGACTCCCAGGCAGAGCCAGGAGATGAGGAATGTGGTGAAATCATTGCAGCCTGACTGCCAGATTAATGGCAGAATCATGAACAACATGGGTGATTTTTTGACGATGCCTGACAATGCGGTGCCCAATGCCCCCATCCCGCAGGCCTGGGAAGCACCAAGTACACTGTATAACTGGTCCACTAAAGAGATCCCGGGTTGGAGCAACGAATGGTGGAACACCTGGGGCTATAAAAGCTGGATTCCAACTCCTCCGCTGGCCATTCAGGTAAAGAAACAACTCAGGAAAATGGCCGTGATTGTAAGCCGGGGAGGAAATTTTCTTCTTAATGTTGGGCCCGATGGAACAGGCAGGATCATTCCCTATGAGCAAAATGTGCTTAAAGAAATGAGTAATTGGCTCAAGGATAACGGAGAAGCCATTTACGGAAGCAGTCCAACCCCATTTACCAGGAATCCTGATCTGATCTGTACCCGGAAACCAGGCAAACTTTATTTCTTTCTGATCGAAGAGCTGAAAGGGAATGCACTGGAATTACCCGGATTAAAATCTGAAATATCCCGGGCTTACATGCTGACCGATCCGGAACAAGCTCCTTTGACATTCACACGGGATAATGAAGTAACTATTCACATTCCCAAGCGGGGCAATCATTCAGGGATGGAGGTGGTGGTGGTGGAGTATGACGGAGCACTGGAGGTAGTTACCCCGGTGGTGGAGCAGGTTGAGGATCATTCCATAAATCTCACCTATGAAGCGGCCTATATAACCGGTAGCTATGACAGTGAAAGCTACCGATCACTTGCCAATGATACGCATTGTAACTGGGATGTGCATGTCAGGAAAAAAGGAGAGTACCATGTCCGGCTTGCTTTGAATAGCAAACTGGCCGCAACCCGCTACACTCTCCAGGTGGGCCTGAAACAATTTTCTGTGGAGGTGAAGGATAATCAGATGGAGGGTGAGGTGGGATCCGTGAAACTGGATAAATCTGAAAAACTGAACGTTTCGGTGTTCCCCGCAGAAAGCAAAAAGATCTTTTCCAATGGGTATACAGGGTTTAACAATCTGATGCTGGAAGATGTGACAGTGACTTTAATCCACCGGTAAACGGTTTCCCGGCTCTCTTTTTTCCTGGCTGGTGTAAATCTCCATAAATCTCCCCTGGCTGTTCCATTCTGTGATACGGCATCCACCCTCCAGTAATAGACTTCTCCAGGAATGAGCTTACCCGGATTGAAAATGTTGGATTTAAAGTTTCCCTGGTATTCGGTGGAAGAGTGATTGGCCCTGGTCAGGGCCAGGCTATCCTGTCCAAAATAGAGATCATGGGAATTTGCCCTGTATGCTTCCAGCCACATAAGATCTGCATCCACTTTCACTCCTGTGGCATGATCTGGGGGGACCGGAGTGCGGGCTTTGGGACCCCGGTATCCCGGTATCCAGTAATGGTCATCGCCAAATTCATAAGGACCTATGTCAGGTCCCGATCCTGAATATTTGATCTCTTTTCCTTCAACCGGGGCACCTGCATCTACCAGTGCCGATTTCTCTCTGGGTCTGAAATCCATATTGTCGGGATCACGCAGCTGGCTCCTCACATCGGCTCCTTTATAAATTCCGGCCCAGTTGTGGTCCACAACTCCGGGAACAGGATTCTCCAGGCCGGAAAGTGTGCGGCTTCCCGAGAATTTATTGGAGATATTGTTCCGGGTTATGGTACCGGAATTCCACCCCTGAATGAGGGTGTCGGAGGAGATGATCAGATCATTTAATTTGCTGTCAAACACCAGGTTGTTATAGATATAGTGTTTATCTCCCTTAAAAAAAACCCTGTCGGTTTTCCAGGCCACATTATGGTGCATGGTCCCGTTCTCTCCCCATGGTGAATTGGGCTTATTGGAATTATCGAAGCGCAGTCCCTGCTTCACCGAATGATGTACCCAGTTGTTTCGGGTGACCGACCGGTCCTGTTGCTTCACGCTGACCTGGATCAGGGCGCCGTCGTTCTGCAAATATCCAGTGTGAGAAATATCATTCAATTCGATCAGGTTCCTTCTTCCTGCTTTAAACGTTTCGGATGCACCGGTGGTATGAATGGTATTTCTTCTGAAAACAAGGTCCGTAGCATCAATCATGTTTAGAGTCCAGCCCCCTTTGAATGTGCAGCTGTAATCAATATGATGCATGTAGCAGTTTTCTACCACGTTACCGGTGCCGTTCATATCCAATACCGACCCGTCCATATATTCAAATATGCAGTTGCGGATGGTATCATAGGCAGGTGTAATTTCATCGTGGACAAGGAGTCTTGTGACTTCAGTTTCTGACAGATCCCTGAGCATACGTTTTGAATAAGATGGGAATTTGAAATGGCAGTCCTCCAGCGTGATATGGGATGAATTGATAAAACTAATGGTGGATCCGAAAAAATTAATCCCCCTGATCACCAGATTAGAGGCATCCTCCGCATCAAACGCATAACTGAGGGTCTTCCCCCGGATCTCATGATCGGCTGGTCCTGTACCTTCTTTAAACTTGACATAGAGCATGGAATCTTTCGGTTCAAAAAACCACTCATTTCCCACATCGATCAGCTCCTTTTTACCTTCAAGGAAGTATCCGAATCTCTCCACCTTGCCCGCAAATCCAAAATGAACATAAACCCCATCCTTGTCATATTTCAGATGATCTGAACCGGCCTTATGTTCCGTTATAAACGATTTATAGGTTTTAAATGAACCTGAGTTCACTACGATTATGCCGCCGTCAGTCAGAGAAAAATCAATTTCTTTTAGCGCGGTATTATAGTGTTCACCCAATCCACCTTTGCCTTTTTCCGGCCAGCACATTGATTTGGACTTATCCCAAATAGATCCGTCATTCCAGTTTCCATTGGGCCACCGCGCGGAACTGATGCTCTTTCCGTCTACAAACAGTTGCCATACCGGTTCATTGAGCTTTAATGAAAATATGTGATCCTTATGCCGTACCCAATCGCCCTCAATTGGAATGGATCCATCCATCCATACACTGGCCTTTTTATAAGGCATGAATACAACTGGCAGATGATCTTTTCCCTTTAAATCGTTGATAAGGACCGATTCATGGTATTTCCCTTCCATCAAAAAGCATGTATCACCTGCCTGAACAAAGTCTGTAGCCTTCTGTATGGTCCTGAGTGGTTTACCCAGTGTTCCCGGATGGTTATCTGATCCCCCGGGTGAGACATAAAGATTTTTTGCCTGAGAACAGGAAAAAGCCAGGGTGGTTAGCAGGATCAGGGCTGAATTTCTCATATGGGGGGTTTAAAGGATCTTATTTCACAAAGGTGATTTTTAATGTTTGAGCAAAATCAGATGGCTTCATAAGAGGCATTTCCACCATGAGTCCGTCGCCCTGCTGTTCCCAGTTAACGGGGCCATCATGACCCAGCATGGAAACCTCTTTGATCTTCCCGATCATCGCATTTCCGGGTGAAAGATATTCAAAGGTCACTGTTTCATTGCCGCCGGGCCAGTCAAGGATAAATGCGTAAAGGACATCTCCTTTTGTGTTGTACCTGATGTCGGCCTTTGTATAAGGTGATTCGATGACATGACGGGGTATTTCATTGGTGGGCCCTTCTCCAAACATATACCAGGGACGTGTTCCATAAATGGCCTCTCCGTTAATGGCCATCCATTCTCCCATTTCTTCGAGGATGGTGGTAGTCTGTTCATCAAGCGTGCCATCTGCTTTAATGGGAACATTCAGAAGCAGGTTCCCGTTTTTGCAGACAATATCAATAAATTTATCCACAAGCGCATTGGTGGACATGTAGTCAGCACCCTTCCTGTAGCCCCAAGGGCCCAATGAATCGTCGGTTTGCCATGGATCCTTTCTGATGCAGCTGGCTTTCCCCCGTTCATAATCAAGAGTGGCAACACCATCGGCATATAATCCCTGCCAGGGTCGCTCCTTGATACACATGACCGACTGCAAAGAGCCATGGTGTTCAATACTCTTGTTGTAATAGTGGGAGATCACATCCATTCCGGTAGCTCCCATATCGTCGCCCCGGAAAGGAATGGCACAATCGAAATAAAGGTGATCGGGCTGGTAATTATCGATCAGGTCTATGATCCTTTTCGCCCATAGTTCACGCCACTCTGCCGGAGCGTTAATAGGCGCCCGCTGGTGTGTATCGCCAAAGGGCCCAGGGTGGTAAAGCTCGCTGTATTCAGGATCACTCCCATCATAGGAGATACCTTTATACGGTCCTTCAGTATCTGCTCCTTTTGAAACATTCATCCAGCTTATGCTCCTGGAGAGGTGGGTGGTTACTCCGAATTTAAGTCCATGCTTCAGGGTGGCCTCTTTCCACATACCGATCAGGTCCTTTTTCGGTCCCATATTCACTGCGTTAAACCGCTGAAATTTAGAATCCCACAGGTCAAAATTATCATGATGCACCGCACAGGGAGCAAAATATTTGGCACCTGCCTGTTTAAACAGACCCACCAGTGCATCAGGGTCAAATTTCTCAGCCTTCCATAATGGAATAAAGTCTTTGTAGCCGAATTCCGAAGGATGGCCATAAGTTTTTAAATGATGCTCATATTCTGGAGTCCCCTCCATGTAAAGCTTTCGTGCATACCACTCACCCATCTCTGCCACAGAATAGACTCCCCAGTGCATATATATCCCGAACTTGGCATCCCTGAACCATTCGGGACATTCATACTGCTGAAGGGAAGGAACTGTAGCTTCAAAGTGCAGGAATTCTTGATTGTTGGAACTGTTTTCTTTATCCTGGTGACATGATGGTAAAAGTGATGCAACCAGGAGAACTGAAAGGAGGTAGATTATCTTTTTCATGGATGAAGGGTTTAATAACGAAGGCTGTTCTGGCCCCAAAAACAAAATTAGAGGATAAGGATAATCAGGGAATTACTGCGGGTCATAATGGAGAGCAGAAATCATGCAATTTATAATACAAATAGTGCAATTCGATACAAATTGAACAATTCGATGTGAACCTGCAGGTTTCAGGATT
>CAZCQL010000017.1:16310-68036 GCA_964500835.1 uncultured Bacteroides sp.
ATTCCTGATGGGCTTTACGTATGGAGGATCACACTTTCTTCGGGTGAATGGATAAAAAAAAGTAATTAAATCTAGTGACTTATGAGGAACCGGGGCATCACCCAAATTATTTTTATTGCTGCAATTTCCTTTTCCATACACGCACAACCATATTATGTTTCTGGCTCAGGTAGTGATGCTGGTACGGGTACCCTGAATGATCCTTTCCTGACCATTCAGTTTGGGGTGAACCAGCTTGGGCCCGGCGATACGCTTTTCATCCGGGGTGGCAGCTATCATGAGGAGGTCATCATCAGCAATCTCTCCGGAGCCACTGATTCGGAGATGGTGATTATCAATTACCGGGATGAGGAAGTTATCCTGGATGGCACCATTCCCATAGAAACTCCCTGGACAATATTTGAAGGACGTATCTACAGGACCACCATCAGTGAAGACATCTGGCAATTGTTTGTGGACGGGCGCATGCAGGTTGTGGCCCGCTGGCCCAATGCATCGACTCACCCAGCTGATCCGCTCACGCGCAAGCCTGGAAGTTGGGAGCCTGTGGACGGAAGCTGGTGGAGTAAAGCTACCACCTGGGCCAGCGCCGATGCCCCTGGTACGCAGAATGGTGTGGTAGAGAACAATCCTGCAATCCATGACCTGGCTGCCACCGGATTAAGTGTTGAAGGCGGATCGGTAATCTTGTCAGTGCTGGAACAGGGTGGGGATGGTAATCTGTCCAGATTGATTACCCATCATGATTCCGGGAGCAATACCTTTTTGCATCCTGTGGTGTACCCCACCAAACCTGAGAAAGCATACCGGGTCAACCTGAAGTATTTTATTGTGGAGCATTTGAATGCCCTGGATCAGCCCGAAGAATGGTATTTTGTTGATTCCACCAACACAATCTATCTGTGGGCAAAAGTGGGTCTGGATCCGAATACTCTAAAGGTGAGAGGAAGGAACCTGTCAAGGGCTATTACTTTGCAAAATGCTGATTATATTAAAATCCAGGGATTAAATTTCTTTGCTTCCAACTTTTCTGTACTGGGGAATCATGTGACCATCGAGGATTGCATTTTCACCTATCCGGACGCATCAAAAAGGTTGGTGGGGGTCTACCCTGCCACAAGTACCGGGGCCGCCACGACTCTTGGAACCCATATAGATGGAGAGTGGTTTTCATTAATAAATTGTGAGTTCAGGTATACAGAATACAATGTATTAAAGGTGGATAATGGCACGGGTTCATTGATTGACAATAACCTGTTTTATCATATTTCGATGCTCGGAATGGGGAAGAACGGCGCCATCGAGCAGGTCAATATTTATTCACGCAATAGCCTCATTACTGTTGGGAACAGGGCAGCAGTAAAGACCAATGCGGGCCCTTCCATAGGGAGACATCATACCTACAATCTTTTTGATGGGTTTGGTTTTTTACAGACTCCTGACGGAGCGGCCCTCCAGGCAAATGTGAATAATACACCCGGTGCCAATCGCTCCTTTAACTGGTACTTGAATGCCCCAAAATTTGGCTCACGTTGGGATGGCAGGCCTGCCGGGATTGGCGGAATCAATCATCATAGCGTGGGTCTTCGTATGAGAGGAGCGTTCCAGGTTAAGGGAAACGAGCATCACACATACAACAACAGCTCATTTGATTCCGATCCTTATAATGACATCATCCTGTTATCGGATCCTGAATTCGGGGGAAATGCAGGGAGTTTCACATTCAATAACCTGGCAGATAAAATGTCCGGTCACCGTGACCAAAACCTTGCATCCTATCCTTTGCCCGGTACCCATGGGCATAACTGGAATGGCTATGAACAGGAGCGTGATGCCAATCTGCAGGTGTACGATGTGGAAAACCATGATTTTCGTCCCAGGCCCGGATCCGACCTGGTGGATGCCGGTCAGGAAATCCCCGGTATTACTGATGGCTTCCAGGGAAATGCACCGGATATTGGGGCCTATGAGTTTGGGGACACACTCTACTGGATTCCTGGAAGGAGAACTGCCCGGGCTTCGAGTCCAGTGCCACTGGATCAAGGCATCACTAACTATGAATTTGTAGACCTGATGTGGCTGGAGGGGTACAGATCCATTTCTAGTGATATCTATTTCGGGACCTCAGAAGCAGCGGTAGAATCGGCTCTTCATGGATCTGGTGAATTTATGGGCAACCAGTTCAACAATATTTTTTACCCCGGAGCCCTTAAGACAGGCCAGACCTATTTCTGGAGGATCGATGCGGTGAATAATGAATCGACTGTAAAAGGAGAGGTTTGGAGTTTCAATGCAGGAGTGGATGCCAATCCACAGGTCTACCAGGGTGCATTCCATGTCTATGGCAAGAAAAATGGAGAGGTTGCTTTGCTTGAAGAAGCTGAAATCACGATGGGGGGAAGGAGAGCAACGACCAATGCGCATGGTACCACTGCTATTCCCATGCTTCAGCAGGGTATGTACCACTATGATATATTCCGGAAAGGTTACTTGATGCGGTCCGATTCTGTGCTGATAACTTCCGATACCACCATTTCTGATACCCTTGTAACCACCAACTACACTGTCTCTTTTCATTTGGAAGATCTGAATGGAGGCGAGGCCATTGCAGGAGGAGTGATTCTGTTCGATGGAATGACTTTGCTTACCGACAATCTGGGAAATGTATCCGTATCTGGTGTTGAATTTGATTGGTATAAGGTGAGTGCTTCAGCGATGGGCTTTAATGGCATGATGAGTCAGACGCTGGAAATATTCTCCGATACGATGCTTGTGTTGTCTCTTGATAAGGAAGATAACCGGGTTGAATTTCGTGTGATACACAGAGGTACCGAAATTCCTGTGAAAAGGGCATTGATCAGCTTTGACAACCAGTTGTCTTTAACCAATAATGATGGACAGGCTATTGTCGATCATCTTATTTCCGGCAATCTGGTTTACAGTGTGGAGCATGATGATTTTTTCACAATCATGGATTCGTCAATAATTCTGGGAGATACTTCACTGATAATCGAAATGACCCCGAAGCTGGCAAACATCCGGTTTAGTATTACTGATGCTTCAGGCAAACTACAGGGAGCCAGAGTTCAGTTCAACAAATACCTGACTCTTGTCTCAGATATCCAGGGAGAGGTAACTTTTATCAACCAGCCGGCCCGGGAGTACCATGATTATTCTGTTTCTAAAGAGGGATTTAGAACTGTTTCAGACTCTCTTTACCTGGAAATAGATACTACGCTTTCAGTCACGCTGGATCCGCTGACAGGCGGAACAGAATCTAATCTGCCGGGAATTGACATTTACCCCAATCCAGTAAGGGGAGAGCTTTTAATCAGCATTCCTTTTGAGAAGGCCAGGTTTATACTTTTCGATTCAGCGGGAAAGATAATGCTGGAGAGGGAGTTTTTTGAAGGATACAATCTGCTGAATCTTTCCATATTTCCCCAGGGGATCTATTATGTGAAGATTCAGGCCAAAGAATACACTCATTGGAGCAAATTAGTCATCCAATAAACAGTCAGGAGAGTGCTAAAAAACGACAGAGGTTTAATGAGAGAAAACAATAGAATGAGATTCACCAGATATTTATCCACCCTTCTAATGATGGGTTTGCTTGTTGCGGTTGCAGAAGCTGGTAATATCTATGTGTCTCCAGTTGGCAACAACAGTGATCCGGGTACTCTTACTGCACCTGTCATGACGGTTAAAAATGCACTTGGACTGGTTGGCCCGGGAGATACTATATTCTTGATGGCTGGGGAATACCGCGAAAAGATCAGTATCAGTGGCCTGAACGGGACTGCCGAAGCTCCCATTGTGATTACGGCGTTGGATGGAAATCTGGCAATCCTTGATGGGACGATTCCCATTGAAAATAATTGGACCCCGCATAACGGGAATATTTATAAGACTACGCTGAACCAGGATATCTGGCAGCTTTTTGTGGAGGATGAAATGTTGATGCCTGCACGATGGCCCAATGCTTTTTTGAATGATCGGTCCGTTTGGGACAGGGATCGTCACTGGGGACACGGGAACGAGGGCCCAGCTGAAAATGGAATCTTTGTGGATGCGCCGCACGGGAATGTGAATCTGGCATCTTCGGGCATCGATGCAACCGGAGCAATCGCCATTATGAATATTGGATCATGGAAAACCTGGAGCAGAGAAGTGCTGTCACATTCAAGCGGATCCAACACTTTTACATATGATCCCGTCCCCGCGTATAAGGACAAGAACCACTATTATTTCCTGGAAGGCAAGCTCGAAATGCTGGATGCACCCGGAGAATGGTTTTATAACAAGAGTACAAAGGAACTCTATGTCTGGATGCCCGATGGCACCATCCCTGCATTAAATTTGAGGGGTAAGGTCCAGTCTTTCGTATTCAATTTTGAAAAATCTTCCTACATAGAGATCAGGGGAATCGATTTTTTTGCCACCACATTTTATTTCAAAAACTGTAACCACATGACTGTGGAGGATTGTGACCTTCGGTTTCCCAGCGCTTCAAAGAGGGTGTTGGGTGATCTTTCGGAGCCCGATGTAACCACCATGTTTAATGCCAATACCTTCAGCCCTACCTGCAATGCAATGGTTAACTGTTCCATCAGCTATACAGAGAGCCAGGCTCTCACATTTAAGGGCCATTCCAACCTTATTGATAACTGTTCCTTTTATGCCATCGACTGGACAGTGGCCAACCGGCCAGGATTGATGAATTCCATTTATAACGAAGGAAATTCAAATATTTTCCGGCGCAATTCGGTGGAACTTACCGGTGCATCCTCCACACTTTATCCGGGAAATTTCCCCATTGTCGAGCTGAACCGGATTAGTCAAACAGGATTTTTGCAAAGTGATGGCTCTATTACTCAGTTGACCATCGGGGCACAACCCAATTCACAGACACGATACAACTGGTTTCATAACACAGTCAAATCAGGGGCGAGGTTTGATGCGCCCATTCCTCCCACCGTATGGGGGAATGGAGGAACCATGCACCACAATATGGTATGGGAAACCAATATCGGGCTGATGCAAAAGGGCGAATACCATTTCTGTTTCCACAATACAGCGATTAACTGTGAGAAGAACGGCATAGTGATCTTGGATGATGCTGCAGAGGGAGGCGGAGGCAGCAAAGGGACCATTACCCGCAATAATTTTTCGGATAAGCTATCAGGACACCGGGATGAATATGTGAAGGTTCCAGGAAATGCAGACCATAACTGGAACGGTTATTTGACCGGAACTGATTTTAGGGATCAGGTGTATGATTATTCCAACCATGACTTCAGGCCAAGGTGGAACTCGGAACTGGTAGATGCAGGATCACCGGTTAATCAGGTAGAGGAATCCTATGTCGGAATAGCTCCCGACCTGGGTGCTTATGAGTTTGGAGATAGTATCTACTGGATTGGAGGCAGACAGCTGGAAGTTGCATCCACTCCTATCCCCATGGATCAGGGAACCACCAGCTATGAGTTTGTGGACCTGATGTGGTTGGATGCTTACCAATCACTATCCAATGATGTCTATTTCGGGACTTCTGCAGCTGAAGTAGCGTCGGCCGGCCAGGCATCTCCGGAATATGTTGGAAATCAGACCAACAACATATTCAGTCCGGGCACCCTGCTGGCAAATCAGACCTATTACTGGCGGATTGACGCCGTGAAAAAGGGCGGTATAGTGAAAGGACAGGTCTGGAGCTTCACGGCAGGTGTGGATGCAAACCCTCAGGTCAACACCGTTTCATTCCGGGTATTTGGGTTGAAGGATGGAGAGGCTACTCTCATGGATAGCGCCACAATAAGGCTTGGTGCCAGAAAATCACGGACCGGGGCGGATGGCCTGGCTATCATTACCATGTTGCCTGAAGGCATGTTCCATTACCAGATCAACCAGAAGGGCTATACCGCGGTCTCCGATTCTGCATACATTTCTGGGGATACTTTATTGCAGGATACCCTGGATCATGTGACTTATCACATCAGTTTTATTTTGAAAGATGCGGACAACGGAGAAGTAATAGAAAATGGAGAGATCCTGTTTAATGGTCAGACATTGATCACGAACGGTGAAGGTAAAGTATCCATGTCTGATGTTGAATATTCTTGGTATGAGATCTCTGCTTCGGCTGTTGGATTTGACTCACTGGGAAACCGGTTGGTGGAGATTTTATCAGATACCACCCTTGAAATCGAATTGTTGAAGGAGTATTTGCATGTGTCTTTGAGGGTGGTTGACAGGGGGGATGGAACTCCTGTTTACAGAGCAATGATCAGCTACCGCGATCAATTGAAACTTACCAACAGAGACGGCTATATTAATCTGGATAAAATGCAGGCAGGATACTGGTTATTCACCATTGATCAAAGCGACTATTATAGTCTTACAGATTCAGTGAAGATCGTCAATGATACGATGCTCGAGTTGAAGTTAACCTCAAGACTGGCCAATATTCAATTTGAAATTTCGGATGCTGAAGGGCCCGTTGAATGGGCCCGGATTGAACTGGATGGAACCCTTTCACTTCTAACGGGCATTGATGGGATTATTACTTTCATTAACTTGTTGGCCAGGGATAAACATGGATTTACTATTGCCAGGGAGGGATATCAGACAATAACAGACTCTCTCTATCTGGAGATTGATACCATTGTTTCAGTCTTTTTGCAGGAACCCACCGGAAATGAAAATTGGGGATTTTCAACTTTTCGCATCTATCCAAACCCTGCAATCAATGAGTTGTGGATTGATATGGCTGATTCAAGGGCGAATTTTTCTGTCATTGCTCCGGATGGTAAGATCCTGCGGAATGGTATTTATGATGGAGAAAAAAGAAGGATCGATGTATCCGGATTTGCTTGCGGGATCTATCTTTTTCATGCAATGACAAAGGATGCGCATTGGATAAAAAAAATATTTATCAATCGGTAAGTCTGCCATGGTGAAACAATTATTGGCTGAGCCGGGCTAAAGGTCCCGGTAGCTTGCAGAGAGGAGATTTAATTATGACTTAAAACTTTAAATCCTTTCTGACAGGATTTGCCTCATCTGAAAAATATATTTATATGATTAAAACGAAATTTTCACAAATGTGCATCAAATCGGGTAGTCTTTTTCTATTAGCATCGGTTCTTATTTTTTCCAGCTCATGCAACCAGCAGGAGGCGAGACCCAATATCATTCTCTGTATGGCAGATGACCTGGGCTGGGGAGATGTGGGATATAATGGTAACCCGGTGATACAGACACCCAACCTGGATGAGATGGCCGGGGCCGGGATCCAGTTCAACCGGTTCTATTCCGGATCATCGGTGTGCTCCCCAACCAGGGGAAGTGTACTGACAGGACGGAATCCATACAGGTATGGGGTCTATACGGCCAACAAAGGTCACCTGAAAAAAGAGGAGGTGGCCCTTCCTGCGATCTTCAAACAGCTCGGGTACTCCACCGGGCACTTTGGGAAGTGGCACCTGGGGACCATGACACCCGATTATTCCGGGAAAGGGAAAGGCCGGCATCCTGAACTAAATTATATGACTCCCGGAATGGCGGGTAATGATGAATGGTTTGCTACCGAATACGCTGTAGCCACTTATGATCCATATGATCCGGAGAATATGCGCGACAAAGCAGGTGATCCAAGGACCCTTTACTGGCACAATGGGGTAAATGTAACCGAGGGATTATCAGGATGTGATTCTAAGATCATCATGGACAAGGCCATTCCTTTTATCAGGAAATCGGTGAAAATGAAACGGCCCTTTTTTGCTGTCATATGGTTCCATGCGCCCCATGCCCCTGTGGTAGGTCATCCGAAGTATATGGAGGAACTCTATGGAGAGTACAGTGAGAATGAGCAGCATTTTTACAGTGTGGTTACAGCATTGGACGTTCAGGTGGGACGGCTGAGAAACGAGTTAAAAGAACTTGGAGTGGCCGAAAATACCATGCTTTGTTTTACCAGTGATAATGGACCGGAAGGAAATCCAGGAAAAAGAAACAGGTACCAGGGATCAGCCGGACCATACAGAGGCCGAAAGAGGAGCCTGTACGAAGGGGGAGTCAGGGTACCCGGGATTATTGAATACCCTGCAAGGTTTGCGGATCACCGCGAAATTGATGTGCCCTGCGTCACCAGTGACTACTTTCCGACCCTTTGCCAGTTAGTGGGCCTGGATATACAGGAATACAGGCGGCCATATGATGGGATCAGTCTATGGAATATTATGGAGGGAGAGCAAATCCAAAGGAAAAGCCCCATTGGTTTCCAGTTTGGCAAACAGAAAAGTATGGTGGATGATCAGTATAAACTGGTCCATAACCTGGGCACCGGCCGGCCCAATTCTGACAATGGAACCGTTCCGACAGCCAGTGATGAGCTCTATGATTTGAAGAATGATCCTTATGAAACAGAAAATATCATCTCCTTGTATCCTGATATCGCCGGACAACTGGATGAGAAACTTGAAAAGTGGGTGGCATCTTGTTTGCACAGTGACCAGGGAGGAGACTATGCCAGGTTGATATTGTCAACCCAGTTTGAGCCTACCTGGGAATCCCTGGCGCGAGCTGAACCTGCTACCTGGTGGCAGGAAGGCAAGTTCGGGATTTTTATTCACTGGGGGCCTTATTCGGTGGCTGGCTACAAAGATCGGAACAAGGGATACGCTGAGGCGATTACCAATGATATGTACAGGCATCCTGAAAACTACAGGGATTATTTTATGAAAAAATTTGGGGCTGCTCCACCAGATTTCGGTTATAAGGATTGGGTGCCTCTTTATACAGCGGAAAACTGGGATCCTCAGGCCTGGGCAATGCTTTTCAAACAAGCAGGTGCAAAATATGTCATTCCCACCGGTGAGCACCATGATGGATTTGTTAACTGGGATTCGGAGCTGACAGAATGGTGTGCCACCAAAATGGGACCGAAAAGGGACCTGATCGGTGAGTTGGCCACGGCGGTCCGGGCCGAAGGAATGAAATACGGAATATCCTATCACAGGGAACGCCATCCCAACAGGTTTACTTCAGAATTTGTAGTTCATGCAGAACCTTTTAAACAGGTGGCCGAGGAGATCAGGCGGATGCCGGAGGCAGCGGAACTCTATGGGCCCTTTGAGTACAGCGATGACTTTATTGCAGATTATGTGGCCCGTTGGAAGGAGGCTGAAGAGAAATACAAGCCCGACTTCCTGTGGATGGATGATGTTCCCATCTTCTACCGGGCTGAAGGGGACCCGCAGGTGGTTAAATTCCATCAGGCGTTCAAGGAATTGATCGCCGGTTATTTGAACCATGCCGCGCAATGGGGCAAAGAGGTTTACTTCAACAACAAGGGAAAACACCTCAACTTCCCTGAAGGCGTGGGATGCCGGGAAAAGGACAACCTGCAGATGGATACCATTGGTCCGCCCTGGCAGAATCCTGCCACCATGGGAGTGTCCTATGCTTATATGGCATATGAAGATGAAAACGATCTCTATAAATCACCTGCAGAGCTGGTGCGTCTTCTGGTTGATGTGGTCAGCAAGAACGGGAACCTCTTATTGAATATCGGTCCCAGGGCCGATGGAACCATACCGGAAGGAATGCAAAGCAGGTTGAGAGCCATGGGAAAATGGCTGAAAAAGAACGGCGAGGCCATTTATGGGACCAAACCATGGCACACCTATGGAGAGTTTTCCGGAGAGATCCTTGAGGCTGAAGGTATTTATTACAACAAGCACAGTATGCGGATCCATGAGGCAGAATACAGGTATACAACCAAACCGGGGGCTATCTATGTGACGGCCTTCCAACACTCCCCTGGAGAAGTTGTTCTTACCGCTTTTAAAGGATATGATAAAAGGAAGATAAAGTCCGTCAGCTATTTGGAAGGCGGGCAGATTGAATGGACACTGGAGGAGCGCGGATTGATCCTTTCACCTGCCGAAGATCAGAATTTTGATCTGGCCAGCGTGTATAAAATTTTCACGAATTAGGAAAGATCAAAAGGTTTTTTATAAAAATGAAATAATGAAAACTACAATGCACCACTGGTTATTATTGAGCCTGCTTAGTATCGTATCATGTAATTCTTCCACTGAGCAAAGCGTGAAGCACCCCTATAAACCTTCCTGGGAGTCCCTGAAACAGGCACCCGTCCCTGATTGGATCTTGGATGCCAAATTCGGGATATATACGCACTGGGGGGTCTATTCGGTCCCGGCCTTTGGCACCAATGTGTATGGACAGCGAATGTACAATTCCTGGGAAAAGGATTCCGTCGATGGTGGCATCCGGAAGTACCACGAGGAGAATTACGGTTCCATCTTCAATTTCGGATACAAGGATTTTGTTCCCATGTTCACTGCTCCCAAATTTGATCCGGTGGAATGGGTTGATGTGATGCAGTCAGGCGGAGTGAAATTTGCTGGTATTTGTGTGGTTCACCATGATGGATTCTGTCTGTGGGATAGTGAGTTCACCCACTGGGATAGCAAGGAAATGGGACCGAAACGTGATATTTATGGCGAGCTGGCCTCCGAGATACGGAAACGGGATATCAACCTCCTTGCCACATTCCATCACGCACGTACCTACAATCATCATCTGAGCTACGCGGAAAAAGCTGGTTTTACTGAGAAGGAAAAGTCAAGATTGGATATCTACGATCCGCAATTCGATGATTTCTACCGCAATGAGAAAACAGTCACAAAAGAGGAATTTGGGACAGAGTGGCAGAATAAGGTTAGCGAGGTTATCGAAAAATATGAGCCGGATGCCCTATGGTTTGACGGAATGAGCAGGCAGATTGCCCAGGGGATTATCGATGAAAAAAAACTGCTGAAATGTTTTGCGGATTACTACAACGAGGGAACACCCTGCGTGGAGAATCCTATCATCATGAACAAGCTTCCCAGCGGAAAGGTGTGGAATTTTCCGGTGGGATTTGGATTGCGCTGTTATGAGAATGGCCGGGACATGGAGAAGGACGTGCGAGGTGACTGGCTGATCGACCGGGCCATCGGATATCCATGGACCTGGGTGACAGATAAAAAGTATCCTCAGCAGTCCTCCTATCATATTGTAAGCATGGTGGATATTTGTGCCCGGGGGGGAATCATGCTTCTTTCCCTGACTCCGAAAGGAGACGGTTCTATTCCTGATGAGGAAAAAAAAATCATGCAGGAGATTGGAGACTGGTTGAAGGTGAACGGGGAAGGAATCTATGGAACACGGCCCTGGAAAACAGTAGCAGAAGGAATCGACGTGGATCAGATCCGGAGTGAAGGATTTAACGAACGAAGGGGAAAAGTGGGCGCCAGTTGGGACTTTAAGAGGCTGGAAGACAGTCGGGGCGAAGCTATCCGGTTTACCCGCAGCAAGGATCACAAGACCCTCTACGCCTTTGTGATTGGACTGCCCGATGACAGAAGTGTGACCATCAAAACCCTTCGTAAAGGAAAGGTGGCGAAAAACGGACAGGGTATCAGGGCCGTGACCATGCTTGGCTCGGATGAACCCCTTGAATGGAGTCAAACTGATGAGGGCTTGATCCTGGAGTTTCCTGAAAGACTGCCATGTCATGTGGCATATGGCTTTAAGATCACTCCCAAAGGAGGAATGATTGATGATTCTCCAGGAGATTTGCTTGACGATCCCATTGAACGCAAAGGGGATTGGCCCGTATTTAATTCAACAAGGTAATCGTCTCAATTACAGCCTATTTTTACTACTAATGAGAAATTGTATAACCATGAAGAATCTGAATTTCATTGTTGCCGGAACACTCTTGCTGTTTTTATCATGTCAGGCAAAAGCGCATCCAGAATCAAAACCCAATGTCATCATCATCATGTCGGACGACCAGGGAAACAACCTGGGATGCCTGGGGAATCCGGACCTGGACGGTGTTTCCTTCAAACCCGGGTTGTATGGGCAGGAGATCCCAGGGAATAATGAAAGACCGCTGGTGATCTCAAAGTTTAATAATGACGAATCAGATACGCTAACCGGTAACCTTTGTGTAATGTACGGGGATTGGAGATTTACGAGTAACTCTGAATTATTCAACGTAAAGGATGATCCTGCGCAAAAAGAGGATCTGGCTGATCGCCTCAGATGGTCTGAAGATCCCATCTTATTTTGTGGATGTGAAATACATTGATTAGTTTCCTTGCTGAAAACCAAATGATTCAAAATGCAACCAACCCGATTATTGCCAGTCACCTGATAATCTTATCAGTAATTTCCTGCACCCAGCGTGGGAAAACGAATGATATCCCTGTGTAATATATTACGAAAATGATGATAGCTTTAGTTCACAGGCACAGTAAATTCGTGCAATAATTCCCCGTCAGGGTTGTAATGCCGAAAGACGAGTGCCGGTGCTTCGCCAGATTGTATAATGGCGCCCTCAAGGAATCCCCCGACTACATTCAGGTAGAGATGCTCCGGCAGTTTATTTTCCTGGTCCCAACCTCCGGCATGGTCATTGCTTCCGGGCCCACAGCTGAATTCAAGAAGCCCGGTTTCCAGATCTTTTGAAATGTATTGCCAGTGCCTGTCCCCGCATACCGCGACCATGTTGTGCTGTTCGCTGAGGTATTGGCGAATCAGGTCACCTTCGTACGTAAAACCAACATTGGCATGGTTGTCATTCTTGTTACCACGATCGGGGCCAACAATGGGAGTCGGACTGATAAGGACTTTGTACGTGGCATTTGAATTTTTGACAGTTGATTTAAGCCACTCCATCTGCTCTTTCCCCCAGATGGTTTTACCGGGCCCATCAGGTGCAATGTTCCGGCTCCTGAAATCTCGTCCTTCCATTAGCCAGATCTGAAGGTCCTTTCCCCAGCGGAACGTGCGGTAAGTCTTGTCTCCCATGGGGACTTCATCCAAGAAGATCTGTGTTCCCTCCTCATAGGTAAATTCGCCCATAAATTTGGTGGCCATTCCCGGGTAGCAGTCATTCATCCAGGTATCATGGTCATCCTTCATGAAGTAACTTGCCACCTGCCGGTGGTACATCATATTATTCGGGTAGCTGTACATCCTTTCCCAGTGCCACCTGGCCATATCGGCGGTCTTGCCCAATCTGTCATAATAGACAATGTCGCCGGTATGCACAAAAAAGTCCGGATCAAGTTTCATTGAACTTAAATAAAACTTGTAGCCCTGATCACTGTCCACGTCTCCATAGGAGGTGCCGGTGGTCACAATAAAAGTAACCTCTGCTGCCACCTCAGCCGATGGGGCCGTTGCGAATCTGCCTTCCATGGCTGCACTGACTTTTTTTCCATTGGGACTTGCCTCCATAAAAACTTCATATTTTGTTCCGGGGGATAATTCTGAAAGCAGGAACTGGTGTGTAAAAGCCCGCTCAGGATTTACCGTAACCCAGTCTCCCTCTATCCAATCCATGGCATCTTTTGCCTTGTATTTGAGCCGTACCCAGCCTTCGCTTCCCGGGGCAGCGCCCTGGACATTCTCGATGTCAAACCCTTCCGGGTAAGAAACAACCGGCTCAGAATTTGGCCTGCCTTTGCGCTCGATCAACTCGCCGGTTTGGGAATCCCTGTACCTCACATCAGGCATGGGAGCATCGTTCCCCACACGTTCTGGATTCTGCGTCAGGCGCGCCCATACGATAGCATCTGTCTGGGTGACTTCGCCAATCTTCATGCCGGTTGCAAACCAGGGACCCCGGGATTCGGTCTCACAACTGGTAAAAACCACCCACAAAGGGGCCAGTATTATCAGAAAATTGAATCTAATCGGAATGTACTTCATCTGTTTCTGGAACAATGGTTTAGATGAATTTGGATCATAGTATTAAGACTTACTTAAGTCCCAATCCCCGTTCAGTTCGGGCCATCATGAAAAATACAGATTTATTTTGACAAATGCCTCCTTAGCAATTATTCCTGTTTATTCTAAATCCAATTCATGCAAATTGATTCACTTTTTCATACATTGTTTCCGGAATTTGATCATTGGGATCTCACACACAGGCAGACATGAGAAGATTCAAGATAATTCTCTTTGTGTTGTTGACCTTGCCTTCCTGTCAAGAGGAAGTGATCCGGGTCACCTTCAGGGTAAAAGCAGAAGGTTTTACCCTGTCAGATGCGCTTTTGGATTCAGACGGGTTATTCTCTACTTTCACCCACAGAGTTTCTGGCGGGATTGTGAAATTTACCAATGGGGACGACATGTACTCATTTGATTTAGAGAATGTCAGTATAGATGATTTTGAATTTCAACTTCCTCCGGGAGAGTATGAAATGGAATTGATAATACCTCCGGCTTCACTCTATGGACAGAAGGGCGGGTCATTTACTTCCTCACCGGGTAAAATTATTATAACCGAGACGACAGAGACCATACCTGTCAAGGTGGTAGCTAACTGCTCCCTCTTCCTCGTGTGGGATCAGATGGACCAACTGGAAGACGGCATATATATGATTGAAAGGCATTCCTATGCAAACGGTTATTTTATTTCGCACCCATTATTCCTGGATTCTCTTTCCAATTTGCGCTATGCTTATTTCACGCCAGACACAGATACAGCTGACCCATCGGCTTTTTTGTGGTTTTATAGCGGCATGCCCGGTAGGGAAGAGGGGGGGCTGCCCACTTCGGGATTTGAAATAGGTACCCAATACCATATCAGAATTTTAGAATAAGGGCCATGTGCCATCAAATCCGTTACTTGTCTGATTGATTGGACCAATTATACTCCCCGTGCCTGATCGATGGAGAAGGCCGTGTTTACCCTTCCTATTTTGCCCACATCGAATGAAAATAGGTATTCAATTCATTTTCCTTCTTCCAGTGTTGAATATGTACAAATTATGATACATATGTCCTAATCTTCTGGTTGATCCCGCCCTCGTAATTATTTATTTTAGCAGCAGTTAAATTGATTCGAATGAAAGCAGCATTCTATAAAGGAAATAAAACCTTTGAAATAGGTGAAAATACCCCGGTAAAACCCGGCGAAGGGGAAGTGATGTTAGAAGTTGCCTATTGTGGCGTATGTGGTACAGATGTCCACATCTACCACGGGGTGATGGATCAGCGTGTGGGTCCGCCCCAGGTCATAGGCCATGAAGCCTCAGGCACCGTCATAGAGACCGGGCCGGGCGTAAACAATGTGAAAGCGGGGGACCATGTGGCCGTACGTCCGCTAAAATTTGGAGATCCTCATATATTTGACAAAGGACATCCCCACGTGGGCAAAAATTTAAAGTTTATTGGAATTGATCTGCAGGGTGCGTTTCAAAAATACTGGACTGTTCCTGCTTATACGCTTCATAAATTACCGGATTCACTTTCTTTAAAACATGGTGCATTGATTGAACCTTTGGCAGTGGCATGCCATGACGTGAAGATAGGTCGAGTTACAGAAGGGGAGATTTGTGTGGTAATCGGTGGTGGCCCCATTGGGCTTCTCATCGGCTATGCCCTGAAGGACAAGGGAGCTCATATTATCGTGTCAGAGGTGAATGATACCCGTCTTGAGATGCTGGGCGAACTTGGTTTTGCCACAGTTAATCCCATGAAGGAAGACCTTGAAGCCCGTATCAGTCAGCTTACTGATGAAAAAATGGCCGATGTGGTGTTCGAGGTATCAGGGTCTGCTGCCGGGGTGGAGAGCATGACCAGGATTGTCAATGTGAGGGGACGTATCGTGGTGGTGGCAATTCATGGAGGAGAACCAAAGAAAGTTGACCTGTTTAAATTTTTCTGGTCAGAAATTGAGATGCTTGGTGCCAGGCTCTATGAAGCGGAAGATTATGAAGAGGCCATTCGAATCGCTTCCTCAGGACTGGTTCCCTTGGATACTCTGATTACCAGGATAGGTAATCTGGCCGATATTCAAAAAGTCTTCGAGGAGATTGACTCTGATCCGGAAGGGATGAAGTACCTCGTTAATTGCAGGAATTAGATGGCATTTAGGTTAAGGATGAAAGGTATACCTATGGAAATAAATAACTATAAATTGTATATCAACGGGGATTGGGTCGATTCTGCCACCGGTCAAATTACGGAGGTGCTGAATCCTTCCACAGAAGGAGTCGTCGGAACAGTTCAAAACGGGAATGAGGTTGATGCAAAGAAAGCACTTGAGGCCGCTCATGCTGCGGGAAAGGAATGGGCGGCAACACCAGCCCGAAGACGGGCAGAACTGCTCTATGCATTTTCAAATGAGATAAAGGCGAATCGTGACCATCTTGCCGGGTTGCTATGCAAAGAACAGGGGAAGCTTTTTAAGGTAGCAAAATTTGAAGTGGATGTCATCTCTTCGTTTATTGAATATGCCTGCGAGTGGGCCCGTCATTTTGAAGGCGATATCGTACAGTCGGACAATCCAAATGAACATATCTGGATCCATAAAATCCCCAGGGGGGTGGTGGTAGGGATTACTGCCTGGAATTTTCCCCTGGCGCTGGCTGGCAGGAAAATCGGACCGGCCCTCGTGGCCGGGAATACCATGGTGCTCAAGCCCACCACTGAAACTCCTCTGGCGACACTGGAACTTGGACCTTTGGCCAAAAAGGCCGGGATCCCTGATGGTGTACTTAATATTGTGACTGGTCCGGGCCGTGTTCTTGGGAGTGCCCTGGTGAAGAACCCCCTTACCAAAATGATCTCCATGACAGGGAGCACCCCGGCGGGTCAGCAAATCTTTCGCGATGCAGCTGAGAATATGGCTCATGTGCAGCTGGAGCTTGGTGGCAAGGCACCCTGTATTGTCTTTGATGATGCGGATTTGGATGAGGCAGTTCACGGAGCACTTCACTCTCGATTCGATAATTGTGGACAAGTATGTACGTGCAATGAACGGTTGTATTTACAGGATGCCATCTATGACACCTTTATGGAAAAATTTATGTCCCGGGTAAAAGCACTTACAGTGGGTGACCCATTTGACGAGGGTACAGATATTGGACCAAAAGTAAATGCTGCGGAGCAGAAGCACATGGAAGATTTAGTAGCGATCAGTGTAAATGAGGGAGCAAAAGTTGAATATGGAGGAAAGAAACCTGAAGGGCCCCGGTTTGCAAAGGGATATTGGTTTGAACCTACCATTCTGACCAATGTGAAGCAGGAGATGACCATTGTTCATGAAGAGTCATTTGGCCCAATTCTGCCTGTGATCAGGTTTAAAACCTTTGAAGAGGTTATCGGGTACGCCAATGATTGTGACTATGGATTGGCTGCCATGGTCTTTACCAACGATATGAACAGGATTCTCCGGTTAAATAGTGAACTTGAGTTCGGTGAGATCTATGTGAACCGGGGACACGGTGAGCTTCACCAGGGATTTCACAATGGATACAAATTAAGCGGCAGCGGGGGCGAAGACGGAAAATACGGATTTGAGCAATACCTTGAGAAAAAGACCTTTTATGTAAAGTTTAATGGGTAAGATCTCACAGATTTCCATAAGGTTGTTCAGGGTACCCCTCCCAGAAGTCCTGAATGATGCCAAACACGGCGATCATACCCACTTCGAGTTAGTCACGGCCACCATTTCACTGGATAACGGGCGGGAAGGCACGGGCTATACCTATACAGGTGGCAAAGGTGGAAGGGCAATCAAATCGATGCTTGAATACGATATGGCCCCGGCCCTTATTGGAGAAGAGGCCAGCCAGATTGAACGGATCAATGATTTCCTGATTTGGCATATTCATTATGTGGGCAGGGGGGGCATTGCCTCTTTTGCCATTTCCGCAATTGATATTGCTCTCTGGGATCTGAGATGCAAAGAAGCCGGTTTACCCCTTTGGAGGTTAGCGGGTGGTGCAAACAATTGTTGCAAAGCCTATTGTGGGGGCATTGACCTTCAGTTTCCATTAAAGAAACTCCTGGCAAATATTGATGGATATCTCAAAAAGGGTTATTCAGCTGTTAAAATTAAGGTGGGACGGGAACGGCTTTCTGAGGATGTCGAAAGGGTGAAGGCTGTGCGGGAATTTATTGGGAATGAAGTGGCGTTTATGGTGGATGCCAACTATTCTATGTCGGTTAAAAGGGCCATCAGGGCGGCAGAGGCTTTTAAGAAATATGATATTTTATGGTTCGAAGAACCAACGCTCCCTGATGATTACAAAGGCTACGCCACAATTGCCCGGGCTACCGGGATTCCCCTGGCCATGGGAGAGAACCTACATACCATTCACGAATTTGAATATGCGTTTGACCAGGCACAGCTTTCTTACATTCAGCCTGATGCTTCAAATTGCGGTGGCATCACAGGTTGGGTAAAGATAGCCGGCTTATCGAGGGAAAACAATATTGCAGTCTCTTCTCACGGGATGCACGAATTGCATGTGAGCCTGGTTTCCGCACAGCCCAATGCAGGCTGGCTGGAGGTTCATAGTTTCCCCATTGATGAGTATACAACCCGTCCCCTGGTAGTGGAAAAACACCTGGCTGTGGCCCCGGATACTCCTGGGATCGGTGTTACTTTTGATTGGCAAAAACTTACAAAATATGAGGTCTGAAAAACTGAAATTTGGTGATCTAAACGGAAAATCCGTTTACCACTATATCCTGGAAAATGACAATGGCATGGCCGTTAAAATTATGGATTACGGTGCCACCATTACGTCGGTCACCGTTCCTGCGAACGGTAGTAAACGGGTGGATCTGGTATGCGGATTTGATTCACTTGAGGGATATTTCTCCGATGAGTATAAAGCCAATGCACCCTATTTTGGCTGCACGGTTGGCCGATATGCGGGCCGGATTAAGGATGGGGAATTTGAAATTGAAGGAAAGTTGTTTGAGGTAGCCTGCAACGATGGCCCAAATCATTTGCATGGAGGCGTAGTTGGATTCGATAAAAGGATATGGGCCGGCGAATTGGTTGAAGGGGATAACTCTGCAGGCGTAAGGCTCCAGCTTCGGAGTCCACATATGGATGAAGGTTATCCCGGCAATCTGGATGTAGCTGTGACGATTTCCCTGACTGCGGAAAACGAAATCGAGTTCGATTATAAGGCTGTCACAGATCATGAAACGCCACTCTCCCTTACCAATCACAGCTATTTCAACTTGAATGGATTCTGCGATAATATAAGAAAGCACTTCGTTCAGATTAATGCCAGTCGCTATCAGAAACCGGATACATCTAATGTGCCTGTTGGAGAAGAGCAGACTGTAGCAGGGGAAGCTGCAGACCTGCGGAAAGAGCAAGTACTACACAGCCTTTTTGATAAGCTTCCTGCCGGATATGAGCATTTCTATATATTCGACAAAGAGCCTGGCGTTCTGAGCAAGGTGGCTTTTTTTAAGGATCCGGAGTTCTCCCGCTCACTGGAGGTAAGAACCACCGAGCCCGGAATGCTTTTCTACACAGGGTATTACACTTCAGATAAGCTAAGAAGGGAAAGCGGCGGGCAATTTGGGCAATTCAGAGGATTTTGCTGCGAAACCGGCAGGTATCATAATGGACCCAATATTCCCAACTCTCCGGGAAGCACACTGTTGCCGGGTGAGACGTATTCCAGCAAAACTGTATTTGTGATTAAATGGTAACTAAATAAAGAAGTAAGAATATGAAAAACAGCGCCTTTATTGTTGCGACATTGGTCTTTATGGGAATAAACTCTTGCACAAGAAAAGCACCGGATCAATCCGGGCAAATCGGGCAGACTCCCTACGAAGCAACCTGGGAATCCCTTCAGAATTACGAATGCCCGGTGTGGTTTAAAGATGCGAAATTCGGAATCTACACACATTGGGGGGCTTACTCGGTCCCTGCATGGGAAAATGAGTGGTACCCGCGACTGATGTATTCCAAAAATGATGAGAGACGGGGCAGCAAGTTTTTTGATCATCACAGGAAAACATGGGGAGACGTAACCGAATTCGGCTACAAAGATTTTATTCCCATGTTCACTGCTGAAAAATTCGATGCAGACGAGTGGGCCGACCTGTTTAAAAAATCAGGAGCACAGTTTGCAGGCCCGGTCGGACAACACCACGATGGGTTCGCCATGTGGGATAGTGAGCTCACAAGATGGGATGCAATGGATATGGGGCCCAAACGGGACGTGATGGGTGAGCTGGCCAGGGCTGTGAGAGCCCGTGACATGAAGTTCGTGACCTCGTTTCACCATGCATTCCACTGGAAGTATTACGAACCCTCCTACGCCATTGAAAATTGCGATACAAAAGATCCGGAATTTGCAGGGATCAACAAAATATACCCGCCTGTCCACGAAGCCGGGGCACCTGAATCAAAAGAGTTTCTCGACAACTGGCTGGCAAGGCTCAAAGAGGTTATTGATAAATACCAGCCCGATTACCTCTGGTTTGATTTTGGATGGAAACAGCCCGGATTTGAACCTTACAAGAAGGAGTTTCTGGCCTACTACTACAATGAAGCCCGGAAATGGGGAAAGGAAGTGGTGGTGACCTACAAGGGCGACCACCTGCCTGTAGGTGTGGCAATACTGGACCTGGAGCGGGGACAGTTGGATACCCTCAGTACCAGGAATTGGATAACCGATACTTCGGTGGGCCTGAAATCATGGAGCTACATTGATGCTCCTGATTACAAGAGTGTTAACACACTGGTAGATAACCTGATTGACCGGGTAAGTAAGAATGGTAATCTGCTACTGAATATCGGTCCGCGCCCCGATGGAAGTATTCCGGACGAGCAGAAGGAACTATTGCTGGGCATAGGTGCATGGTTGGATGTGAATGGAGAGGCCATTTATGAAACAAGGCCCTGGGTTAAGTTTGGAGAGGTGGCTACGGAGATGACTTTCGGGCATATGACAGAACAGAAGAATAAAGGCCTTGCTTACACAGCCAAAGACATACGCTTTACTACCCGGGAGAATTTTCTTTATGCCATCGCATTGGACTGGCCCGGGGATGGCGAGATTGTTGTACAGAGCCTGAATGAGGAGACTGAAGTGAGCACAAAAGGGATCAAATCTGTCTCACTCGTGGGATCAGATGCCACACTGACGTGGGTACAGGATGAGGAGGGTCTTCACGTAACTCTGCCCGGGGAACGGCCATGCGACCATGCGTATTCGCTAAAAATAGAGCTTAAAGGAGAGTGGGTACGGTAGGCCGTCATCGACTATCATAAACGCGAATGCGGCCGTATCTATTGATTTCCGGGGCTACCATTCAATTGGCTGTTGCAGGAGTTATTTCGATTTTCTTGAGGATTCCCTCACTACCAGCCTGGTTTTCAACTCCACCTGTTTTGGTTTGGTGTCTGCATCAAGGGTTTCAAAAAGAAGCTTGGCCGCGACTTCTCCCATTTCAAAAGTTGGGTGGGTGATTGAAGTAAGGGAAGGATGCACAACCGTCGCATGGTAATCATCCGTAAAGCCAACTATCCCGATATCATTCGGAATATTTAATCCCTGCTTTCTAATCTCTTTCATGGCAGCAAAAGCCACCGTATCATTGATCCCGAAGATCGCATCCGGAGGATCAGAAAGGGAGAGTAATTTTTGTGTTGCAGAGGTTGCGCTCTCCGGATTCATCTCACAATGAACCAGGTAATCGGGATTCAATTCCATTTCTAAATCAGCCAGTCCAAGCAGATATCCGGCTTTTCTCTCTATTGTAATGTTCAGGAACTCAGGACCGGCAATGTAGGCTATGTTTCGGTATCCCGATTCATAAAAGTGATGGGTAATCTTCCTGGCAGCCGCCATGTTATCGGCAACTACGGAAGAAACTTTATCGGGCAGGCAAATCCTGTCAAAGAATACAATGGGTATTCCCTTTCTGACCAGATCTTCAAAATGGTCATGGTTATCTGTCTGGTAAGAGAGGCTGACAATAATCCCTTCCACTCTGGAATTCAGCAAGTTCTCTATGCATTCTTTCTCCTTTTGCACCGATTCATAGGAGGAACTGATGATCATGAAATATCCTTTTTGACTTGCATAGGCTTCGATCCCGCTGATTACGGATGAAAAAAAATGAGTTACCAGGTCAGGAACAATCACTCCGATGGTACGGGTATTCTGCCTTAATAAACCCATGGCCAAAGGATTGGGACGGTAATCCCACTGGTCAGCCAGCTTTTTGACCCTGCTCTTCACCTCCGGACTGATGTTCGGATGATCTTTGAGTGCTCTGGACACAGTTGAAATGGAAATGTGTAATTCCTGAGCAAGGTCCTTTAAAGAGATGTGTCTTTTTCTCTGGGTCATTGGCACTAAAGATAACAAAGACATGGATTACCAGGTAGCTCCGGGAGTTATTAATTGGATTAATCCAGATGAAACACCTCTTCCATATCCGCCCAGAACTCTCCGTCCGCTCTTGTGGGGAGAGGCAACATCAGTGGTTTAACCAGGTCCCACCATTTCAGGGTGGTTGGATCAGAGGCAATCAGCGCCATATCTTTCTCATAATCAATACCTGAATATTCGAAATAAGCAAAAAGAATTTCATCTTTTAGATAGATGCTGTACCGGCCAATATTGGCTTCTTTCAGTTTGGCATTAACCCCTGGCCAGGGATTGGCATGGTATTCCACATATTTTTTTATCTCCCCGGGTTTTAACCGGATCATTTGACCAAATCGTTTTTTCATAAGTTTTTTTTTTTACCTATAATTAGGATATGAAGATCAGACAAATTTTTATATGATGGAGTCGGGAAAGGGAATAGATGAAATCCGGGATTACAGCCTGGTGGGTAAGGAGTCTGAACTCTCCCTGGAAAGAGGACTGGCAGAGGCAACCTGGTATACTTCACCTGTACCGCGTGAGAAAATGCGTGCCTTGCTGGTTCGCAGGAATGGTCCGGCTATCAGGGACACTCTCCTGTGGTTCGGACTGATTTTCGGATCTGCATTCCTGGTGATTTTATTATGGGGAACATGGTGGTTCCTGATTCCCTACATCGTTTATGCGGTTTTGTATTCATCCACCTCAGACTCCAGGTGGCACGAATCGAGTCACGGCACTGCGTTCAGATCCAACTGGATGAATAATGTGTTGTATGAAATTGCATCTTTTATGGTTTTGCGGCAGTCAACTGTATGGAGATGGAGCCATACCAGGCACCACAGCGATACCCTGATACGTGGACGCGATCCGGAAATTGCCGCTCCCCGCCCACCAAATATCCCCGGGATTCTCATGAATTTCTTTGCTCTGAGAAGCGGGCCGGCTGAATTCAAAAAAATAGTTATCCATGCAACCGGTCGAATTGACAGGGAAGTTGCCACCTACCTGCCAACCTCCGAGTACGTAAAAGTAATCTGGAAGGCGCGCATCTACCTTTTTATTTTTGCTTCTGCCATCACTCTTTCCATTCTCTATTCCACACTGCTTCCTGTAATGTTCATCGGTCTTCCCACGCTTGTGGGAACCTGGTTGATGCCTGTATACGGATTAACACAACATGCGGGTCTTGCAGAAAATGTCCTTGACCACAGGTTGAACTGCAGGACGGTATATATGAACAGGATCCATCGGTTTCTCTACTGGAATATGAATTACCATATCGAGCACCATATGTTTCCTATGGTACCCTATCATGCGCTTCCTAAGCTGCACGAATTAATCAAGAATGATTGTCCGCCACCCTATAAAAGTATTGCCGGTGCCTTCCGCGAGATCATCCCTACTCTGAGGAAACAGGTGAAAGATCCAACCTACTTTGCAGAGCGTATTTTGCCTTCAAATTCGAGCGCCCGGGAAAGTACTTCATATAAATTCAGGTGCTCAATTAAGGATGCCGATGAGAACGGGAATATTAGAATCTGTTCATCTGAAGATATTCCGGCGGGAGAGGTAGTACGACTGGATATGGAAGATCACACCTATGCCATCTACAGAACCCGGAGCGGCCAGATTAGTGCGACCGATGGCATTTGTACCCATGGGAATACACATCTTTCTGAAGGACTGATCATTGGTGATCAGATTGAGTGTCCCAAGCACAATGGAAGGTTTACTATCAGGGACGGGTCCCCTCAAAGACTACCCGTATGTGACGGGCTTAGAACCTACAAGGTGCAGGAACGTGGTGAAGCGGTATATATTGATCTGAAGTCTGTTGAGGAAGCAGAGGCAGCGGAGAAACGATTTGAATTCAAGGTGATCAGCAACGACAATGTGGCCACCTTTATCAAGGAACTGGTTCTCGAACCTGGGGAAGAAATGAATGATATCACCTTCAGGCCCGGAGAATATCTGAAATTGGATATTCCGGCTCATAAAACCAGTTTTAGCTCCTTCGTGATTGATGAGCCTTTTGATGTCAGATGGAGGGAGCAAAATCTCTTTCACTATTACTGCTTTAATGCCATCAGGTCCAAAAGAAATTACTCCATGGCCAACAACCCCGGTCAGGAGGATTTATTTAGGTTCAATGTGAGGATCGCCTTGCCACCCTTGGGTATCAACTGTTATGCCGGTGTCGGATCCTCTTATGTATTTGATTTGAAACCGGGTGATACGGTATTCGCCACCGGGCCATTTGGTGATTTTCATATCAGGGAGACAGAGAGGGATATGGTGTATGTGGGCGGGGGTGCAGGAATGGCTCCATTGCGGTCTCATATTGCACATCTTTTTGAATCGAAAAACACCTCGAGAAAAGTCACCTATTGGTATGGATCCAGGTCAAAAAGCGAACTGTATTATACCGGGTATTTTAGACACCTTGCTAAAAATCATACCAACTTCTCATTCCATGTGGCTCTTTCAGAGCCTCTAAAATCGGACAGGTGGGATTCTCACACGGGATTCATCCATGAGGTACTGAAGAGGGAATACCTGGAGAAAGCGGAAGATCCGGAAAGCAAAGAATATTATATCTGCGGACCTCCCGAAATGGTGAAGGCTGTTGGTGAAGTGCTTGCTCAGTTCAAGGTGCCGGAAGATCAGATTGCTTTTGATGAGTTTTAGCCCGGCTTATTCAAGGTGATTTTTAAGATGCTGCATCATCTGTACATTGATTTCCCATTGATCGGATACAGGCTTCTGTGTAAATGGAAGAGTGGGCATGTACGGGGCCGGCCCAAATTCCGGACAGATATAGAATACTTTATCACCTCGTTTCCTGGCTTCATCGATAGTCTTCTGCCACCAGCCGGTAAATCTATTCAGGGTCGATTCCCATTCAGGAGCAAAAGGATGGTTCACCTGAGCTGATTGATCAGAACCTACCCTGGCGTGGATGTACCGTGCTCTGGCGATGATCTTCTTAAGAATATCCTCCTGGTCCTCTAGCAAGCTCTCGGATACACTGCAGAAATGTGAGAAATCAGCATTAAATTCCAGCCCCGGATATTTTTCCATATAGGGGATCAGACTGTGGGCATGAAAAGCAAATCTGCCCCTATGGGTTTCATGAATGATTTGAATGCCGGTATCCCCTGAAATTTGCTGACACACCTCAATAAGCCGACAATTATCCTCAAAGGAGAAATAGTCTTTCCCGGTATGTGAGTTGATAAAGAGGGGATACAGCCTGGCCAGATGAGTGAGGTATTTGATCATTCTGTTTTTGTACTGATCCACTGTCTCCTTTTCCGGTGGCAGCCATTGCTGAGCTATCAGGGCAGCGTTATTGATCTCAACTGCCCGCAGCAGGTCGGAAACGAATTGAGTGTCAAAGGGGACGTTTAGCTCGATTCCATCATACCCTTTGTTCATGGCCCTGGTCACAAAGTCGGCCACTTTTGACTGATCCTGACCCCAGAAAGTACATATGTATTTAATTTCCATAAACTCATTCCTGATGATGAGGTAACAGGCTGGAAGGTGACATGTTCATCCATAATGGGTTTTTTCATAACCCTTGATCCGGTCTGCGGATACTATAATCTACATGTTACAAAACATATTATACGTGATGCAAAGCTTTGCGCAACCCTTTGCACCCGAAGAGCACCGGTTGCCTCTTGATATCTCCGAAAATACTTACGAAATTGGGGTTGAAATCAATGACGGACCTCCAATGGAATATCTTTCGGAAAGAGCCCATACATCCTACAAGAGATTTTGCAAAACCCTTGTCCTTGAAGATGACCCCCTGCTTATCGAGGAGTATAAGAAGGTGCATGCGGCCGGAGCAGCCTGGCCCGAAATAACCCGTGGCATGCGGGAGGTGGGAATTCTGGATATGGAGATTTACCTTGTTGGAAGCCGGTTGTTTATGATCATGGATACAGTTCCGGATTTTGATCACGATAAAGCCATGACGCAACTGGCAACAAAACCCCGGCAATCGGAATGGGAAGCCTATGTTTCAAAGTTTCAGAAGACCTCCTCCGGCTCAACGGCAGGTGAGAAGTGGCAATTGACTGAACGAATATATAAGCTGGGTGAATAGCCTTAACTTTTCAAAAGAGATAGTTTACCTATGATCATTGATGCCCATCACCATCTTTGGAGATTCAATACCGAAGAGTACGGTTGGATGGACGATCGCATGCAGGTACTAAGGAGGGACTACCTGCCATCGGACCTGGAAAAGGAAATCAAAGATGCAGGAGTCGCCGGTACAGTGGTCGTACAGGCACGTCAGATTCTTGAAGAGACTCGCTGGTTACTGGGACTTGCCGAAAAAGCCCCATTTATTCGCGGTGTGGTGGGCTGGGTTGATCTGCGTGGACCAGGGCTGAAGAATCAACTCGATGAATTTGCTGCCCATCAAAAACTGGTGGGAGTAAGGCATGTGATCCACGATGAGCCAGATGATGATTTTATGTTGCGTCCTGCATTTTTAAAGGGGATTGAAATGCTTGGGGATTATCACCTGGCCTATGATCTCCTCTTGTTCCCTAAACACCTCGAGCGTGCCATTGAATTGGTGAGCATGTTTCCGGGGCAGAAGTTTGTGCTGGATCATATTTCAAAACCATTTATTAAATCAGGGATATTACAGCCATGGAAGGATGACATCGAGGCTCTGGCCGCTCAGCCCAATGTATGGTGCAAGATTTCCGGAATGGTCACAGAAGCCAGCCATCAGTCGTGGCACTACGAGGATTTTGTTCCTTATATGAATACGGTGGTGGATGCTTTCGGATCGGACCGGATCATGCTTGGCAGTGATTGGCCGGTATGCCGGCTGGCGGCCGAATATGAAGAAGTAATGAATATCCCATTCCGTTATTTCAGAAGTCTGAACAATGATGAAAAGAGAAGGATCCTGGGCCTCAATGCCATTGAATGCTACCAACTTAAACAATAAAAATGATGGAAAAGAAAAAAATTAAGGTCCTGGAAAAGCAGTTTTTGGTTCCGTTTATCCTGATCACCTCCTGCTTTGCTTTCTGGGGATTTGCCAACGACATAACCAATCCCATGGTAAAGGCCTTCTCAAAAATATTTTTGATGAGCACTGTGCAGGGCTCCCTTGTTCAGGTAGCCTTTTATGGTGGGTATTTTGCCATGGCATTTCCTGCCGCCATTTTTATCCGGAGATTTACTTATAAGTCTGGCATCCTGGTTGGTCTCGGGCTCTATGCCACAGGAGCGCTTTTATTCATTCCTGCGAGTGCCATTGGATTATACGCTCCTTTTCTGATTGCCTACTTTATTCTCACCTGTGGACTTTCATTTCTGGAAACAAGTGCTAATCCATACATTTTGTCCATGGGTTCGGAGGAGTCCTCCACCCAGCGGCTCAACCTGGCTCAATCCTTCAATCCAATTGGATCAATTACGGGTATGTACGTTGCCAAGACATTCATTCAGGCACGGTTGAATGCCATGGATACTGCCCAGAGACAATTGCTGGGGTCCAGTGAATTTGAAGCCGTTAAAATGAGTGATCTTAAAATATTGAGTTCCCCATATATTGTCATAGGAATTATCATTATTGCGATGTTTGCGCTCATAGCCGTGATGCGCATGCCAAAAAATGCGGATCAAAATAAGACCATTAATTTCTTCCCTACACTCAAGAGGATTTTCTCCATTCCGAGGTACAGGGAAGGGGTAGTGGCCCAGTTTTTCTATGTAGGTGCCCAGATCATGTGCTGGACATTTATCATACATTATGGTACGAGGTATTTTATGAGCCAGGGAATGGGTGAACAGGAAGCGGAAGTTCTTTCTCAACAATATAATACGGTGGCCATGGCTATTTTTATTGTAAGTCGTTTTATCAGTACCTTTTTAATGCGCTATATACGCCCCGGGCGATTGCTCATGTTTTTTGCCATTGGTGGATTCGCCCTGGTGGGAGGCGTTATCCTGTCCCAGGGTATAGGTGGAATGTATTGCTTAGTGGGAGTGTCGGCCTGCATGTCGTTGATGTTCCCTACCATCTATGGAATAGCCTTACGCGGGCTTGGAGAGGATGCCAAGTTTGGAGCGGCTGGATTGATCATGGCGATCCTTGGGGGCTCGGTGATGCCTCCATTGCAGGGGTTACTTATTGAGCAGGGAACCATTTTTTCCTTGCCGGCAGTGAATGTCTCCTTTGTAATTCCGCTCATCTGTTTTGTGGTGGTTGCAATTTTTGGTTTCAGGACGCGCACATTTGTCCATTAACTTCTTTACGGCAAAGCATGAAACTCACATCAAAAAAACCACTTGGGAAAACAGGCTTAGTTACGCCGCAGGTGATCTACGGCACAAGCTACCTTGGGAACCTCTATACAGCGCTTCCTTATGGAGCAAAACTGGATTTAATGAAAAAGTGGTTCGAATGCACAGATACACCTGTAGTCATTGATTCAGCTGGAAAGTATGGTGCCGGACTAGCTCTGGAGATTATCGGGCAGGGACTGGCAGACCTGGATATAGATCCTGAAGATATTATTATCAGTAACAAACTTGGATGGTACAGGATACCCCTCTCTACAGATGAACCCACCTTTGAACCCGGGGCCTGGGCCGATCTGGAAAATGATTGTATCCAGACTTTTGGTTATGATGAAATTATAAAGTGTTATGAGCAGGGGAATGAATTGCTTGGAGGTACATACCGCTCAGAGGTAGTTTCCATACATGATCCTGATGAGTATCTTTTGGCCGCTCAGGATCACTCAGAACGCGAAAAAAGGGTGCTGGAAATTCTGGAGTCCTACCGGGCTCTTTTCGATCTCAAGGAAAAGGGCCTTGTAAAGGCTATTGGGATCGGATCCAAAGATTGGACAATCATTAGGGAGCTATACCAGGAAGTACCATTCGATTGGGTCATGTTTGCGAACAGTTTCACAGTTTTCAGCCATCCATCCGAGTTATTGCAATTTATGGATCATCTTGATGAGCGGGGGGTAGGTATCATAAATTCAGCCGTTTTTCATGGTGGTTTTCTAACCGGAGGCAATAAATTTGATTACCAGGATGTGGATCCTGCCTCTGAAAAGGGTCAGATCATTTATCGGTGGCGGAATGCGTTTAACTCAATCTGTGATCAACACGGTGTAGTACCCGGTGATGCCTGCCTCCATTTCGGGTTATCGCACCCGGCTATTGTTAGCATCGCACTGAATACCAGTAAACCTGAGAAGATGAACCGGAATGTGGAGATCATTCAACGTGAAATTCCTGCCTCATTCTGGTCAGCTTTGAAGGAAGAAGGATTAATAGATCCCGCATATCACTATCTTTAACCAGCAGGATTAAGAATGAAAGCAATACAGATAGACGAACCTGGCAAGGTATCCCTGACTGAAAGGGATAAACCGGAAGTGAATGAGGGAGAGATCCTGGTGAAATTAAAGTACGTGGGTTTCTGTGGTTCGGACCTGAGCACTTACCTGGGAAAAAATCCCATGGTGCACTACCCGCGTGTACCCGGCCATGAAATCTCAGGGGTGATTGAAATGGCAGGGGCCGGTACTCCGGATAACTTTGCTTCCGGGCAGCCCGTCACAGTGGTCCCATATACAAATTGCGGACAGTGTCCCTCATGCCGGAGGGGCAGGAGTTATGCCTGCCAATACAACCAGACCCTTGGAGTACAACGTGACGGAGCCATGCAGGAATATATCGCTGTGCCCTGGCAAAAAATATTGAAGGCACCAAAACTCAATGAGCTGGAATTGGCTATGGTTGAGCCACTCACAGTAGGATTTCATGCTGTTGAGCGTGGGAGGGTGACCGATTCCGACATGGTGATGGTGATGGGATGCGGGATGATCGGGGCAGGAGCCATCGTCAGAGCAGCACTCAGGGGGGCCACTGTAGTAGCGGTTGATATCGATGACCATAAACTTGTGTTGGCCAGAGAATTGGGTGCTACTCATACCATCAATTCCATAACTTCTGATTTGCACAAAGAACTGGGTAAGCTGACCCATGGGGAGGGGCCTGACGTGGTAGTGGAAGCTGCCGGGAATCCCATCACCTACAGGGCAGCTGTTGAAGAGGTGGCATTTACCGGCAGGGTTGTCTGCATCGGTTATGCCGGATCAGAGGTCTCCTTTGCCACGAAACTCTTTGTTCAAAAGGAGATGGATATACTGGGTTCTCGAAATGCAACGCCGCAGGATTTCAGGGCGGTAATCTCATACCTGGAGAAGGGTACATTTCCTCTGGATCTGATGATCACTGACAAGGTAAAACCGGAAGATGCTGCAAACGCTATTCAATCCTGGTCGGATGCACCCGGGAATGTGATGAAACTTTTACTAGATCTTACATAAATATAGGTAACGATGCATAGAATTTTAACAACTGCAGTAGTCCTTGGAACTCTGTCTCTGATTTCTTGCAAAAAAGAGACGCTAACCTCTCCAAATATTATTTTCATTATGTCGGACGATCATACCAGTCAGGCATTTGGTGTGTATGGGAGTCGCCTGGCAGAACTTGATCCCACACCCAATATTGACAGGTTGGCCCACGAAGGGATCCTGTTTGAAAATGCTTTTTGTACCAATTCAATTTGCACTCCATCCCGGGCTACCATCATGACTGGTCAGTATTCACATGTGAACGGAGTGCTGGATCTGGATGGCAGACTTACTCCCGAGCACCATTACCTGGCCAAAGAGATGAAAGCGTTGGGCTATGAAACAGCCATGGTGGGAAAGTGGCACCTGAAAGAAGAGCCTGCCGAATTTGATTATTATTGCGTTTTGCCTGGTCAGGGGAAGTACCATGATCCTGATTTTCGCATCAGGGGTGAAGAGGCCTGGCCAAAGAATCTGGTCAGTTATAACGGGCATTCATCAGATGTAATCACCGATATTACGCTTGAATGGCTTGATAAGAAACGGGATAAGAGCAAACCGTTTTTCCTCATGCATCATTACAAAGCGCCCCACGATATGTTTGAGTTTGCAGACAGGTATGCCGATTACCTGGAGGATGTGGAGATTCCGGAACCGGCAAGCATGTATTACAACGCCAACAATGGTTCAGTGGCCACCAGGGGTGAGAATGATGAGCTGATTCATGACATAGGTTCCTCCATCGGTCACCGGAACATCATCAGGAACATGGGCATGCACATGGACATCGACTCTACCATTCCCGATCCTGAATATACCCATCTGGCCTATCAGGAGTATCTCAAACGCTATTTACGCTGTGTAAAAGGGGTGGATGATAATGTGGGCCGGCTCTTTGCTTACCTGGAAGAAAATGACCTGATGGACAATACCATTATCATTTATACCGGTGACCAGGGATTCATGTTAGGTGAGCATGACTACATTGATAAACGGTGGATGTATGAAGAGTCACAACGGATGCCTTTCCTGGTTAGATATCCGCCAATGATCAAAGCCGGGACACGTACCGACGCCATTGTGAATAATGCGGATTATGCTCCAACCATTATTGATCTGGCCGGAGGTACCGTGCCGGATTACATGCAAGGTGAAAGTTTTGAATCCATTCTGGAAACAGGGATGGAACCGGAAGGATGGAAGAAGGCAACCTACTACCGGTACTGGATGCATATGGCCCACCGCCATGCCAATCCTGCTCATTTTGGAATCCGCACCAAAGAGTATAAACTGATCTTTTTTTATGGGATTTTCTACAGGGACACGGGCGAGACTGCCAACCTTGAGGGATGGGGCAACCGCTACACTTTCAGGACACCACCGGGATGGGAACTCTATGATCTCAAAAAGGATCCTTATGAGATGGACAACAGGTACGGTGATCCTGCATATGCTGATGTGGTCGATGATCTAAAATCGCGGCTGAAGAAACTCAGAGAAGAGCTTGGCGAGATTGATGATCAGTATCCTGAAATCCAGAAAGTGATTGATGAAAATTGGTAAGGAGTAAATCAGAGCAAAATTGATAATCTATATAATCTAAAGCTTATGAGAAAATTAGGTGCAATATTTTTTGTGGCCATAGCAATCGGTTTGATATCCTGCAACAAGGAACCAGAGCCACCAAACTTTTTATTCATTTTAGCAGATGACCAGTGCTATAAAACCATCAACGAGCTGGGCAATCATGAAGTGATCACACCTACCCTGGATGAGCTTGCTCGCCAGGGAACGGTTTTTTCTACGACCTATAACATGGGTGGTTGGAACGGTGCCATTTGTACGGCGTCGCGAACGATGTTTAATACCGGCCGGTTTCTCTGGAGAGCTTTCGATGCGGTAAATGAACTGGATACCCTTGCAGCCAGGGGTAATTTGTGGAGCAAAGAGATGGAGAAGCTTGGGTATGATACCTATTTCACCGGCAAATGGCATGTGAAGATCGATCCCCCTGATATTTTCCATCATGTGGGCACTGTCAGGGGAGGGATGCCCAAGCAGACACCTGAGGGATATAACAGGCCGCTGGATGAGAATGACTGGGATTGGACCCCTTGGGATACCACATTTGGAGGATTTTGGGAAGGGGGCACTCACTGGAGCGAAGTGGTGGCCAACGAGACAATGGATTTCCTGGAAACTGCCTCAGTTTCAGAGAATCCCTTTTTTATGTATATTGCCTTCAATGCTATTCACGATCCCCGGCAATCTCCGAAAGAGTATGTGGATATGTATTCCCTGGACAGTATCGCGGTACCTGAAAATTTCCTTCCTGAATATCCTTATAAAGATGATATTGGTTGTGGTAAAGGTTTGAGGGACGCACGCCTGGCACCCTTTCCCCGAACAGAGTACGCAGTGAAGGTTAACCGGAGGGAATATTATGCCATTCTCACCCATATGGATGCGCAAATAAGGAAGATCCTTGATAAACTTGAGGAGACCGGACAGGCTGAGAATACCTATATTTTCTTTTCAGCAGATCACGGATTGGCATTGGGTCACCATGGACTTATTGGCAAACAGAATATGTATGAACACAGCCTTCGCCCACCCATGATTGTGGTAGGCCCCGATATCCCGGAGGGCAAGAAAAAGAATATGGCGGTTTACCTTCAGGATATTATGCCCACGATCATTGAATATGCAGGCGGGGAAGTCCCTGGATATGTGGAGTTCAATAGCCTGAAAGCATTTATCGAGGGCAAAGCAACCGAATCCAATTATCCGGAAGTATATGGAGCCTATATGGATCTTCAGAGGATGATTCGAATTGATGATTACAAGCTTATCGTATATCCTTATGCCGGCGTAAGAAGACTCTTTAACCTGGCAGAGGACCCGGAGGAGATGAACGACCTTGCTTCAGATCCCTCTCAAACTGATCGTTTGGAATCCATGTTCGGACAACTGATAGAATTACAAATTGAAATGAGTGACACACTGAACCTGAAAAGTTTTAATTTTACAATCTAACACGTTAGCACCCGTAAGATGGAAGAACTGATCATCAAAAATCTGAAAGATTGCACCTATGCCTGCGTTTCACTCGGGGAAGTTATGCTAAGGATGGATCCTGGTGAAAGCAGGGTAAATACTACCCGTCAATTCAGGGTGTGGGAAGGCGGCGGAGAGTATAATGTGACCCGTGGACTCAGGAAATGTTTCCGTCTGCCTACCGCGGTCGTGACAGCCTTTGCAGATAATGCAGTAGGGCGCCTGGTGGAAGATTGTATTATGCAAGGTGGCGTGGCAGTGGATCACATCAAGTGGATGCCCTACGACGGCATCGGCCGGAATGTCCGGAACGGATTGAATTTCACAGAACGAGGATTTGGGATTCGCGGTGCACTCGGAGTGTCAGACAGGGGAAACACGGCTGCCAGTAAAATGAAAAAGGGAGATATCGATTGGGATTATATCTTCGGCGAACTGGGTTCACAGTGGTTCCATACCGGTGGGATCTATGCAGCTCTTTCCGAAACAACAGCCGATGTAATTGAAGAAGCCATGAATAGTGCAAGGAAATACGGCACAATCATTTCCTACGATCTCAATTACCGGCCCTCGTTATGGAAAGGCATTGGCGGGATAGAAAATGCCCGGGAGATAAACCGGAGGCTGGCTCATAATGTGGATGTAATGATCGGAAATGAGGAGGATTTCACAGCCAGTCTGGGATTTGAAGTGGAAGGCGTTGATGACAACCTGGCCAATCTTGATATTGATAGTTTTAAGAAAATGATCCTGAATGCAGTAACATCGTTCCCGAATTTTAAAGTTGCTGCCACCACATTGAGATCTGTGAAATCTGCTACGGTAAATTCATGGGGTGCGGTATGTTATTACCTGGGTCAATTCCATGAAGCATCCCACAGGTCTGACCTGGAGATTTTGGACAGGGTAGGGGGAGGAGACAGTTTTGCTTCAGGTCTGATTTATGGATTTCTTTCCACCGGTGATGCCAAAGAAGCTGTGGAATATGGGGCTGCTCATGGAGCGCTTGCCATGACCACTCCCGGTGATACAACCATGGCAACATTGGCTGAGGTAGAAAAAGTTAAAGGGGGTGGGGCGGCAAGGGTGGATAGATAGTTGCTTTGCTATGCAAACGTTAGAGGTTAGCAAGGTAATATGTTTGGATGCTTGCTTCGCAAGTGTTAGCAAAAATAGAATAAGATGGAATTAAGGAAAAATGCGAAATATGCCATGGTGATACCCACCAGCATGGGGATCAGAATTACACCGGCGAATGGCCAGCCGGTACACAGCAGCGAAATGTTTAAAATGCAGGCTACCAGTGCAGAATCTAATGTGGGTAGCACTTCCTCCTACCTTGGATTACCTGTGAAAATCCTTACCACATTTGTGAAGGGAAGTCCCATTGCCAGGTTGATTAAAGATAACCTGGCCAGCAGGCATATGGATTTTGAAGGTCCTGAAGTAGAGCAAGGAAATCCCTGGGGGTACAGGCATCAGATAAATATTGCCGATAGCGGCTATGGATCACGCGGACCCAGGGTTCAGAATGACCGTGCCGGGGAGGTTGGGCGTACCCTTCACGTGAAAGACTTTGACCTGGATCGCATATTTGATAAAGATGGAGCACAGATCGTGCACCTTTCCGGACTGATTGCCGCATTATCACCTGACACCAGTCAGTTTTGCCTGGAAGTTGCCAGGACCGCAAAGAAATATGGATCCAGGATTTCATTTGATCTGAACCACCGAGCCTCATTCTGGGTTGGACGTGAAGATGAATTGCATGGGATCTTTAAGGAAATTGCTTCCGTTTCTGATGTGCTCATTGGAAATGAGGAGGACTTTCAGCTATGTTTGGGTATTGAAGGACCCGAAGCAGGAGGGACGGACCTTGCTGCGAAAATTGAAGGATTTAAAGGCATGATTGACAGAGCCAGAGAGGCATTCCCAGGGACACAGGTCTTTGCCACCACCCTGCGCCAGGTGATCCATACAAACCAGCATATGTGGGGGGCAATTATTTCTGAAAACGGGAACTGGCATGTGGTCGAACCCCGTGACATCTATGTGTATGACAGAATCGGCGGAGGTGACGGGTTTGTTAGCGGGATGCTTTATGCCATACTGAATGGTTGGGAGCCAGAAAAATGGATCCAATTTGGCTGGGCGAGTGGTGCGCTGGTTACTACACTGGAGACGGACTATGCCCAACCAGCTGATGAGGATCAGATCTGGAGCATATGGCAGGGGAATGCCAGGGTAAAGAGGTAGTCGAAAAAAAAAGAGCATTAATAATCAAACCTATGATAAAATTTCGCATCATTCCTGTAGGTTCTCTTTTTCTGTTGTTCGCTGTGACGCAGACAGGCATGGCTCAGGAGGAGAAAGCTGGCAAGGATCTTTCAGAAAAAAAGTTTACGATTGAAAATTGCGTCAACCATTTTTCAATGGATGAATCCATCAAAACCGCGGTGGGTTACCAGTATTGGTTCGCAGATAAGGACTTTGTTGATGGACGTACCCTGAAGTTAAGCGTGGTTGCTCCGAATCAGGCAACGCATCCTCCTCATACACATGATACTGATGAGTTCTTTTTTGTATTGGAGGGAACGGCCGAATTTTATTTGGATGGAAAAACTGCAGTTGCTGGTCCTTATACCAGTTTTTATTGCCCATCAAATGTGTCTCATGGAATCAGTAATGCCGGAGATACTGAATTGAAGTACCTGGTTATTAAAAAATATGCAGATTAAATGGCTTAGTTAAAATTCTTGCTGTCATAAAAACGGGCACTTTTATTGTGGGATAAGGATTCATATCAAAATTGCTTTCTATTGTTCATCCGGATTGGGGAATTCACGCATGTGACTGTACCTGAGATAAGAATCAAAAATTTCCGTGTCGGGTCCCACAATTCTGGTATCCTTTGAGACCTTAAGTTCTTCGAGTAATACGCGCTTCATCTCTTTCTCAACCTCTTGGAAATCAGGGTTGCCTGATAAATTAGAGAGGCAAAAGGGATCACTCTCTGTGTCAAAAAACTCAAATTCAGGACGAAGGGCATGTGCCCATTGGAAATAGGGATTAATGGCTTTATCTTCATGGTTTTCGATGATATAGGCCTTGGTAGGACTCGCGTCAATGTCGGTGAAGGCCCATTCGGAATGCTGTTTGCCCTGGGCATCAATTCCATACATAGGGTATAGCTCATCTTCCGTTCCCGGCTTGAGCCGCTGGGGTGCTCCGGCAGGCCATCGTTCCGGCCTGAGGTTCCAGATCAATAAGTATTCTTTGCTGCGGATCACCCTTTGTGGGTAACCCCAATTAAGATAGCGGGAAGAGGAGTGGCGCTCACGGCCGGCAAAAATGTATTTTTTAGTTTCATCCACCACGCCCTGTTTATCAGATTTCAGAATGTTCACTATGCTTTTTCCTGAAATGGGTAACATTCCCTCCGAGCTTGTTCCTGTCAGTTCCAGGATGGTTGGAGCCAGGTCTGCAAAACTTACGGGGTCATCAATTATTCGGCCGCCGGGAAAATTTTTTGGGAAGCGGACCGCAAAAGGAACATGAACTCCGTATTCATAACTATTGGCCTTGGCCCGGGGGAACGGCATCCCGTTATCGGATGTAACAATTACTATGGTGTTTTCCAATTCGCCAATCTCCTCCAGGTAGACAAGCATCCGTTGCAGGTGCAGGTCAAACCATTCTATTTCAACGGCATAGTCCAACATATCTCCTCGTACAATTTCATGATCCGGGAAGAATCCGGGGACTGTAACATCTTCGAGTCTTTTACCATTTCGCTTCCAGGAATCCTGTTCATAGGAACGGTGTGGCTCTCTGCTACCATACCAGAAGAAAAAAGGTTCTTCCCGTCGAACATTTTCCATGAAATACTTGAAATTTTCGAAATAATTGGCAGAATTGATCCCCCCGGCAGTGCGTTCATCGCCCGGCGTCCCTTCTTCATAGATGATATTGCTGTGGGTTATTCCACCTGCATCTGTTTCTCTCCAGAGCGAATCGTTTTGATCACGGGCATACTGAAAGGGAGAAACACCTTTTCCTGTCCGCCCGGTACGGTATCCGTTTTCCTCAAGTAAATCAATAAAAGGAATATATTTTTTCAGCCAGGATGACGCATGCTGGCCCGATTGTTCATTTTGCCAGTGATACCGGCCGGTGACAATGGTGCTTCTTGAAGGGGCGCACCCCGGGGATCCGGCAAAACAGTTATTGAAATAGATTCCTTCGCTGGCGATGCGGTCAAATGCAGGGGTGTTGACAAACCCGCAACCGAGAAAACTGGTATGAGCAAAAGACTGGTCATCGCTAATGGCAAAAAGAATGTTGGGACGCCTTCCCTCTGGTGGCTGATTTTTATCCTTGCAGCCAGAACCCATAATTATAAGTGATGAGAAGAGCAGCAGAGAAATTTGTTTATTCATCATGTTTACTTGTATATGTGCAACTGTGGTTAAAGAGATTAAATTAACTTCAACTCAAAAATAGATATATTTATTAAACAATAACTGAATATTATAAACCAAACCTTACCTGGAAATCTTGATAAAGTTAGGATGGAAGTGCCATGCATTCGTGGTTCGATAAAATGTGAATTAATCAATGAAAAAGAGAAATGTCTATCCACTGGAGCCCGGATTGTTGACTATCTCAGCGAGTAATTCTGGCGATCGAAAAAAGAAATATTGTATCTATTCTTGCCGGCGATCTGGGTTACGCACAATTGGGGTGTTGCGGCAGCAGCTTTTACCAGACTCCAAATTTGCCGTGAATAAATTTATATTTTGATTGTATGAATAAGGATTCTCATAATGATCCGTACCTGATGGATTCCGGTTCCATTCTTCCGGCACCTGAAAATCTCAGGCAAAAGTTCAAATACCTTGGTCCCGGTTTTATACTTTCGGCCTCTGTAGTCGGGTCGGGTGAACTCATCGCTACCACCTCTCTGGGAGCGAAAGCCGGATTTGTGACGCTTTGGGTGATATTGGTCAGTTGCCTGGTTAAGATTGTGCTGCAATTGGAGTTTGGCCGGCAATCCATTGTCAGGGGTACGACCGCAATGAACCTGATGAATGAACTTCCGGGTCCGAGGATTGGCAAGCGTAAAATCAGTTGGAGTGCCTGGACGTGGTTTGGCCTGTGGCTGTTTAAACCCCTTCAAATGGGAGGAATTATCGGAGGCGTTGCTATCATCCTTAATATTGCCATTCCGTCACTCTCCGTAGCAACCTGGACAATCATTACTGCCTTGGTGGTGATCGCAGTCATGTTATATGGATACTATGGCGTGGTAGAGAAGATTTCCATGGTCTTCATGGGATTATTTACCTTTTTTACACTGCTTGCACTATTTATGGTTCAAAAGACAGGTTATGCAGTTGCCTGGACAGATATTTCGGAAGGATTGTCCTTAAAATTGCCTAGAGCGACAGTGGGATTTGCCATAGCGGCCTTTGGAATTACCGGGGTAGGAGGGGATGAAATTCTTTCCTATAATTACTGGTGCATCGAGAAAGGATATGCCCGGTTTACAGGCCCAAGGGATAACAGTGATGATTGGCGCCACCGCGCCAGGGGATGGATCCGGGTGATGTATATGGATGCATTTCTTTCCATGATAGTTTATACAATCGTTACGGCAGCCTTCTTTCTGCTGGGGGCTTCCATTCTTTATCAGCGTGGAGAGGTTCCTGAGGGGTACCAGATGATTGAGACCATTTCAAGGATTTATACTGATTCGGTAGGCCCGGCAGCCAAGAATATCTTCCTGCTTGGCTCCTTTGTGGTCCTTTTCTCCACCCTATTCGCTGCCCTGGCAATCAGAACCAGGGTCTTTTCAGATCTGTTTGGAGTACTGAAATGGATTGATTTCAATCACATGAAAACCCGGATGAAAACCATTAGAATACTCGCTGTGGCATTCCCGGTTTTGTGGACTATAGCTTTCCTGGTAATAAAGCTTCCCGTCCTGATGGTTACAATTGGAGGCATCGCCACATTTGTGATGCTGATCATCATAGTGATTGCCGGCATTCATTTCAGATTTGGAACAAAGGACCAGGTATTGTCTCCCGGAAAGTTTTACACTATTGCTCTATTGGTCTGTTGCACGGCTATTGTTCTGGTAGGAGTTTACGGAGTAGTTAAGCTGTTTTAGTCCTGCTTATTTTCACTTCCTGCCATCAAAATCGTTCTGGTCTATTTCCGGAGTAAGTGGGAACTTTACAGGTTTATTGTCCCGGGTTGACCTGTAGATGGCAGTAAACAACTCTACAGTCCTGCGCGCTTCTTCACCATTTACCAGCGGTTCCCTGTGGTTGTCAAGTGCATCCAGATATTCTTCAATCTGTAACCGGATGAAATAGACCGTTGGATCAAATTTTTCAAAAAGCTCATTATCTTCTCTGGCAAACTCTTCCAGCTTATTTTCCTCACCTGGTATGGTCCACAGGTCATTTACCGGAGGCTCCAGGATGGGTGCCATGCCTGCAATGAACATGGCCCCACCTTCGGTTTGTACTCCAACAGACGCTCCGTTCTCCCCATGTACCTGTATTTTACCGAAAATCCCCGGTTTCTGAGAATTGGATACCAGAATGTTTCCAATGGCTCCATTCTTAAATTTCACAATGGCAAGCGCGGTATCTTCCACTTCTATGTAAGGATGGTTCAGGTTTGCCCAATGGCCATATACTTCATCAATGGGACCCATAAGCCAACAAAAGAGGTCGAGCTGGTGTGGTGCCTGGTTGACCATCACACCGCCACCCTCTTTATCCCAGCTTCCCCTCCATTCATCGGACTCGTAATATGCCTTATCCCGCCAACCCAGCATATTAATGGTTCCCAATACCGGTTTCCCGATTTTCCCCTCATCCATTGCCTGTTTTACACGCAGGGTGGGAGGGTACCAGCGCCGCTGACTAATCACTCCCAGCTTAAGACTGGCCTTCACGGCTGCATTGATCATTGCATCGCAATCCTGAAGGGTAGAGGCAAGAGGTTTTTCAACCAGTACATGCGCGCCTGCCTCAATGGCCTCAACAGTAGGTTGCACATGATTGGGATGAGGAGTACAGATGATTACAAGGTCGAGATACTCCTCCCTGACCATCTTTGTAATATTGTCGTAGGGTTTGGCACCATATGCACCAAGGTATGATTTAGCCTTTTCAATGGATCGGGAGCAGCCGGCAGTGAATTCTGCGTTACGGATTTCTTTAAGTGCCTGAGCATGCAGGTGAGCAATTTTACCCAGACCCACGATACCAACTCTGTATGATTTCATAAGGAATGCTGTGTATTAATCAATATACAAAATACAAGCAGGCGTTGGCAGGGAAACCCTGGTCTGAGTTTCAATCAGCTTACCGGTATCCTTATCTATTTTATAAACCCGGACTTCATCGATATTTTTTCCGGCTACCAATAGAAAGTTTCCAGATGGATCTATATTAAAATCCCTGGGCCATTCCGGAACGTTTTCCATTACCTGAATTCTGTAAAACTCTCCATTCTCATCTACCTGATAAACGGCAATGCTGCTCTCCTCTCCTCTTGTGGATGCGTATACAAAATTCCCATTGGGATGGATCCTGATAGCAGCAGGAAACTTGGTGCCTTCATAAGTGTCAGGAACGGTACTTACGCTTTGTAGTTTGGTTAATGTTCCGTTATCCTCGTTGTAGCGGCAGGCGGTTACCGTAGCATCCAACTCGTTAACCACATACACGAACTTACCCGATGGATGAAAAACCAAGTGCCTCGGACCTGCACCAGGTGCCAGTTTAAGAAATGGTTGAGCGGGGTTTGGTGTCAGTGTTCCTGAATGATGATCAAATTCAAAAATCAGTACCCTGTCTGTTCCCAGATCAGGTGACAATACATAGTTCTCTTTTAAGTCCATGGTAACAGAATGAGTATGCGGACCTTCCTGCCGGTTCACATTCGGACCGGTACCACTGCTTTGGAAAACTGCTGTGGCAGGTTGAATCTCGCCTGATTTTGAGATTGGAAATGCTGCAATATTACCCGAGCTATAGTTGGCAGTGAAGAGATAGGGACCCTTTTTGCTGCAATATACATGGCATGGTCCGACTCCCTGACTGGATTGGCTATTTAGCAGTTCCAGTTTTAAATTATCCCTATTGATACGAAATGAGCTTACTGACATGTCGTCTGACGAACTATCAAAGATTTCCTGATTGATGGAATAGAGGTGATTTCGGTCTGGTGAGTATGCCAGGTAGGAGGGCCCTCTTGCCCCGGCGAACGAATCCAGAACAGCAATTTCACCCTTAACCGGGTCCATTTCACATAAAAAAATAGAATACTCCAGGCTACCATCGGAGGATCCCACGTAGAATTTTATCGTTTCCATTGGTTCTCCTGATTTTATTCCATGGCAGCCACATGAAAATAGCGCCAATAGTGACACGAACGAATTAATAAGGACCGTTTTCATAAGTTTCCTGCTTTAGGTGTAACATTCCACATGAAATTTTCTCCTGTCATAAAAATCTAAGTTATTTGGATTTCCAGACAGTCTCAATTTCTTCCAGGGTTTTTCCTTTGGTTTCCGGGATCAACCTCCATACAAACCATGCAGCCAGGATTCCCATTAAACCATAGATCCAATATGAAAATCCATGGTTGAACATTTTAGTCAGCAGGGTACTTTCATTCATCATCGGAAAGGTCCATGAAATGATAAGGTTAGCTATCCATTGCGATGCGACAGCAATAGACATGGCCCCTTTGATGCTGTTTGGGAAAATCTCCGACAGCAGGACCCAGGTTACAGGACCCCAGCTCACTGCAAATGCGGCTGTATAGGCTAACATAAAAATAAGAGTGAGTAATCCCATCTTGTCCAAATAGAAAGAGAACCCAAGGGCAAACATACTAACTGCCATGGCAAGAGCACCAATAACCATCAGCGGTTTCCTTCCAAACCGGTCCACTGTGAAGATGGCTACTATGGTGAAAACCATATTCACCAGGCCCACAATGATGGTTTGCAGCAGCGAAGAATCATTCCCGGAGCCTATGCTTCTGAAAATATCCCCGGCATAGTACAGAACCACATTGATTCCGACGAATTGCTGGAAGACCGACAGCAGAATTCCAATCACAATCACGAGTCCTCCAAACGAGAGCCAGGGGGAGTTAGTCACTTTTAAGGAATCTTTTACTTCTGCCAGCACTTGTTCGGCGCGCGAAGGACTGATTCTCTTAAGGAGTGCCAGTGCTTTATTCTCCTGCTGCTTCAAGACCAGGAATCGGGGTGATTCTGGTACGAAAAAGAGCAGAAGAAGGAAAATTGAAGCAGGTATGGTTTCTGATCCAAACATCCATCTCCAACCTACGGTATTGATCCATTCAGCTGCCTGACCCCTGGCAATGAAATAATTCACAAAATAGACCACTACCATGCCGAAAATTATGGCAAACTGGTTCCATGATACCAATTTGCCACGCATGTTGGCAGGAGCTATTTCGGCTATGTACATGGGCGAAAGCATAGACGCCAATCCAACCCCGATACCTCCCAGAACCCTGTAAAAAATAAATGAGCTAATCGTTGCCAAACCCATAAAATTCAGCTTCTCCGGCATGGCAGATCCCAGTGCAGAGATGAGAAATAGAATAGCCGCCATAATTAATCCTCGTTTTCGGCCAATGCTCTGACTGATATACCCCCCTAAAGATCCTCCAATGATACATCCGACAAGTGCGCTGGAGATGGTAAACCCCTTGATGGAGTTACCCAGTCCTTCCGTAAGGGTGTTTTCTCCCCTTAAAAAGAATGTATACACAACTACAATCCCAATCACCCAAAGGAATCCACTTATGATACCTCCCTTTTTTCTTCCGAATAGCTTGAGTAAGAAACTGGTGATTAGTGCGACGACAATCACTAAACAAATTGTAACTAAGCCCTTGAACTGAATGATGGTGGCAGTGGCCAGTGCCGCGTCTCCTTCAAGCGGAGTGATAAAAAACTGTCGAAGAGCATCTGTGGCACCATTAATCACGGCTGTGTCGTACCCGAACAACAACCCACCGAGTGTGGCTACTAGTGTTAAAGCAAATATGACCGGGGGAATTGAATGGGATTGGGATTGATTTTTCATGGAGATCTTTTTTTCCTGTGTGACGTAAGGTTCTATTTAATAAATTGATTTAGCAGAGCCTCATAGAGTTCCTGTTTTCCGGATATCTGGCTTGGTTCGCCATTCACTTTGGCCAATTCACTCAACTCCTCAAGCGACAACTCTCCATTCTCGAACCTGGCTCCTTCTCCTGAATCAAAGGAAGCATACCGGTCACTTTTCATCTTCCTGTATGAAGAATTTTCGAGCAGATTCAGCGTGATCTCAAATGCCCTCGCAAAGGTGTCCATTCCGGCAATATGCGCAATAAAGATATCTTCCATATCCGTACTGTTTCGTCGTGTCTTCGCATCGAAATTTATTCCTCCGGTTCTGAATCCCCCTCCATCGATGATGACCAGCATGGCTTCGATAAGTTCATAGAGGTTTATGGGGAATTGGTCTGTATCCCAACCGTTTTGGTAATCGCCTCGATTCGCATCTATTGAACAAAACAGATCATTGTCCACGGCAACCTGTAATTCATGCTGAAATGTATGGCCAGCAAGGGTTGCGTGATTCACTTCGATATTCATTCTGAAATCACCGGCCAGCCCATACTTACTAAGGAATCCAATGACGGTTGCTGTATCAAAGTCATATTGGTGCTTGGTGGGCTCCATGGGTTTGGGTTCGATGAGGAACGGCCCGGTAAAACCGTTGCCCCGCGCATAATCTTTGGCCATATGAAGAAATTGTGCCAGATGCTCCTGTTCCCGTTTCATGTCTGTATTAAGCAGGGACATATATCCTTCGCGTCCACCCCAAAATACGTAATTTTCCCCACCAAGGGCAATGGTAGCATCCAGGGCATTTTTCACCTGGGTGGCGACCCAGGGGAGCACATTAAAATCAGGATTGGTTGATGCGCCATTCATGTAACGTGGGTTGGAGAATACATTGGCTGTCCCCCATAAAAGCTTAACCCCCGAATCGGATTGTTTCTGTTTGGCATAATCCACCATGGTTTGAATGTGTGACTCGTATTCGCGTACGGAGTCACCTTCTGAAACCACATCAATATCGTGGAAGCAGTAGAAGGGAGCTCCCATTTTAGTTATAAATTCAAAAGCAGCATCCATCTTATTTTTTGCCCTCTCGATGGCATTGCTGCCATAGGCCCATGGGAAAATCTGGGTGCCCGGTCCAAAAGGATCCTCACCGGTTCCACAGAATGTATGCCAATACGCAATGGCAAAACGCATGTGTTCCTTCATGGTTTTTCCGGCTACTACCTTGTTTTCATCGTAATATTTGTAAGCCAGCGGATTATCTGATTCACTGCCTTCAAATTTGATTCTTCCAATTCCAGGAAAAAACTCCTTGTTTCCTAATAAATAGTCCATTGTATCTCAGTTTAAATTATTTTACTTTCCACTTTCTATGTGATATATTTTCAGCAGCTGCCATGCAGACCTATCTTGTGTTTGCTATGCACAGTTCGAGCGTTTCTTTCCATCGGTCAAATGCTTCCGAGTATTGCTCTTTCGATTTACCCGTCGGTTCAACCACCATCATCTTGTTGAGGGTTTCAAAGGCTTCCTGAGAGGATCCGAAAGTACCCGAACCAATTCCAGCTCCATTGGCAGCTCCAATGGAGCCATCGGTATCGTAAAGCTCAATAGTAGCCCCTGAGATCTCCGCCAGGGTCTCACGGAATACAGGGCTCAGAAACATGTTGGCCAGACCGGCTCTGATCACTTTTGGATGAATACCTATCTCTTTCATGATATCCATTCCGAAATGCATTGAAAATGCAACTCCTTCCTGCGCTGCACGAACCAGGTGTGAACCGTTATGGATATTAAAATTAATGTTCTTTACAGTGGCTCCGACATTTAAATTTCCAAGCATTCTTTCAGCTCCGTTTCCAAAAGGCAACATGAGAAGTCCTTCAGCTCCTATTGGTGCTTCCATAGCCAGATCATTTAAAGCCGGGTAATTCATTTCACGTTGACTCAAATGCTGTTTGAGCCAGGAATATTGAATACCTGTTCCGTTGATGCAAAGAAGGACTCCCAGCCTGTTTAGTTCAGGGCTGTGGTTTACATGCGCAAATGTATTGACCCTGTTTACGGGATCGTATTTCACCTCATCACTTACTCCGTACACTACGCCGGATGTTCCTGCGGTGGCAGCTATTTCCCCTGGATTAAGCACATTAAGTGAGAATGCATTGTTAGGTTGGTCACCGGCCCTGTAAGCTATCTGAATCCCAGGTACCAGTCCCAATTCCTCTGCAGCTGTTGCTGAAAGCCTGCCTTGCTCAGAAAATGTGGGAACGATCTCAGGCACCAGGCGTTCATGAATGCCATAATACTTTAAAAGAAAGTTCGCCAGGGAGTTTTCTTTGAAATCCCACATGATTCCTTCTGACAATCCTGAGATGGTGGTATTAATCTCGCCGGTAAGTTTCATGGCAATATAGTCGCCCGGCAACATAAACTTGTATGCCTTCTCATAGATTTCAGGCTCATTCATGATCACCCAGCTGAGTTTGGAGGCGGTAAAATTCCCGGGAGAATTTAGGAGGTGCGATAAACACTGTTCTTCACCAAGTGTATTCATTGCATGGTCGCCGTGAGATACTGCGCGAGAATCGCACCATATAATGGATGAACGGAGTAGATTATGGTCCTTGTCAACAAGTACCAATCCATGCATCTGATAGGCAATTCCGATGGCTTTTATGGCTGAATGATCTACCTCAGCAGATTGCAGCACGTCATTTGTGGCAAGGATCAGGTTGGCCCACCATTGTTCGGGATCCTGCTCTGCCCATCCGGCCATGGGAGCATCGATCTTCATCTCCTTCTTAGGATGAAAAGCCGAAGCAATTGAACGACCGGTATCCGCATCAATCAGGCTGGCTTTCACCGAAGAACTGCCCACGTCATAACCGAGTAAATACATAGTTGTTGCTTAATTGTAATTAGTTAATTGTTATTGGTTAGAAGTTGAAACCTAAGTTATCTTTTTTTATTTTTTCATAGATGGCTCTGTCAAAACGATAAAAGTAAGCTGGTTTATGTGCCACCCCTCTCTGTTTTTCATCCAGTTGTCGCAGGTAGTTTGTCTTAAGAATCTTTTTTCTGAAATTCCGGTTGTCCAGATCACCGCCGAGAATCACTTCATAAAGATACTGCAACTCACGGATCGTGAATTTTTTTGGTAGTAGCTCAAAGCCGATGGGTTCATTTTTTAAAGCTGTTCGAAGATGGCCAAGTCCTTTTGAAATGATCTCAGAGTGATCGAAGGCCAGTGGTGGTATATTAGTTACATCAATCCAGCTGGCATTATTTTTTATCGCAAATTCACTGTTGCTTTCTGAAATATTTATCAACGCATAATAGGCTGCTGTGACCACCCGGTGAATATCTAATCCTGTGGTAGCGTTCAGCCAGTCAACGTCTATTTTTCTGGAAATGCGGTTGGATTGACCAAAGAATGCAAATTGCTGAAGAAATATGTGGTGCAATCCTGTGAGTTCTTCCAGTGTACGGGTGGCAGCAATGTCCAGGTCCTCATCGATGGATATAAAACCACCGGGGAGTTTGTGGTCCTTCAATTGTCCTCCGGATTCATCGGTAAACTCCCTCTCGATAAGTAGGACTTTTAACTGATTAGTGCTAAATCCAAAGATGACACAGTCAACTGAAATATGAGGAATTATGGTCCTGGACAAAACAGACATACCGTAAAAATAGAAAACTTATGGGTGAAATGCAAAGTTAACGTAAAAAATACGCTAACTAATTTACGGTGCACGAATAAATGGTATATGCTGGTCAGACACAAGAAATTTTGCCTAACCTATTTCATTAACACACCTGGGAGCCAAAGGCTCAGTGATGGTATAAATGTGACCAGCATCAAAACGATGATCATCACAACAAACATTGGAAGCAGTGGTTTTATAACCTGTTCAATTTTCAGATTGGCCACGATGCATCCGATAAACAGGACCGAACCTACTGGAGGAGTACATAATCCAACGCAGAGATTGAGCACAATGATTATTCCAAAATGGATGGGGTCCATGCCGAGTTGAGACGTGACGATTGGTAGGAAGATCGGAGTGAAAATCAATACTGCCGGAGTCATGTCCATAAAAACACCCACAAAAAGCAAAATAAAATTGATGACCAACAAGATCACAATAGGATTGTCACTAAGGCTCAGAAGGCCTGTACTCACGTTTTGAGGAATATTTTCGAAAGACATGATCCATGACATGCCAATACTCGTGGCGACAAGCAACAAAACGATGCAGGTGGTCCGTATGGATCTGAGCATGATGGAGGGCAAGTCTTTCAAAGTGATCTCTTTGTAGAGAAGTGCCAGAATGAGTGCATACAATACGGCCACGGCAGAAGCTTCAGTTGCTGTGAAAAAGCCTGCTACGATCCCTCCAATTACGATAACCAACAGCAGCAACGAGGGAAAAGCATCAATAAATTTTTTGAATGCAAATTTAAAAAAGGCCCAGTTGGCAACTGATTTATACACCGAACCCGCAAATCCCAGCCCTATTAAGCCGTAGACAACTCCTTTGAATACAGTATTGGGAGCCTGGTCATGCACCACTTTGAGTCCGATCCCTACTCCAACAAGAAAAACGGATGCGACCAACACTTTACCCAGGGTCTTCATTAATCCCGAGAAGCCTTTGTTCTTTAAGACCATCATGGACATGGCGACCAACATTATTCCGACTCCGGTTAGTATCCCTGGAACATATCCCGCTAGAAAAAGTGCCGTAATGGATGCTCCCCCGCTGGCCAGTGAGTAAATGATCAGGATATTGCTGGGAGGTATAGTCAGGCCAGTGGTAGCAGATGTAATATTCACTGCTGCGCTGAAATTTTCATCATATCCCTCTTTTTTCATTTCGGGCCCCATAATGCTTCCAATTGCGGAGGTAGCAGCAGCGGCTGAACCTGAGATGGCACCAAACAGCATGTTGGCAATTACATTCACAAAAGCAAGGCCGGCGGGTAATCCGCCTACAAGCACCCGGGCAAAATTGATGAGCCGCATCGCGATGCCCCCACTGTTCATAATACCGCCTGCCAGCACAAAGAACGGGATGGCTAACAGTGCGAAACTATCCAGTCCTGTGGCCATCCGGTGAGCATAAGTGGTAAAAGCCGGCAACGCATCTATGGACATAAGCATTGTCAGGATTCCTGAAATACCGATACTGAACGCAATGGGGACACCTATAACCAGGAGAATGACAAAACTGAGGACGAGAATAAGAACTTCCATGCTACTTGGATTTGATTAATTCGATCACGTGAAGTACTTCATAATACATGATGATTAATCCGCTAACAGGCAGTATGACGTACACATAACCCAGGGGAAGTTGAAGTGCGGCTGATTTTACCTGAAGAACAAAACGTGTGTACACCAGGATTATTCCTCCAATGGCCATTACAAAAAGTGCGAATAAAAAAATTAATGAATGGATTATATAGAGTAATCTTCGCTGTCTCGCAGGTGTCGACCTCTGCAACAGAATATCAATAGCAAGGTGTTCTTTCCTCCCGGCCACATAAGCTGCACCAAGCACACCGACCCAAATCAGGAGGTATCCGGCTAGTTCATCCGTAAACGAACTGGGTGAGCTAAGCAGGTATCGACTGGTAACCTGCCAGAGAACATCAATGACAAGAAAAGACAACAGAAACACCAGGAATGCTTCGAGAATTTTATTTAATCTTTCCTGAAATCTCATTTTAAATGCACATTTAATTAACTCCTGACTCCTTTATTCCGTTTCACGGATTCTGGTGATCAAATCATATATTTTCTCATTTTCCCTGTAAGAATCGAGAAGCTCTGTGACCTTTTCGGCAAAGGGTTCCTTATCGGGATGGATGATGGTAACCCCGGCCTCCTGAACAATTTCGAGGGATTCCTTTTCAGATTCGGCCCATAATTTGCGCTCCACCACAACTGATTCATCAGCGGCCTGTTGCAGCCATGACTTTTCCTGATCGGAAAGTTTTAGCCACACCTTTTGACTTACAATGAGTACATCCGGGACCATCGTATGCTCATTCAAGCTGTAAAATTTACAAACCTCGTAGTGGTGACTCGTGTAAAAGCTGGGAGGATTGTTTTCAGCTCCGTCCACTACGCCGCTTTGAAGAGCAGTGTAGAGCTCACCCCACGAAATAGGAGTAGGCGATCCGCCCTGAGCCTTCACCATTTCCATGGCGGTGATGCTTTTCATTACCCTTATCTTCAATCCTTTTAAATCCTCAGGACGATTGATGGGCTTATCAATGGTGTAAAAACTTCGGCTACCTGCATCGTAAAAACATAATCCCCTGATCCAGAATGGTTCGGTGCTTAAAAGCAGTTCATCTCCTATTTCCCCGTCAAGCACATGGAACGCGTGTTCCCTGGATCGGAATACATAAGGCAATCCGAGCACTTTAAAATCTTCGGTGAAGCTCTCCATGACGGCTGCCGACACCTTTGTGATGGCCAGGCTTCCTATTTGCAGGAGTTCGACGCACTGTTGTTCGGATCCCAATTGACCACTTGGATAGATCTCGATCGTCAATTCCCCTCCTGATATCTCCTTGCACCGTTCTGCCATGTAGACCATAGCTTTGTGAACGGGATGGGAAGGATCAAGACCGTGTGCAAGCTTGAGTACTTTCCCCTGTTGATTGGGGCTGCAACTTACTAGCAGAAGCGAAGCAGCCAGGGTCAGAACTAAGAATTTAATCTTCATGGGCCTGTCATCGATTAGCTTCTCAATTTCCTAATGATTTCCAGTGAATTTCTTGAGTCCTTCTCGAGTTGGCTGTAATCTTTGCTGTCAATTATCTTTTTTGTGATGAGAAGCGAACCCATCCCCACACAGAATGCTCCGGCCTCAAACCATTCCGTTAGATTTTCTTTAGTGGGGGAAACACCCCCCGAAGGCATGAGATTAGACCATGGGCATGGCCCCAGGTACGCTTTCATAAACTTTGGCCCGCCTACGGTAGGTCCCGGGAATAATTTAACTATCTCCGCACCCAGCTCTTCAGCTCTGCTAATTTCAGATGCAGTGGCACAACCTGGCAACCAGAGTACTTTTCGTCGGTTGCATACTTTGGCCATGTCCTCGTTGAGCAAAGGGGAGACGATAAATTTGGCACCCAGTTGGATATAAAGTGAACAGGTCCCTGCATCCACCACCGTTCCTACTCCAAAAATCAGGTCGGGCATCGTTTCTTTTCCCCATTTGACCAGTTCGGCAAACAGCTCATGGGCAAATTCTCCCCGGTTGGTAAATTCGAATAGTTTCATTCCTCCCCTGTAGCATGCAGAAACTACATTTTTGCATACTTCGATATCCGTATTGTAATAAAGAGGGATGGCACCTAAATCCCTCATTTTTAAGGCAACATCTAGTTTTTTCATGTCCATTGTACAATCGATTGCGCAAATAAAAGTAATGATATTTTTTTAAAGATAAGAGGATTAATTAAAATGTAATCATGAGAAGTCAAACTTGTGTTATTCTTTACTCCGTCATCGCATACAATCCATTCATAAATATTTCTTATACTCTAATTTATTTTTTTATATATTTAATCTTGTTAATGTTATTTAATCTAAATTAAGCTCATGAAGACGTATACGCATAGCATCATATTCTCGATTATTATGGGTTCAATTTTCCTTACTACCTCGTGCAACAAATTGAATCCGAATGCTCCTCAGGCGTGCTTTGTGATCCCCGATGAGATCATTGCAGGGTCGCCCACGATATTTAGTTCTATCTGTTCTGTGAATGCTATTTCATACGCATGGAGTTTTGGAGATGGAGAT
>CAZCQL010000018.1:0-32351 GCA_964500835.1 uncultured Bacteroides sp.
GTCCCATGGACCTTTTTAGGCATGGGCTTGACTGCAGGGCTGGCGGACCAATTTAGGTGAGGCCTTGACTGCGGAGGGGGCTTGTGTGCGACCCCCTGATTATGAGTCATATTGTTTGTCATATTTCTGTTTATATATATATTTGTATATAAACAAGAATATATGTGGATTGAATTCCAGGCCAAAATGGGACTATTCCGGATCTTCTCTACAGGGGATGTGAAGAAGCAATTTCCTTCCATGAACCTCATGAACCTGGTCCGATGGCAGGAAAAAGGGTACATACTGAAACTGCGCAATCGTTGGTATGCCTTTAATGATGCAGAAAGTCACGAAAACATTGAATGGTTGGCCGCCAACCTGATCTATTCACCTTCCTATGTTAGTTTACATACCGCTCTTTCCTGGTATAATCTAATCCCGGAAATGATAGCTACATGCACCTCTGTCACTACCCGGAAAACCAACAAATTTTCAACTCCCCTGGGATCCTTTGACTATCACAGGATAAAACCGGAATTGTTTGGTTTTGGATATATTCTTGAAGATATGAATGCCTCCGTCAAGGAAACAGGGAGACAGATCCTGGTAGCAACTCCTCAGAAAGCCATCCTTGATTTCTTTTATATCAATAGTTATTACAACACTGAAAAGGATATTGAGGATCTAAGATTGAATGAATCCGAACTGGTTAATATCATTAACTCCGAATTTTACCAATACCTTGGAAGGTATCAAAGCAAAGCGCTTGATCGAAGAATCCGGAAATTGGCTAAACTATATAGTCTATGATAAGCTTTGAAGAAATTAAATCCTTTTTCGCAGAAGGACTGCGAAGAAATCCAGCCCACTACGAATACATGTTGAAGGAGTATTTCCATTACCGGATGCTTGATATGATCTTTTCCGGGGAATACGCTTCAAAGTTGAATTTTATTGGAGGAACCAACCTTCGGATACTTCATCAAATTCAACGCTTCAGTGAGGACCTTGATTTTGATTGTTTCAATCTATCCAGGGAAGAATTCATGAATCTTACCGATATGGTTTTAAACAGGCTAAGTCAAGAAGGTATCAACGTTGAAGCCGATGACAAGGAAAAGGATAAGAAGCTGGTTGCGTTCAGAAGAAACATTGTTTTTCCCGGATTACTATTTGAATTGGGCTTCACTGGTCACCGGGAAAAGAAACTCCTGATTGAAATCGAAAGCGAACCGCATAATTATGAGTACGAACCCGAAAAGCCTATTATACAAAAGTTCAATGTCTTCACCCAGATTTTCGCTCCTTCACCTTCCATTCTTCTTTCCATGAAAACCGGAGCTGTGCTTGAAAGAGGAAAGGGCCGGGATTACTATGATTTTATCTTCCTGTCTGGAAAAACAGATCCGGATTTCGGCTACCTGGAGGCTAAATTCGGCATTACCAATTTCACTGACCTGTACGAGAGGATTCTGAAATCCTGCCAGGAAACAGATTTCAAACTAAAGTCACGTGACTTTGAAAAACTGGTATTCGACCAGGCAGAAAGCCGAAAAGTGCTGTTCTTTAAGGAGTACATCCAGCAAAAATATGAGGGGAATCTCAAGCAGTAAAATCTAAATCCATGCAAGAAAAATTAAAGATTGACAAGAATTTCAAACCGTGCCCGGCCGATGATGGGGAAGAGGTTTATGCGAATGGAATTTTCAAGTTCAATATCTCAAAAATGATCGAATATATCCAAAATAATCAGGATGTGTTTGTCCCAGAGATCGTTGTAATAAAAAAGATATATTCCACATCTCCCCATATCAATGAAGATCACCTACCATCTGTGGATGTTTCAAAACCGGTCATACTTGCTGAGATCGCGCCGGATCAGTATAACCTGATTGATGGTCACCACAGGGTTGAGAAGGCTGTTCGTTCAGGATTGAAAGAGATAAAAGCACACCGGCTCACGGCCATTCAGCATATTCAGTTCCTGACCCAAAAGGAAAGTTATGAGAAGTACGTTGATTACTGGAACGATAAACTCAAGCAGCAGTTTGGAACTTTTGCAAAAGACACACTGTACCAATTACATATCGTATTAGTAGGATTTGAGCCATATATCTGGAGAATGGTTCGGGTTAAGCCCGAAATGCCTCTGGCATTTTTCCACAGTCTCATTCAGAATGTAATGGGATGGCAAGACCAGCACCTTCATCACTTTATTAAAGGGGATACTTTTTATACGCCGAAAATGGATGAGGATGGTGGATGGGGCAGGATGAAGCAAGTGGATTACAAAGATCTGACTATAAAAGATATCCTGACCAAACAACATGAACGCATAATCTACGAATATGATTTCGGGGACAATTGGCAGCACGAAATCATGCTGGAAAAGATCGTCCCAACCGGAAAGAAAGACCACCCAGTTTGTCTGAAGGGGAAAATGCAGTGTCCTCCAGAAGACTGTGGCGGTGTTTGGGGTTACATGGATCTGCTGGAAGAACTCAACAATCTGGATGGTGATGAACGCAAGTTATACCTGGAAGACAGGTTCATGGACGATGATTTTGATCCGGATCATTTCCATAAAGACCAAGTCAATCATCAATTGAAAGAATGGAAGGCAGTATGGCTGAACAAATGGAAATAAAAAGAGTACCGTATTACAGGAAACCTGGTGAGTTGACAGTGGAAGAATGGCAGTCGGCTCTCAGGAAACAATACGCGCTGGAGCAGAAATTCAAAGTCAGGAATATTGGATCCGAACCCCTTTATTCAGACTATGAGGTTTATAATCCCGATACCAACAAAACCTACAAAGTATCCACGAGAGGAAGAATTTTTTGACAATGAGGGGTTTCTGCAAACCGGAATGATCACCGGACACAAGGAAGCAAAGTTAAGACAAGAAAGGCTGAATGAGATATTCCTGGACGGAACCAATAGCAAAATCTTTGATGATCTTGTCCGCACCAGGCTCTACCCCTACCAGAAAAAAGGGGTAATGAGAATACTCCGGGCTGCCAGGGTATTTATCATTTGCCCCACTTCCCTTAAATGCCAATGGAAAAGTGAGATCATGAAATTCACCGGCAGGGAAGCCTGCATTGTGGAAGGTCTGATACATAAAAGAAAGGAATTGTACAGGCAAGATAGTTTTTTCAAGATACTCAGCTACGGGGTGGTACGCAACGATCTTCACCTTATTGAGGAATTGAAAGCTGGGCTATTAATTCTTGACGAGGCCCAGCGGATCAAGAACGGGAAGACACAAACCGCCCAAACAGTAAAAAAAATTCGTTCGAAATATGCCATTGTCACAACCGGTACTCCACTGGAAAATCGCATTGATGAACTGCACTCGATCGTGGAATTCCTCGACATGTATAAGCTGGGTCCTCTGTTTCGTTTTCTCCACAATCATCATTGAGGAAGTCCATTAGATAAAATCAAAATAGATGAAGAGAAGGAGTTGAATATAGCAACATTATTTCGTAAGATAATTAAGTCGAAAAAAAAACTTACTTTACACTTTGAACTCATTCTAAATAGGTGAAATGAAGCGTGATTTCACAATCAAACAGGCTTTCAGATCAGCGCATTATTTTATCTTTATAACGCAACATTAGAAAGTAAGTTAGAACAACATCTAATACGTAGCATCTTAACTCGAACACAGACAAGGTGTTAAACTAAAACTAACCAACATGAAGCAAGGATGTGGTTTCCTCACAGGATGGATATTTAGGACAGGTTTCTTGATGCTCCTCCTGCTTCCTTCGTGCTCCGATCCGTTTGATTACTATAATCCACCAGGCGATTCGCCAGATCCTATATACAGCCAGATCAAGAAAATCCCTGAGTTCAGCATATTTGCACAGGGAATTGAGCTTGTTCCCGACCTGGTGGATATTATTGACGCATCGGGCCTTTATTCAGCATTTATTCCAACAGATTCAGCCTTCCAGGTATATTTCGACAAGAGGGGAATTACCTCCATTTCAGAAATTCCGCCTGAACAACTGGATATGCTCATCAATTATCACCTGCTGTTCGATCTGCGTTTCAAATACGATTTCTGGTATGAGCAGGCGTTTAACCCCAAGAACACCTATCAACCTGGAAATACCAGGTACATTACGCGATGTATACCTCCAAGATATACAGTTCAAGACAAACGCGGAAGGGACCTTATTGTCAATACAGATAACAAGTATATGAACGTGTACGTGCGGGAACTGCTTGAAAGAAACGTGCCCCTGGGCGGTAACTACCTGAACGATTACAAACTGGTATATGGAAAAGAAGCCAATGAGCTCAGCATCAATGCCTCTACCCTGGTAAGCGACTCCAGCCTTGTTGATCTGAACGCTGAAAACGGTGCACTGCACGGAATCTTAGAAGTAATAGACCCTCCTGAAAGAATTGATGAAATCATCGCACATAGTGAAGGGGCACAACTGTTCAGTAAGATGATGGAAAAGCTTATTGTAACCACCCCTTCAGGACAGGTAACAGTAAAAGGAGATTCCCTCTATGACATAGCATTTGGAGCTCCCCAGTATGAACTTGTGCCGCTGGCTAGCGAAGGGAGCATGTTTACCGTATTCATCCCACCCGATGAGGTGCTTGCCCCGCTGCTTGGCATTATCCAGGATGGATTCGGGGGGTCTTTTGACTCTATTCCGAATTCAACCCTTGCAGTACTGTTTCTCAATCACATCACCGGTGGGTCACTCTGGGACAAAGATATACAGCAGGGTATAAAAACGATTGTTTCTCCAGACAAGACCACAGAAGTTTACTCTTTGATGAGCTCTAGTAAGCTAGCCAGTAATGGAATGGTTTATTATCTGGATGATATTTTAATGCCGGACCAGTTGAGTTCTGTGACAGGACCCATTTTACTGAACAATGACTTCTATCTTTTCAGTATTGCCTTGGAGAGGGCCGGCACCCTGAGAAACCTGAGCAACCTGGACGATGAGGCCAACGTGAAAACGGTGCTTGCAGTTCCAAATGAAGCTTTTGCCCAGGCGGGGATCATCTATGAACCCAACAGGAATCGATTCAAGCGGAATAACAAGACCATGACCAGTACTGAATTGAAACATCTTTTTGAGTACCATGTGATCCGGGGAGAATATGGTGAAGCTGATCTGGAGGACAGGTTCTATGAGACAGAAAACTATATGTGGGTCGAATCCAGAAACGGGGAGTTCTTTGGAAATGAGGCTGGGAATATCGTGTCCATCACAGAGACATATGACTGGGGAGTCAACGGCTATGTTCATAAAGTAGACAGGATCCTGATTCCTCCCGACAAGACTCTTAAATCCATATTGGAATCCAGCGAAGAATACTCCCTGTTTACCCAGGCGCTTTCTGAGAACCACCTGCTGGATCAATTTAATATTACTGTTTCCAACGGCACCTACCATACTGTGTTGGTTCCTGTCAATTCAGCAATGGAACAGTTTGTGCCAGATACCTCATATACCCTTGTTGATATGTTGAACTACCACATTGTGGAAACCTATGACCAGCCCCTTTTCACTTTCGGTACCGAAGACGGAACCTATGAAACCATGCTGGGCGAAGATATTGAGCTTGAGATAAGCGGATCGAATATGACTATCAACCAGGATGCAGTGGTGGTCGGGAATCGAAATAAACTTGCTATCTCAGGAGTGGTTCAACAATTGGATAAAATCCTTTACCCTCCTACTGAAAAATAATCCTTTCTATATGAAAAAGCTTAGACGTCATATCAGCAGGCTCATACTCACAGTGGCCCTCATTTATATTCCTGCTGAGGTTTTCGCTCAGCAAGAAATTATGGTCAGTGGTAAGATAATTTCACAAACCGACGGCGCGGGAATACCCTTTGCAACAGTGGCCCTTCTGGACCAGAACAATCGTGTCATCGACGGGACCGCAACTGATCTGGATGGGAACTACTCTATACAGGTACCATCCAACGGCAAGCTTCAGTTTTCTTACATCGGTCATACGACCAAGATTGAAAACGTAAACGGAAGGCGGACCATTAACATCAAGCTCGAGGAATCGCTCCAGACCCTGGAGGAAGTCAGGATCACTGCAATTGGGAAAAAGGGCCCTGTGCATACCGGTTACGGAGAAGTAGAGCAAAGGAATATTACTGGTTCAGTAGCCTCGCTGAATGTGGAAAGGATGACCCAGGCCCCCATCAATACAGTAGAGCAAATGCTCCAGGGACAAATTCCCGGAGTACAGATTATCACCAATTCGGGTGATCCGGGATCGGGTGTAACTGTAAGAATCAGGGGAAATACATCTGTTTCGGGAGGAAGTGAACCCCTCTATATTGTGGACGGTGTTCCATACCTTTCTCATGAAAGTGATGCAGGAGACGCCATATCCCGCCGACGGAGAAGTCCGATAGCTGATATTAATCCCAAGGATATCGAGAAAATCGATGTGCTCAAGGATGCATCAGCAACTGCCATTTATGGTTCCAGGGCCGCTAACGGGGTGGTTATCATTACCACAAAAAGGGGAAGAAAAGGAAAAACCAGAGTGAATTTCAACACCAGCGTCGGACTTCGCACTCCTCCCAAACATATTCCACTTAACAGCGGGAACAGCTATAAGATCCTCCAGTTGGAGGGCTACCAGCATGCCGGAGATACTGACAATGAAGCACTACAATATCTGAGGGACAATCCCAATGCAGCATGGTACGAGAATTATAATAACAATACAGACTGGATAAAAGCCCTGGAAAAAAATTCAGTGGTGCAGAATTACAATGCCAATGTCAGGGGAGGTGGAGAATACACCGCCTATAGTTTCAGTCTCTCTTACCTTAATGAGCCCGGATCCGTGATTAATACTGGATATAACCGCTTGAGCGGTCGCTTCAACCTGGACTACAGGGTATCGGATAAGCTCAGGTTTGGAAATAGCATCTCTTACGCCAAGGGACGCCTTCAAAATCCGTCAGTGAATGAATATAGTCCCTATGGAATGGCTTTTACCAAGGCGCCCAACCTTTCCATTTACCAGCAGGACAGCACCGGGAAAAACACAAGTACCCTCTTCAATCCACAAAATACTTACATCCAGGATTATGGCACCTTCAATCCTTTAGCATTTGCTAAATCAAGCAACAGCAACACTGTTACTAATAGCTTAACTACCAGTGTTTTTGCGATATATAATCCCATAAAGAATTTTAATATCACCAGCCGGGTATCCATGAATTTCGGGGACAACGACAATTTCGGGTTTATCCCTGCCGAGGCGACCGGATTGGTCTGGGGAAATGAACTGGTAAATAACAACAGCTATGCCAATAACGGTCATACAGACTTTTCTCAGGAGAACATCTTTGCCTACCAAAATACATTTGCGGACATACACGAACTGAGCGGTACATTCGTCACCTCCGTGGAAATATCCAAAGAGGATGAGTTTTCCAATAATTCCAGTAACACGGGCTCTGAATTCCTTCAAAGGATTAATGCCAGCAGCAGATGGCTCGAATTGAACTCCTCCAGGGGAGATAATGCATTGTTTTCATTGACAGGAGAATTGCGCTATACCTTGCTTGACCGCTACCTTGTAACTGCGACCCTAAGGAGAGACGGGTCTTCAAAATTTGGAGAGGATAATCGATATGGCTGGTTCCCTGCATTCTCCGGGGCCTGGCGAATATCTTCGGAGAGTTTTATGTCCAATGTAAACTTCATCACAGACCTGAAGATCAGGGCTTCTTACGGAGCAAATGGAAGACAGCCTGAAGGCAATTACCTCTATCTGGGCACTTATTCCAGTTCTGGTAAATACATGAATTATTCAACCGTGGCAGCCGATAACATCCAATTGAACCACCTTTCCTGGGAGACCAGCATCCAGAGAAATGTGGGTTTCGACCTGGCCATGTGGAATGACAGGATTACTCTCATCAATGACTGGTATATCAAAACCACCCGGGACCTGCTTTACTACCAGGCAATACCCGCGTCAACCGGCTTTGATGAGGTGCTGCAGAATTTTGGGGACATTGAGAATCAGGGATTTGACGTGGGAATGGAAGTATACATCCTCCAGGGAGATGTAAACTGGAATGTGAATGTAAACCTCTCCCGAAACATCAACTATATTACAAGGCTATCCAATGGCGTACCTGTTGATGGAGAAAGAATTGAAGACAAATACATTGTCAGGGCCGGAGTCGGCGATGCCATCGGGTCCTTTTTTGGCTTGCAGAGCGAGGGTGTGTATGCCAGGGATGAGGACGCAATCGCCAGGGATGCAAACGGCAATATCATCTATGATTTTGATGGGCAACCCAAGTATATGAGGTACGACAACAGGAATGGATACACATTTCGCGGAGGAGATGCCATTTATACGGATATCAACCATGATGGCCTGATCAACGAACTGGACTATGCGAAGATCGGGGATTCAAACCCGAAGTTTTTCGGTGGGATCACCAGCAACCTCTCCTACAAGAATTTCAATTTGTCACTCTTTTTTGAGTACAAGTACGGACACCAGGTCATCAATATCGCCAGGATGAGGACCGAGAATCTCTATAATCAAAATAACCAGAGTTCAGCAACGCTGAGAAGATGGCGAAAGCAGGGAGATGAGACCGACATTCCCAGGGCCATCTATGAAGAAGGACACAACTGGGAAGGATCTGACCGTTTCGTTGAGGATGCATCCTATATCAGGTTGAGAACAGCTTCACTATCTTATAACCTCCCCGACGACCTGGTACGAAGTTGGAAAATTGAGAATTTGCAGGTATTTGTATCGGCATTCAATATTTACACCTGGACGAAATATACAGGAGCTGACCCGGAAATTGGTATTGAAGGAAATTCCCCGCTGGCAGTAGCTGTGGATGATGCAAGAACAAGCCTGCCCAGAATCTTTACCATTGGACTTGATCTAACATTTTAGGCTTTGAAAAATACACATATGAAAGCAATCAGGAAAATATTACCGGTCATTATGAGCATATTGCTGACCATACCATTGCTTCAATCCTGTGATGGCCTTCTGGACAGAAAACCCTATGATGGCCTGATAAAAAGCGATTTCTGGCAATCTGAAGAAGATGTCCGGGCCGCAGTAATGGGCTGCTATGACCAACTTCAGGAGTGCCTTCATTACTATGTTGTATGGGGAGAGGCCAGGGCCGATATGCTGGTGGTTGAAAGAGGAAATGAAGCCAAGGAATTCAATGAACAGATTATAAGTCAGTATAACAGTCTATGCAACTGGAAGTCTTTTTATGTGTTGATCAACCGTGCCAATACGGTGATCGAAAATGCACCTCTGGCCCAGGAAATAGACGGAAACTTTTCAAGTGATGAACTGGAAGCCTTTCTGGCAGAGTGTTACTTCTTGAGATCCCTCTCCTATTTCTACCTGGTAAGGACCTTTAAGGAGGTTCCCCTTATTACTTCATCCTACGCCACAGATGACCAGGAATACTATTTCACCAAGAATACCTCTTCCGAAATACTCAGCCAGATCCTTGAAGACCTGGAGTATGCCGAAAATATGGCCAGAACCTCATATGATGATCATGTGGAGGATCATGGCAGGGTCACCAAATGGTCTGTTCTGGCATTAAAGGCAGATTTACTGCTCTGGATGGGCATGGAAGATCCGTCCTATTATGAGCAATGTATTGAAGATGCTGATAAGTTGATCCAGTCGGGCAAATTCCAGATGGTGGAAGGCATAGACTGGTTCAACCTATTTTACCCTGGAAACTCCACTGAATCCATCTTTGAGCTTCAGTATCATGCAGCCTATCTTGAATTCAATGACCTTGTGGATTGGTTTTCCACAGAAGGGGAATCGCCCACCTATTCTGTGGCTCTTAATAATGAAACATCCGATGTGGCATTCTGGACAGAGAATCTGACTACCGAGGATGGCATCAGGGGGAAGAACCGGTCCTACGCCACTGTCTCGGGTGACAATATCGTCTGGAAATACAGTGGCAGCGGCCTGATCATCTCCAGGAGGAGATCGGTGGAATTCAGCGACGGCAACTGGATCTTCTACCGCCTGCCTGAAATACACCTGATGAAGGCCGAAGCGCTGAACCAGCTGGGAAATGTTAGTGAAAGTGTGGCAGAACTCAACCTGGTCAGGCAAAGGGCCGAAATTCCACCGCTGGATATTAGCATTTCTACTGAAAACCTAGCCATTGAGATCCTTGAAGAGAGAAAACGAGAACTGGCATTTGAGGGAAAACGATGGTATGACCTGGTCAGGTACTCTACCAATTACGGCCCCGAATATCTGGTGAACCGGATCTTTAAAATGTGGAATGATGTGGAGATCAGTCAGCGGATCACCAATCCGGAGAGCTGGTATCTGCCTATCTATTATGAAGAATTGAGAATCAATAAGAGCCTGGTGCAGAATCCTTACTATGACTTTCAATAACAAACAGACAGAAGCGATGAAAAATGCAGGATGGATATTTCCAGTAATTGTATTGACCGGAATCATGCTGTGGACTTCCTGTGAAACCGAACTTGGGGAGATATACAAGGACCCTACCAAAGAGCAGGCTTACAGCTACCTCAAAATTGAGGAGAACAAGGAAGAATTCTCCACCCTGGTGGAAGCCATGGATAAATCTGGTCTCGCAGGAATGTTAAATTCATACGGAACCTATACCCTATTTGCTCCTTCAAATGATGGCTTTGATTCATATTTTGAAGCGAAGGGTATATCGGGGCTGGAGGATATGGATTCCTCGTCAATAAGAAATCTGCTGGTCTATCATATTCTCAATAAAGAAAGACTGACTGAAGACCTGAGTCCGGGGTTCTCAAGCGATACAACCGCTCAGGGCACATACCTGGTATTCGATATGTCACAGGGTGACGGTGCCATCCATGTGAACACAAAATCAAAAATATACAAGGCGGACAGGCGGGTTACTAACGGTGTGGTGCACCATGTGGAAAATGTCCTGATCCCTCCCGATTTTACCATCTGGGAAAAAGTGGGTGGAGACCCTGCCTATAGTATATTCAAAGCTGCGCTGATTGAAACGGGGCATGATGCGACGGCTAACGATGTGGATCTGAAAAAAGGCAAATTGAATACCACCTATACCTTTTTTGCCGAAAGCGATGCAGTATTCCAGGCTGCTGGAATCAATAATCTTGCGGATCTAAAGAACCAATTGACTGCCGGGGAATCTGATCTGAGCGATTTTATAGAATACCATATCATCAAGGGGAAAAAGTTAAAAGGAGCTAAATTCTCCTTCATGATACAAAATGAAGGGCTAGTTACCCTGAATGGAAAAAGTATCAATGCCAATGTTGACTTTGGCCTGGTATTGAACCAATGGTGGGAACCCAACGGTACGCATCATATGACAAGGCTGGTTGAGGAGGAGAGTGATATTTTCGCACGAAACGGAGTACTCCATAGCATAGACCAGGTATTGTTTATACCAGAAGACCTGGAGCTTGAGCCGATCATCAGAGAGTGCGAGTACGGGATCATTTTCAACGAAACCACGCAGAAATATGAAGTGGACGAGGATAGCCTGGCCAGCTGGACACCAGGAACTGATGTTTACCTTGAGTCATTGGACCAGCTACTCAGGTATAATGCCATCCAGAAATCGAATTACATATCATTCAAGGTTGAGAGAATTATACCTGGCCGCTACAACATCCTCCTGGGTTATGAAGCCAATGCTGCGTTTGCCAAACTCCAGCTATACATAGATGGCTCTCCCCTGGGGGAAGAAATTGATCTGACCGAGGAGATGGAATCGGGCGAAGTGTTGATCGGTCAGAGAGAATTCCTGGTAGTGGGTGACCATCAGTTCAAGTTTACCCACCTGACCAATGGTGATGGATTATACGATTACATCAAACTGGAACCAGTCACAGACTAAGCTCATGAGTAAAATAAGAGACATGAAATATCTATTCCGAAAGCTACTGCTGCTTGCAGTTCTGGGAGGATTCCTGCCAAACATGATGATTGCACAGGATAGTCTGCAGATGATTATCAAAGGTCAGGTTGTATCCATCCAGTCAGGCGATCCCCTGGGTGATATCAACGTATCAGTTTTACAGGTGCCTGGACTTATCACTTTGACAGACAGTACCGGACAATTTCAGATTAATATCCCGGATGCCAATGCCACCCTGGTGCTGTCATTTCCAGGATTTGAGTCCCAGCAGCTGCCCTTAAGGGGAAGATCAGACATCGTTGTGCAGCTGGTTGAGGCTGACCTGAGATCTATCGGTGATCCAATTCCGGTCGCTTACGGACAAAAAGCCATTGAAGATCTGACAGAGAGTATTTCATGGGTTAACGAAGATCAGCTGAGAAACCAGACAGCCGAATCCCTTGAAACCATGATCCAGGGTATGGCTGCCGGAGCCCATGTCACCCAGCGATCAGGGTTCCCGGGTTCAGGAGCTGAGGTCTATATTCGCGGGGCCAATTCTATACACACCAGCCACAAACCACTCTACATCATTGATGGTTTCATCTTAAAAAGCGATCTTTTTGAGAATACCCTGTCACTTGGAACTCCATACAATCCCCTCGTGGATATCAATCCCGAGGATATTGAATCCATCACGGTTCTGAAAGATGGATATGCTGCATCCACTTATGGTGCAAGGGCTTCCAATGGAGTGATTCTCATAAACACATACCAGGGAAGCCAGGGTGCATCCAAACTGGATCTGACCAGCCAGGTTGGATTCAGCATGGTACCAGAGAACCTCTCACTTCTGGATGCCTCACAATACAGGGATCTGGTTAGCGATCTGGGCTACCCGGATGACCTGACACCAGGCCAGATCAGTAAGATATTTGACAAGTTGATGGCTGCTGATCCAGGGGATCTCTTTGACAACAATACCAACTGGCAAAATGAGATATTTGAGCCTGCATTCACCCAAAACCACCATTTGAGGTTAAAGGGAGGGGATGGAATATCAAAATACATGTTCACAGTGGGTTATACCGGTAAAGATGGAATCATCGATAATACCTCACTGAGCAGGCTCACCTCCAGGTTCAATCTTGACTACCAGATTACCAGTAAACTCACTTTTTCATCCAGGATATCATACACCAACACAAACGTCAGGGCACATGACCAGGGATTATCCATCTATAATCCAATTAAACTGGTTACTACCAAGGCACCCATCCTGGAGCCATACGACATGTCTTATCTGTCACATCCCCTTGACTCGGCTGATATCCTGGGAAAAAGCAATCCGCTGGCCGTCATCCAGGGACTGGAGAATTCCAATGTGGTAAACAGATTCATTGGTACGGTAAGTGCAGGATATGATTTTACCACCTCACTGAAACTCAAAACCACATTCGGGATGGATTACTTCAGATTGAGGGAAAACCGTTTCATTCCATCAGATGGAATCACCAGGTATCAAAACAGGATCAACCAGACCTCACTCCAGGTTTCTAAGGAAAATATGTTTACCAATGAAACGGTTCTTGAATTTAACAGGCTTTTAAACTATGTCCATCATGTAAGTTTTGCTCTGGGAGCTGCCCTTCAGACCAACCAGTATCAGACCGATTACGGAAGTGCCATCAATACCCCGTCGGATGAGTTTACCAGCCTGGGCTCAGGGGCAAAGATGGATTCAATCAGCTATGGAGGAGGAAAATGGAACACCCTCTCCTACTTCGGAAATGCAAACTATGCCTACAACGACAAATATTACTTGTCGGCCAACCTGCGGGTGGATGGATCTTCAAGGTTCGGCCAGAACAACCGCCTGGGGTACTTCCCGGGGCTTGCCCTGGCCTGGAAGCTTTCTTCGGAGCCATTTTTACAGGATGTTGCTTTCATGAATTTGCTGAAGATTCGTGCATCCTATGGAATCAGCGGCTCAGACGACATAGGCAACTATTCGGCACTGGCATACTATATTCCAGCCAACTACCAGCTCATGGGAGGATACCGTGCCGGTAACCTGAGAAATCCTGACCTGAAATGGGAGACCACAGCTCAATTTAATGTGGGCGCGGACCTTTCAGTTTTCAGCCAGAGGCTCAATCTTTATGCTGATTATTACATTAAAACCACATCCGATCTGCTTACCTATGAGAAAATCCCCTGGGAATCAGGATTTGACAACCAGGTGGTCAACATGGGCAAGATCGAGAACCGGGGTTTCGAACTGGGCCTGAACGGCAGGATCCTCACAGGAGATCTGAAATGGGACCTGGGTCTGAACCTCTCCAAAAGCAAGAACACCATCCTGGAACTCCCCGATGGGGATGTGATCCGAAACTATGGCATCTTTGAAGGAATTGCCAGGGAGGGTGAATCCCTCGGATCCATCTACGGGTACCGGGTTGCTGGGATTTACCAGACAGCATCGGAGATCCAGTTGCAAAATACCGGGGTGGATCCTTCTGGCTATGGGTATGAACCATTCCAGCCTGGAGACCTGATCTTTGAGGATATGGACGGAAACGGGGAAATAGACGAGAAGGATAAAACCATCATTGGAAACACTTTTCCAGATGTATTCGGGGGTATCCATTCCACACTAACATTCAAAGGATACAGCCTGTTTGCACTGGTGAACTATACGTACGGACAGGAGGTAGTGGATGGTCTGAGGTCAATCCTTGAATCTATGAAGAATTATGACAACCAGACCACCCGGACCCTGGATCGATGGAAGGGGCAGGGTGACAATACTGATGTCCCCAGGGCATCACTGGGAGATCCCTCGGGAAATTCCAGGTTCTCATCCAGGTGGGTGGAAGAGGGATCATATGTCCGGCTAAAAACTGTGACCCTCTCATATACCCTTCCCGCTGCTACCATAGACAGGATATTCCTGAGAAACCTGACCATATTTATAAGCGGGCACAACCTACTGACCTGGAGTGCATTTGAAGGGTATGATCCTGAATTCAGCATCAATGCAGATGTCATGAATGCCGGACAATATTATGCAGGAATTCCCCATACCAGAATGTTTTTGGCAGGGATAAGATTTGGACTTTAACAATGAAGCATATGAAGAATCTAATAATATTCTTAGGAACTTTTCTGGTTGCAATGCTGGTCCCATCCTGTACCAAATGGCTGGATGAGGAGCCTGAAAACCTCGCCCTGAAAGGTGAACTTTACCGCAGTGAGGAAGATGCATTTGCTTCCAAATCTGGTCTATATCATACATTTGGTGAATTGGTAGAACAACGATTCGTCCTGGGAGAGTTCCGTGGGAACCTGGTAAAACCCGGGCCCGGAGCAAAGAGGCACCATGACATCATGGATGTGTTTGAGCACAACATCCAACCGGATAATAAATATGCAAGCTGGGAAGTATACTACAGGCTCATCAACCAGTGCAATGATATCCTGGAACACATCCACCAGATTCCCGAACATGATGCTGCCCTGCAGGAGGGGTATGAATACCAGTTTGCACTTGAAGCCATCTTTATGAGGAGCTATGCCTATTTCGACCTTGTAAAGAACTGGGGCGATGTTCCTTACATTACAAAAGCTTCTCAGGATGTATCCCAGGATTTCAATGTGGCGCCCATTCCTGCCGACTCGATACTTGACCAGCTTGTTGCACAACTGAGTCTCACCCATGAATGGTCGATAAAATACTGGGATGGAACCTTCCAGTACTGGGGCCACTATGGGGAGAATGGATGGGACACAGAATCGTGGCAGCGGGAGATGGCCAATTACGGGGCCGTGCTGGGATTGCTGATCGAGATCTACCTCTACAGAGAGAATTATGAAGAGGTCCTTGCTATGTGGGATATTATGGCCAGACCTACAAACCAGTGGAACTTCAGTCATAATCTCACTTTCTGCGGATCTGGTGAAGACTGGTTCAGGGCCATCTATGTAGGGGGTGCCGAGAATGCGGCTCCGGTGCCATGGGAAAGCGGGAATACGTTGAACCTGGTTTACAAGGAGGAATATAACCAATGGAATATCTATGCTCAGTTTACCTCCAACAGGCCCCAGGATGGGGGCGAATACATTGTTAAGCCATCCGAGGCTGCAATCCGGAACTGGAAAGAGAATAGAGATATTACCAGAGGGGAAAGAAAATCATGGTGGACCGACTCTTTATCTTCTGAAAGAACCGATAGCATCATCTGGAAATATATTGGACTGGACACCCTGGGAACCCGCAGGGATCCTTACGTGAGTGATGCCAATGTAATCATATACAAAACACACAACTATTCATTGCAGGTGGCTGAAGCTTATAACAGGCTTGGCAGATCCGCAGAGGCCATAAAACTGGTCAACGAAATCAGGGTAGCCCTGAACATTGCCCCCATCCAGATGACAGCCAATGCCTCCATGATTGAAATTGAAGATATGATCATGCGGGAAAGAGCCAGAGAGATGGCTTTCGAGAACCAGGCCTGGTATGACTTGCTGAGAGTGGCAAAGCGGAGAAATGATCCTAATTACCTGATCGACCTCGTGGTGGAGAATACTCCAGGTGACCAAAAGGATTTTGTAAGAGCCAATCTTGAAAGAGGGGCCGCAAACTGGTGGCAACTCCCCTACCACGTGGATGCTGTAGCACGGAATTCCAAATTGAACCAAAAACCCGGATATTAAAAAAAGCATAAGAGTATGAAAATTCTTTTCTCAATCCTCATATTCACAACCGGCACCTTCCTGATTGCACAGGACAAAGCCGATTGTAAGGCCCTTATGGAATCCCTGTCAGGAAGCTATGAAGGGGAATGCAAAAGAGGACTTGCCAGCGGCAAGGGAAGAGCTGTGGGTGAAGACTCCTATGAAGGGTCTTTTAAGCATGGGCTTCCCGACGGGGAAGGGGTATATACATGGAGCAACGGAGACGTCTTTACCGGTACGTTCAAGAAAGGCGAAAAAGAAGGAGAGGGAAAACTGGTTTACAACCCTGACCGGTTTGCAGACAGTGTTCTGACAGGATTCTGGAAAGATGATCAATATGTTGGATTGTATGAGAAACCCTATCAGGTATTGGCAAAAAGCGGGCCTGTAAACCGGGTTATAGTCAGGAAACTGGCAACATCCCCAAACGATATCCTGATCAGGGGAGAGATGGATATGCTTCGTGAGCGGGGACTTAATTCAAGGTATTTTAATGGCGGGGGATTTGATAATGTTCAGTATCCCTTCACCGTCGATATGGAAGCCAACTATGCAAATGTCCCTGTCTCGTTCAAAGTGATTATTTATGAACCGGGGAGGTGGGAGGTTGTCGTAAACTTTGATTAGCAGAACTATGAAAAAAAATCTTCTTATAGCCACAATCCTATGTTCATTGGTCATTCCGGTTCTGAATGCCCAGGAGGCCCTGCCCCTGGGGTGGCACTCGACCGATATCGGAGCACAGGATATTCCCGGCAGCACAAGTTGGGATCAGGAAGCCGAAGTTTTTACCCTTGAGGGTACCGGAGATCAGATTTTCAGACCCGATAACCTGCATTTTGCATATGCTGTGCAAACCGGCAATTTTGAAATCATCAGCCTGGTATCTTACGTTTATGGGATGGGACAAATGGGATATAACTTCAATCCTGTTGAAGAAGCCGGTGTCATGATCAGGGAGGACCTGAGTCCGTTTGCAAATACCTATTACATGAGTGTTCTGGGGGGGGATGGAGGAATCCGTTACTATGTGAGAAACAATGACGATTTGCACAAAATGAATCATCCTGGAGAGGGAGCCAAAGGAATCCAGGTTCCATGCTGGCTGAAGCTGAAAAGAATTGGAAACAGCTTTGATTCTTACTTTTCACAGGATGGAATAAACTGGATCAGCAGTCCTGATGCCAACCGGAAGATTGAAATGAATCCCACCTGCTATGCGGGCATATTTTGCAGGGGCAATGCAAATTATGTGGATTTGTTTGGTTGGGAAAACCCGAATAATGAATCCATTGTATCGATGGTCGCCGAATTTGAAGCCACCCGAATTGATGAGATTGAGAACATCTATACGGTTCAAAACCCTATTATGGGGCATTTCGTCAACCTTTCAACGGTGGAGAGCTATGTGGATGTATCCCAAGTGTTTGGAAGGTTGGAAAGCGATGAAATCTTTTACACGGCAAAATCATCCAATATAAAAGTCTGTCGTCCGAGCGTCACGAAAGGGTCCGATTCGATCATGGTGAGCCCCAAAGGTATCGGGTCTTGTACGATGACTCTGACAGGAGATGTAAGTTCATTCGACCTAGTCAATAAGTTTCCTGTATTCGTTTGGGAGGCCCCTGAAGGCTGGATCACTCACGACCTGGGAAACATAAAAACAGCAGGATTTACCTTAAAAGAGCGCGATTTGTTTACCCTTGGAGGAAGTGCGGATGCGATCACCCCCGAACTAAAGGAAGGCTTTCATTTTATGCACAGGACCCTGGAGGGTGATGCGGAACTTACAGTAAAAGTCACTTCCGCAGCATTTCCCACTGCTGGAGCACTGGGAGGGATCAGTTTCAGAACGGACTCAGTTGCGCTTGATGCCGTCATGGCAAGGCTGGTTTATACGGGCGATGGGATGGCTCGTTTTGAGAGTAGAAGCGTGGAGGGAGATTCGCTGGTCAACCAGGCTGAGATAGCAGTTTCCCTGCCATTCTGGATCAGGATGACAAAAACAGGGAACACTCTGAACGCATCTCATTCCATTGATGGCGAAACCTGGAACGCCCTGGGAACTGCCCTGGAACTTGACCTTGGAAGCCATTTTGAAGCGGGATTAATATCCGGATCAAACGATAACAAGAATCTGTCCATTCTTTCATTCGAAGAACTCAGGCTGATCAATCCGGTCCAGGCTGTCAATAATCCGGTACCCGAACAGAGAATGGCTGTTGGACTTTCAACTGAAATTGATATATCCGATGTATTTGGTCACTCAGAAGGCATAGCCCCGGTTGTCACTGTTGACAATTCGGCTTCCGACCTGGTTTCAGCATCACTTGATGGAAACCTGATGCTTACCCTAACTGCTCTTTCTCCGGGTGAAGCCCTGATCACTCTCAAGACCGGAACCGAACCCGATGAAATCACAACTGAATTCCCGGTCAGTGTTACCGAGGCCATGAATGATGACTGGTTGTTTACAGATATCGCTGAGCCTATAAAAACAGGATACCCGGCCAGCCTTGGAGAAGAAGCCTATTCTATCTCCACCTTTGGAAGTGGGATTAGCGGGGTTGCAGACGATTTTTCCTATCTGTATATGCAAAAAACCGGTCCTCAACAGATCGTGGCCAGGGTTGAGTCCATCGAAGACAGGGGCAGTGCTTCCGAGGCAGGCATTATGTTCAGGGAATCGACAGATCCCGGTGCCCTCTATATTCAATATAGTGTTACAGCCTACGAGGGAGTCAAACTTCAATACAGGTGGGATAATCACAGTCAGCCGGTGATGGAGATTTCCGATCCATCCATAGAAGCTCCATGCTGGATCAAACTGAATCGGGATGCCTATAATTATTTTTCAGCGGCTTACTCGCTTGATGGGGAAACCTGGATACCCCATGGAGAATTCAGTGTTCCTCTTGAGCTTCCTGAAACTTCAATGGTGGGCCTGACCGCCACTTCAGGATTCAATGAGGGAACTTCCGTTTTCGAAGATGTGGGCATCAGCATATACACCGGTATGGACGGGGGAAAAAACACGACCCCTTTAAGGGTGGACCACTATCCCAATCCCTTCACCGAGTCCACAATGTTGACAGTCGACATATCCGAACAGATGAATGTACAAATCGTTCTCTATAACATGGCAGGAATAATGGTGGCAGAACTGATGAATGAACAGGTAGATCCCGGCCGTCACCAAATTCTTCTGAATGCAGCTGAACTTCCGAGCGGAACCTATTTTTACAGGGTCCTTACTCCTGGATTTGTCGTTACCAAAAAAATCATAAAAATCAAATAATGAGATCGCTTCTTATAATCCCGGTATTGATACTGTGCATAAGCATGGCAGGCCTTGTCTCCTGTGCCGATGATGAATTGCTTCTACCGTCGGATTCAACTTATATGGGACTTTTACCTGTTGACCAGCCGAATCTTGAAACCAGGGCTTTCAGCGATTACATGGCCAACCGATACCTGAAAATAGATGGCCAGGAGAATCGTTTGCTTTTCCTGGCAGATTCGCTTGGATACATGAAATTGGCAGAGGTGGTGGTCCCTGAGGGAGAAGACTTTAAACCGGGAAATTACAATTTTGGCTGGCCCGTGGCTGCCATGGATGGCTCCACCATTATTGTGTCTACGCAGCGCAAACTTATCCCCGGACAGGTGGATGACAACTCGGGTAAGGGGCAGCTGCTGATCATCTCAGAAGATGCCGGGGAAACATGGAATACCCCGGTAGAAGTCCAGAACCTGCAACCTTACGGTTACCGTGTGGGTGGCCAGAGCTGCATTGGAGAATTCGACGGAAGTATTATCCAGAAAGGAAACGGAATTTTGACCTCTGATAACCAGGGTGAAAATTGGAATCCCTATCCAAGGGCATTTAAATTTGTTAGCCGGGAAGCATACGGACCCAATGCCCCCCGGATTCACGATCACCCGGCATTCGGGCTGATATTTCTCTCAGGAACCAATGCCTCTGTTGATACAGGCTCTGTGTTCAGGTCTGATGACGGTCAGGTGTGGGAAGACAAGCTCTGGGCAATTGATGAGTCAGGTCCCATTCATTGCCCTGGTCCTTCGACTCTGCTGCTTGAGGATGGGAGCATCCTGATGGTCTCCAGCAATGGAACCCGGATGATTCAATACCTGTACAGGTTTAAAGATGGTGATACTTATGCTGATATCCACTTTTCTGTGGATACTGTAGATGCCATCAATACCTCCCTGTCCGCAGGTGATGTACCAGACCTGATCCTCAATCCGGTAACCCAGAGGATAGAGATGCTGGAAAGCAATCCTGGAGCACTGTTGATGTGGAGCATTGATCCATCAGCTCTGATGGGTGGCAGCATTGACTGGAAACTTGAATCTATTCTTTTAAAGCGAACAGGCATCGCATCCATGCACCCAGCCGGATCGGTAATCGATGCCGAACGCCAGCTGCAGCACATCTTCCTGTATATTGGTGGCGAATACCCGGACAGGAACTGTGTCTACAGGTTAAGCAGAAGCCTGGATACCGAATCCCTGTCCGACTGGATCAATGAACAAAGGAACCAGTTAGGGATATAATAAATCCTTGTCAAAAACTTGCGACGCTTGGGGCCGTGATCAGAAGGACACATTCAAAAGTCACATTTGACGATATAAACAATTTCGCCAAAGATTTCCCCTTCAAATATATCACCCTCAACTTCACCGGTGATTTTTAAGCTTTTTCCGTCATGGTAACCCTCAAGCTTCTTATCCCCGAATTCGACTTGTACAAATTCTCCCTCCTGATTATATTCCGCATAGGTGTTATGTTCAAAGCCTCCGCCCCTGACTTGGGCCTTGTGGTCTTCACCAGATTCCCAGGTGTACTCAATTCCCTCTAATTCACTTGTTATCGTTTTTCCGGCAATTTAAGGTCCATCACCCTGATCAAGCTCCATGCGGCCACCATTATCCAGGATTGCCCTCTTAGTAAGAATCCTTTACCAGCTGCATCATCTCTGCCTCGCTGGCCACTCTCGGATTTGCCTCATAATCTGGTAGTACCATGCACTGTTTTGCCAGTGCTTCAATCTCTTCTTCCGGCATATCCACATCCCTGAGCTTTTTATTAAGTCCTACTTTCTGAAGAAGCTTCTCCACCTCTCCTACGGATGCTTCTGCAGCTTCTTTATCACTTATTCTTTCCAGGGAGGGATTCAATATCCTAGCCATTTTTCCATACTGCCTCTCAGCACTTGAATAGGTAAACTTCGTACAGGCCGGGTAAACGATGGCCAATGATTCCCCATGGGCCACATGGGGATACATGCCTCCTATAGCCATACCCATTCCATGGGGAAGTGTAACACCTGAACTGGCAATGCAAAGACCGGCCAGGGTGTCCGCCCAGGCCATTCTTTCCCTTGCTTCCAGGTTCTGAAGATCGTCAAGAAGGGCCGGTAAGGTATCAGCTACTAATGAAATAGCCTCCCAGGCCATCAATTCAACATAGGCTCCTGATCCGGGATTGAGAGTGCTCTCAAAAGAATGACAGAATATATCAAATCCTGTCGGTGCGGTGACCTTTTTTGGAACAGTCAACATCAATTCCGGATCTACGATGCATACTCTGGGAAAACACCGGGGATGATACAACGCAGACTTATCCCTTTCTTTCATATTGGTGATCACAGATACCTGGGTAACCTGAGATCCGGTACCTGATGTTGTGCTGATGGCAACTACTGGCAAAGTATTCTGGGTTGGTTCCTTTTTATAAAAAAGATAATCCCAGGCTGAGCCCTCATGAGTGGCTTCCACTGCAATGGCTTTCGCAGCATCCATGCTGGAACCTCCCCCAAGTCCGACAATCACATCAGCCCTGTGCTCGCGGGCCATCCTGGCTCCTTCAGCACTTGTCTCAGTAGTGGGATTGGGTACCACCCGGTCAAAATGTGCCACTTTCACGCCTGCCGAAAGCAGGATTTCCTTGACCCTGTCAAATTGGGCTTCGGTGGCAGGTACGGGCGGAGTTGTAACAAGTAAACAACGATTTCCAAATTCCTTTACGATAGTTCCTGTTTCATCAATTCTTCCGGACCCAAAAACAATTTTCGTGGGTTGCTGATATTCAAAGTGCTTCATATGATAGATATTTAAAATTCACTTAATTGATCACCTGTCTAATAAGATTGTAGGGGATTTCTGGAGTAGCGCCCTTCTGTGTGCACACATAGGCAGCTATTTCTGAAGCGAGCCTGTGCATGTCTTTCATTTTCATACCTTTCAAATAGGTCATCGTCATGGCTGCAGTAAAGGAATCGCCTGCTCCCACCGTATCAACTGCGTGGACCGCATCAGAACAAAAATCCGATCTCTGCGAGTTACTGAACAGTGTTGATCCATCTCCCCCCCTGGTCAGAGCGATCAGCTCCAGATCAAAGCTTTTTTGCAAGGAAGCGATCATATCAACCTCCTTGCCCGACAAGGAAAACATTTTGGCCAGGATGAAAAGTTCTTCATCATTCAGCTTCAAAACATTTGCCAGATGAAGCAATCTTTCAAGGATTTCCCGCGAAAAATAGTGTTGCCTGAGGTTCACATCAAATACCTTTACACAGTTGGCCGGTGCATTATCCAGGTATAGCTGGATCGACTTCCTGGATATGGCAGATCGCTGTGCCAGGGAACCAAAACAGACTGCATCAGCACCTTTTACAAGATCAAGCACCCCCTGGTCGACAGGAATATTATCCCAGGCTACATTTTCATGAATGCTGTAGGCCGGATGACCTTCTGAATCAAGGCTCACTGTTACACTGCTGGTGGGATACTTTTCTGCAATGAACAGGAATTCTGAGGGCAATTTCAGGCCTTCCACGACCTCCTGGATTTCGCGCCCGGGATCATCCTCTCCGATGGCACTAACCACCCAGGATTCAGCTCCAAGCTGACTGCAATGATAGGCAAAATTAGCCGGAGCTCCTCCAAGGACTTTCCCTCCTGGTAGCATATCCCATAGGATTTCACCCAGTCCGACAATGGTTGGTTTTCTTTCCTCCTCCATAGTATTTCTAAAGGTCAATCATCACTTTCATGATCCTGTCCCCTTTCTCCTCAATGAAATGGTAAGCTTCCAGGTAGGATTCGAAATTAAAATGCTTTGAAACCAAAGGAGCCGTTTTTATCTTTCCACTATCGATCATTTTAACCGCCTCCTGGTAATCCTCCCTCCTGTACATCATTGATCCAAAAACGTTAAGCTCATGCTCACCCAGGTAATACATATTGACAGTGGGATTTTCCGAGTAGACTCCAAGAATGATGATATCTCCTCCTTTCTCCACATTGGCCATTAATGCATCCAGTGAGGGCTGAACCCCGGCCGCTTCAAATCCAATCTGAAATCCAGAGCCACCGAAGAATTCTTTTATCCCTTCCGCAAAAGGTGTGCTTTTCACATTAAGAGTTCCATCAATACCGCACTCCCTGGCAATTCCCAGTCGGAAATCGCTGATGTCGGTAATAAGGACACTTGCTGCGCCCCTTGCTTTTGCAAACTGTGCAACGAGGTTACCAATGGTACCGGCCCCGGATACCACCACATTCTTACCTTTTATACCGCTTGACCTCCCGGTTGAATGTGCTCCAACGGCAGCAGGCTCTACCAGGGCACCCTGGTCGAAGCTCATGGAATCTGGAATAGTGATGATCCTGTGTTCCGGAACAATAAAATAGTCCTGTGCAACACCCGGAGCCTGGAATCCTTGTACCTTCAGTTCCTGGCAGGCATTGTATTGCCCCCGCCGGCAGGGTCCGCATTTGCCACAAACCAATTGCGGCCACGCTGTCGCTTTCATACCAGGTTTAATGCCTGTTACTTCTTTCCCCACCGCATGAACGGTCGCGGCATACTCATGCCCCTGAACTACTGGATAGGGCGTGGCCGGGTGCTCCCCGTGAAATACATGAATATCACTGCCACAGACGCCTATTCGTTCGATCTTTAACATCACATCTTTTGCCCCGAGGGATTCAGGCTTTGGAATCTCTTTGAATTCAATCACTCCCGGGGATATCATTACTGCTTGTCTCATGCTCCTCACATTTATCTTAAAAAATTATATACATGACCACAAGGGTCAGCACAAGGATTCCCGCCCACAGGCGCACATCCTTCACTCCCTTGAATTCTCCTTTTGTAATTACAGATATGGGATTCTCCCAGGTGTAATTTTCAATAACCTCAGCGGGGGGACGTGGTGTCGAATAGCTAACCGCAAAGTAAATTACTGTACAGATCACAAACAGCCACCAGGCCTGCATCATAAAGGGAATATGCAATCCTCTGGTCAGATACATATAGCCGCTGATGGGTTCAAAATCCAGGCAGAAAGCCGTGATTCCCAATACGAGTCCGGATATAAGAGTGATGATAGCTGCCTTGTTGGTACCTCTTTTAGAAAATACACCAAAAAGGAAAACGGTGGCTACCGGGGGAGCAATGGCTGCTGCAATCTTATTAATGGCCTCGAAGATGCTTGAGAATTTATCGCCCTGGGTTGACCAGAGCATGGCCAGCAACATTACAACAACGGCTGCAATCCGTCCATGTCTTATTTGTTGTTTATCTGTGGTTAAAGGCCTTACACGCTTCACAATATCCACTGCCACAAGGGTGGCAGAACTGTTCAGGGCTGCGGCAATGGTGCTCATCAGGGCTGCCAGCAAGGTAGCTGCCATGATCCCCTTAAGCCCTGTAGGCAATAGCTGGCTGATCATCACCGGCAGAGCCTGGTTGGCATCCGTTCCAATCAAATCTTTAAATAAAACATATGCAATCACTCCGGGAAATACCAGAATGAATACAGGAAGTATCTTCAAAAAACCAGCAAAGATTGGGCCCATCTGTGCAGCATGTTGGGATTTAGCTCCAAGCACCCTCTGGACAATGGTCTGGTCTGAGCACCAGTACCAGAGACCAAGGATGGGATACCCGAGTAAACAGGCATACCAGGTGAGGCCCGATTCGAATCCTCCTTCCCCAAGCAGGCCAAGGCTTTCTTTTGTGTGCAGCATGTTGAGCTGACCCGGCTTTAATTGTGCCTTAAGTTCGGCCAGGGATGTAATCCCATGCTCCGGAAGCGCTGCCATGGCAAAACCTGTCAATACAACGGCACCCAGGATCAGGATTACCGTCTGGACACTTTCGGTAACTACCACGGCCTTCAATCCGCCTAGAACCGTATAGATGGTGGTTATTAAAGAAATTACGATGATGGAGGTGATTACGTCGATGCCAAAAAAAGAATGAAAAACCACTGCCCCGGCATAAAGACTCATCCCTATGTGCACAAACAGGGCACCTATGATCGCGATAAAGGCCAGAATCGACCGTGCAGTTCCGCCATAGCGCTTTTCCAAAAATTCAGGCAGGGTGGAAATTTTACTCCTGAAATAGAAGGGAGCAAATACAAGACCCAGTAAAATGAGTGTAATGGATGCCAGCCACTCAAAATTACCCCACACAAGACCCTCGTTATACCCCGATGCGGCAAGCCCTACGAGGTGAATGGTTGAGATGTTGGATGCGAAAAGTGCGGCTCCAACCATGACCCATCCCAATCTTCTCCCTGCCAGGAAGTATCCCTCACTGGTCATTTTTTTCAGGCGAACCGAAAGAACCCCTACCAGAAGGATACCCACCAGGTAGATAATAATGATTACCAGATCGATAGTATTAATATTTAAATCCATGTTATAGGCTTGGTTTATTTATTATTGTTTTCTAAATACCAGCGATCTCCCGCACCGGACACAAGAATCACATTGCCATAGGCAGTAAAATCTCCTGTCCTGATCACTGCCTTCACATCACGACTCAGCGCTTTTAGGTCATTGTGCTCTAATAGTTCCATTTCAATATGATCACCAATTGCTGCAGAGACCTTTTTGGAATGGGAGGGGTTAACCTCATTCACTTCCCTGGATAAATACATTTTCTCGACTGAAAAATGCTTTTTCAGTTCAGTCAGCACATCTACAACCAAGGGTACGTTATCAGACAATGAAATATCCACAACGTCCACTCCGACCGGAATGGCAAATCCAGCATCGGCAACCATCAGCAAATCGCCATGACCCAGTTTTGAAATTGCCGCTGCAATATCCCTGTTTATTATGCCCGACTCTTTCATGGATTATGATAGACCTGTTCCATTTCCGCCCACCCATCATATCCCTCCAGGGGCACCTGCATGGGATCACAGATCTTCAGCCATTCGATGTTGCGGGGGTGTTTATCCAATATGGCCATATCGGCTTCAAAATCGTCACCTGTATATTCATAGTACCCAAATTCATACCAGTTCCCGTCATCCAGCTGGTGCAGGAAGATGGAGAAGTTGTGCATATGTGCTTTGGTAAGCAGGTCTCTTACCCCAGCATTGGAATCGGCATGAAGGGCCTTGTACTCTTCGATGTATTCAGGTTTGATCTTGATGACCATCCCTACACGTTTCACCTCCTGTTTTGGATTCTGTTCACCTGCATTGGACCCGCATCCAGTTGCGAATCCAAGCAATAGCAATGACATTATTAAACAAGACAACAAGTTTCTCATATTCTTTGGTTGTTTAGTTTACCTGATCTTCATTATTACAGCCCTTCGTTTTTTCCAATGTATTTTCCACCAATCGAAAATAGTTAAAGTAATGCAATTCCGCAAACTTTCTAATGATAAAAAAGTAAGTATAATCATTGGGATCATACCCTTCCTTCAATACTTCTAGCAAACGGCCCCGCAGGTCATATAGCGCCACATGGATCGGCCCGGTTTCTTCAACCCGGTATGAAATGTGAGTCATTTCATCGAAAGGATTTGGCCATGGTTCAGGAATCTCATAATTCATTTTATGTCAGGGAGCTAGGTTGCGATGAGCAAGATTCCTCGCAACAAGCTGTGAGGAGAGTCAATGCTATATCCCTTCTCACATTCTCAGTCTATTCAGACTGAAGGGTCATTTCTGCCCTTTCAAGGCCCGTTGAAGTTGCAAATATCCTTATTTCCCCCGGTTCATGCCCGGATTTTACAACCAGAAGGCACATCCCATGGAATGCGGAACGTTCATTGGCCTGGTATGATTCAATACAGGTTGGATCTCCATTTCCAACACATTCCAGTATGCCTGCACCCCTTACCTCAAACTGAACCTTCTGATCGGCCAGAGGGCAGAGGTTCCCGTCCTTATCAGTGATTTTTACGGTCACAAATGAAAGGTCCTTCCCATCAGCAAGCAAATTAGATCTGTCAGCCTCCAGTAAAATCCGGCTGGCCGGACCGGCCGTTTTAATCTCTTTTTCGCACTTTGCATTTCCATCCTTGTCATATCCCACCGCTCTGATGCTCCCTGGTTGATAGACCACATCATTCCATCTGAATCTGTATTTCCCGGCCACCTTAGATTGGGTTCCATGCGATTTCCCATTTACAAACAGCTCAACTTTGGCACAATTGGAATAGACATAGACCGGGGTGGTCCCTCCTTCCCTGCCTTCCCAGTTCCAGTGAGGAAGCAGGTGAATCATGGGATCTGATGTCCACTGACTCTGGTAAAGGTAAAAACGGTCCTTTTTGAATCCGCACATGTCCACAATTCCGAAATAGGAACTGTGCGCCGGAAACATATCTCCTTCATAGGGATCAGGTTCACCATGATAATCAAACCCCGACCACACAAAAGTACCTGCCAGCCAGGGTTTCTCCTGCCATGACAGCTCCACATCCGGGAGTGCTCCAAAACCCGTATTCACCAGGTCATAGGAGGAGATCTGTTTCGCCTCATTGAGATGGAGCCAGGCTTCGTACGTCTCTTTCACCGGAAATTCATAAAATCCCCGGCTGCTTAGGGTGGCAGATGACTCTGTACTCAACAGGGGCATTTCCGGGAAACGTTCCCGTATCTCTGCATATCTGTCCTGCCAGTAATTCATGCCAAATACATCAAAAATGGCTGCCAGCTCCTTATCGAAATCAACGCTAAGGTGCACCCCGGCAATCACGGGCCGGGTGGGATCCAGTCGCCGGCAGATTCCGGCCAGCATCCGGGCATCTTCTTTTCCGCGATCCGTTCCCAGGTTCATGACCTCATTTCCAATGCTCCAGAGAATGACCGAGGGATGGTTTCGGTCCCGACGGATAAGTGCTTCCGTATCACGTGCAGCCCATTCATCGAACCAGATGCTATAGTCATTGGGAACATCACCCTTGGCCTCGGACCAGGTATCAAATGTCTCATCAATCACCAGAATCCCTATCTTATCGCAAAGATCCAGCTGCTCGGGTGAAGGCGGATTGTGTGCACACCTGATGGCATTCACCCCCATCTCCTGCATGATCTCCAATTGCCTTTCAGTGGCGCGCCTGTTCACAGCAACGCCCAGAGGACCCAGCCCATGGTGCATATTTACGCCTTTCAGTTTCAGATGCCTTTCATTGAGAAAGAATCCTTCATCCGGATCGAAGCGGAAAGTGCGGATCCCAAAGGGTGTCTCGAAATGGTCCACCATCTTCCCTTCTGAAAGAACCCTGGATACAGCCTTATATATATCGGGTGATTCAATATCCCACAATTGTGGATTATCTACCTTCAGCTGCTGCGTCAACTCATTTTCAGATCCGGGTTCAATCTCAATTTCACTGACAAGGTTTGTAACCATTGTTCCCTCATTATCTAAGATGAATGTTTCCACTTTAACCTGGACATCCTTATCAAGGGTATTCAAAACGGTGGTCCGGATCTCAATTGTTGCGGTATCATTGGTGACCTCAGCTGTAGTGACATAGGTACCCCATTGGGCAATATGCACAGGCTGGGTGTAAGTAAGCCATACATTCCGGTATATTCCCGATCCGGGATACCACCTGGAGGAGTAATCCTGGTTCTCCACCCTCACTGCCATCTGGTTCTCACCTCCCCGGTTGACCTTATCAGTCAGGTCGAGAACAAACGAGGTATAGCCGTAAGGCCATCCCCCCACATATTCGCCATTGAGCCAGACCTTCGAATTACGCATGATCCCGTCAAATTCGATTCTCACACACCGGGCATCTGCCGGCACTTCAAAGGACTTCCTGTACCAGCCTGTCCCTGGATAAGGTAGATATCCCCCTTTATAATTAACCTCTGTGGTGAAGGGACCCTCGATGCCCCAGTCGTGGGGCAAATCAAGTGTCCTCCATCCTGAATGGTCAAAATCTGTCCTATCTGCCCCATCAGGATCACCCTTTATAAAATGCCAGTCCTGGTTAAAATTGACCCGCTCCCGGGGCATATCAGGAGTTACTTCAGTGCATGAAAAGCAGAATATACCCAGACTAATGACGACCCAGGCTGTCCTGACGAACCAAATCCTATTCATAATGATTTAAACCTTTCTAGTTAGTTTTAGAAATAGTAAAAGTAGTCTCCTTATCAGACTCAAATCTGACCCAGGTTACCAGGTCAATTCCATCGAGCTGGTCCCTAAACCCAAACCGGAAGTCTTTGCCCCTTGCAATCTCTTTTCCATTGACCAACAGAACCACATCTTCTTTTCCCCAACCTTCAATCACAAAGGCTGGATTTACAATGGGAGATTCCTTTTGGGCTTTCAGGGTAAAACTAAGTTCTTTCACCTGACCTTCCGGAGAGATCTCATAAGCCTTCTGAGCAGCATTGTACTTCACATCTGCTTTCACATTGTTCTCAATGGCCAGTTCAGCAGGATATGACCAGCTTTTTGTGAGAGGCACCAGCTCCTCTACAGTCTTTGTGGTAACACCGTTGAGCATCAGTTTGGTCATGGAGCGGTCTGTTTTTTCATACTCCCCCCATAACCAGTGTGACAGGGAAGCATGCGCTGCACGGTCCGAATCCATGGCGTACCTTCCATCAGTGGGACGGGGCGCTACCGGCCAGTGGTTCCACCAGGGGAATACGCTGACTTCCCTGCGGATTTCCCCTGAATAGATATCAATCCTGGGATTATCCTGTGGTCTTACAGCGGAAAAGGGATGATATTTGGACTTCGTATTAACCGTCTGAATGTTAGGGTTTTCTGGGTAATCGGGCAGGTGTGGTGGTATCTCATGTTCCCATGAATAGGTTTTGGATTCTCCTTTAATATTAGATAAGGAGAGGGCCTCATACTCCAGAATGGTTTCAGGTCTTTGTCCGGGGCCAAGCACCATGATACTCTCCTGCCATTCATGAGCCGCGTTTGGAGCATTGCTCAATAACTTGTCTTCCCTTACCCCCACCATATCGGGGTAGATAGTAAAGGTCTCATTGGTCCAGTCGCCCCACCCGGTCACCGGGTCTTCAAATGCAAAGGTCCCCAGAACATCCACCAGGGCATAACGCCATTGAACCACAACCCGTGCATCGTTACTTTCGATAATTTTTACTGTTGAATACTTGGCTTTCTTGTCTGACATGGGCTCACAGCTTCCGTGATCGTTCCACCCTTCATTGAACCCGTTGTTAAACCATATATTATTCTCTGTCACCCAGTTAGGGATATAAGCAGTACCGTGCCAGAATACGAACTTGCAATCTGACTCATCAAACTGTACCACAATATCGGCGTCCTTATCGATGGCCCACGGTGCATCCCAGGCCTCATAATAGTCAAGCGTAGTGTTGACAGCGCGGAAGGTACCCGGTGATTTCGGACCGGAAGGAAGAATCCTTGCAGGAAGGTCCGGTGCTGCATCAGTCTTTAATGCAGCATAGCTTTTTGCTATCTCCTGTGGCTGAATCGGACCATCGTAGATTTTCAGCTCATCAATGATCCCATCAATAAAAGTATGAGAGCTCTCTGTCCCTTCCGGCCTGATGGTACCATAGGGCCTCTGGGTATTCCTGCTTTTTGCGATCAGCATGCTTGTGATTTCCGGGCTGGCTGGATTGAAAGGGGCACTCAATGTTTTTTTGCCCACCTCTTCACCATTCAGAAAAATGGCTATTTCTTTTTCCCCGTCGTAGGAACAGGCAATGTGCGTCCATTTATTCAAAGGAATGATCTGGGTGGCCATCAGCTCTTCGTCCCTGCCATTGGTTGCCACTTTCAAAAGCAACCTCCCGAGGGCATCCAGTCCAAAAAATGCACCGTTGTAATATCCGTCGGCCACATCGCGATGATGATCTACTATAGGACAGAGATTCTTGGGGTAAGCCCCAAGGGCAATCCATGCTTCTATTGAAAAAGCTCCTTCAAGGGCAGGTATCAGATCGCCGTCTGTAATCTCAATATAAGCAGTATAGCCATCCAGAAGTGCCGCGTCTCCTTTCACACCTTTCACCTGCTTAAAATACTTCCCATGGAGATCAAACTCCTTCCCGGAGACAGATTCGCTTACGTAGGCAAACACCTCCCTGGGCACATAGGTTTCTCCCCGAACCATTTCGACGGTCTTCCTTTCAATCCTGATTTCATCAAAATCAAAATATCCAACAAGGTTTTCCTGTGACAAACCATAGGATGCAGCTAAAAGCATCAGGGCAATTAATACTGTAATTCTTTTCATAACCGTAAATTTGCTTTAATACAATGTGTTTCTGTTGATTTTAAAAACGTAGGCATGCTCGCAGGGTTTTTCATGGGGTGTTTTGATCACCAGTGCATCTTCGGTAAAATGCCAGTCCAGTTCTTTTTCGTCAGG
>CAZCQL010000018.1:32451-67055 GCA_964500835.1 uncultured Bacteroides sp.
TTTTGATCACCAGTGCATCTTCGGTAAAATGCCAGTCCAGTTCTTTTTCGTCAGGTTCCGCGTATGCACCTCCTTCTTCCATATCTACGGGTCCCTCCCCGTAAATGATCCAGGCCCGGGTACCATAGATGGCTTCGCCATTCACCTCAAGCCATTTTCCAATGTCCAGTAGCCTTTCTTTTACCGGTTCGGGAATGGTCCCATCCGCCTTTGGACCTACGTTCAGCAGCAACAACCCATTTTTACTGACCCTGTCCAGTGAGCAATCAAATTCCTTTACCCAGTGGGGATAGTAAGCCCAGTTGGTTGCATGGTGGAAGGTGGTGATAAATTTCATTCCCCGCTTTTTAATTGCCTTCTCCAGTTCTCCCACCACATCCCTTTTGGGCCCCTTCTCATAGGAGTCCCAGCTGGTCAGTGCACTATTCCACATGGAAAATCCATCATGGTGTTCGGCCACCGGTCCGGCAAACTTTGCACCCGACTTCAGGAACAACTCAGCCCACTCATCCGCATCGAATTTTTCCGCCTTGAACATGCCGATGAGCGCTTTATACCCCACTTCTGCAGGATCACCAAAGTGCTCCAGGTGGTACTCATACTGATCGGTTCCTTTCTTATACATGTTATGTGGATACCACGATCCGTTGGGGCCTTTGGCCGCCACGGAATACCCCCCCCAGTGCGTGTAAATTCCGAACTTTGCATCCTTAAACCACTCCGGGGTCGCATGACTGCCCAGGGAATTCCAGGTAGGTTCATATACTTTGACCTTAGTTGGAGCTTCCGACGACCTCTTACAATCTGTTGTTCCCAAAAATAATAGAACAAGGAAGGCTGGAAAGAGAATTCTTGTATTTCCCATTTTGTTATAAGACGAAAACATCAATTATATTCTCTTTATTCAAATACCCTGATCTTAAAGCTCCAGGCATGTTCGCACGGTAACTCCTCCGGCAGCGCTTCAACCACCAGGTTTTCGCCGTCCAAGTGCCAGGGCAGACTCTGTGTAGAACCCAGCATCTGGATCTCTGAGCCCTCAACAGGTAACACTCCCGGAATCGTAAATGGAGCTTCCGGGATTTCACTATCCCCGTATTCATCAAACCCTACTGTTGGCGGCCACTCATTTCCCAGCTCAATGGCATAGAGATAATCCCCTTTTTCAGTGAACCTGATCGATCCGGCTGCCCATGTATCAACCCCGCCTTCATTAAAAGGGGCACATCTTGCCGCGTATAGGGCCTCTTTATTTACACCCATCCATTTGCCCAGCTCTTCCAGCCCCCTGATCTGAGCTTCCGGTAAGGTACCATCGGCTTTTGGAGCCACATCGAGAAGGGTCACACCGTTCTTGCTGATGCGGTCCACAATCCCATCGACAAGCATATTGACCGGTCTGCAACCAACGCCCTCGGCATAAGCCCAGAATTTACCAATGGGAACATCCTTTTGCCAGCGTTGTTCCTGTGGTTCTGTCATACCAGCCCATTCCCAGACACCATCCGGGAAGATACCTCCCTCTATATCGAAAACTGAACAGGATAGTGGTGCCATATCATGCTTTTGACTAATCAACACCTCCTTGCCCCAGGATTCGGCAGCATTATAATAATGTGCGATAAAAGGCTTCCAGTTCTTCTCTCCCACATAGGTATCTTCGAACCACACCTGGTCGGGGTGGTACTTGTCCACCAGCTCCAGTAATTTTTTATTCTGCACATCAAAGGGAGGGACATCGTACAGATCCGAGTATTCCGGATTGTTTGCTCCTACACCAGGTGGGCAAAAGTCCCTGGCCGCGTTAAACATCTCCCCTGGTCTTTCGTGGACCGAGGCAATGGTTTTCATACCCTGACGCCTGGTTGCATCGAACAGATCACCCAGTATATCCCTTTTCGGCCCCTTATCCATGGCATTGAATGCATCAAATTCACTATCCCATAATACAAAGCCATCCCCATGCTCGGCAGCTATGCCGGCAAAATCGACACCTGCCCTTTTGTAAAGAGCTGCCCAGCGGTCAGGATCCCAGTTCTCAGCCGTGAACAGCGGAACAAAATCATGGTAGCCAAATTCGCAGGGATCTCCGTAGTTCTTAAGGTGAAAATCATACACTCCATAGTTGGATTCCTCCGAATCATTGGGTACATACATGAAGAAACCATACCACAGTCCGCTGTCTACCTGTTCAGAACCTGAATTAAAGCGGTATCCAGGGACAGAGTAAACACCCCAGTGACAATAAATACCAAGAACTGCATCATTGAACCACTGCGGCATGGTCCACTGGGAAAGAGACTTCCAGTTGGGCTGGTATTTTACATGCTTCACTGCGGCTCCGCCTGAACGATTTGAACAGCTCATCATCGTTCCAATAAGCATAACTGAGATGATAACCTGAATTAGACTGAGTTTTTTCATTTTTTAATCTATTGTGATGATTAAAGAATACTATTTTTGACTCTCGCTTTTCTTTCTTACTTTGCGTAAGAAAGTTAATTCAAAATAAAGGAATTTCAAAAAGACATCATTACCTGATTAGCAATTCATTATGATTCAGCATAAAAGTCATATTATCAAGCTTTCCTCATTTTAGTTCTGTTCATCGCTTCAAACATGAAAAAAACATCAAAATATTTATTGCTTTTGTACAGTGGATTTCTGATTGCTTGCACAGGTAATGAGGGATCTTTGACTGACAATACTACCTTTTCGGATACACTCAGTTTTGAGCTGGCATCAGGTGACGAGGCAGATTGGGCGGATGTGAATGCTTGGAATGGATCATCGGGAGGAATCCGAAGCAACGGATTTTACAGTCCTCCGGCTGGTAGGAGCTATGCTTACCAGAAGGGTGATGGAACCTGGATCACAAGGGAAACAGGTCAAGTTATCCAGGCAGGAATGACCTATACAATGAAACTTTGGTCACGCAGTGTTAACAAACCTAAAAACACAGCTATTACTTTGCTCCAGGCCGGATTTCTTAATGATGGAGCTAAGATCGTCGCTGTCGAACAGAATGTCAGCGCCCCCCGACTGAAAGGTGCAGCTGCAACCGAGCCCAATGACGATGGAGCAAACATATGGGTGGATGGCGATTATAGGCATCAATTCAACGAAGTTCATATGTACCAGCCACTCAGCTCTGACCCACTGGACGATCCATGGCTGGTCGTGGAAAATAGCGGGTATGATCGCATCAGCGGGGACCTGGGCTGGGCCGTTGGAAATGTGATTGCAGGTGAGCAGCAATTCATCTACGGCACACTATACCAGGACCGCCCTCCCTGGTACTCTTCCCTGACCATGACAAAGGTTCTGTCAGAAGATCCGCCAGACTACCAGTGGTCCGATCCGGAACTGGTACTGGAACACTCGGGTTCGGAGTTTCCATGGGTGCTGGATGCATATGGATACTTCGACGAATTAACAGGTAAGCTTTGGATGGCATGGGGCGGAGGCATCTGCTATGTAACAGAAATGGACCCTGGAACCGGGATGATCAAGGGACACCCCGAAAGTAAGGAATTCGATGATCATCCCAAGGAGTTGCATACGGCTGTAGCCACTTGGCCTGAAACACGGGATGGATGGAGTGGCGATCAGTGGTCCAGTGCCTGGAATGAAGGCCCGGCTCTCTACAAGCATAATGGCTTCTGGTATTTCCTGGCTTCCTATGGTAACCTTTCAAAAAACTACACCATCCGGCTGGGGCGGGGTACCAATCCTACCGGCCCGTTTTTCGATAAGCAGGGATTGGACCTGATGAAATTTGACGAGGAACGGAATACATTCGGCAATACACTCCTTTTAGGAGCAGAAGGAGAACAACTGGTTCCTGGTCATCCGCATATCTGGGAAGAGAACGGAGATTACTTTATGGGATTTGATTTCAGGAAAGAGGAAAACGAGGAAATGGACTACATGGGAATCAGAAGGTTATACTGGATTGATGACTGGCCTACCATATGGATGCCCGTGGAGGTCACAATCAATGCCGATGACTATCCAGAACTGCTTGGGAAACAACTTGAAATCGGATTCAGGAATGCAGGAGAAGCGGGATCGGAATTGGGGGTGGATTTAATTACAATCTCAGTTAATAAAGTGAAAAAATGAAAAAATTACTTGTTACAGGAATAGGCATGATACTGGCGATTTCAGGCTTCACACAGAAATTTGATATGGGAGCGATAAATGGAGCCAGGTACCTTATTTGTATTCCGGATAACTGGAACGGAGGGCTTATTATGTATGCCCACGGGTATGAGGAAATCGGAGAGGAAATCGAAGTTTATGAAGCAGAGATGAATGAATTTATAGAGATATTTTCCTCCCGGGGATTCGCCTTTGCTGAATCGTCCTACAAAAGACAGGGACTTGTGATCAAAGACGGGATTGAAGATACCGAGGCCCTTCGCTCCTATTTTGAGATTAAATATGGGAAACCGAAAATGTGCATCATAACAGGTCACTCCATGGGAGGCATGATCTCACTTGCAAGCATCGAGAGATTCCCCTATGAATATGATGGTGCCATGCCCCTTTGTGGATGGCTGGCTCCTGCGCATTCACTGATGAAACATGTACTGGATGTGCTGGTTACCTATGACTACCTCTTTGGCGAAAACAGTGGAGAAATAGTTACAGGTGACGACCACATTGAACCTGAGGTCATTCAAAAACAACTTGAACAAAGGCCTGACCTGGCATCTCTATTTGCTGAGCATTTCAGGGTACGGGAGTCTGACCTGCCGGAAGTCATCTCTTTCGGTCAATATACCCTGAAGGAATCCGCTGCATGGCTGGGGGGACTACCAGTGGGCAACACGGAGACCATCTACGACGGATTCGGAAATAAAAACCAGCGTTTGAACAGGGAGGTGAAAAGGTATGTTGCTGATCCTGATGCCGCTGCCTACTTTAAACAATATTACACGCCCACGGGTAAGATATCTGACCCGGTTCTTGTGCTTCATACCACCTATGATGAACTTCTACCAGTAGAGAACTATAAATACTATGAAGCAGCCACCCGGTTGCAGGGAACCAGCCATCTATATACCCAACAATATGTAGTCAGCGATGGGCACTGTAATTTCACCCTTGAAGAAACAGCCCGGGCCCTGGATCAGCTACTGAAGTGGATAAGAGAAGGGGTAAGACCTGCGCCAGATTATCATTAGAAAAGGAATAGCAACAGCATGAAGTTTCTTCATCCATATCTGACACAGGTCATTCTTTTCAGAATGCCAGGTTTCCCGGCATTGGCCCAGAAGAGAATCGACCTTCAGGTAGAATGCAATTACCTGCACCTGCCAGTCTCCTATGATGAAGAGGATCATGCCAGGCTTGAAATGGTGATCGATGGAAAGGTGGTCCGTGATTTTGACATATTCCTGCCCGGGGCAGATCCTGATTTCTGGGTTTTTCTTGACATCAGCCGTTTCAAAGGCAAAAAAGCATCTATCCGATCCTCTGACGGAGAGGAGAAAAAAGGCCTGGAATTGGTTTACCAGTCTGACGACAGAAAATATCTTTACAATGTGTATCAGGAAAAACGAAGGCCCCAGCTTCATTTCTCAAGCATGAGGGGGTGGATCAATGATCCCAACGGCCTGGTCTACTACGATGGCGAGTATCATCTTTTCTACCAGCATAATCCCTATGGATACTGGTGGGGAAATATGCACTGGGGACATGCAGTCAGCACTGACCTTGTGCATTGGGACCAGCAGCCGGAAGCTCTGTATCCCGATGAGGTGGGGGTCTGTTTCTCCGGGTGCGTGGTCATCGATTATGATAACACCTCGGGCTTTAAAACAGGAGATGAGGAGGTGATGGTAGCCATTTACACCTCAACCTTTTTCCCCGATGAGGCCCAGGAGGAGGCAGGGTTGGATGTGATGGAGCGTCAGAGTCTTGCTTACTCAAATTACAGGGGGCGAACCTGGACCAAGCATGAAGGAAATCCGGTGATCGGCAATTTCGACGGAAAGGCCTTCACCGTGGAATCAGGCCCCCACACATACGTGGAAGGGGATCTGTTTGCTTCCCAGACCTTTGAGAACATTCCTGAGTCTGACGGCAGGCAGATCCAAATGAGTTGGGCCACCATTCCCACTCCGGGTATGCCATTTAACAACATGATGGGCTTCCCCACAGAGTTAACCCTCAGAAGCACCAATGATGGTATCAGGATGTTTAATGAACCTGTTTCAGAGATTGGCAAACTGCATACCCAATCCGCCACTTACGAAGTACTCACAGTGGATGAAGCCAACAAGAAACTAATGGAAGTCAGCTCCGAAAGGCTGCACCTAAAATTTGAAGTTGAGAGCATCAACGTGATGCGTTATGGTTTAAGCGTAGGTGGAGATAACATCAGCTACACCATCAGGACCAATAACTTTATATTCAATGACGAAGAGAAGGTTTTCAAATACGCTCCTGACAGGCCATCAAAAAGGATCAGCTATGAGGTCATTGTGGACCGGACAAGCCTGGAGGTGTTCTTAAACCGGGGACACTTTACCATGGTCCTGCCCAGGGATCTGGATTCTGACAAACAGGGTGTGGAGTTCTGGACAGAGAACGGTACGGATCTGAAAATTCACAACCTGGAGATCCACGAAATGAAATCAACCTGGAACAATCAATGACAGATCATATGAAGATGAAAGGAGCACTGTTACGAAGTGCGTTGATAGCGGCTCTGGGAGGCTTGCTTTTTGGATTTGACACCGCTGTTATCTCGGGTGCCGAAGGGATATTGAAGGAGTTGTTTGCAGAGAGGTACCTGGTATTCTCGGGATTTCTCGGTACCAGTAGTTCCTGGCACGGCTTTACTGTGGCCAGTGCACTCATTGGGACCATTGCAGGGGCCATTGTATTCGGCAAACCGGCCGACCGGCTCGGCAGACGAACCATCCTTTTTTTTCTGGGAGCACTCTATTTCATATCAGCCATTGGAAGTGCGCTTTCCTGGAGCTGGAGCTCTTTCATGATCCTTCGTTTTATAGGCGGACTTGCCGTGGGTGGTTCTTCTGTGGTAGCACCCATGTACAATGCTGAGATCTCTCCTGCCAGGTTCCGCGGACGCATGGTGGCGCTTACCCAGTTTAACGTGGTATTTGGTATCCTGCTGGCTTTCCTGTCCAACTACCTGATCGAATCCATGGACCTGGGAGCCATCACCTGGAGATGGATGTTCGGGGTTGAAGCATTCCCTGCACTGGCCTTCTTCCTACTGCTTTTCCTGAATCCCAGGAGTCCGCGCTGGTTGATCAGTAAAAACCTAGTGGAAGAAGCACGGTCGTCCATTTCAAAACTCGGATCAGACACCGGAGATGTTGAGGCTGAAATTACCGAGATACAGAACTCCCTGCACGAGGAAAAAGAGAACGCCCGGGAAACTCTCTTCCAGGCAAAATACCTCAGACCCATCATGCTGGCAGTGGCCATAGCCATGTTTAACCAGCTATCAGGAATCAATGCCCTCATGTATTACGCTCCGCGGATCTTCCAGATGGCCGGATTCGAAGAGAGTGCCTCCATGCTTAGCTCGGTGGGTGTGGGTGTGGTCATGGTGATCTTTACCATGACAGCCATGCTGATCATCGATCATTTTGGCCGTAAAAGGTTAATGCTTTGGGGATCCATTGGCTACATCATCAGCCTGGGTGCCACCGCCTGGGAATTCTATACGAATGGAGACGATTTCAATCATGCCGGCAGCATAGTGGTACTGGTGAGCCTGCTGGTCTTTATTGCATCCCATGCCTTTGGCCAGGGTGCCGTGATCTGGGTCTTTATCAGCGAGATCTTTCCCAACAAGGTCAGGGCCCGGGGACAGGCGCTTGGTAGTTTTACCCACTGGTTTATGGCAGCATGTATTTCATGGACCTTCCCTATATTCGCGGAGGCTTCCGGGGGACTTATATTCACTATTTATGCGATCTGTATGGTGGGACAACTGCTCTGGGTTCTTTTCAGAATGCCAGAGACCAAAGGTATCCCGCTGGAAGAATTACAAAAGAAGTTTGGAAATAAATCTTTATAATTAAATCATGAAAAAATCACACCATCTCTTATCCCTTTCCCTTATCATTTTAACTGCAGGGACTGTATGGTCCCAGGATCATAGTACCTATTTCAAAAAAGGGGACAACTGGCAGGAAACTGTTTCAGCCGCAATTGAATACTTTCACCAGGAAAAAGGGAGGATCAGTGAACTGCTTGATCACGAGAAAATCATCAAACTGGACCAATGGTATTCAGTTGGAGGATTCGAAGGTGACAGGGAAGAATTATATGAAATGAAATTCGGCCCTGAGCTGAATCCGGAACTGGACATGGAATACGCTGGAGGTAAAAGGTGGACACCCCGTCCGGAGTGGAATGACGGTACCATGCATAATTTTGGGGGAGAAGCACAGGAAGCTACTTATTTACAGCGATCGATTAGCCTTTCGGATCCCATGGAGATGATTGCCTACATCAGTAGCGACGACGGTCTGCATGTTTGGTTAAATGACGATTTGATCTTTGAAAATGATGCTGACCGGGGGCTGGAAAGAAGTCAGGAGACCATTCCGCTCCCCTTGAAAGAGGGAGAAAATAAGCTCTTGATGAAAATCAATAACCGGGGTGGATTGCAGGGTTTCTATTTTTCACTTCTGCCGGATACTGTTGTTTATGAAAGAGAAGTTGAGAAGATTTGGCTCCTGGCTTCCAGGGATTTTTCTGATGTAAATTCCATTTTCCAGATGGAGAGGGAAAAAACAGATGGCATATGGGATTCACAGATCAAAAAATTTGATGAATCGGAACTGATGGCAAACTACCTTAAAAAAATCAATCGTGTTCCGGTAATTGCTGAATATGGAAGTAATTACTTAGAGTCGGCCGGGGCTGGAGCAGACCTGGAGGTGATACGGGGATTGTACTACATCACCTGCAAGTATGATAACATCATCTACCTGGAGGATGCTCGTGAAAGTGATGATGCATCCTGGAATAGCTATACATCCGATTTTGAGGAAAAAGCCCGCAAGGCAGCCTCAGAGTATACAAAAGCGAAGAGGCATCAGGAGCAACTTACAATGGCCCTGGATGAATTGGATGAAGCCTTCGGCAAGGTGCCTCTGAAGCTTCCATCCGGACCCGATTCCAAAGGAAGATTTGGTGCATACTACGCCACCCTGAAATATGACCTTGACTGGGATAAGCACTGGCGCATTGGTGACAATGCAGATGTTGTGGTGCAATTTGACCGGGCTGGATACAAGTTCGTATTCTGGAGAGGAACCAGCTACATTCCTTGCTGGGTAACTCGAAACGGGATATGGTACACCAACGAATTTGTAGAACGCCGTGGATTTCACAGTCCCAATACCGAAGGCTGCGTGGAACCCATGTCAGATAAACAGTGTCGGTATTCTCATGTTCGAATAATTGAAAGCTCCGATGCCAGGGTGGTTGTGCACTGGCGTTATGCCCCTGTGGATGTGATGTACGAACATCCCTTTACCGATCCTGTCACGGGATGGAGCGATTGGGTGGATGAGGTATATACCATCTATCCGTCTGGTGTGGGAGTCAGGGAGATCACTGTCCAGACAAACCGTCCTGATTTATGGACCGAGTTTCAGGAGGCGATTGTGATTAATCAGCCCGGGACCCTTCCGGAGGATAACATCGAAGCGGGTGCAGTATCCCTTGCCAATATGAAAGGTGAGAGCAAAACATATTACTGGACCCAACAGGGAGGACCCGAGTTCGAGGAGGGCCCCCTTCATGCATCCATTTTAAAAATCAACCTGAAAGCCGATCACTCACCCTTTGCATTGGTTTCACCCCCAACAGAGAAAGGGAATCTCATCACATCATACCTGGGTCATGCCCCCACATCAATTTTTAATTTCTGGGACCACTGGCCTGTCTCCCAGGATGCCAGTGACGGAAGGACTGCGACATCAGCCGAAAGACCGTCGCACTCGTCCCTCGGCCATATCGGATTGCCCGGAATGGCAGATATGGAATGGAAACCTTACAAAGCTGAAGGAATAAAACGTACAAAAATAATGCTTCACGGTATGACCCAACAGTCCGTGGAAGATCTTGTACCCCTGGCCAAATCATGGTTATATGCTCCAGAGTTGAAGTTAGATGATCCGGGCTTCACAAGTGAAGGTTACGACCCCACCCAGGCCGCCTATGTGGTAAGACGGATCGATTCAGAACCAGCTGCACCGGTAACTTTTGAAATTCAAGCAAGCGAAGACTCTCCCCTGATAAATCCAGCCATTGTGATGAAAAACTGGGGAGTAAGGGAGGTTGAATTAAGTATCAATGGCAATGTGGTTGAACGGGGAGCTGATTTCCGTTACGGGATCGAAAACCGGATGGAGGGTACCGACCTTGTTATGTGGATCAATCGAAAATCCACTGAACCGGTTACAGTTTCCCTGAAACCGATGTAAAGAGAACAAAGTGTATCATTCATTTTAGTCAACAGATCTTTGTTCCATTACTTAAGAAAGTTTATATTTATTTCAAACTTAATACCTACAGCTATGAAAAAAATCTTTACCCTATTATTCTTATTCTCATTGCCAGCATTTCTGGCAGCACAGGCACCTGTATTCTATTTGACATTTGATCATATGGATGATGACGATGTCGAAGTAAATGATGTCATGAACGGACTCATCGGGACTGCTTCCGGGGAAATAACCAGCGGAAAATACGGAGATGGCTATTCTTTAAACGGAACGGATGGATTCATTCATTTTGAGGATGCTGTTATTGACCGGGGAACCTTTACCTTGACCACCTGGTTCCAGGTAATTTCTTTTGAAGGTGAGGATCCGGCCATATTCCAGACGGACGGCGCTGAAGGAGGCGGAGCCGTATTTATTATCATGTATGAAGACGGAATGGAGTGCTTTGCCAACCCTGATGGGGGTGAAATGGCTGTCTGGGCCGAAGTGGCTCCTCCCCTGGAGGGATGGATGCATCTGGCCATGGTGGTGGATACAGAATCCGGAGCCGTCAAAGTTTATGCCAACGGAGAACTGGTGGGTGAGGGTGAAGGCTCCTATCCCGGAGAGGCTGACAAACCACTGATAGGTCCCTTTACATTAGGAGCGCATACAGATGAGGGTGCGGTGAGCAGGAACTGGACAGGACTCGTGGACGATTTTCGCCTCTATGACGTGGCACTCACAGATGAGGAGATTGTTGCTTCCATGGATGAATATGAAGATGTGGGTGTGGAGACCATAGAAACCAAGGGATTCCGCGTGTATCCAAATCCATCCAATGGCATCATTTACCTTGATCAGGATTTTGATGCAATCAGGGTCTACAACATCACCGGGCAGGAACAATTAACTGTTGTTGATTACAGGGCAAATGAACCTGTGGATGCGCACAATCTTGGAAATGGCTTATACCTTTTGAAAACTGAAAACGCCGGAGTAAACAATACTATAAAAATTGTACTCCAATAATTGAGAGATACTTTGGACATTTCACGCACCTTGAAAAAGGAGTTGCAACCTGGCAACTCCTTTTTTCTTAAGCACAATTTGTTGTGGATCATGTTGAGTATCTGCATGACAGCATGGGCGCAAAATCCACGTATGGAGTGGCACCATGGATATGGAACCAGCAAGGAGGAACATGTTCATGAGGGATGGCAGACCAGTGACAAAGGATTCATTGGAATCGGTCAGAATGAAGAGAAAGGTGGCTCCCGCACAAATATCCTCGTGGTGAAGACCGACTCACTGGGAACACAAGAGTGGATCACCGAGCTTGGGACTATAGACGAGTGGGATGTAGGCATAACGGTGCATGAGACCACGGGCGGGTTTATTATCGGGGGAGGCTTATATAATGAAGAAACAGGCCGGCAGGACAGGGCCCTGGCCAAACTTGACCACCAGGGGCAGGTTGTCTGGCAACATACCTATCAGGGATCGAAGGCCAGTGCAATCAGGGGGATTGATATCAATGAACAGGGAGAAATAATTGCCACGGGATATACCAACTGCTGGGACGATGGATACACTTTTATCGCTGAAGAGAGTGACGGATTTGTGATGAAAACCGACTCATCCGGGGCGGTGATCTGGGATAAACCCATCTCTGCTCCCCAGGGAACCAAAGTCAGAATGGAGAAGAGTGGAGGATTTGCCATTGTATCCACCATGTGGGTCTATTCCGGAGGAAGGGACCATCAGGATGTGGTCCTGATCAGGACAGACAGGGAGGGCAATGAGATTTTCTCCAAAAACTATGGAGGCGAGCGCAGCGACCAGTGCTTTGATTTTGACCTTGCCCTCGATGGTGGATATATACTGGCCGGTCATACCAGGAGTTACGGAGTGGCGAACTGGGATTACCTTCTAATGAAGATCGACAGCTCCGGTAATGAGGAGTGGGTGAAGACCTTCGGTCAGCCCAGGGGTTACAACCCCGACTGGATACACGACGAATCCTATGGCGTGAGATCCACACCAGACGGAGGTTATGTGGTTGCCGGTGGATCCGGTGATGAGTACAGCTATAGTGCCTCTGGTCATCCGGCCGGTCGCTCCGACGAATGGAAGGCCTACCTGGTGAAAACTGACAGTGCAGGCAAACTGCTCTGGGAAGGGGTCTACCCTCCTACTTCCGTGGGAAATAATGCCGCTGAATTTGTGGCACTTACCGTTGATGGAGGATTCATTGTCTTCACAGATACAGATTCACAATCTCCCCCCGCCCCTAACAATTTTGGGTTTATGAAGATTGAAGCGGACACCATCACGGGTTCCAGCTTTATTGAAATGACACTGACCATTGAAGGTGAGGGTGATGTCTATCCACGAAACCGCTTTCATGTGAAAGATTCGGCTCTGACATTAACAGCATCCCCGGCAGATGGATGGGATTTCCTGGGTTGGAGCGGAGATGTGAGCGGATCAGAAAACCCCATTACCATCACTCCCATTGAGAACCTTATTGTCCAGGCCACTTTTCAGAATACCGCTGGACTCAGCGAATCAACCAGGAATCCGATCCGGATTTATCCAAACCCGGCGACCTCTGGCCAGGTTACCATTACCTCTCCTAATATACTGGATGATGCAACGTTCTTTCTATACGATCTGAGCGGAAGGGAAATACAAAGAAAGCAGGTCAAGCTGTCCGGAATCAATGAGGTATCATTGGAACTGGATAATGACAGGAATGGTATCTACATTCTCAGGGTATCCACACTCAACAACAGCACTTTTTCAAAATTAATTGTGGAGTAGTCCTTACTCACTGAAAGCTTACTCCCGGATATTATAAGCCATCAGCACGTCACCATGCCTCACAAGCAATTTTCCATCATAGATGCTAAGATGTGCCCAGTGGGGACCTTTTCCCTCACGGATGCGAAATGAGCTGATTACCTCAAACCCCTTTTTATCGGGTTTTACCAACCCGACCGTTCCTCTCTCTTCATATACATAGAGCAATCCGTCGGCGTAAAGTATATTCCCTTTGGTTTTCCACTCATCCACATATTTAATCTCACCGGTACTCCATTTCATACAGACCCATCTTCCCCGGCTGTTATTGAACCAGTTTGATCCGTAAAGGTACCCGTCCACCAGGACGACCCCATGAAAATGGTTGTCAAAAGTATGGTCCACATACTTCAGCGATACTGATTTTCCATCGCGAGCCAGTTTCAACATGGCTGCAGTCATGTCATATCCCGCAGTCAGGAAAATCTCATCTTTAAAGAAGACCGGTGTATTTGTGAAGATCAACCCAAAATCCGGATCTTCCTCTTCCTCTTCCTCTTCGTCTTCCTCTTCAATATCTCCATTCTCGTCCTCTTCCTCTCCCTCTTCCATTTCTTCTTCATCTTCGCCCTCGTCTTCATCTTCATCATAAGTCATCAACTGGTCATATGCGTAGGACCACTCAACCTCTCCGGTTTCAGGATTTACTGCAAACAGATCGGTGGATGACATGGCAAGGATCAATCGTATTCCGATATATTCATACAGCGTGGGTGAGACATAGGATCTGCGGCCGCGCACCGGATTTGCTGCCCAGATCAACGTACCATCATATTTATCGAGTGCAACCAGAGATGCCTTTTCACCTACCGGAGTACACAGGACCATATTATCAACGATCAGGGGAGATTCACTCACTCCCCAGCTATGCCGTTTAGATTCGTATATTCCATCCACATCAACCTTCCACACGATATCTCCAGCTGTATTGATGCATGCCACCTCACCCATACCACTGATCATATAGATACGATCTCCATCCACCGTGGGCGTACTCCGTGTATCAGGGAAACTATCTTCCCAGGACATGCCAGAAGCTACCTGCCACTTTATCACGCCATCTTCTCCAATGGCAGTGAGGTAATCAAGTGTATCCTTCATTCCGGATGCATAAAAGACTCCCTTGCTATAGACTCCGGAGGAGTATCCCTTTCCAATACCCGAGCTTGAAAATAAAAGTTCAGGTCCTTCTTCGGGCCATGACTTCAATAATCCTGTTCCAGGGTAAATTCCATCTCTTTCGGGGCCTCTCCATTGTGCTGTAACCTGGGCATTGACTTGGCCAAGCATTGGCGTAAGGACAATCTGAATCACTATTAAAAATCGTATCATTAAATACCAATTTATAACTTGAACTACCTAATGGAAGTATCTTTAGCAGCACCTCCTGGAATGCTATCATACACTATTTTCATTACACCAACTTCTGAATCACCATGAGCGTCGGTATCATTAAATATTACATATCCATTGTCAATAATACAACCATATTATGTTGCTGTATTTCCATCAATTTTATGGATACGGGATTGATTATATGGCATAAATCATGATTAGTGTAAAGCAACAGGATCTGCAAAAATCGTTGTCGCGTACTTATCAGTAACCCGAATGGTCCAATATTTATCGTCTTTAGGAACTATTATAGGTTCTGATGGGGGGTCACTCAGAGCATCTCCTAGTGTTGTAAGCTTACTAGCTGATGAACCGGTTAATATCTGATAAGAAACAGCATTTTCACATTCGAAACATGTTAATAATATCTCAGTGCCTATTACTGCAGGTTTTTTAAGTGTAACTGGCCCGGGTAGTTTTCCATTATATTTGCTTTCATCCATATATTCAAAACTACCCGAGTCTTCACTTCCAAGCCAGTTAAAATAGTAATTCACTTTATCTGCTTTGTTAGAAAGACTAAGGTTTGTACCCTTGCCAAGTACTGACCAAAAAGCGCCCCCTGTTACTCCTCCATTAAAGGTATTTCCATTTTTGATCACTAATAAATTTAAATACCACCAATAAACTTCATCGTGTCCTATTTTTAAATTAATATTTATCGCTTTTGGATAAGGGAATTGGTGTTCGTTATATAAATCACCCATTAAATTAACTACCAAGCGAGGTTCAGTTGTCCTACCTGTATTTACAAACATATCAATCCTGTCGGTATATGCATAGCAGGGTGCATCCATTAATGTAACGTTAACAACAGAAAATGAGATGTCTCTTTTTGTTGTATTTACAAAAAAAGCAAAATCTAAAGCTGGTGTCCCCCCTGTACTAAATCCACAACTTTGAACATCCTTGTCATAAAGAGGCGCCAAAGATAGGATGGTATCTAATACCATTTCAGCGCAAATGAAATAAGAAACTTCATCCCCTTCAGTCTCCAAGTCATGTTCGTAATAATACAAACTAATAATATTGGCATTTTCAAACCATGCATCTCCTCTAGTTTCTGATGATTCCCATGATTCTGTGGGATTCCAACTATCTATGCAATCCCCTCCGCCAAAGAAAACGATAGTAGGTTTATTTGAATCAAAAGTGCCACTTTCAATTTGTAACTTACTTTTATTATCCAAACCATCAATTTCGTGTTTCTGTGAAACAGCTTGAAAATAGAATAATGACAGAAGAATAAATATTAAACTGGATTTTTTCATCTCTATCTGAAGATCTAAACTTTGTTTATGCTTATATTAAACGCCTGATTGCTCAATTTAGAAACCCATACAATCAATTTATAAGAACCATCAGTATCCCTCACAATGCCTTGCTTGCTATCTACTTCAGAACCATCAATACTTACAATTGCCTCTTGCCTTGAGTTCCAATGCTTGAAAACCATACAGATATTTTCCACCGGCTTCTCTTCATTGGCCAGGATGGTCATTGATATCTGATCCGACTCTGCATCAAACACATAGGCTCGCTGAGATCGGTTGTATTTACCTGTACAACCTTTCACGTTATTCAGTAGTGGCGGTGTAATCCACGATTTTGCAAGGGGAATTAACTCCAGTGGTTCCTGCTTCAGCATTCCTTCAAGAAATATCTTGGATTGATAGGGCCTGTTTCCAAACTGTTCGTTGTAGTCAGGTGGGAAGATATGAGAAAGTGAACTATGGCTGGTCCGGTCTGGATAACTGGCATACCTCCCATCTGATGGCATCTGGGCCACCGGCCAGTGGTTCCAGGTTGGAAAAATGGCATATTCTGTTATCTCACCACCATAGACATTGGACCAGAGTATTTCATCCACGATGGTGACCGGATCGTAATCCCCCTTGTAATTGATATGTTGAATGTTGGCATGTTCAGGCTTGTCTATCCCATCGGGTGGAAGGGGATTCCAGTCATAGCTTTGATAGGCGCCATCTGTGCGCACTATGGTAAATGTCTTTTCCCGTTCAATCAGATCATGGGGGTGCTGATCGGGCCCAAAGATGGCCATGGATTCCTGCCACTCATGAATCCGCTCCCCACTGGTCCACAAATGTTCAATCTTCGCTGCAACTCCGTCGGGATAGATGTAGTAGTACCAGTCGGCCACATCATACCAGCCAGTCTCCTCTACATAATTGGCCTTGAATTTATTGACATCCACCAAAGGAAACCTGTAATGAACGACCACCCTGGCGGGTGTATTCTCCAGGATCCTTACATGGTTATAGAGGCATTGCTTATCCGACATGGGTTCCTGGCACCCTTCACCTCCCGATGTGCTCCAGGTCTCATTAAATTCATTGCTGTACCAGAAGTTGTTTTCATTCACCATCATGGGTATATAACTTACCCCTTTCCAGAAGACAAATTTGCTGGGATTCTCATTAAACTCCACCACCACATCCGAATGATCACCAAAACGCCACATGTTGTCCCAACTGTCGTAGAATTTCATATTGGTGTAATATCCCCCAAACTGCTTCCTGTTTTCACCCGAAGGCAGCACCCTGTCATCAAGATTGGCTTCTCTGCCGGACGGATACAAACTGTAAGCAGCTCCTATTTCCTTCGGAGACATGGCATGGTCATAGATTTTCACCTCATCGATGAGCCCATCAAAAGAATAGATTCCGGGAAATGTATTTTCCCGCACCGGATCGGTGGGTCGTCGGGCCTTGCCCCTTCCTATCTGGATATCCCTTTCAGATAATTCAATGGGCGCCTTTCCAATACGCTTTTCACCACTTTTATCACCATCCACGTAGAGTATCATCTTCCCATTGGACTGGCTGTAGGTGGCAGCGATATGGTACCACTTTTTCCTTTCAAGCTGAATGTCTGAGGTAAGCTCTTCCCATACGCCACCTACCCTGATCTTAAATCCGGGATGACCATGACCATCTATTCCCAGGAAGAATCCTGTATCATCTTCTTTCTGGTACTTTACATGGAATTCAATTTCATCGAAATCGATCTCAGTTTCCACATCCACATCGCCCTCCTGGTTTTCAGGATCGCCTCCCACAAGTCCCACTGACAGGTCTCCTTCCCGCTTCTCAATATCGGTGATATCATACTCTCCTCTAAAGAGGCGAACCTCTTCGGGGACATCATCGGCCTGTTGAATGATCGGGCACCAGCTCCACGGGTACGCACCGATGGCCAGCCACCCCTCAAGGGTTATGGCCCCTGATGGCCGGGGTCCTTCTGCAGCTGGAATCTGAACAATTGTCTTATATCCGTCAAATAACAATGCGGTGCCTGAAACACCCTGCTTCCAAACTGTCTTATTTCCTGATATTACAGACTCTGCCCCATTCAGACTCTCCATTGTTTGATCGCCAGTACCTTCATCAAATTTAAACCAGGCTACCGGGTCTGAGACGGTCCCTTCAACCAATTTAACACCTTTTGTAACATCTTTATTTCGTGTAGTTTGCGCTGGCTTTACCACCATATCCACCAGACCCTCCTGTGCCAGTTTAAACTCCTGGGTTACCTGGTTTCCAGGATCGTTCCATTCATCTATTCCTTTCGTGCCAGTTCTTATGGTCCGTTTGACCTGTCCATTGGGTGTTATGGTAAAATACTCATCCATAAAATTGGTTGCCAGCACTCCAATGTGGGGATTTGCTCCTCCAAATTGGGGCAGGTACCTCCAGTGAACAGTGGCACCCTGATCCGAGTCCTCCAACAGAGAAACATGGGAATAGGTGTTCACCCTGTCAGGCATATCTCCATTTCCATCTCCGCTTCGGGGTATGGTTTCCTCAACAAAAAACCGGTCCCCTATTGCATTTTCCCAGTATGGAAGATAGCTGGCCCCTCTCCAGAACACAAACTTTCCCTGCCCATTGCCCAGGTCTACAACAATATCTGCAAAATCGCCTGTTCGGTCATATAGCTCCCATTGTGCCCCAGTGTGTAGTTGGGTGTAATATGCCCCAAAATCCCCTGAGTGTGCCGATTCCTGTGAGAATGTTTGGATACTAATGAGTGAAAAGACCATGACAAACGCCATAGTTCCTCTCTTTGCTAGTACCAGTTGTCCTGCAATCTTTTTCATTTCTTCTATACTTGTAAGGTAAATTATAAACTTTCGCTACTCAATTCAATCACGGCATCTTCAATGCCCCAGTCGTGGAGCAGATCCAAGTCTCTCCAGGCAGAATCGTCAAAATCCAGTGCAGAAGCATTGGGAAAATCACCTTTTGAGAATTTCCACCCCGCATTAAAACTGGTCCTGCTTCTGGCCCTAATAATTGGGATTCTGAATTAAATTATCATTTAAATCAAGTTCTGATTGGGGTATTGGCTGAAATTCACTTCTACCTTCAATAAATGTTTCAAAATTCGGATCACGAACAGCATTGCTTGAATTAAACATCCCCCAGCGTTTTAGGTCAAAAAACCGCACTAATTCTCCTGAAAGCTCAACGACCCGTTCATGTTTTAGCTGCTCGAGAAACAGCGCCTGATCGTTTCCAATTTCAGGGTGAGCTTCTGCCAAAGGGCTCATGTTTGATCTTTCACGCACCATATCAGCATATTGGTAAGCTTCATTAGTTTTGCCATTCTCATTCAAGGTTTCTGCATAAAGCAATAAAACATCGGCATACCGAATAAGTATGAAGTCGGTTCCTCCATCAAATTCTGTTGCTCTCTCACCTTCTTCAATAAAGTCTTGCTCCGAATATTTGAAGTATGCTGTATTTATTTCATCAGGATTTGCCATTCTCTTAAGCCACCAAGCATAATCTTTACTAATATATAATTCAGTAGAATTTTCATGAAAAAGGGTAACATCAAACCTGGGATCAGGATTTCCATCCTTATCTGTCTCAATTAAAAAAGACTCGTGAACAAATTTGGTTGGCTGAACATCGCCATAAGTTCCCATATATTCAGCAGGGCTAATACCTTGATGTCGAACGTCTCTGTTTGTCTCAGTTGCAGGTCCATCATGCAAAAAGTTAACCACAAATACGGCTTCTTCATTTACCATATTTAACTCTGTAAAATTGTCAGCAAAGTTTGGCAACAATTCATATTCGGAAGATGTTATTACTGCTTCCAGCAAAGGTTCAGCCTCGGTGTATCTATGTTGTTGGATAAATATTTTTGCAAGCAATGATTGTGCAGCTCCTTTTGTAACCCGGCCGTAATCAGCCTCTGAATATTCACTTGCAAAAGGTAAATCAGGAATAGCTGCATCTAGCAAGTCCTCAATTAAAGCGTACAATTCTCCAGCTTCAGCTCTTCGGGGTCTGTCATCTGCCTGTTGAATCCTGTCTACATATGCCAGATTCTCCCCCCAGATATTCACCAGATTATAATACGCAAGTGCCACTAAAAATTTGGCTTCACCAGCTATCATAGCCACATTGGGGCCTTCAATATCATCGGCCCGGTCAATTACCTGATATGCCCTTCCTATCAGTGCGTAAAAATTTATCCATGTCATTTCATTCAGGAAAATATTATTGTCAAATATGTTGAAACGAAAAGGATTATAGTATTCATTGGTTGACTCACCGGTTCCATCATCGGCAATTCCTGTGAGAATTACATGCAGATTACTATTATAGAGGGCATCAGACTGCAGCGCATCATAGGCAGCTATCACGCCCTGAAACAAATCATTTTCTGTTTTCCAAAATGAATTTTCGTCCATAGCATTAGGACTTGTTAGCTCTAGCTCAAAACAGGAGGTAAGAACGAGAAAACTCAAAAAGGCGAAAACTTTAGCTATATGTATTTTCATGATATAATATTTTAATGTTCCACTAATTTTGTTCTAAAAGGTGAAATTTATACCTAGACTAATTGAACGCACCACCGGATATCCTCTTGGATCAATACCCGGTATAAATATGCCGCCTTCAAATTCCGGATCCAATCCCCGATATTTGGTAAATGTCAGTAAATTTTGTCCGCTTAGATAGAGTCTCAGATTATCATACTTTCTAGAAGGTATAGTGATGCCTAATTGAACATTTTTTAGCCGCAAATAAGCTCCATTCTCAATAAATCTGGTGCTCGGAAGATTATTTCCATGACCATCCAACCAGATGGGTCTTGGATCAGAACCCTGTCCATTCATATATGGGTCATAATAAGACGGATAGTTTGTAAAGTGGCCAAAATACTCCGAGTTCATTAACCCATAGTACGAGTTGTATACATCCCGGCCTGAAATACCCTGGAAGAATATTGTCAGATCAAAAATCTTATAGGAAAAATCAAAATTTAGTCCGTAATTGATGGCCGCAATGGGATCTCCCATGATGATTCGGTCATCATCAAGGCTAATTTTTCCATCGGGTCCGATGGTAAGGTTACCTTCTTCATCGCGGCCATACGCATCGCGATATTTTGCATCCCCCACTACTGGAGTTTCACCGGCAATAGTAAAATCCTCAGGCAATGCATCAATATCAGCCTGACTGTAAATACCCTCATATTCGAGCAAATAAAATTTGCCTGCCGGATAACCAGCTCGTGCCGTTGTCTTACCCCCTCCAGCAACCAGATCGCTTAAGCCATAACCTAAATCCGTAATTTCATTCTTGGAGTGGGATACATTTGCGGTTACCGAGTATTGAAAATCCCCGGTTAATTTTCTATACGACACGGATAATTCCCAACCATTCCTTTTCAATGATACAGCATTAACCGCAGGTGCAGGACGCTCGGGTGCACCTATAGTGCCTGGTACAGGTACTTCTGACAACACATTATTCACCTCACCAAAAAAGTAATCCCCGGAGATAAATAACTGCCTGTTGAATGCTTCAATATCCAGACCTATATTTGTTTCTGCTAATTCTTCCCAGGAAATATTCCGATTGTTTATATTATTTGATCTGGTGGCTCCAATAACACTTTGGCTGGTTGGCCCTAAATTGTAATTTACTCCGGGGTTCCATCTGTCAGCGCCTAATGCAGTTCTATATATGGTTGTTGTATACTGATATGGTCCCACACTGGCATTCCCGACTTCTCCATAGCCAGCCCTTAATTTAAGCTGGTTCACAGGCTCAAAATTGAAAAAACCTTCCTGTGAGATATCCCAACCAACGGATATTGAGGGGAAGGTTCCCCAACGATTTTCAGGAGCAAAATTTGAAGACCCATCTCTACGTATGATACCGGTCAGGAAGTATTTATCATTATAATTGTAAGTTAACCTGCCTAAATATGATCTTATGGCTGAATGAAATTCCTGCCCGGAAGATGAAGTACTTCCCGAATTACCGGATATCTGCCAAAAATTAATTTCTTCATCATATCCACCAATTACAGATGTAGATTGAAATGACTCATCATTTTTCTGTTCGGTATGTGTAGCCATGATGGAAAAGCGATGCTTGCCAAAATCTTTTGAATATGTGAGTCTGTTTTCAAGAAATATCCCACGCCCTTCTCCCCGAGTCTCACTTAAACCAGATAAATGGGGGTTTCCACCCATTCTTAACTCCCCTGCTTCATTATATTGTTTTGCTTTATTGAAAGAAGAGTTTATACCAAGACTAAAGCGGTAATCAAGGCCATCGATTATGTTGTAGTCTAAAAAAACATCACCCGTAAAGTTGATGTCCTCATTAAATCTTTTAAACATATCCATCACACCCACCGGATTTTCACTCCAGGTTTGTGCCCGATTCAATTCACCTATTCCATATCCACTGGGCTGGGCAGTATCGTAAACCGGAATGACTGGCAACATTTCAAAAGCAGCCTGAAAGGGAGGGCTCTCTGTAAGATCAGTTCCCGACACCCCGGTTGTTTCAGTGAAACCGACTGTAAAGTGTTGACCGATAGTAAGTTTATCGCCCAATTCATATTCCGAATTTAAGCGTGTGGATATCCTGTTAAAATGAGGACCTTCGATTGTCCCGTCCTGGTTCAAATAATTCACAGAAAAATATACATTACTTTTTTTTCCACCTCCTGAGACGCTTAAATTGGCATCAAATACAGGTGCGTTATCACTAAATACCACATCCTGCCAGTCGGTATTAATGTCGGGGTTGAACTCCTCATCCGCCAGAGCTTGACGGGGACTTCCGGCATTATCATGCGCCTCATTAATGATTTCGGCCCAACCAAAATTATTTACCAGTGGAATTCTTGAGGTTATTTTATCAAATCCAAATCTTGAACTAAAATTGATTTTTGGACTTCCCTTTTGTCCCTTTTTTGTCGTGATAATAATCACTCCATTTGCAGCTCTGTTCCCATATATTGCGGTGGAAGAGGCATCTCTTAAAACCTGAACCGATTCCACATCGTTGGGATTAAAACTCGCCTGGTCACCTGTAAGAATTCCATCCACCACATAAAGCGGTTCATTACCCCCGAAAAAAGAAGCCCCCCTGATTTTTATATTACCCCTGCTGCCGGGTTGACCCGTACTGGTCACTGTAACTCCGGCAACACGACCCTGCAACTGGTCGGTAAGCATTGGAGAATGACTTTTGCTTAACTGATCAACATCAACGACAGATACAGCTCCAGTAATTTCTCTTTTGGTTTGTGTACCGTAACCAACAACAACCACCTGATCCAGTGGAACCAAATCGGGGATTAAGCTAACATCTATGTTGGTGCGGTCCTGTATGGTTATTTCTTCGGAAAGATACCCGATATATGTAAACTCTAATACACTGTCCTGCACTGAAGTGTTTATCGAGTAATTTCCATTCGCATCCGTACTGGTTCCGGTAGTGGTCCCTTTAATAATAACATTAACACCAACCAATTCCTCCCCACTACCAGAATCTACAACCTTACCCTTGATTGTAGTTTGAGCATTTGCGAAAAGGACCAGACCAATACCAATAAATAGCAGTAATGATTTTTTCATATGATGTTTTTTTAAGATTTATTACAGTGATATTTATATTTTTTGGACTTACTAAGTTATCAAAAACTCAAAATAGGATCTTAAATAAATCAATTGGAATAACACCATTTCAATTGATAACTAATACCAATGGTTATTGCATATAATGAGATCTCTCGTGCTATGAGATGGGCAATCTCCCGCCTTTGCTGAGCGGGGGAAATGGCAGGAAACGATCGGGATGAAACAGCGAGAAAGCTAATAATCAAATACTTCACAGTCATCACATTCGATTTTTAATCATCAGGAAACTGGATCAACTCAGAACTTACTTTCTAAAGTTAAGATTTTAATCTCGAAAATTTGATTTAATTCGAAAAATTCCATACCTTTTCCAATAATTTTAGACTATATTAAGAGCTTATGAATACAAAACGGTTTAATTGAATGATGAACCGATTTGTTTCATATTTTAAACCGATCGCTTACTATTATTAGAACTTAAATTTATTAATTTGAACTAAATCAGATAATTATGAAAAAATTCTTTACACTATTAATGATGCTTTCTTGCATCTTTGTTGTTGATGCACAAGTGACAGAATCTGGAAATGGATTCAAAGAAACTTTCAACTATGCAGCCGATATGATTTTTAATGACCTTTTCATTGAAGGGGTGAACGAAATCGGCTGGATAGATGAGCTGGATTACGCCCAGGCAGCCATTGAAGGCGGAGTACTTAAATTTACGCTGGAACCAGGAGTGGAAGGCTCGATCGGTTGGGGTTTTTCACCCTCACTGGACCTGACCGGAAATCCAAATCTGACATTTAAATATAAATTTCCTGAGGGAACTGAATGGTATTTTGGAGCTGAGGATGAACAAGCTGTCTGGGCCGATGAATCTTCTACCTCATTTACACTTGGAACGGATGATTTTCAGGAAATAACTATTGATTTAACCACATTAACTTCAGAAGATGGAACCCTGGATATGACCAAAATAAATGGAGTTTGGTTGTTACCCACCCAGGGAGCTGATGCCGCTGCCGGTACTTATTATATTGAAGATTTAGCCCTTGGTGATGCTGTGTTATCCGGAATAACAGAATCTGGAAATGGATTCAGAGAATTTTTCGACTATGCACCCGATCAGGATTTTAATGACCTTTTCATTGAAGGGGTGAACGAGATCGGATGGATAGATGAACTGGATTATGCGCAAGCTGCCGTTGAAGGCGGAGTACTTGAATTTACGCTGGAACCAGGAGTGGAAGGCTCCATCGGCTGGGGTTTTTCACCCACATTAGACCTGACCGAAAATCCAACACTGACATTTAAATATAAATTTCCTGAGGGAACTGAATGGTATTTTGGAGCTGAGGATGAACAAGCTGTCTGGGCCGATGAATCTTCTACCTCATTTACACTTGGAACGGATGATTTTCAGGAAATAACTATTGATTTAACCACATTAACTTCAGAAGATGGAACCCTGGATATGACCAAAATAAATGGAGTCTGGTTGTTACCCACCCAGGGAGCTGATGCTGCTGCCGGCACTTATTACATTGATGATATAGTCCTTGGTGATGCCGCGCTTTCAACTGGAATATACATAAACAAGGTTCCATTAGACAGTAACCTCAAAATTTATCCTAACCCTGCAAGAACGCATATTAGAATTGGTGTTGATGCTGCTTCCGTTTCCATATACAATACCGTAGGTCAAGAAGTTTATTCTACAATAAACTACCTGAAGGAAACTCCTATAAATGTTGAAGAACTTAACAGCGGAATTTATTTCATCAAAGCTGATAATAACACTCAAAAACTTATTATTAAATAAGAAATTTGAGTGGAAATAGTAAATTTTAAGAGGGTGTCTCAAAAGGGCACCCTTTTATACTTATTCTCAGGATTACAATTCGTAACGTGCTTATTTACTGCGTAAAAAATGCCAGGTTACTTCATCTGTAATCCTGAGAATTGGCTACAATTATACTTTTGAGACACCCTCTTTTAATTATGCAACTTTTTCTCTGTAAAATTGTCAAGCCACGGTGGTAATCAGTTTATCAATCATATGCGCCGACCTGTGGATGGTTTCCATAGTCCTCTTCTTTAGAAAAAATATGTCTTTATGTTTCTGCTATTTCGACCCGGACTGTTGAATTCTTTTCCATTCTGAGCCATACAACCAGGGTTTGCGATCCATCCGTATCCCGATAGATGCCCTGCCTGCATTCAGATTCATCATTTATTTCATTTCCATTTACAGTGATTCCTGCAGTGGAAGAATTCGCCCAGTTCTTCACCACGAAACAGGGATTCAAAACAGGTGATACATCAGTTCCTTTCATTTCAAAACGAATGACATCCTGTTCCCTGCGCATGGAATATGCCCTTTGTTCCTGCCTGTACCCATTAGGTTCAGCTCCTTGCATTTTGCGTATCTTTGGTGGATGATTCCATGACCTGGCCAGGGGCATTAATTCTTCGGCTGCCTTATTGGTCAGACCATACATCAGGAATTCCTCGCCGGGAACCCCCCATACAAGGGAGGAATGGGCCGCACGGTCAGCTGCCCAGGCCCCCCTTCCGTCACTGGTGATCTGGCTCACCGGCCAGTGGTTCCACCAGTGGAATTTTGATCCCCGACCGTGGCCGCCAAATACTTCAACTGATGAACCGGGAGGGTAGATATTGAAAGCGCGGTACTCCGACCTGGTATTCACCATGGTGATACCAATATTCTCGAATACCTGGTCTGGAGAACCATCTTCCCAGGTCCAGGTCTCAGAATCACCATCTTCAGCAACCACTGTAAAAGCCCCTTCCTCAACCACATCATCCGGTCTTTGTCCGGGCGCGCTGAAAAACATGGTCTCTACCCAGCTGTCTCCCCAGATCATCCCCCTTTCCAGATGCCTGACGGCCACTCCGTCAGGGTAGATGGTCCATATTTCATCGGCCCAGTCTCCCCAGCCACTTTTGGGATCTATATCAGAGAATATATAACGTGAATCGACCAGGCCATACCTGAAATGAAGGACCACCCGGGCAGGTGTGTTTTCGATGATCCGGATATGGGCATGCCTGCATTGCTTGTCTGACATGTGCTCACAACACCCTTCAGCCTCACCTTCCGCATCCAGTTCTTTATAGTTCTCACTGCTCTGATCTCCCACCCACAGCTTGTTTTCCGTGACCAGTGCCAGGCCGCTGCTCAATCCCCTCCATGAGACAATCTGGCAGGGCAGGTCTTTGAATGTGACCACCACATCGGGATGTCCGGACACTCTCCACATATTATCCCAGGTCTCGTAATAGTTTAGCCGGGTGTATCTGGCTCCAAATTCGGAATTTCTCTTGTCAGACCATAGCTCCGGCCATTTACGGGTTACCATATCGGGGCTTGAAATTGCTTCCTCATTCTTAGACAGCAATGCATCATTTTCAGCCAATTCAATTGATTTTTTGGCACGACTATAAACCTTCACTTCATCGATAAGGCCATCCACGCCAAACAATGAGGGATATTTGCCTATGTTTAACCGTCCTGGTCCCAGAGGAAGTCTATCACTGTTTAATCCCACCAGAATATTTGAATTGCTTAAAGTGATAGAGCCTGGACCCGGATGGGATGCCTTTACAATTTTCCCATCGACAAAGAGCGTCAGCTCCCCTTTACGATTCAATGTCCCAGCAAGGTAATGCCACCTGAAAAGATCAAGAACTGAATCGGACACGACTGAATACCATGTTCCATCCAGAGTTACATGAAATCCTGGTTTTCCCTGCTGATCAATTCCCAGATAAAAGCCTGATGTTCCCCAGTTTGACTGCTGTACAACCGGGGCCCAATCAAAAGGGTATGCACCCAGGGCAATCCAGCCTTCCACTGTGATTTCATTGACAATCTCCTGAGTGATATTTCCAGGTTGTACAATGGAGGAATAATAACCATCAAATTGCAGGCAGGAACCGGAAACTCCCTTTTTCCATAGGGCTTTAGGGCCGTTAATTTCTGTCAGCTGTTTGTGTACTGATTCCATGGTGGTGGATCCAGCCGATTCATTGAACCCGAATCCGATCACTGTATTGTCACCCTGTTCCGGATCCTCCTTCCGGGACGCTGTCAAACGGGATTGTCCTGTTTTTTTATGGGGCATTTTTCTTATTAGTTCCTTTATTCCATCGGGCCCTAACCTGAGTCTCTGGATAAACACATTGCCCTGATCCTCCCACTCATCAATGGTTTCAGTCCCCTTCCTAATCTGCCTTTCCACCTCCATGTCAGGAGTGAATGTGAAATATTCATCCACCACCCCGGTAAAAGTCGGATTGCTGAAATCTGGGATATACCGCCAGTGGACTACCACCCTTTGAGGACTGTTCTCGATGATCCGAACATAGGAGTAGCGGTTGATCAAATCCGGCATTTCTGAAGTACCGTCACCCGTCCTGGGAATGATCTCCTCCAGGTACCAGGTATTGTCAGCTTTCCGCAGGGACGGCAGATAGCTTGAGCCCCTCCAGAACACCACCTTCAGGTCCCGGTCAAGATGAACAATGACATCAGCATAATCACCCACCCTTGCATCCTTCTCAAATGATTTCCCTGAATTGACGCGTGTGTAATAGGCATAAAACCCGGACTCATCCTGAGACCGGGCAAGGAATGCGTTTACAGTAAAAAATAAAATAATAAGAGTGATCCTGAACATGCTTCCTTTTCGTTTATTATCTTTCAGGGTTTATGAGGATGAAGCAGGACCTTTCCGCTCCTGCCGGTTATTTGAAGCTTAAATGCATCTTCAACTTGTTCCAGTGGATAGGTATGGGTGATCAGTTTGTCGATCAGCTGTGCTGACCGGCTGATAGTATCCATGAGCAATGCAGTATCCTGCAAGTTCCAGTGCCATGCTCCATGAAGAGTAAGGCCGTTCCTGATCAGGTCATCACTCACCCTTAGCGTCAGATCTCCTGATTCGCCCACGAAAGCAACCTGGCCTTTTCTCCGGGTACCGGCAATGCATATTTTCTGATATTCCTCCCCGCCTGAACAATCCACCGACTTGTCTGCCCCTTTCCCCTCGGTCAGATCCCTGATCCTGTCTATGCAATGGGGGTCATCCGGATCCAGGACCTCCTCTGCACCCAGTTTCCTGGCAAGCTCAGCCCTGAATGAATTCCTGGCCACACCAATCACTCTTGAACCCCGTACCACGCAATTGATGACCGCCCCCAGACCTACGGGTCCCAGTCCGGTGATCAAAACAGTATCAAAAGATCCGGCACCCATTGTATGGATGCCACCAAAGCTTGCACCAAGTCCGCAGCATGCCATGCTGGCGTGATCAAAAGACATGTTATCCGGAATGGGCACAAGCAACCAGTCCTGTTTTAATACGTACTGGGAATAGGTAGCTACGCCACTGTCGCATGAGCAGACATCCAGGGGATCAACAAGATTCTCACAGTGTATATACTCTCCCTGCAGGCACAAATTGCATTTTCCACACGGATACTGCGGCATAACCACCACCCTGTCGCCAACCTGTACCTTTCCCGGCTGAGCGACCTCCACAACCTCGCCTGCTGCCTCATGACCAAGGCAAAGATCTTGCTCACCCTCCCTGTACTTATAGAACTCCGTGCACATGGGGGCTGTGTGGACCTTAACCACCACAAAATCATTACATGCTTTTGGTATTTCCTGATCCAGCAATTCAACCCCCCTGTTACTCCTCAGCATGACTGTTTTCATAAGGGTTCAATTCAATGTTAAAGATTCTATCAGATCAAAAGGTTTCATCAGTACGATTTATAGATAGACTTCATTTTCCAGATATCAAGTGATTCCACCTTCAGGTTACCTCCTTCAGCAAAAAGTTCCCAAGCTGGATTCTCTCTGTCAGGGTATACCACCGAAGTAGCACAAATTAGTCCGCCGTTCACATAGAGCTCCACCACGGAGCGGTCAAAGTAAAGCCTCAATGAGAGATCATCACCAAGCCCAAAGGGCTCCAAAGAGATCTCCTCTTCACCAAAAAGAAGCTGGTCTCCCCTTACAGCTATTTCAAATACCTCATCCTTCTGCGCTCGATTCATCCGGATCCCATAGCTGCCGGCTGAAATGTTGGAACACTCAGCGACCAACTCAAATTCATGCCCGGGCACGGTCAATTCCCTGGCCTCATCTGCTAGATTGAATCCATCCAAATGGGAATGCTCGCTCCTGAGAGCCATCAGTTCCTCAACAGGCTCCTGGATCAGCCAACCTTCTTTTGATACAGTAAGATTTCTTGGAATTGTGATGGCACCTTGCCAGCCCTGGTTCTCCTTAAATCCCGGGATCCAACCCCATAAAAGCCTGCGTCCTTTGCCGTCCTCCATGGTGTTTGGTGCATAAAAGTTATTTCCGAAATCAACCCCTCCCTGCTGCTTCGGCGTGAATTTGTAAGTCTCAAGGTCAAAATTACCGGTATAATACATGACCTGACCGTGAGGCGAATAGATGACTACCCATTTGTCTCCTATTCTAAAAAAATTGGGACACTCCCAGTTCCCTTCCTCCCCGGAAAATGCGGTCCCCAGATAATCCCACTCGGTCAGTTCATCATTGAGGGCTTTATAGAGCATGATGGATCCACCCATATTTTCGGGATGTCCCCCTATCACCATGAGGGTCTGGTCCCCTTCGTGGATAAGTTGGGGATCACGCCACTCCTCGATCAACTCACCCTTATGGTCATCTATCTGAAGGATCGGATTGGCAGGATGTTTTTCCCAGTTGATCAACTCTTCATCACCGGGAATGGCCACCCATAGTTCAGGTGCATCATGACCAATGGAGGTATAAAAAAGCATGGGCTCACCCTTCCTGTTCACAATGGCACTACCCGAAAAACAGTGCTCCTCCCCATTTTCAAGCGATGGCCACAGGGCAATGGGAAGGTGTTCCCATGTAACAAGGTCTTTGCTCCGCATGTGACCCCAGTGCATCCAGTCCCAGCGGTCGGCAAAAGGATTATGCTGGTAGAACATATGGTAGTAGCCTTTATAATAAAGTGTGCCGTTGGGGTCGTTGTTCCAGTTGGCAGGGGGTTGCAGGTGGTAGATCGGGCGGTTGGGATCATCCTTCACCTCTTCGGCCCTTTTATCTACGCTTTTCTGCGCCCTTGCCAGCAGACGCTCTCTGGTATAAATTTTCCCCGGGGCAAGCAGTTCTCCCCTGATACTCCAATCATACACCCTGATGTATTTCCCTTCCCCAAAGCCTTCAATTCTGATTCTTCCAAATGGCTCATTAACTACTTCTTCCGAGAATATTTCCTTTCCATCAATACTGTATTTAAGAAGGTTATTTTCATATTTCACCAGGATATCAAAAGGCTTTCTAACAGGGATTACCTCTCCGGGATTCACTTCCAGCTGGTGGATTTTGTGAAAAGAGGGGCCTTCAAGCGCTATACCCTCCGGCATCTCGTCCCAAATGCCATCAAAACCAAACTTATTGTCACCCGCCATAACAGCCAGGAAGCATTCCGGGCTTTCAATTTCCATTGTAATACTCATCTGGAATGCTCCGGATGAAATGCACTGTTCAACAGACAGAAAATACTCACCCCTGCTTTCAAGGTATCCATCCTCCTTGGTCCAGTTTTCCCCCGGTTCAATCAGAGCGGAAGGCTCCCCGGAACGAATCAGGATGTGTTCTGTTGACTTTTGAGAACAGGAGATGACAAAAAGTAAAATGATCAGAGCAATTACGGCTGACTTTTTCATTGACGGGTATTTTATGATACACTTATCAGAATTCCGGTTAGTTGATTTGCCTGTACATCGAGCCAGACCACCAGGTTATATCCCCCTTCCACAGGGACAAATCCATACCTGTAGTCTGTTCCCTTCTCCAGGGCTACTCCATCCATGGAGAGATGAACCTGAGCCCTGTCCATTTTCCGGATCACCAAACAGGGATTTTGTAATGGCGAAGATTCACTGGCAATAAAAGAGAGTGAAATATCTCCGCCGGTTCCCTCCAAAATATATGCCTTCTGAGCCTGGTCATATTCAACATCTCCGGCACCTGACCGGACCTCCACTTCGGGTGGATAATTCCAGAACCTTGCCAGCGGGACCAGCGAGGAGATCTCCTGGTTGGTAAACCCGTAAATGGCCATGGTCTCGGGCCCGGCGCCCCCCAGGGCACTGTGTGTGACCCGGTCGGTCCTCATGGCATACCTTCCGTCATTGGGCATCTGACTTACGGGCCAGTGGTTCCAGGGACCGGCAAAGTGAGTCTCCGGGGTGGCACGTTCGCGTTCCCCCCAGGTCCCTATCTCACTGCCATCGGGGTAGATCACCATTACCTTGTAATCGGATTTGAAATTGACCACAGATATGGAAGCATCCTCCAGTTCATTTTCCGGAACTCCATTGGTCCAGTCCAGTTCATAAGTCTCCCCTTCCAGGTTGGCCACGGTGAGCGCCTGCAAGTGGATCTGATCCTCGGGGGTGGTGCCGGCCTGGGCAAAAAACTGTACGTCCTGCCAGCCCACTTCCCCGTCGTAATAATTCACATGCCTGACAGCGGTTCCATCGGGATAGATGTAATGGTATTCATCGGTCCAGGTGCGCCAGTTGTCAAACTGGTACATGATGTCGGCCGATGCATACCTCCAGTGTATGACCACCCTGGCATCGGTGTTCTCCAGGATCCTCACATGGGAAAAACGATTCTGCTTATCTGCCATATGTTCCGCACATCCGTAATAGGTTCCGATTTCTGCACTCTGGTCACTCATCCAAATGTTCTTTTCGGTCACCCAACTGGGCCCATAATTGGGTCCTCTCCAGTAAACCACATTACAGGGGAACTGATCGAACCTGACCACAATATCGGGCCAGGGACTGGATCTCCATAGGTTATCCCACAAATCGTGGTATTTGAGGCTGGTGTAATAGGCTCCGAACTTCTCGGCCTTGTTACCATCCACCTCGCCTGGAAGGATCCTCGGCTCCATGTCGGGATTCGATAACAGCGCCAGGTCAACACTATAGCTGGCGTAAAATTCTCCAATCCTATCCACGTCTAATGCCTCCAGATAAATCCTTACCTCGTCAATCAGGCCCTCAATTCCATACACCATGGGCTGGTTTCCCTCAGGTGTCCTAACATCAGGCGGGTAATCCCTGGATACGTGCTGGGTGGTTCTTTCAGGATTCTTATTCAGCCCGATCACAACATCAGTGGAAACCAGGTTGGGATGGTCGTCACCCAATGAAAGCCTGCCGGCTTCTGTGCCATCAATAAAGATTGTAGCTTCATTGCCTTCTACTGAATAGGTGGCCACTATAAGAGTCCACCGGTACAGTGCGATCTCCTTTTCCGAAACCAGGGTATGCTCCCGGTTCTTCCCATGTATTCTGAAAATCAACTGACCCAGGTCAGAAATTCCCAGATAGACCCCTGCTCCATTTGTTGTGATATCCAGGACTGCTCCTTCCTTCCAGGGATATGCCCCCAGGGCCACCCAGGATTCGAGAGTAAATGGTGTTGGTTCGGAAGGTGGTTCAGCTCCTTTAAAAGTCACTTTAGAATCGTAGCCGTCAAAGGCCAGGGCTGATCCCGAAATACCTTTTTTCCACAGCGTTAGATTTCCATCGATGGGACAGCGGGTACCTTCAGTCTGCTCGAAAGTAGCATCCTTCATCTGAAAAGACCGTTCACTGATTCCTTCATCAAATGCCCAATAGAGTGCAGGCACATTCGCAATACCTCTGATTACCGGAGAGCCTGTTATGGCTGGCATAGTCATTTCCTCTTGCTTCGGCTCACGAAATGAAATCTGGTTGATTCCCGATCGGGTAAGCTCCAACTCCTCCACATACCAGTTACCCGGATCCCTGAACTCATCAAGTTTTTCGCGACCAGGCTGGATGGTCCTGGTGACTTTCCCATCGGGTTTTACTGTATAGTATTCGTGTACGACACCTGTAAAATCAGGATGATCGAGATCAGGGATATAACGCCAGTGGATGAGAATCTCATCTTCTGAATTCTTGATAATCCTGGCATAAGAATAGAGATCTTTTTTATTAGGACGATGGCTATCTCCGTCTCCATTTCTATCAATGACCTCTGTGACATACCATTCTTGTCCTCCATATTCAAGCATCGGCAGGTAGCTGGACTCCCGGGAAAAAACAAGATGTTTCTGGTCAGGAAAACGAACCACCACATCCGCATAATCACCTGTGATTTTATCTCCCGCCCCATACCTGGTATAATAGGCTTGAAAATCGGAGGTGCCAGTTTCAACATGCTTGCATGACTGAAGGGCTGAGAAAATCAGCAGCAGTGTAATAATCACGCAGGAATTCTTCAATGCGCTGGGTATTGGTCTCATAATTTTTATGTATTGTGTCGTTCTATTCTAATATAATTTTGTTGAATATCTTCCAGTGCATCACCCAGAAGCACCCAATCATACATATATTTATACTCCTCATAAATATCCTCGTCCACCTCATCCAGGTCCGGGAACTCATAGAATATCTTGGGGCCGCTGTACAGATCCATTTCGACATGGATCAGTACGGCGCAAAATAATCTGTACATGCTTACTGAGTTCGACTGACCATTTTGAATTCAACTTGTTTTTCACTCATCTTCCCGATCCATACAACCAGGTCAGCTGATCCATCCACCTTGTACTCCAGGCCTTGCCTAAATGATTTTCCTTCAGGGACCTCTTCACCTTCCATAATCAGACCGATCTTCCCTCCCTTCCAATTTGAAATAACAAAGGCCGGATTATGGACAGGGGAATCCTGACTGCCTTCAAGTGAGAATTCAAGATCTTCTTTAGCATCCCTGCATTCCAGCATGTAAGCTCTCTGTGTATAGTCATACCCCCTGTTTTCAAATGAGTTACCCT
>CAZCQL010000019.1:0-15778 GCA_964500835.1 uncultured Bacteroides sp.
AAATATGACGGTAAGTCAGATTGAAAGCCTGTTGGCATCAAATCTTAGCTACTAGATATTTTGAACCAGGTCACCTGCCGAGGGCTCACTATTGATTTCCAACCTGGCCCTATCATTGACAAAATCAGCTACAATTTTCCTCCCACGTATTGAAACATCCTTCCGCGAGGTAATCTTTTCTATGCTGATATGCGGTATGTTTATGGAGTTCACCACAATGCGCCCCTCAGAGAGCCAGGCCTCAACTACATAGGTTCCTTTTAGAAGTTTCAAACGCTTGAAATTCCGAATAGTCATGGCACGGACAATATTCACCTCGGTTCCATGCAAGACAATGTTTAATCTACTCCCTGCCTTATTCCTGATATGCAAGATGCAGTTGCCATTTCTATTTGGATCAAGGTCCTGTCCTGAATTAGCCATATTCAGATTAAAATCAGTTATCAGATTGGTTGATCAAGATAAACAAAATCCCTTATACCTGGCAGGTAAGTTCATATAATTAGAATTATACCCGGTATTCACTATATGAGATATGAGTTACTCATGTTCGAATTCGAACTTGTTTTGCTATTTTTGGGCAGAAACCCTTTCCGTTATGGCCTATTCAAAGAATAACCTGGAGATCCATTCCTTAATTGCCGGATTGTACAACCAATATTCCGGCAGGGGATTCATAAGTTTTAGAAGGACTCCCGAAATAAAAGGGACCCACTATCTGGATCCCATTATCCATGCCATCGAAAATAAACAGGTGCTCCGGCTGTACTACCTTCCTTTTTATGAGGATAAGCCTTATTTTAATGAGGTGCATCCCTACTTATTAAAGGAACATGGATTCAGATGGTACCTGGTCGGACTGAATGAATTCAAAGGTCAGATTCGAACATATGCCCTGGACCGAATACGGGACCTTCAATACTCACCGGGTATTGCCTACAGGGAACCTGAATTTCATTCTGCCGACTATTTTAAATCTGCCATAGGGATTATCTCTCCACAGGGGGAACCTCCTTTAATCAAGATCGCTGTCCAAAAAACCCAGGCTCAATACCTGATCACTCAACCCTGGCACGAATCCCAAAATATTGTTGAAGAGAATGAGGAGCAGGTTATCTTTAGCTTTAAGGTCCATCCCACGTACGAATTAAAATCCCTGGTGCTCAGCCTGGGGAAGGATGCCGAAATTATCGAACCTGCTTCCTTAAAGAAGGATATTAGAACAGAAATTCAACGAATGTTGAGTAGATATACTACAGTTCGGCCTGATAAGAGTTAGAAAATTCCTTGAAGGTTTTTGATTTATAGGCCTCGCTTGAGTAATACGAAAGATAAACTTTAAATTGCTCGGAAGTTTTATACCCAGGGGCTGCTTCAAGAACCTTGCCCTGGTAATCAACATAGGAGATGGTGGGATATGAGAGCCGGCCCTTTGTAACAATCGCTGCAATTTCGTGATAACCCCTTCGTCCATTGTCAACGAACTTATAGGTCCTGTCTCCAAGTACAATATCATCTTTCCCCTCGGCATTCAGCTTCACCGGATAAAAATGCTTATTCATCAATTCTGCCACAACCGGGTCAGAAAAGGTAGTGGCCTCCATGCGCTTGCACCATCCGCACCAGTCGGTGTATACATCAATAACCATAACTCTTGGTTCCTGGCTGGCCAATTGAAGTGCCTCCTCGATAGAGTACCATTTGACTGTTTCCTGCGTTAGCGCCGCATTTAAACAAAAAACTGCCAATCCTATAACCAACAATGCCTTTTTCATAATTCGATCATTTTGCCATCTGTGTAACTTTTGTCGTTTCCATTGTCATACCCTTACATCAAAAAGCGATCCTACCCCAGCTAAAATAGGAAATATATCCGTATCAACTAATTTACTTATCCACTATATCGTGTAAATGGATTGAAGGCATTATATTTTTTCTATTTTTAGCGTTTGAAAATTTAAATTTTATTTAATGGAAGCAATCAGAAAGAGCCTTAGAGAATCAGCACTAGCAAGGTGGACAGCGTTGGGCATTGTTGCATTTACAATGCTTTGCGGTTATTACATCACCGATGTAATGGCTCCCCTCAAAGGATTACTCGAACAGCAGCTCTCCTGGAATAGTGCAGAATATGGTTTCTTCACCAGTGCATACGGCTGGTTTAATGTTTTCCTGTTGATGCTAATACTGGGAGGGATCATCTTAGATAAAGCAGGAATTAGATTTACAGGTGTGGGTGCTGCCTCTGTCATGGTTCTGGGTGCCGGATTAAAATTTTGGGCCATATCGACACATTCCCTGGATGGTGTTGTCTGGCATATCCTCTGGTTTGATTCGAAAGCCCAGGTTCTTATGGCAGCCATAGGATTTGCCATTTTTGGAGTGGGTGTGGAAGTCGCCGGGATTACAGTTTCTAAAATAATTGTGAAGTGGTTTAAAGGAAAAGAAATGGCCCTGGCCATGGGAATGCAGGTCTCTGTTGCCAGATTGGGGACAGCCCTCGCCATTGGTGTATCCGCTCCCGTAGCCCTGCGCATGGGCCATGTCTCAAAACCAGTATTACTTGGGCTTGTGCTGCTCTGTGTCGGACTGATAACTTTCATCATCTACACCTTCATGGATAAAAAGCTCGATGCCTCTGAAGCGGAGGCTCGTGTGGCTAATTCTGAAGGTGTTGAGGAGGATAAGTTCAAGGTGTCAGATATTAAATATATCATGAAAAATAGAGGTTGGTGGTACCTTGCCATTCTTTGTGTTCTCTTTTACTCTGCTGTTTTTCCGTTTTTGAAGTATGCTTCAGACCTGATGGTTCAGAAATTTCACGTTTCCGATTCCCTTGCCGGCACCATTCCTGCCATGCTCCCTTTCGGAGCAATTCTTCTGACACCTCTCTTTGGAGGTATCTATGACAAAAAAGGGAAGGGGGCTACCATTATGATCCTGGGATCCTTTCTACTCATATTCGTTCATGCGCTTTATTCCGTTCCATATTTAGACAACTGGATAATAGCAGTCATACTTATTATTATTCTGGGAATTGGTTTCTCTCTGGTTCCGTCTGCCATGTGGCCCTCCGTCCCAAAAATAATCCCCTACAAGTATCTGGGGACATCTTTTTCCATGATTTTTTGGGTGCAGAATTGGGGACTCATGGGAGTCCCCGCTCTAATTGGCTGGGTGTTGCAGAAGTATTGCATTACCGGGTATGAAATGAAGGAAGGTGTGGAAGTCGCCACGTATAATTACACCCTTCCAATGTTGATATTTACAAGCTTTGGAGTCCTTGCAGTAATTTTCTCTATCCTTTTGAAAGCCGAAGACAAGAAAAAAGGATACGGTCTTCAACTACCGAACATTGAAAAAAGTGAAGAATAAATAAATATTACCAATGAGCCACATAAAAGACCTTAATCCTAAAGAGGTATGGACGAATTTTCATGCCCTGACACAAATTCCAAGACCTTCGAAAAAAGAGGCGAAAGTCATTGAATACATGAAGAATTTTGGAGAGGACCTGGGATTGGAAACCCTGGTAGATGAAGTAGGAAATGTGATCATTAAGAAGGCTGCTACTCCGGGAATGGAATACCGTAAAACAGTCATTCTGCAGGGCCACCTTGATATGGTGCCACAAAAGAACAGTGATACTGTGTTTGATTTTGAAAAAGATCCCATAGCAACAATTATTAATGGAGATTGGGTTACCGCTAACGGGACCACGCTTGGAAGTGATAATGGCATTGGGGTTGCAGCAGCTATGGGAGTGCTCAAGTCTTCTACCTTGAAACACGGTCCTATTGAAGCCCTGTTTACCATTGATGAAGAGACAGGCATGACTGGCGCATTTGAGCTGAAACCGAATCTGCTAGAAGGTGACATACTGCTAAATATGGATTCGGAAGATGAAGGTGAGCTTTATGTAGGCTGTGCCGGGGGCATAGACGTTTCGGTCTCCAAGTCTTACACCGAAGAACCCATACCAGCAGGAATGCTGGCTTACAAGGTAGAGGCCCGCGGTTTGAAAGGAGGCCACTCGGGTATTGATATTCCAGCTGGCCGCGCCAATGCAAATAAAATCATTTTCAGGTTCCTGATGCAAGCCGAATCTGATTTATCCATTAGGCTATCGGAAGCCTCCGGAGGGGACCTCAGGAATGCAATCCCCAGAGAAGCACATGCAATTGTTCTGGTCCCTCCCGAAGCGGCAGGAAAATTTGAGGAGATGGTTGAAAGTTATCAGACCCTTTACCAGAACGAGTTTTCTGATACCGAACCTGATTTAACTTTTAGCTGGGAGAAGACGAATCTTCCTGCAGGAGTGGTTCCCGAACAGGAGCAGTATAAGTTTATCAGGGCAGTTTTTGCCTGCCCTAACGGGGTGGAGCGAATGAGCCAATCCATGGACGGGCTTGTAGAAACCTCCAATAACCTGGCAGTTGTTGAGGTGAAAGACGGGAAATTTGTAGCTCTGAATCTCACGCGGTCATCGGTAGACAGTGCCAAAATAGCTGTTGCATGGAAAATTGCAGCCGTATTTCACCTGATAGGTGCAGAAGTGGAGATGAGCGGAGAGTATCCGGGATGGAAACCCAACATGGATTCGCCGATCCTTAAAACCTGTCAGGAAATCTACCATCAGCGATTTGGTAAAATACCTGAAATCAAAGCGATTCATGCTGGACTGGAATGTGGGATTCTTGGAGGTACCTACCCGAACCTGGATATGATATCATTTGGTCCTACCATCAGGTTCCCTCATTCTCCCGACGAGAAGATTGAGATAGCAACAGTTGCTAAATTCTGGGATTTTCTTGTGGCCATCTTAGAGAATATACCTTCCGCCGGTGAGTGATGGATCATGGCCGGCAGTACAGAATGATTCACCTGCAACCTTTTTACCGTGTGGGGTGTTATATGTATAATAAATATTTGATTTCGAATGTTTTTTTTCTGATTTTTGATTAAACGTGAATTCATGAGAAGGTTATTCCTGTGTATTGGTTGTACATTATTTGCAGGTGCTGCTCTTAATGCGCAAGTCATGCTTGCCCCAAGTGTCATCGCTTCAGGGGGTGGCTATGGCGAAAATGGAGACATAAGCATTTCCTGGACCCTTGGAGAGCTTGCTGTCCACACACTCACAGGAGAGAATATTATGCTGACCCAGGGATTCCAACAGCCTTTCGATATTGGCGTAGGGATCCATAAGGATGAGGTAAGCTGGGACATTTCAGTCTATCCAAATCCTGTTGGAGAGGAGCTCAGGATTCGCTTCAATATTGGAAAACCTGGAGATTACCTTTTGGAAGTCCAGGATGTTACCGGCCGTCTCATCAGCCAGGAGCAGCGTAAACAAATTAGCCCGGGGGATATTGTCATTTTAAATACCTCCTCTTACACCAGCGGAGTTTACTTCCTGAGAGTGCTGACGCCGGATCGTCAACAAGTGCAGGTAACCAGCCTCCGCAAATTATAGAACCCCTATAGGGGACGTCACCAGGTCTCCTGACTGAAAAATTGAGATCCGTTGGTTCGAAAGAACTTGCTCACCCACCACTACTTTTAAATCAACCACATCAGGCAATCTGTAAATAAGCTTGTTATAAGGATGATTCGTTGACGATTCTGAAAAATAGTTGGCAGGAGAGATTGTTTTTCTCATAGGTTCAATAAGGACCTCCAGGGGATTTCCTTCCCCCAGTTCAGGGGGTACAAATCCGAGCTGATTCGAAAACATATCCAACCGGTATCTGGAAGGTTTGAATCCTGAATCCGGGACAATAAAGTAAGCCCTCTTCTTCATCGTTGAGATGGTTTTTCCGATAAATAGGGAGAGATAGGACTCTTCAAGCTCATCCAGTTTGTGAAGGGCGGCTTCCATGGCTTCTCCATTGGGGAAAGCCTCATACTCGCCTGTGAGCAGCTCAAACCGCCTGGTTCTTATCTCCAGAATGAACTCCGCAGCCTCTTGTGCTTTCATGGCATGAGATTTCTGTTCCACCACCGTGCGCTGTACGGGTACCCTCAAAAAGGAAGTGTCGGTCACCAGGGTTTTGTACATTGTCTCAATCTTTTCATCAAAATTGGTATAAATCCCGAGATCCAAATACCGCAAATAATCTTTCTTCAAGGTTGATCCCAGACCAATCCCTTTCACTTCTTCCTGAACAAGCTCTGACTCATCTGCCAGGATTCCCTTTTTCCTGTAATAATCCAGAAAGCCCACGGAAAGATTTCCTTTTAGCACATTAATGGAATAAAAATGTTGTGGGTCCACCTCGGTATGCGGAGCGACTGAAACATCGTGTATTTTCCACTGATTAGATTTCTGTCTGATAAATTCCTGTATACCCAGGTATTTTTCTGCATACTCCCAATAGGGCCCGGGCATACTTATCAACTCCTCAAATACGACCTCAACTTTTAACACCGTTAGCGGTAATGCATAAATGTGTTGTTCCGTAAACTCAGCCGGCTCATCACCAAGGGGTGTGACCTGGACCTGGAGAGCAGATTGCATGAGACACCCGGTGGCAAGGATGATCAAAGCGAAATATAGGAATATCTTATTCATAGGCTTGTGTAAGAGTATACCGGGCAAAATTAGCACATCGGGATTCTGAATACAAATTATTTTTACCTCAACTCCTTAAATGCTTTACCCAGGTATCGAATTATATCAGTGGCGATAAGGGCCTCTTCACTGGCGGCATCAGTTGCCAGGTCTCCTGCTAAACCATGAATAAACACCCCCACAAGGCAAGCACTCAGAGGGGATAAACCCTGGGCCAGTAGTCCGGTCATCAATCCTGTAAGCACATCCCCGCTGCCGGCAGTGGCCATGCCCGGATTACCGGTGGTATTTATCCAGTATTGCCCTGAAGGAGTTGCGATACCTGTATATGCGCCTTTTAAAATTACATAAACTCCAAATTTAGCAGCAAATTCTTTTTGTCTCTTATGCCGCTCGAACGAATTCTCAGATAGTCCGGCTAATCTGTCAAACTCTTTGGGATGGGGAGTAAGAATGGTTCCTTTCGGCAATGATTTATACCAGTCAGTGTGGCCCGATAGAATATTCAACCCGTCGGCATCAATTATCAGCGGTACATGTACGGTTTCAAGCAACTTTTTCAATCCCTTTTCTGTATTCTGTTTAGATCCGAGACCCGGTCCGATACCGATGGCCGAAAACGGTGCAAGGTCGGGAGGTTCACTGTACAATATATCTGATTGATCCAGACTCACGATGGCCTCAGGAAACCCAGTTTGCACTATTGGGTAGCCAAATCCAGGTACATGTAACGTTACTAACCCCGCACCTCCCCTCATACACGATTTTCCTGCCAGTAGTGCAGCGCCCATCATTCCGTAACTTCCCGAAATAATCAGTGCATGGCCGTATGTACCTTTGTGGGAAAACCTTCTTCTTTCAGGCAACATGGTTTGCACCATCTCTTTTTCGATGGTGCAATAGGCAGCATCTGTTTCCTGAATGACCTTCGGATGAATATTTATATCCAGGACCTTCCACCTGCCAACGTATTGGGCATTCTTTTCAAAAAAGAATGAAAGAAAAGGAAATTGGAAAGTCAGCGTATAGTCTGCTTTTATCACATTTTCATAAGCAATTCCCGCGTTATCCTCACCCAGCAATCCAGATGGAATGTCTATGGAAATTACGGCACATGAAAATTCATTCAAATGCCTGATTACCTCTCCCGGGAATCCCGATACCATTCTTGTTAGACCGGATCCGAAGATGCCTTCCACCACTACATCATGCGCCTCAATCTCTGGCAATGGATCATCTTCCCTTATTTCTTTCAGATCAACCATTCCCTGCTCTGTCAACCTCCTTTTGTTTGTTTCACAGTCGGCCGATGGTTTTCCAAATTGCAACAGGTAACACTCAATGCGAAACTGTCTCTCAGCCAGTAAACGTGCCATTGCCAATGCATCTCCCCCATTATTGCCTGGCCCTGCAAAGATCACAACCTTCTGATCTATATTAAAATGGTGAACATACCAGCTTACAAGTCTCGTGGCAGCACGCTCCATGAGATCAATTGAAAGAATCGGTTCATTCGCAATGGTATATGTGTCAATTTTCCGGACCTGAGTGGTGGCGAAGATTTTCATAACATGATGTTTGTATCAAAATTACGAAAAAAGTATTTCTATATTTGTGCCCATTATTCTATCGAAGGATTCATAAAAATCTATCTCAATGTTAAAAGGACATCCTAAAGGACTCTATGTTGCTTTCTTTGCGAACATGGGTGAACGGTTTGGTTTTTATACGATGATGGCAATACTGGTTCTGTTCCTTCAGGCTAAGTTCGGACTTGCTGCAGAGAATGCCGGTGACATTTACAGCTGGTTTTATTTTGCTATTTATGCCTTGGCTCTGCTCGGGGGTATTCTGGCTGATGCCACCCGGAAATACACCACGGTTATTGCCATGGGACAGGCGATAATGTTTATTGGGTACGCAGTGCTGGTGCTCCCGGGATTGTCTCTGCCCATAACCGTCGTCGGACTCTTTACCATTGCCCTTGGAAATGGCTTGTTCAAAGGGAATCTCCAGGCTGTGGTGGGACAAATGTACGACGATCCAAAATACGATAAAGTCAGGGATAATGCGTTCCTGATTTTTTATATGGGGATTAATGTGGGGGCCTTTTTTGCTCCGTTTGCTGCCATGGGCATCAGAAACTGGTGGCTAAAAATGAATGGTTTCCTTCACGATGGAAGTTTACCGGCTATGTGCCACCAGTACATTGATGGAACCCTTCAGGATGTGAATGCACTCCAGGAGTTATCAAACTCGGTCAGCCTGAACGGAGCTGTAGGGGATCTCGGTGCATTTGCTAATACCTATATTGAAACCTTTTCCAGAGGATATAATTTTGCCTTTGGCCTCGCCGCCATAGCCATGGTGATCTCGCTGATGGCTTATCTCATTTTTCACAAACATCTGCCAAGAAGAGAGAAGGTTACCGGTGAGAAGACAATTTCTCTTACTGAAAAGCCTCTGGCTATTCCTGTGGCACTTATTGCCGGTGCAATCACTGCTGTATTGATTAGCTTTGTCAAGGATTTTAAAACCGGCATGGCTATTGGTCTTTTTGTTGGTTTTGTGTCCTGGATCATTATGATAGCATCAAAGGAGGAGAAACAACGAGTGATCTCTCTTCTTCTGGTGTTTTTTGTAGTGATATTTTTCTGGATGGGATTCCATCAGAACGGTCTGACATATACATTTTTCGCCAGAGACTACACCGTAAAGCGGGTAGACCCGTTTACCTATATGTTTTTCACCCTTGAAAACATCTTATCAGTCATTGCTTTCATTGCAGGAATCTTCATGCTTACTGGAAAACAAACTACCAGGAGTTCCAGGATTGGCGGGGTTATTCTTATGGCGGCGGGTGGTGCTGCAGCCGTCTGGTTTTACAGTCGGGGTGAAACTGAAAATCCTATAGCTCCCGAAGTATTTCAATCCTTCAATCCCCTGTTTATTGTGACCCTTACTTTTGCGGTGATAGCTGTTTTTGCGTGGTTGAATAAAAGGGGTTTGGAGCCCTCTACCCCTAGAAAAATAGGGATCGGAATGATTATCGCTGCTCTTGGATTTTTAGTAATGGTCCTGGGATCGATAAATCTTATATCACCCCATGAATTGCAAACGGTCGATGCGGCAGGTATGGTAAAATATAATCCAGTTCCCGATTCCTCCAGGATTATGCCCTATTGGCTTATGTCGTCCTACCTCATCCTGACCTTTGCAGAACTGTTCCTAAGTCCAATGGGACTTTCCTTTGTTTCAAAAGTTGCCCCTACAAGGTTCCAGGGGGTTATGCAAGGAGGCTGGTTGCTGGCTACCGCCGTAGGAAACAAGCTGCTCTTTATTGGGAGTTTCTTCTGGGAAAAGATCCAATTATGGCAACTATGGTTGATTTTCGTGGTGACTTGTCTGCTCTCGGCCGCATTTATTTTCTCCATATTAAAGAGACTAGAGCGCGCAACCACTTTAGGAAAAGAGGGACAGGTATAACCGTTATTGAATCCTGTGAGTACCTTTGCCCCAAGTGATGAACATCAGGTCAATTTCTTTCCATGTGATTGAATCTTCTTCTTCTGTTATCCTCAAACGGATTGAAGAAAAAGTGGCGGGTTGGCAAGTCAGGAACCTTGATTTCCTGAATAGTCATATCCGGTGAAAATTGATAAAAGGCAATATGACTATTTTCATACCCGCCGGCTTTGCTCACTCTGCTGAATTGAAAGGGGTTTTGAACCAGTCCGGGTTGATAATCTTTGAGTGACAGGATAAACCGGGGTCCGTACAACCTTAATGCATTGGCGAAATAGAAAGTCATATCATAGCCAATGATTCCATAATTAATTCCCTTCCTGGTAGTTGACTTTGGCTCATTGTAAAACTGCCCCCTGAATTTAGCCATAAACCTGTCGATTTCAGGATTCTGGTAATCAACCCAGAATGAGCTGTAAAATATGAGATGAAGATCATGATAATACCGATAATCTATGCTTGAAAATTCAGTCCAGAATGGAGCTCCGATCACTTCGATTTCATAGTCTTTTAAATGGAAAAAGAGAGATGAGACGACCCGGCTTGCCAGCGCTTCATTCCCGGTAGGCACTATCACCAGGTTCTTCTTATCTTTGGACAGGGAGTGAATTATCTCGTCGGTATGCTCGAGTTTTTGAACCACCTCCTTGAAAACAACAGGTTCAGCCGGACGATAGTCATCAAAACCATCAAATATCAATTCCTTGAAATAATCGTGCTTCTCCATGTCGAGTGAATCTTCCTCCCTCACATATACAATGTTGTACATGTGTTTGCTTGCCACAAGTTTTGCTGCCTTGCGATACTCAAGTTCCTGGGACGGACTGAGTTGGAAGAGGTATGGATTTCTTCTGACCAGGTCCAGATTGTTATAATAGGGTGTCACAAGAGGAATCCTGTGCTTGCTGGCAAATGCAGATGCTATTTCAAGATTAAATGGATAAAACGGTCCTATGAACAAGTCAAAATCCTCCATCTCCTCGTCAAAAAGAAGCGACAGAGTGTGATCCACGCTCTTCCGGGTATCAAAGAACCGTATATCCAATTTCATCCCCGTCTGCCGGATTGAATCAAGCGCCAATAAAGAGCCCTGAAAAAATTCGAGGAAATTGACTGCCTGGGGAATTTTCTCTTCCACCCTGTAGCGCTCGATAATCCGGTTTCGCCTCGTCACAGATTTCACATCTTTTATTAGGGAGTCAAGCGGCTCGGGTGCCTGAAAATCGAATGGAATAAAATAAGCGATCTTGTATGTTCGATATGGATCGTACTGCTCGTATCGCAGATCCTCGTAATCATAGTCCTCCAGCATTGAATCTGAGTCCTCCACAAAAAGAGAGTCCACATCAACGGCATTCACCGTTTCCGGATTGTCAACTACCTGTGACAAAGGTATCTTGATTACTTGTCCCATCTTAGGCCCTCCCCATCCCAACTCGGGGTTGGCCTTGCGGATATCATAAACTGAAACCTCGTAAAACCTGGAGATGGAATAAAGGGTTTCACGCTTTTTTACCTTGTGATAGGCGATACCTTCCTCATCGTAACTGGGTTCCCGGATGCTTTCAACAGGTTCCGGAATGAGCAATCTCATGCCAGGTTTTAGGTTCGAAGCATCCATCAACTTATTGGCATTCAGCAACTCATTTTCATTCAGATTATACAGATGGGCAATGCCATAGACGGTCTCACCCCGCCGAACTATGTGCCTTTTGCCCGACACATCTGCTTCATCAACGGTAGACGTATCGATTTCGCCATCCATGCTGGGCTCGATAGGAATTTTCAAGGCTTGCCCCATTTGCAGCCCCGACATTACACCCGGATTTTCAATGGCAATTTCCTTTTGAGAGATATTGTAGGTTCTTGCAATTGAGTAAAGGGTTTGGCCCGGTTTTACGATGTGAATGTAATAGACAATTCCCTTAAGTACTACTTTGTCATTAGATCTCTCCACAGGTACCGGCTCCTGGGTGAGCACCCATGCGTGGAGAAAAAGTAATCCAAAGAGGATAAGTAACTTCTTCTTATTTTGAAATAAAGTCATTGATGTTTTTTAGAATCCTTTCTTCAATGCGGCTCGTGTCAGCCTTCACAAATTTCTCACCCGTAATACTTTCAAAGAGCTCTATATACCTTTCAGAAACTTCTTCCACAAAATCATCAGGCATAGGAGGGACCACCTGACCTTCCTTGCCCTGAAAGCCATTACCAATGAGCCATTGCCTCACAAATTCTTTAGACAGCTGTTTTTGCTGTTCACCCTTTGCCTGTCGTTCTTCATATCCCTCTGCATAAAAATAGCGTGACGAGTCCGGGGTGTGGATTTCATCGATCAATGCGATCTGGCCATTCATCTTACCAAATTCATATTTGGTGTCCACGAGAATCAGGCCCATATTAGCTGCCATCTCGGTACCACGTTGAAAAAGCTTCTGTGTGTACTGCTCCAACACAATGTATTCATTCTCAGGCACAAGGCCACTTGAGAGAATTTCCTCTCTCGAGATATCCTCATCGTGACCCTCCTCTGCCTTTGTGGTTGGAGTAATAATAGGTTCGTGAAACCGGTCATGCTCCTTGAGCCCTTCGGGCATTGGTACTCCGCTAATAGTCCGCTTTCCCTCCCGGTATTCCCTCCATGCATGACCAGTCACATAACCCCTGATGACCATTTCAACTTTGTAGGGAACGGCCATATGCCCCACAGTGACATTTGGATCCGGAGATTCAATTTTCCAGTTCGGAACGATATCCGATGTAGCATCCAAAAACTTTGATGCTATCTGATTCAAAACTTGTCCCTTATAAGGGATTCCCCGCGGAAGTACCACATCAAATGCCGAAATACGGTCCGATACTACCATAACGAGGTAGTCATCATTAATGTTATACACATCACGTACTTTACCTGTATACAGGCTTTTTTGTCCTGTCAGATTGAATTTTGTTCCCGTTAATGCATTGGCCATAGTTACTCAGTTTTCTATAAGTTACTTATTTCTCACTTATCCCCTTTATATGCCTTTACAATGGACTTTACCAAACGGTGTCGGATTATGTCACGTTCATCAAATCGTATGATAGCAATCCCTCTTATTCCCTTCAGTATCTGAATTGCCTGTACAAGTCCAGAGTCCTCCCGCTTTGGAAGATCAACCTGTGAATCATCTCCGGTAACCACAAAACGGGCATCGGGCCCCATCCTGGTCAGGAACATTTTAAACTGGCTCGCCGTGGCATTTTGAGCCTCATCGAGTATCACAAAAGCGTGATCAAGCGTTCTGCCCCTCATATAAGCCAGAGGAGCTATCTGGATGGTTCCATCCTCCAGAAACTGGATCAGTTTCCGTGCCGGTATCATGTCCCTTAATGCATCATAAAGTGGTTGCAAATAGGGATCAAGCTTTTCTTTAAAATCACCCGGGAGAAATCCCAGTTTCTCTCCCGCTTCCACTGCCGGTCTTGTAAGAATAATCCTTTTTACTTGCCTCTCCTTCAATGCTTTAACAGCCATTGCAATGGCTGTGTAAGTTTTACCGGTCCCGGCAGGACCCACAGCGATTAGCAAATCATTCTCAATTCCCTCATCCACCAGGCGCTTCTGATTCACAGTAATAGCTCTGATTTTCTCTCCGCTATCACTATGTAATAACACCTCATCATCAGGCCCGGGGGCCGCCATTTTATACTTTGCACCCCCATTCAACAACTCTTCAATATCCGATAGGCCGACAGTCTGGAATTTTCGCAGATAGCGCACAAAGAGATCCACCTTATCCTCAAAATCTTCCAACCGCTGCTTCTCCCCTGAAATTCGTATCTCGTTACCTCTGGGTACAATCTTTAACTCGGGAAATACTTCGATGAATTTATTGAAGCGGATATTGTTTACACCGTAGAAATCAATTGGATCGACACCTTCCAAATAGATTAATTTTTCCGCCATAAATTAAATTATAATCACTATTTTTGGATGTGCAAATTAAGCTGTTTTTTTCAACATTCCAATAAGAAAATCCCTTCCGTGAAGCCATGCACATTATCACGTTGACGTCTGACTGGAACGAAAATGACTACTATGTTGCATCACTCAAAGGAAAACTTCTCTCAGGCTGTCCGGAAGCAAGAATAATCGATATCAATCACAGGGTTAAACCATTCAATACAGCCGAGGCTGCCTTTGTAGTAAGAAATAGCTATGCGAACTTCCCAAATAATACCATTCACATCATCGCTGTTAACTCAGAACCTGAGGTAGGAAGCCATCTTTTGGCTGCTAAAATGAACAAACAGTATTTCCTTTGTGCAGATAATGGGATTCTGGGACTTTTGGGTGTGCCAGAACCTGAAATTGTAGTAATGCTTCATGAATTTCCAGAGCAGAATGCAGCCAGTTTTATTTCCATGACCATTTTTGCCGAGGTGGCTTGCTCCCTGGCAAACGGTGTCCCACTTAAGAAGCTGGGCACTCCTGTTATAAGCTACAATAAACAGACTCCACTTAGACCCACTATTGAGGATCAAACAATTACCGGAAGTGTTATCCATATCGATTCATTTCAGAATGCCATTACTAATATTTCACTGGAATTGTTTGATCGGATTGGAAAAGGAAAGAAGTTTGCCATCTATGTGCAAAGCAAGCATTATATGATCGGCCGAATCAACAGCAGGTACAACGAAACTCCACCAGGTGAGCTGATGGCCCTGTTCAATGCCGTTGGCCTGCTGGAAATCGCTATACGTAATGGAAACGCGGCCGGATTACTTAAACTTAATACAAGCTCGACCGTCCGAGTTGAATTCAATGAAGGATGAAATGACCAGTACTGAAGAGAAGTTGAAGGCCTTTGAACGCCTTCTTGAGATTATGGATGAGCTCAGAGAGAAGTGTCCGTGGGACAAAGAACAAACCATGGATAGCCTCAGAAACCTTACCATTGAAGAAACCTACGAACTTGCAGATGCGATTATTGATCAGGATTTGGAAGAGATCAGAAAAGAACTTGGCGACCTTCTTCTGCACATCGTATTCTATGCAAAAATAGGATCTGAAAAAGGTGTTTTTGATATTGTTGATGTGATTGACGGCATCAATAAAAAGCTAATTTTCAGACATCCTCACGTTTTTTCTGATAGGAAAGTTAAGGATTCTACCCAAGTTATTCAGAACTGGGAGGAGCTAAAAATGAAGGAAGGCAACCATAGTGTTCTGGCGGGAGTACCTGTGTCATTACCTGCTTTGATCAAATCGCACAGGATACAGGACAAGGCAAGAGCTGTGGGTTTTGATTGGGATCAGCGGGAACAGGTATGGGAGAAGGTTACGGAGGAGATCAACGAAGTAAAACATGAATTGATACATGGGGAACAGAAAGAGAAGATGGAGAATGAGATAGGCGATTTGTTGTTTTCGATTGTCAACGCTGCCCGCTTGTATGATATCGAGCCAGAAACTGCGTTGGAGAGAACAAACCGCAAATTCATCAAAAGGTTTAAATATCTGGAAGGAAAAGTAACCAACCTGGGGAAGTCTTTAAAAGAGATGAGCCTGGGAGAGATGGAAGCCATCTGGCAAGAAGCAAAATCTATGTAGTTACCGGGTTCTTACCCTCTGAAGCATCCTTATTTTTTGGTTCTTTTACTGAAGTTTCTTCTTTTACTGAAGTTTCTTCT
>CAZCQL010000019.1:15878-31339 GCA_964500835.1 uncultured Bacteroides sp.
ATCCTTATTTTTTGGTTCTTTTACTGAAGTTTCTTCTTTTACTGAAGTTTCTTCTCGTTCTGCGCCATCCTCTTTTTCAATAACCTCCAGTAAGTCATGTTGGCACAGTTGATTGTACCACTGAAATACCTTTCTTAAGTCTGACACATATACACGCTCCTCGTCATAATCAGGCACGAGTTCTTCAAAATAGCTTTTCAGTTCCTGGGACGGGGATTTATGGGATAGGATTTCTTTTCCCTCAGATTTTTCATGGATCAGGAAAAAAATATCAGCCAGGGGAACTTCTTCATCCTGGGTGAAGATGGCAATATCCTCTAGGGAACTTACCCTTGCTGTAGCAGAAGCCACGTGACGCTTATTGTCCTTTAGTGACTCCACCACAATCCCGTTTCGGGCCTGGGCGACGTATTTGAACAATCCACCCTTACCCGAAATTGAAAGAATGTCTTTTAATTTGATTGTATTCATAAATAGTATAAAAGAGATGCAAATATAATACTTCTAGTTTAATCCCCGCTCCTTTTTGATCTGGTCGTAAGCCTCTTGCACTTTTCTGAACTTCTCATGGGCTACCTTCTTGAAATCCTCTCCAAGATGACTTACTTTGTCGGGATGGTATTTCATAGCCATTCTTCGGAATGCTTTCTTTACCTCATCGTCGGAAGAGGTAGGCTCAATTTCAAGAATTTTATATGAAGCATCAGTCTGGCTCACAAACATAGCTCTGATGCTCTGGAAATCTGAATCATTAATGCTCATGTATCCAGAGATGCGATTTATCACAGTACTCTCATCATCACTCACTGAACCATCGGCCGAAGCAATCCCAAAAAGAAAATGAAGCATTTCCAACCGGTAGGAATAGTCCAGACTTTGTGATAGCTGATGGGTCACGTCGCGCAGCGGAATCTCCTGCTTGAGGATGTCCCTGAGCATCACCACAGCTTCATTTGCAGTCTCATTTCCAAAACGTGTGATAAAATATCGCTTCACATAGTCAAGCTCACTTTTCATTACCCGACCATCGGCTTTCATCACCGCAGCAATTAAGACCAGAAGCGAAGCTGCATAGTCACCCCTTAACGTCCTGGTTCGGACATCGGGTGCCTTTGCTGTACTATCACTTTTGCCCGAGTCAAATATCGATCCTACGGCCAGCCCAAGAATCCCACCAATGGGGCCTCCTAAAGCCCAACCGAGTCCAAGTCCAACCCATTTCCCAAATTTTGCCATAACTGATTATCTACTGTTTAATAGTTTAGTATGCATTGTAATGATTTGAGGCAAAAGCATTTCTGTCTCATCGTTATGAATGATGTAATCTGCAAGACCCTTCCTCTCTTCATCATCCATTTGGTATTTCATTCGTCTTCGAACACTCTTTTCGTCCACCCCATCCCTTTCCATAACTCTTTTGATCCGCAGCGTGTCGGGAGCGTATACCCATACTATTTCATCCATAAAGCGGTTGGCTCCACTCTCAAATAAAATAGCGGCCTCTTCCACGACATAGGCGGCATCTTTTTGAGATATTGCCCAGGAGTTATAATCTTCCCGAACTACAGGATGGACCACCGAGTTCAAATCTGACAGTTTTTGAGGATTTCCAAAAACCTGTTCCGCCAGGTATAACCGGTTAATCGACTCTTCTTTGTATGCCTCTTTGCCAAACATTCCAACAATCTTATTGATCAGATCAGTATTGCTGTTCATAAGCCTGCGGGCGGCTGAATCCGCATAATATACCGGTACACCAAGCTTTTCAAGCACATTGCACACCAATGTTTTTCCGCTGCCAATTCCTCCCGTTAAACCCACCTGGTACATCACCTTCTGGACTTCAGATACTCAACTGTCTTTGGATAATACTCAGAGCTAATCAGGTATACCGGAATACTCTGAATGTTCACACCTAAAAGCTTTGTTCCTTCTTCTATCTCTGAATAATCCACCACAGCTTTTATTAAGCTTCCATCTACTCTGTCGTACTTGCTAAGCCCCACACTGCACGTGAGCTTCACTCTTGACGGAAAGGTTTGCAGAGCAATGCTGTCTGGAAGATTCAGTACTTCAATCGGGATGTGAAGCTGGACTTCCGTAAATCTTTCCAATTCGAAGGAACAATTGATCTTCGACCTGCTGTAATCCAGGTCCCTTATCTTCTTTAACTTGACTTTCTCACTAAAATTCTTTGAAATTTCTCCAAAATCACTTTTTTCAGTGTAGACATAGTGCAGTGTATCCAGGATAAGATCAGGGCCGGTAACCTCTACAGAGTCAGGTTCAAGGATGATCCCGTCTTTAATAGTAAACTGCTTATCCACCTGGAAGCGAAAATCCGGCCGGACCTTTATCATCCGGGTGACCCTTTTTGCAAATTGGAAGTGAAGGGTGTCAGGCTTAATTTCAAGAAGTTGCAATTCAGCTGGCAATTGCCTCGACACTTGTTCTTTATAATACTTTGTAAGCATAAATGCTCTGGAACTATCCTGATCCGGTCGACTTAACGTAATGGTCGATAATTTAAAACTTAGGGGAACTGGTTTTTTAAATGTCCTGTACCTGAGGATAGAATACCCGTGAGCGTTGATACGCAATTTAAGGTATTCAGGTAATTCACCGACAAAAACCCTGTCTTCCGGAAAATCCGCATAGCTAATTGGGAACTCGATAACTGAGGTATAGTTTTTACTCAACGCATTGAGAAACCAGATACAAACAGATATTAAAAGAAAAACCGAAAACATAAGTACCCTTTTCCTGAATTGCAACTTCTGTCCTTCAGGAACCTTTGGCCACCTATGTCGAATTCCACTTTCCAAAACAGTTGTATTACCTCTTTGTTGCAGGAGCCTGATCGCCAGGATCAGCTGTGACGGCTGTCTTATCAACCTTCACCAGCACATTGTCAGCAATCTCGAGAGTTACAGTCCTCTCCTTTACATCATTGATCTTTCCATAGATTCCACCGGTTGTGGTCACTTTATCTCCCTTTTTCAAGGATCCTCTGAAGTTGGTGGCTTCTTTTTGCTTTTTCACCTGAGGTCGAATCATAAAAAAATAAAAGACTACGATAATCAAAAGTAGAAAAATCAATGATTGCATTCCTGCGCCACCAGCACCCGGTGCTGCAGGTGCACTTAAAAATTGAAATAAAAAATTCATACTCTGGGATTTAATTTATGTTAAACAATAGGATTAATGTTCGCAGTAATAATAAGTTGAATCACAGCATTGCGGGCATTCGACCTGACTGTAACCACTTTACGTTGTGAGCCATTTCGTCCTGCAGTATCAAAAATTATCTGAAGAAGCTCCTTATCGCCCGATTTTAAAGGTTCACGGCTCCAATCGGGTGTGGTACATCCGCATGTAGCTTCCACAGAATAGACTACCAGGTCTGCCGAGCCGGTATTTTTATATTCAAAATAATAAACCACCTTTTCACCTTCAATGATTGTTCCAAAATCGTGGTTAAGTGTATCGAATAATATAAAAGACTCTATATCTGATACTTGATAGCCTTCTTCGGATGCCTGTTTTTCCGATTCATTGCTGCCATTTTGTCCTGAGCATGCCACAAGGAAACTTATTCCACCTATCCAGATGGTTCGTGCAAACGGCCGCAAAAGTTTAATCGCTCTCACCAATAAGGCCCCTCCCCTTTTTCTGTATTCTTTTCCCCTCCTTCAATTGAACGGCCACTTTATCGAGTACACCATTGATAAACATGCTGCTCTTGGATGTGCTGTAGAACTTTGATATTTCAAGGTATTCATTAAGAGTAACCTTGGTTGGTATGGAAGGAAATCCGATAAGTTCAGCAATGGCCATTTGCATAATAAGGATATCCATGAACGCTATTCGGTCGAGATCCCAATTTCTGGTGTTCTTTTTGATATAGTCCACATATTCTTCCTTATGAATAATGGTCTGGCGATAAAGCCTGACCACATAATCACGGTCTTCGTCAGCCTTATAGAGTTCCATCAAAGGTTTATCCGGTCCCTCTTCTTCCTTGTATTTCTTAATGGTCTTAACGATCATGCTGGTAATAAACTCAAGATCATCATTCCAGTAAATACTTTGTTCCTCCATAACTGAGGCTAACAACTCACTAGGAAAGATAACATGTGTAAAGATATGTGTGATTATTTTCTTATCCTCGGCATAACTGCTTTCATCGGCCGACATATAGGAAGCATACGCCTCACTCTCAACCGATTTTAAATAAATTTCCTTAATAAGTTCGGGATAATTGCTCCAGTTAAGTTTATTCTGATCCAAATATCTCAATAGAAATTCATTATTTCTCAGCTGATCAACCAGCTTGTTATTGATAAACCGCATGTTGGGATGAAGATCATTATGGGTAGGGACGCGTTTGTTCTTTGCGAGTTCAATCCTTGATTCACCATAAAGAATCACATCAATGATTAAAAGTAAAAGATAGTGATAGAGCGCATAGGCCTTTTCAATGTTATAATGAAGCTCCTTTTCGGATCGCACCATATCTTCTGTGCCAGTCTTGTAATACGCGTACAAGGATTGCAGTGCTTTAATTCGTAATTGTCTCCTGCTGATCATTTGTTAAAGAACCTACCATAGTATTTACTAAACGATGCAAATTTACATTAAATTTTATTCTATAAAAGACCTGTTTGACAGCAAGTTTAGCGGGAACCTAAAAAGGATAATATTTGAATATGTTTAAAATATTTTACACTTTTGATGTAGAACTACGAAAGCCCTAACTAAATCTGATGTAATGAATGATGAAGGAAAAGTTAAATCTGAAGAGGTTGTAAAGGAGGTAACAGGCCGAGAGGAGATCCACTCCAAGGCTGTCAGAGCAGGTAAACGGACCTACTTTTTTGACGTGAAGGCTACACGGCGGAATGATTACTATCTGACTATCACAGAAAGCAAAAAAAGGTTTAACCGAGATGGGAAGTTTTTTTATGAAAAGCACAAGCTCTTCCTCTACAAAGAAGATTTTGATAAATTCGCAGAAAGCCTGAGCGAGAGCATCGAATTTATCCGTGATGCCAATCCGCAACCCATTGATTTGGATGAAGTTGATACAACAAAAACAACTGTTGAAGACTCTTCCGATCAGCCGGATGAAAAGGAAAAGGACTTTACCAAGGTTGAATTTGAAGATCTTGGGGAATAGACGGCTTCCTACGGATCGGATTTTACGTTGAGAAAATTTTTAATCTCTTTAAAAGAGAGGGTTTTTACATTGGTGACGATAAAATCGTCCTGCAAGAAATCCCCGTAATAATTGCACTCTGTGATGGCTTCCCGAAAGACCTTTTTCAACGAATGGTTCATCGGTAATAACAAAAGAACAGTGGCAAGGTACCCTGAAAAATTCACTTCCTCCAGTTCAGCCTCATACTTCTTTAAGATATAATCAAATTCATTTTTAATCACCATGCGGTGGGTATTGGTAAGTTCAGCGTTTGCACGTGATATCAATACAACGAAGTAGCGCAGTTTTTCCTTTTTGCCACCCAGTCCCGTAGAGATAAAAACCTGGCTCTCTTCCAGTATCGTGCTTTCCAGCTGCAAGCGGCTCTCGTTCAGTGCAAGCAACCCCCAGTCTCTCAAAGGCTTCTCAGCAATTTCGATGAAAGATTCAATAGCCCTGTAGCAACTTACATTTTCAATCGTAGCTAAACGTGCTAAAATCTCTTTTTTCTCTTCAATTGAATACCCGGGCTCGGTCAGGTAGTTCAGGTGATCGTACGCCCACGATTCATCCAATTCATTTCGTAGCTTTTTAGAACATTCAAAATACTCTACCTGCAGATCCATATCGATCTGATAATCAAGTATTTTCAGATTGGCCGGAGTTCCGCCCAAGATTTCCTGGATCTTCTCATACAGGTTTTCATGCTCCTTCATCAGCTCAGGTCGTATCAATTAAATGTACGATTTTTTATTAATTTCGAAAAAATAATCATGGAGTTGATATTCGATATAGAGCAGAAGGTTAAAGAGGCATCCAACGGATACAAACTATCAATTGAGAACGTGTTGCAACTCGGATTTAATCTTATCAGAAAATCACCTGGAGAATTCATCATATATAGTTTTATCGGGATGATCGCCCTGTCAAACCCCGTAAGTGGTCTTATCTTAGGAGGTCCAATAATTGTTGGGTACTATATTGTATCTCAGCTGCTTAGGAAGGATCATGTGGTCGAATTACCCAATTTTTTTAAGAGCTTTGATAAATTCGCCCCTTTGCTTCTCCTCCAGCTGCTAATTTCTCTCGTGGTTTTCCTTGGACTAATCGCACTTATTATACCAGGTATTTATTTTGCTGTAAGCTATGTATTTGCGTATTTTTTTGTTTGGTTTTACGATGTTGATCCCGCCGAAGCTATCAGATTGAGCAGGAAAACTGTATCAGGCAATTTCGGACAAATCCTTTTGCTCTGTCTCGTACTCGGGGGAATCAATCTTATAGGAATCCTTGCTTTTGGAGTGGGTATTTTACTTACATTGCCCCTTACTTACTGTGTTTTATTTGCTGCATTTGATGATATCATCGGGATCCCTTAACTCCTCCTGCTTATGGATGTTATTTTAGCTGTTACCGGAGCCGCCCTTGTACTGGTAGGTTTCATTGGAAGCATCTTACCCATTATACCTGGCCCGCCAATTAGCTGGGCAGGCTTCCTGCTACTGAAATGGACAGACTACGTGAATAGGGATATTGAAGGGTATTCCAATACCTTATGGATCCTCCTGTTTTTTGTAATTATTGTAACTATTCTGGACTATGTAGTGCCTGTCCTGGGGACCAAAAAATTTGGCGGATCAAAAAGAGGCGTTTGGGGAGCCAGCATAGGGGTGGTTGTGGGGCTTTTTTTCGGACCATTGGGAATCATCATTGGCCCATTCCTGGGGGCTTTTATTGGGGAGATCACCACCGGAAAGAAAGAACGTGACGCTTTGAGAGCAGCGTGGGGTTCATTTGTTGGATTTTTGCTTGGTGTTGGATTAAAACTGATGACATGCGGGACTATTTTGTTTTTCTTTATTCGTCATCTGTTTTTCTAGCTGCCTCCCATGCAGCTCGAAAATACGTGGTTATTTTTAACTAGCCACCAAGTGTGGCAACAAGAATTGCCTTGATCGTATGCATCCTGTTCTCAGCCTGGTCAAAAACAATGGAGCGCTCTGATTCGAATACTTCCTCTGTGATTTCAAGAGTTTCAAGACCAAATTTCTGATAAATTTCCTCTCCCACTTTTGTTTCTCTGTTGTGAAACGCTGGCAGGCAATGAAGAAATTTAATGGCAGGATTGCCGGTCATCTCGATTACCTGGTGGTTCACCTGGTAAGGTTTTAAGAGCTTGATGCGTTCATTCCAAACCTCCTGGGGCTCTCCCATTGATACCCAAACGTCGGTGTATAAGAAGTCCGCATCCTTCACAGCCTCACGCACATCCTTTGTGATTGTGATCTTTCCACCTGTCTCAGATGCTATCTCCCGGCATTGTTGAACCAGCGATTCTTTTGGTTGAACTGAATAGGGAGCTGCGGCACGAAAATCCATTCCTGCCTTGGAAGCTCCTACCATCAACGAATTCGATACATTGTTTCTGGCATCTCCCAGATAACATAATTTTAACTTGTTCAGGGGCTTTTTCGAATGTTCCAGCATAGTTAAAAAATCAGCAAGTACCTGCGTTGGATGATATTCATCGGTCAATCCGTTCCACACGGGTACACCTGAATATTCAGCCAATTCTTCAACGACGGACTGGCCAAATCCCCTGTACTCTATTCCATCATACATGCGTCCTAAAACCCGGGCAGTATCCTTCATTGATTCTTTATGTCCAATCTGGGATCCTGTGGGACCCAGGTAAGTAACTCCGGCTCCCTGGTCACTGGCTGCTACTTCAAATGCGCACCTGGTACGGGTGGAGGTCTTCTCAAATATCAGCGCTATGTTTTTCCCTTTCAGCTTCTGGGTTTCCACTCTCTTCAGCTTTGCACTCTTCAATGAAATGCTTAACTCCAGCAAATAGCGTATCTCCTCCGGAGTGAAATCGAGTAGCGTCAGAAAGTGGCGGTTGTGCAGGTTGTTCGCCATGGTTTTACAATTAACTGTGAGACCGACAAAATTAGTATAAAATGTTATTTTTCGTATTCCATGGTAATTTTTGTCCCAAAACTTGTATCCTCAAGATGGAAGGCCTCGGTTATGACACTTTTTTTTCCTCCATTTTTTATGAATTGAAGGCAGGCCTTGATCTTTGGTGCCATGTCTCCTTCACCAAACATACCTGCCTTTAACAGAGTCATTGTATCTGAATAGTTGAGAAATTCCCTATGCTCCTGCTTAGGGGTATTGTAATTGATGTACACATAAGGTACATCCGTCAGAATATAAAACTCATCAGCGCCAATTCTCGTTCCAAGCAGAGCCGAAGCAAGATCCTTGTCAATGACGGATTCGGAAGGCCTGATACGTCCCTCTTTATCCCGATAGACAGGGACACCCCCTCCTCCTGATGCCACCACAATAGCACCTTGTCTTGCCAATGTTTCCACGACCCTTTCATTGACAATTTCGGTAGGCTCCGGTGAAGGAACAACCCTTCGATATCCCCCTTCCCGCTTATGATCCTTTTTAAAAATCCAATTTTTTTGGGCTCCAAGCCTATCGGCCTCCTCCTTGCTGTAAATCCTTCCAATCCGTTTGGAGGGTCTTTCAAATGCCGGATCATTCTCCTCTACAAGGGCCATTGTTACCAGTGTCACAATTTCCCTGTCTATGCCATATTTGAACAGCACGTTTCTTAACATCCTTTCGATCATGTAGCCTATTCCACCCTGGGAATCGCCCACACAAATGTCCAGTGGCATAGGAGGAATGCCGTATACACTCTCCCCCGCATCGTTGCGCATCAGGATATTACCGATCTGAGGACCATTTCCATGTGTAATCACAAGATCATATTCTTCCCTGATAAGGAATATTAGATTCTCCAATGTTTCAGTTGTATTTTGTTCCTGTTCATCGATGGTACCCTGCTGGTTATCACGTAACAGAGCATTGCCTCCCATCGCTATTACTGCCAGCCTTCTCATACCCATAAAATTGTAACTTTCCCTGCAAAACTAATTAATTCCATGCATTCATACTCTGGTTTCGTCAAAGGAAAGGCCTGCCATAAAGTTTGTAAATAATATTTCCTATTTTTGAGAAATATCATTCCCTTCGTTGTGTCCGTGAAACGGTTATCATTTTTCTTTCCTGTCCTGCTCCTTCTGGTGATTTCATGCCGTCGGAGTGTAGAGCTTCCTGAAACTGTAAATGCGCACTATATTAAATACCATATTGATTACCTGGAAGATATGGCTGGGGACATTCCCACCAGGATTCTGCCGGGTCACATGGATGTCTTTTACACAAAATTTTATGTGCTCTCCAGGATTGAAGGATTTTTCAATCAGTTTTCGCTGATACAGATAGCCGATCTCAGGCATCGGAGAGTAACCACATTACTTAATTTTTTTGGGAATAAAGTTTACTATGTGGGAAGAATCGGCGAATTACCGGCCGCCATCATTGCGCCAGATCAGATGATCTGTAATTTTACAGGTGAAACAAAAATGATCGGGGGATTAAATTCGGAGAGGATTATCGTGGATACCGGAGAGGAAAAATACAGCATTTATTGCACGAGAGATTTTTCAGTGCGCCGACCAAATATCACTACACCTTACCATTCCATCGACTATCCTTTATCCGAGTTTCGCATTCAGCTTAGTCTGCTAAAGATGCAACTTACATGTGCTGAATTTGAATCAAAAATCGTTGAATCTGAAATATTTACCATTCCAGAAGATTACCGGCTGATATCCAAAATTGCCATGGAGCAAATTATTAACAGCCTGTTTACAAAAGAATAAAGGCACAATCTCCGTTATTACTACCTTACAACGTTTACTAGAAACTGGGCAGGATGGCCAAGAAAAAGAAGAAAAAACCTTTTGTTAGGTTCGCGGGATCTTTGGTGACATTTTTCAAAGATGACAGGTTCCGGTATGCTATGGGCATAGTTTTTCTCCTGGCTGCCATCTTCCTTATCCTCTCATTTATTTCTTACGTACTTAACTGGAAAACGGATCAGGATTTCGAATGGGCCAACGTATTTTCAGGACCAGAAATAAAGGTTGAGAATTCAGGCGGAAAACTAGGGGCCTGGTTAGCCGACCTCTTTATAAATCAATGGTTTGGACTGGCTTCATTTCTTTTTCCCGGAATCCTGATCATCTGGGCCATGTCTCTCTACAGGATCAAAGGCTTTAAAGTCTGGAAGGCAGTAAGGAACAGCCTTATCATGGTTATACTTCTCTCCATCAGTTTTGGATTATTATTTGGGGAAGCTGGCGGGATGCTGGGAAGTGGCCCTGGCGGTCAACATGGCTATTTTCTTAGCAAATGGCTCTTAGCCAGTATTGGATATTTCGGCACTGTGTTTTTACTATTGATCTGCTTTACAGCGATGATCCTTTTCTCCACTGGTTTTCTGAATTGGATTCGAGTCCAGAAGAATCCATTCAACCTGCCTCCACCAGTTGAACCGGAAAATGAGCCAGTAGATGAGGTTGTAAAAGAGATAGTACGGGATGAGAAATCTATAGGAAAATCCGTTGAGGAGCCTGATAAAGAGACTTTTGAAGGACCCCATGAAATTACAATGAAAGAACCGGATGAAGCAAAAAAAGATGATATTGAATTGACCATCGAAGATGTATCCGTGAACAATCCTGATGATATAAATCCGGATGAAGGTGCGCTTGTGGAGTATGATCCAACCCTGGACCTGCCAAAGTTCCAGTACCCTCCTCTCAGCCTTTTGAAAGATTATGATCAGGGTGATACTACGGTTACAAATGAAGAGCTTATCTCTAATAAGAATCGCATAGTGGAGACCCTCGGGAATTACAACATTAAGATCGACAAGATCAAAGCGACCATCGGTCCTACGGTAACGTTGTATGAAATAGTTCCTGCCCCGGGCATCCGGATTTCCAGAATAAAGAGCTTGGAAGATGATATTGCATTGAGCTTGTCAGCCCTGGGCATACGCATCATCGCACCCATACCGGGTAAGGGCACCATCGGTATAGAAGTACCTAACCAAAAACCCAGGATCGTCTCCATGAAATCAATTCTGGCCTCTAAAAAATTCCAGGATGCCGAGATGGAGCTGGCCATAGCCCTTGGTAAAACCATATCCAATGAGACTTTTGTATTTGATTTAGCTAAAATGCCTCATCTCCTCATGGCGGGTGCAACCGGACAGGGTAAATCGGTGGGACTCAATGCGATCATTGCATCTCTGCTGTATAAAAAACATCCTGCACAACTTAAATTTGTCATGGTAGATCCAAAGAAGGTAGAGCTCTCTCTCTATAGCAAAATAGAGAGGCACTATCTTGCCAAACTACCAGAGTCTGAAGAGGCCATAATTACCGATACCCAACAAGTGATCCATACGTTAAACAGCCTTTGTGCCGAAATGGATGAGAGATACAACCTGCTGAAGAATGCACAGGTAAGGAACATAAAGGAGTACAATAAGAAATTTATTGGAAGAAAACTAAATCCTGACAAAGGACACAGGTACCTGCCCTTTGTGGTGGTAGTCATCGACGAGTTTGCCGATCTGATCATGACCGCTGGCAGGGAAATAGAGACACCTATCTCCAGACTTGCACAGTTGGCAAGGGCTATTGGGATCCATTTAGTCATTGCAACTCAGAGACCAACCACCAACATCATCACAGGTGTGATAAAAGCCAATTTCCCGGCCAGGATCGCTTTTCGGGTGACCTCAATGATTGACTCGAGAACAATTCTTGACGGATCAGGTGCTGACCGGTTAATTGGTCGTGGTGACATGCTCTTCTTAAGTGGTAGTGACCCTATCCGTTTGCAATGTGCATTTATTGACGGACCTGAAATTGAGGACGTAACTGAATTTATAGGAGAGCAAAAAGGATATCCTTCAGCCATGATGCTTACTCCCGTGGAAGAGGAGGGCGGAAAAGGTCTGGAAGTTGACCTTGATAAGAGGGACGATAAATTCGAAGATGCTGCCCGTCTGGTTGTGCAGCACCAGCAGGGTTCTACTTCATTAATCCAGAGAAAGCTTTCCCTGGGGTACAACCGCGCTGGCAGGATTGTGGACCAGCTGGAGGCTGCAGGCGTTCTGGGGCCTTTCGAAGGAAGCAAAGCAAGGCAGGTCCTTGTGCAGGATGAATTTAGTTTGGAACAGATTTTGAATAACCTATCCTAAAAGGAGGCCGTACCATGTATCAAATCAGGATTCTTGGGTTGTCAATTGCAGGGTTATTATTCTGTGGAATCCTTGGTGCTCAACGAGATAAAAGGGCGGAACGCTATCTCCAGGGAGTTTCTGACCAGTTCGAAATGACGGAAGGTTATTTAATCCAGATGGATTATATCCGAAAAGATATCATGAGGGAAACGTATGCTGAAGGAGAAGGGACCATCTGGATGAAAGGTTTCAAGTATAAAATCGTTGTGGATGAATATATTGTTTATTATGACGGGAATATGCTTTACTCGCAGAACACAGAGACAAAAGAGGTATACGTGAGCGTTCCCGATCCGGATCAACCCGGATATCTGCAGGCTGTACCTATTAAAATTATAAAGTCGTACGACCAGGATTTTAAATACAGTTATATTGGAAAGAAGCCGTTTATGGGAAAGGAGCGCGTGGAAATTCAGCTCTACCCAACCGATTTGACAGGACCCTATTCCATGCTAAAAATGTTTATCAATCCGTACACCCTTAAACTTGAAGGGATTTTACTTAAACACAAGGAGGGAATAGAGTACACGATGATGCTTTCTGACATTAAAGGCAATCAGCAACTGGAAGACAAAACTTTCGTATTCGATCCGTCGGAATACCCTGATACAGAAGTTATCGAACTACTGAATTAAAACCTTCGAGTAAACTAAAACAGACATTATTCCGGGTATTCAATTCGGGAATGATAGATGTTTGAAAGCCTGTTCTTAAAAATTTCCTTGATGATGGTAATATTGGAATAGGTCAGGTCTGCCTCTGAGAACTGATCTTCCTTTGCCTGGTGGGCCACGATGTTTTCGACCAATTGATGAATACTCTCGGGAGTATAGGTTCTCAGAGTTCGTGAAGCTGCTTCCACCGAATCGGCCATCATCATCACTGCGTTCTCTTTGGAAGAAGGTTTTGGCCCGGGGTAAGTGAATTCACTTATATCCACCTCCTCACCGGGGTTCGAATTGATAAGGGACCGGTAGAAATACTGTACGGTGCTGGTACCGTGATGGGTACGAATGAAATCAATAATTTTCTCAGGAAGTGTGTACTTTTTCCCAATCTCAACTCCTAAAGTGGTGTGTTCGATGATCACCTTAGCACTGGAACGAAAATCCAGTTCACTGTGTGGGTTCATTCCATCGTGCTGATTTTCAATGAAATATTGAGGATTCTCCATTTTACCTATGTCGTGATACATAGCACCTGCGCGTATCAGCAGTGAATTCCCTCCCACCCTGAGAATCGCTTCTTCTGCCAGATTGGCTACCTGCATGGAATGCTGGAATGTTCCGGGAGCCTTTTCTGCAAGTTTTCTCAATAAGGGCTGATTCGTATCGGAGAGTTCAAACAAAGTGGCATCTGACAGAAATCCGAAAATCCGTTCAAATAAAAATATAAGCGGGTAAACCGTGAGAATGAGTAATCCATTTCCGGCCATCCAAAGTACATTGATCCAGTTTATCTTAGAAAGGTCCCCTTCCTGCATAATTGAGACAAGGATGTAAATAAGGGCATAGGAGGCAAACACAAATGTGGCCGTGTAAAACAGAATTCCGCGCTTGTAATAGGACCGGAGACTGAAAACACCGACTAATCCGGCCAGAAAATTCATTAATACGAACTGATAGCTATTTGGCACCCAGAATCCGGCAAGGAGAAGTGTGATCATGTGTACAAACAGCGCATACCTGATATCAAAAAAGGTTTTCAGGAAAATAGGGACAATAACAAACGGAATGACGTATACGCTCACCGCCTCGTTGGTTGAGGCTGCCCTGGTTAATCCTACCATAATCACAATCATCCCCAGGGTAAAAAAAGTCTGTACACGGCTGGTTAAAATGTCTTTCCTGAAATAGAAAATAAACCAGAACAGGGCTAAAAAAATCAGTGTGATCAATAGAAATTGACCCAGGTAAACCACCAGATAATTCTTATAGACATTTGGATTGGATTCATATTCTCTCCTAAGCGATTCAATTATCTGAAATTCTGATCCTGAAACAAGTTCCCCGCGTGCAATAATCCGTTGCCCTGATTGTACCATACCCTGGGTAAGGGTTAACTCTTCGAGGCTGGCCGCATGTACCTTGGATGTCATTTCTTCGTCGTAGAGAACGTTGGGCCTCATATAATCATTCAGATTCATCCTGTCTAATATGGCTAATGATCCCGGATTGATCCTTTTCAGTTCGGCAATCAGGTACTCATACGCAGAACGTTCTGTGTAGAATGAACTGTATCGCTCCTCTTGCGCAAGGGTATTTCTAACCGCCATAACATTGAGCTGCAATAGCTCCTTGCCATCCAGTACCGGATGACGTTCGATTATACCATTTGCATAGATGTCGCGTAAAATATCTGCGATAAAAAGGCCAGTAAAAGTCCAGGCATCTGATACATAGGATCCAATTCTCATGGAAGAGACCATGGCGTTATAATCATTGGTAAACGAAGAAATAACGTTGTTTGCAATCAGAGAGTCCTGAAAAAAATATAGCTTGGTATTATTCTGAAGACTGTCTCTCTCTCTCTGAACTTGCTGATCAGACTTGTATATGGGAAAATCAAACGGGGCAACAAGCGTCTCATGCATCCATGGTTTATTCTTGGAATACTCAAACTTAAATTTCCCCTCCCTTGGAAACATAAAGTATACCAGTAAAATACTGATAACATAGATAAGGATGATCTGGATCGTCTTCCAGAATTTGACAATGCCATTAATCCAGTTCATGGGGCGAAATTAGGATATCTTTTCAACAATTAACCGATCGCTTGGATTTTTGTTCAACTCTCCCCACCTTGCGATAAAGAATTAAATTCCACATAAATCGATGCAAAAAGGAATTGCACTCCAGAGTTATTTCCCCGTTAGAAGGAACGTTTGAAAGGTTGAAAATGGGCAACCGAAGAGGCTGAGTTAACAGGCGAAAAAAAGAAACAACCGGCGAAGAGCTGAGACAACCGGCGAAGAAAAGAAACAACCGGCGAAGAGCTGAGACAACAGGCGAAGAGCTGAGACAACAGGCGAAGAGCTGAGACAACAGGCGAAGAGAGTGGAACGAGGAAAGAATT
>CAZCQL010000019.1:31439-33226 GCA_964500835.1 uncultured Bacteroides sp.
ACAACAGGCGAAGAGCTGAGACAACAGGCGAAGAGAGTGGAACGAGGAAAGAATTATACCTATGATTATCCAAGGCCGGCTGTGACAGCCGATGTGGCCGTATTGCGGTTGGAGCAAGTGCCTGAAATACTTCTGGTTCAGCGCAATAATCCTCCTTTTGAAGGGAGCTGGGCACTGCCGGGGGGATTCCTTGAAATAGAGGAGACGCTGGAAGAGGCAGCCAGGAGGGAATTATTGGAAGAGACCAGCCTCACCGCAGGTGAATTGATCCGTCTTGACACATATGATTCCCCGGGACGTGATCCCCGTGGACGAACCATCACCCAGGTATTTGTAATGATCTGGAACGAAGCAACGGGAACTCCTCAGGCCGGAAGTGATGCGAAAGCATTGAGATGGTATGCACTTACCAAACTTCCCGAACTGGCATTTGATCACAGCACCATTATTCAGGATGTGATTGCACTCATGAAAAACGGGGCTAAGTAATCATCCCAGCTCCTACAGTATTGTTGCTACTTTCATCAATGATGATAATGCTTCCGGTAATATGATTTTCTTTATACGAATCGTAGAAAATCGGCTTTGATGTTTTTATCTTTATTTTTGCTATTTCGTTGAGTCCTACACTTTTGTTTTCTCCGTTCTCATGCAGGTTATTGATATCAACCTTATAAACTACCTCGCGGATAATCCCTCTTAGCTCGGCAGTCGTGTGACGAATGACATATTTTCCACCGAGCACCATAGGTTTTTCACTCAGCCAGCAAACCATCACATCTATTTCCTGGCCAACATGGGGTTTATGGTCAGTGGGAACGATCATATCTCCCCGGCTGATATCGATATCGTGCGCCAATCTGAAAGCCACCGATTGAGGCGGAAAAGCAACTTCTAACTCACCGGTCATGGTATCAATGGCCTCGAGCGTGGTTTCGATCCCGCCGGGCAAGACAGCCACCTTTTGACCGGATTTCCATACACCACCAGCCACTCGACCTGCGTATCCACGGTAATCATGATACTCCTCCCGCTGTGGTCTGATAACATATTGCACTGGAAATCGCCGGTTCTTAAAATCCGCGTCACTTCTGATATCGATGGTTTCAAGCATCTCCAGCAACGTGGGACCCGTATACCAATTCATGGTTGTGCTTTTATCGACCACGTTATCTCCTTTCAGTGCGCTGATTGGAATGAATCTCACATCTTCAATGTTCAGTGTTTCTTTAAATGGATCGAATTGGTCCCTGATGTCCTGAAAAACTGCCTCGTTATAATCAACCAGATCCATCTTGTTCACACAAATCAGTATATGCGGAATGCCCAATAAAGAGGCGATGAACGAGTGCCGGATGGTCTGTTCAAGTACACCGTGGCGTGCATCCACAAGTATAATTGCCAGGTTGGCTGTCGAAGCACCTGTTACCATGTTACGCGTATATTGTACATGACCCGGGGTATCGGCAATGATAAACTTTCTCTTCGGAGTGGCAAAATAACGGTAAGCCACATCTATGGTAATGCCCTGTTCCCTTTCTGCCCTGAGCCCATCTGTGAGAAGGGCCAGGTTTACCTGCTTCTCTCCCCGCAGCTCAGACGCCATTTCCAATTGTTCCATCTGGTCCTCAAAGATTGCCTTTGAGTCGTAGAGCAACCGTCCGATGAGGGTACTTTTACCATCATCGACACTTCCTGCAGTAGTGAACCGCAACAATTCCATATCCAGGTATCCCGGGGCCGGATTCTCTCTGTTACTCATATTGCTAATTGTGAATCTAGATTTT
>CAZCQL010000019.1:33326-39770 GCA_964500835.1 uncultured Bacteroides sp.
CGAACTAAAAATACCCCTCCTTCTTTCGATCCTCCATGGCCGCTTCCGACCGCTTATCATCGTATCTCCCGCCTCTTTCAGTGGAGCGGGCAGCTGCTACCTCGTGGATAATATCCTCCATGGTATTCGCGGTGGAAAGGGTAAGGCCGGTGCAACTGATGTCCCCGATGGTCCTGCAGCGAACATCTTTCAACTCATAAAACTCATCATCTTTCAATTCCATGAACGGGGCCTTGGCGAGCCACACACCATCGCGGTTAAAAACCTCTCGTTTGTGGGTAAAATAGAGATTTGGTATATCAATGTTCTCCAGGTAGATGTATTGCCATACATCCATTTCTGTCCAATTGCTCAGCGGGAATACGCGAAAGTGCTCTCCCATGTGCTTTTTGCCATTGAATATGTTCCAAAGCTCCGGACGCTGGTTTTTCGGATCCCATTGTCCGAAATCATCCCTGTGCGAAAAAAAGCGTTCTTTGGCGCGGGCTTTCTCTTCGTCCCTTCTCCCCCCCCCCAGGGCAGCATCGAATTTAAACTCTTCGATGGCATCCAACAGGGTAACGGTTTGCAACACATTGCGGCTGGCGTTTACACCGGTCTCTTCCACCACTTTTCCCGAATCAATTGAATCCTGTACCAGCCGGACAATTACTCTTCCACCTGTGGATTCCATCAGCTGATCGCGGAATTCGAGGGTCTCATGGAAATTGTGACCCGTATCAATGTGCATGCATGGAAATGGTACTATTTGGGGCCAGAAGGCTTTTCTGGCCAGGTGGTACATCACAATGGAGTCCTTTCCTCCGGAAAACAGCAACGTGGGTTTTTCAAATTGGGCACCCACCTCACGGATCACGTAAATGGCTTCAGCTTCTAATTCACGAAGGTGTGTAAGGGAATAATCACTCATCATATTGCATGCTTTCTTCTCTGTTCAAAATTCAAGGGTCTAAAGATACAAAAAAAGAGGGTACCTAATGGCACCCTCCTTTACTGAACTAATATCTAAACATACTGATTACTGGTCCCACCAAATACGCGAGGTGTTGTTGTCACTGGCTGGTGACAGACTGGCAACTCCGGAGTTGTAATTTGCAGTATTTAATGTTACTTCATCATTAGGATAATTGTACCTTCTTGGTATCTCTCCGCTGTTAATGGCATCTACGGCAGGGGTCAGAGCAGGGATCTCTGTCCTTCTCCATTCGGACCAGGCATCATATCCCAGGGGATAGAGTGCAACCCACTTCTCTTCACCAATAACAATCAGTTCACCGACAGTGGCAACATCTGCTACCCTTGCAAGTGCATAGGCAGCACCATCACCAAGTCCCAGTTCATCATCCGGGTCATAAAGCGCAGCCATAGATGCATAGGATGCCGTGATACCATTACCTAGCATTTCCGTGACATTTTCTGTAGTCCATCCACGTGAAGCTGCTTCAGCCCTGTTCAACCATGTATACCCTGCGGTCAGCAATGGTAGTGGAGTAGCCGGGTCGAGCAATATACTGGCTACAGACGCACTTGGGAGCTCGTAATCGAGGTAGCCGTATGGCAGCCCAATTTCAACTGTATCTTCCTGCATCACCTTGATACGGTTGTCAAAGGTTGTATTGGAAGTCACACTTTTGTTGCCGAAGCCTTTTAACGAACTGATCAGCTCTTCAGTCACTCCGTAGTCAGCAGGACGCATCCAGTTCCAGGGATTGTTGAAACCATTCTGGGTATCAAACTGATACCAGGCTTCATCTTCCAGCGTTTCAATCACTCCACCCGCATCGTTAAGAGCAGAAGAAAATTCTTGTTCGACATTCACCTTGGAACTTGAAACATCAGAAAGTTGCATGGCCATTTGCATGAGGAAGGAGTTTGCAAACTTAACCCACTTGGTCATGTCACCACCATAGATGGCATCACCGGTAGGTCCGTCAGCGTCCACATTGCTCATATCGCGGGCTGCTTTAACATCGGCGATCATTCCTGCATAGATGTCTTCCTGCTTGTCGTAGGTGGGTGCCAGCGTCTCTATGGTCAGTGCATTTGAATAAGGCACATCTCCAAAGAGATCGGTTACACGTTTAAATACTACAGCTTTGAAGATCATCGCCACAGCTTGCTGATTCGCGAGGTCACCGTTGGCCACAATTGCCGGATCAAGAATTGCATCTTCAGCAGAAACAATATCGATCACTTCTTCCAGGTTTGAAAGCACCTGCACATAGTAGGATTGCCAGGCTCCTGCGTAGTCGGCATACAACATCTCATCGTTGTATACCAGCTGCATGAAATACTGGACATTCAGGGTAGGTGTAATTCTGTATGGCCTACCCTGTCTGGTAGCAAAATTGGTCATAGCACCAGAGAGCAACGATGATGTGTTCCCCTCCAGCGGGCCATTCACGTTCTTGTTTGTATCGCCGAAATCGCTGATATCACATCCAGTGACACACAGAGCGATACTCAATATGATTAAAAATAGTTTTTTCATCTCTTAAAATATTTTAGGTGTCCTAGAATGTTAACTTCACGTTGAAACCATAGCTCTTGGTACCAGGTAACTGGGCATTCTCCCCATAACTATTTGACAGTTCAGAAGGATCCCATCCGTGAATGTTGTCCTCAGCAACTGCAATTAGCCAGAGATTACGACCAACAAATCCAATACTGGCACCCTTAATAAAGCTATTTCCCAACATACTCTGAGGCAGGTTCACTGAAAGACCTAATTCCCTCAGTTTCACATAGCTTGCATCGTGAATAAAGGGTGAAGGAACGGTGTTTGATTGGAACTGTGTGAAGTATGTATAGGAATCTACATATTCATCAAATGCATCTCCATTTTCAAGCACACCGGTCACGTGTACACCACCTCCATCGACCGGATCTTCACGTACATTGGTTCCCCTGTCATTGATGGCTGCAGTCTCTTCAAGCAATCCCGAATAATTCCCCCACATCTCTGACAGGGAGTAGAATTTACCACCTTTCTGGAAGTCAATAGACGCAGAAAGATTGATCAGGTTGAAGAAGGTAAAGCTGTTTAATACACCTCCTGTGAAATCGGGCAGGACTGATCCCAGGTACTGTCCTGTTTCATATTGGTATGTACCAGTGGGATTTATGATGTAATTTCCGTTATCATCCGTGGCAATATCCCTGCCTCGGAGCTGTCCCCACTTGTTGTCCAATTCATGGGTTACATATACAAAACCCCAGTCGTCATTCCCTCCGGGAGCGGCCATGGATTCCAGGTCACCAGGAAGTGCCGTAATGACAGAATTACTTGAACCGTAATTAATGAAGATTTCCCAGTCCACAATCTCGGATTTAACCGGGGTTGCATTCAAAGTAAGTTCGATACCACTTCGCTTTGCTGAACCGGCATTGGTCAGGTAACCGGTATAACCGGTAGCAGTCGACATATCAACTGTTATGATCTCATTCTCCCTCACCTCATTGAAGAAAGTGAAACTTAGTCCAACCCTGTTCTCCAGGAAGCTAACATCAACTCCGGCTTCCATAGAAGTATTCAACGCAGGAGAGATGTTCGGGTCCACAGCTGTAGCTTTGGTGTACATCTGAGGCAATCCGAAATACGGGCTTCCTGACAGTGGATAGCTGGGGTTGAGCCTCAGGGCTGAAACATCGTTACCAACCTGTGCCCAACCTGCACGTAACTTACCAAATGACAGTACTGAGCTCTGGATCAATTCACTGAAGAGGAACGAACCACCCACAGATGGGTAAAAGTAGCTGTTGTTATCAGCAGGTAAAGCTGAACTCCAGTCATTCCGGCCTGTGATATCTAGGTAAAGCATACGCTTGTATCCAATGGATGCACTGGCATATATACTGCGTACTTCTTTGTTCCACAAATAAGTGGAAGCAGTAACCGGAAGAATGGCATTGCTGTAGGTAAATACGTCAGGAATTACCAAACCTGTATTTCCGTCACCAATACTCATATCAGCCTGGAAACGGTCATATGAATTGGTCCTGATATTTCCACCCACAAATGCCTGAATATCCAGGTCACCAAACTGGTTGGAATACTTAACCATACCACTGTAATTATTCTCCTGGGTTTGACGCTTGTAGTTTCCAAATCCACCTGAGGCCCATTCATTATATAATTGAGGTTCTGCAGAGTGACCCAGTGCAAACGGGAACTCAAAAGACCGTGAGTAGTTGTTTGTGTTGGTCGATGCTTCTGCCACTAACTCGATGTGGTCACTCAAATTATAGTTCAGGGAAATTCTACCGATCAATGTATTGCTATCCCTCACATTTTTATAATTCTTCAACCAGTAATAAGGATTGTACCAGAATGCACCATTCTCTGAACCGAAACGGGTTCCCAGCTGGAATCCCCAGTAGTTCCATGAAGCATGGTATCCATGTGTGGTTTGAAGATCAACCAGTTCACGCATTTTATCCATTTCGAGGTTCCTGTTGAACCAGGAGTTGAATGATCCAGTAGTCTGGTTGGCATAGCTGTCATCAAAGTCACCCTGGTATTGCTGATTGGTCCAGTTGATGTTGGTGTTGATGGATAGCTTATCTGAAGCTCTGTAAGAGATGTTCGAACTGATCAGGTTCTTTTTCAGATAAGACTCGGGAATTATCCCCTTCTGATCAAAGTTTGTGTAGGAAACACGTGCATTAAATTTGTCACTGCTTCCGCTGATAGCAACCGAGTTTTTCAAAGAAACTCCAGTGTCATAAAAGTTTTTGACGTTATCCGGCTGGGCTTCCCATGTGGCAAGCTCTCCGTAATAGGGACTGTCAGGCCAGATATTGTACCAGGCTATATAAGGTTCTCCGTCAAAACGGGGTCCCCAGCTCTCATCAGCATATCCATCCCAGATCGAGCGTTGTCCGTCGAATACCTGGAATTCGGGAGCATAAGGTTGGCCCTTATAGTTTCCAGCAGCAAAGTCCATCACATCCCATTCGTCATCACCGTCATATCCGGCACCATAAAGGTTCTGGTAGTTAGGAAGATAAGCCACTTTTTCGAAGGTGGTGTTGCTGTTTACTTCAACACTGACTCCTTGTCCCGTAGCATCCTTTGAAGTTACAAGGATCACACCATATTCAGCCCTTTGTCCGTAAAGTGCTGTAGCGTTTGGTCCTTTCAGAACATTGACTGACTTTACGTTCTCCATATCGATCACATTTGGATCTGATGTAGGGATTCCGTCTACTACATAGAGAGGATCTCCATCAGAGGTCATCGAAACCGCACCACGGATACGGATTCTACCGGTTGATCCAAGTTTTGAACCAGCCTGTCCAACGATCTGAACACCGGCAACCTTACCTGCAATAGCATCTTTCAGGTTCGAGTTACTGGTAATGTTCACATCTTCTGAAATAACTTCCTGCTGAGCATATCCAAGAGATTTTTTCTCCCTCGAAATACCCAGGGCAGTAACAACAACTTCATCAAGATGTGTTGCAGAAGCTTCCAGGACAACAATAATTTCAGTTTGTCCGGCGACCTCAATTTCCTGGGTAACCATACCCACGAAACTGAACATCAAAGTTGTAGCACTCCCGGGAACGGTAATTGAATAATTCCCTTCGAAATCTGTCACTGCACCAATTGTCGTACCTCGTACAACAACTGACACACCCGGTAACGCAGCTCCATCTTCTGAACTGGTCACCGAACCTGTAACCTGCACTCCCTGTCCCTGCAAAATATTGAATCCCACAAATAACAGGAGTGACAATACGAAAACAAATTTTTTCATAGATTAAAGTTTTAGGTTTAATAAGTAATTAGCAAATTGACTCTATTAAGGGCCAAATCTATAAAAAAATTATTAAACACAAAACAAACGTTATCTCAATATTGACGGGCAATACAGAAGTTTAAAGGGAAAATTTTCTCGACTCGTGATGCCCATTTTTCTCCATGTGTTTTACAACATGTAGTTATATATGATTGTCTTTCAGTTGTTTGCCAGCTGTTTTTTGTGATTGCAGGTGGGCGGATCGCCTGTCATTTAAACCCTATTTAGATCGATTTTTTGTTTTTTTCCCTTAAGATTATTGGAAAAACAGATGATTTCCTTCATTTTCACATTGTATCCTCATAGTTTTCCCATTCATTTTTTATTGTTTTCTTAATAACTGGAAGATTGGCTGAACACTTAAATAATAATTATGTTACTTTAAGTTAAGAGTGATGATGGTGAAAGCGGAGAAAAAGATATGGTGGATACTTCTGTGCTGTTCTATGGGAATTCACCTGCAAGCACAGCAGGCGATCATCTCAAGTAGTTCCAGGGAAAACAGGGCCAGAATTGTGGGAGAGTTACCCAAGAATCCTGAAAAGCAGGAGGCAGAACGCTATGCAAAACGGTTCGGCATTCCCGTCAGGCAGATAGATAATCGAGGAAGGATTACTGAGATTATGAAACTGGAGAATGG
>CAZCQL010000019.1:39870-64747 GCA_964500835.1 uncultured Bacteroides sp.
TCAGGCAGATAGATAATCGAGGAAGGATTACTGAGATTATGAAACTGGAGAATGGAAGACATCCGCTTTTTTATTCCACTAACAATATGGACGCCGCGCGAACGGTTTCCACCGATAAAGTGTGGGACGGGCAGATTGAGGGACTGAATCTCAGGGGGAAGAACATTCTGGTGGCCGTATGGGATGGGGGAAAGATCCGGACTACCCATGTGGAGTTTGGTACCAGGGTTCACTCTCTTGATTCGGGGTTTGAGCTGGTTGGCCATGCCACGCATGTGGCAGGAACAATTGGCGCTGCAGGATTGGAGCCTGATGCTACGGGAATGGCCAGCCAGTGTTTTATCGAGGGATACGACTGGGACAATGACGACAGCGAGATGAGACAGGCTGCCGGTGACGGATTGCTCATTTCAAATCACTCCTACGGATTTACTTCTGGATTCGATTACAATTCTGATGAAGGGCGATGGGAATGGCGGGGAGACGTTGACATCGATGAGGAAGAAGATTATAAATTCGGCTTCTACAGTCAGTATGCAAGAACATGGGACGATATAGCCTATGACAATCCGTATTACCTCATTGTAAAATCAGCCGGCAATGACCGGCTCGAAGGTCCGGGTGCAGGCGCGGAACACTATGTGCTGGACGGAGGTTGGAAAGCTAGCAATAAAGTCAGGGATAAAGATGGCGGACCGGATGGGTTTGATTGCATCGGCATGCAGGGTACTGCAAAAAATATCCTGACCGTGGGTGCCGTCATGGATATCGAAACCGGGTACCAATCACCTGATGATGTGGAAATGACCAGTTTCAGCACCTTTGGGCCCACCGACGACGGACGAATCAAACCTGATATTGTGGGGAATGGGTACAACCTTTACTCTACCTACTATACGAAAGACACTGATTATAACCTCTCCAGCGGAACCTCCATGGCTTCTCCAAATGTGGCCGGATCGCTGGCGCTGTTGCAGGAACTATATTTTAAAATGCACAACAGATTTATGAGGTCGGCCTCACTCAAAGGCCTTGTATTACATAGTGCCGATGATGCAGGAAATGCTGGTCCCGACTATAAATTCGGGTGGGGATTGCTCAATACTTATTCAGCCGCAAAACTCTTGAGCAATGGATCAAAAAGCCTCGTTGAAGACAGCATTGCGGATCAGAGCACAAAGGTATACCGCCTTTACACCAATGGTGATAGTGCCATAAAGTTAACCGTGTGCTGGACAGATCCCCGGGGGCCAATGCTGGCTCCCGCCCTCGATCCCAGGGATACGATCCTGATTAATGACCTCGATATTCGATTAATTAAACTAAATGATTCCAGCGTGTTTGAACCATACATACTCATGCCTGAGACTCCGGATGCTCCTGCACAAACCGGGGATAATTTCAGGGACAACATTGAGCAGATCTTTCTTGCTTCACCTGACAAGGGGTACTACGACCTTGTGGTGACTCACAAAGATACCCTTAGGGACACCATCCAACAATTCAGTCTGATATCTGAAGGTGTAAGCCAGGTTTTTGTAGCAGAGGATTCGACCTTTCTGGACGATAACAATGGATATCTCCGGGTTACGGATGCACCTGAATATCCCCTTGACAGGCGGTTTGTCTGGCTCATTGAGCCAAAGAATCAACTTCCTCTCAGCATCCTCTTCACCGAATTCGACACCGATACCAGTGATGTGTTACTCATTTACGATGGTCCGGACAGCTCCTCACCGGTATTGGGCAAGTTTAGCGGAGGTTTAACCAATCCGGATACCCTTCTTATTTCAAGTGGCGGGTCTCTGTTTATGGAATTTTCATCAGGAACCAATGAAGGATTCAAAGGATTCGCATCCAGGTACTGTACTACTGCTCCCGAGGAAGAGATCCAAATTTCCGGAAACGGGAACCCTTGTTTCAATTCACCGGAAATATACTCCTTTACAGGATCCATTGAAAACAGTTATCTATGGAGTTTCGACGGGTTGAATGAGGATTCGGTCTCTGAAAGCAATAACAGTGTCTTATTCAGGGTGCCTGAAGATCAGTTTACCCTCGGGATTACACCGTTAAACGGATGCGGGACAGGAGACACGTTCTATAAAGTAATAAATCCATTGGACGCACCACCTGTTGTCAATCAGGTCATAACCGGAGATACCCTGCCCTGCACCAATGGAAAGAATTTATTCTGGGTTGAAAATGATCCAACTGCCACTTACCGGTGGAAAATCCCTGAAGGCTGGAGCGGAAGGAGCGATAGTTCATCCATACTCATTATTCCGGAGAAGGCACCGGGGACCATTATCGTTTATCCGGGAAACAGTTGTGGTGAGTCGGAAGGAATTGAATTAGATGTAGATCCGATGTCATTGCCCAGGATACCGGTGATCCAAAGTGACAGGATCAGTCCGTGTGAGAATTCGATCACTGAATTTCACATCCTGTCGGAGGATATCGTTAATTATGTCTGGGAAGCTGAGGATGGATGGCAAATTTTAGGTGAGGATACACTTGATCGGGTAGTTGTTCAGATAGGAGCAGGAACTGCCGGCAGAATGTTCCTTACCTCAGCTAACAAATGTGGAGATACGCTGACTTCCAGAAACTTCCTTCTATCACCCTCCCCTGAGGCTCCGGATCTCATAGAGCAACCCTCCTTTATTGAAGGAATGAATGAGATTGTACTCAGGAATTATTCCGATTATGCGCAGGTCAATTGGTTCAGAAATGATAGCCTCATCTCTAATATCCAGGGAGATTATTTGATCCCTCAAAGAAACGGAACCTATGGGGTGGAAGTTGCAAATAGTGAGGGGTGCCTGATTTCTTCTTTAAGAAGCCAGGAGATCCGGATTAATTCAGAATCATTGGTCTATAATATTTCCACCGGCTCTGATGGTATTATAAAAATTGAAAATGACACCAATGTACCGGCTTCCATCAATGTGTATGACCTGACAGGAAGGACTGCTTTCTCCAACGAGGTCCAGCCCGGAACCAACCTTTATCATACCACCAGACGAGGATTATTGATTGTTGCCATCGATGGTGGCATTCATCTGAAAACCCAGCTGGTATTCGTACACTAAATAATATCGATTGGTCTATCTCGTAAATTCAGAACAAATGGTACGCAGATCCTCCTCGCTACGAAGATCGAGTTGTTGTGATTTTATGATTGATTTCACACGTTTGGGTTCCACCTTGAAAAAATCAGCGATGGATTTTACTCCTTTTATCAAGACCAGTTCCTCACCGTTTCCCAGGAAATAATCTGGAAGCACAGGGTTAATCTTGGCAGGTTTGGCTTCTGTATAAGCGCTTGGATTAGTAGCTGGAATAAACGCTACTTTGAATTTTTTAAACAAGGCGTTCTCCTTGCAGGTATATAAAACCACCACGTGCGACAGCCTGTTATTTTTACCTGGCTGTAGAAATTTCCGGACAAATTTATAATCCCTGTAATAGAGGGTGTCGATGGAGTTCTTTACCGGATCGATGGCTACTGTGTGGGTGCCCAACCTTGCTTCAAACAGGTCATTATAAATATCATAACGAAGCAGAACACCCTCGTACATCACGTTATTCATCAATACATTTCCAGCCGTGTATGTGTCTTCCAGGTATTGGGAGCCTTCCGCATCCTTTAAATTTGTTTGATTTTGCCGGAAGTCCATGGTGGCAGATCCGAAGATCTGCAGATCAGTCAATGGTAAGAAGCCGCTCTGTGCTTTCGCAGCTGAGGGAATCAGCACTATCATAAGCGCCGTTCGGGTAAGCAAGCGGATTCGGTTCATACCTGCCAGGGGTATCCTGATCTGGTTATTTACTCATTTTATCAATGATCCTCTCCGCACGAAAAGCAGCTTTTTTCTTGACAGGGGTCCACGTGGTGTTAAAAGAATCCCACACAAAGCTGCCATAATCCGGAAGAAGCAATGTCAGCTGATCCACCGCAATGGTACCGTCTTCGTTGATCGTTCCAACTACGTCTGTCTCCTCGATAGTTTCGTAATTGCCTTTGGCGATCACTGCAGGGCCATACCCGTATCCATCCCCGGTATTTGCCCCCGAAGGCAACGTGATGGTCATGGATTCCAGATCGAAAGAGGCAATAACAGGCAGATCCCCGAGAGCGATTCCAACCACCTCAAGGACAGTCTCATCATCATCCACAGGTGAGGTTGTTACCTCCCAAACCTCGTCCCAGGCACCATCCAGCTCTCCTTCAATCACATCCCCGTAACTGTCAGCTTCCACAGAATAACTCCCGATCCATCTGGAAAGGGGATGTTCATTGTCGATGATCGTTAATAAATAGGTGCCGTTTACACCTGTTCCCTTACCAATGGGGGTATCACCATTGGATGTCAATGTAATATTGACTGACCTGTTCCTGTCCCTGAGATCATTGTCAATGGCTTCTATCTCAACTACCTGCACCAGATTATTATCAAAGCTTATGGTTTTACTGGATAAAACAGTGAAGTCGACACCTTCCACGGCCGGGTTATCCATACCGGTGGCATCAAACTCAAGGGTAACAGAAACGTTGCCTGTCGACCTGGAGGCATAATAGAGTTCAAAAGTAAGCGCCTCGGTTGCACCTTCCGAGATTGAACCGGACGCATCCTGAAATGCAATAAACGCATTGTCCTGGTCAAAAGTCAGTTCCTCCTTCTTACACGACATCAAGCCCAGTAACAGGACGCCAACGAGCGCTGTACTTTTCATGAGTGAGCATCTTATGAGTTTGCTCTTTTTAAGAGACCTTTTCATTGTTCGCATTTTTTAAGTTTAATAACCGGGATTCTGCTGGTCCTTCATGGTTGGATTCACATCTATCTCACTCTGCGGAATTGGCAGCTGAATTTTATAACTGCTGGCCTCCAGAATCAGGTTATCCGCCCCCACACCGGAACCATCGGCCAAATGGCCATCGGAAGATCTCTGGATGTCCAATCCAAGCCTCTTTAAGACGAATAGCCTGTCACCTTCAAAGGCCAGTTCCAGCCTTCGTTGCTTATAGATCTCATCGAGCAGGTCGAGGTTACTCAGAGGGGGGAATGAAATCATGGTAGTATCGTACCTGTTGTACCTGACAGCATTCATATACTCCTCAGCCTCCCCAGCATCCTGTGACGCCCCTATCATGTTCGCCTCGGCTACGATAAGTGACAAATCTGCTGCCCTCAGTACCTTCAAATCAACGAGGTCGGGGGTTGGGATTGCGTCCACCGACGAAGACCGGCCCCTGTATTTTTCTATATGGTTGTAGTTCTTCCCTTCAAATTCAGAGGTGGTTATGTAGCTCGTTAGGCGAATATCGGCTGAATCATACAACTGAAAAAGCTCATAACTGCACACATATTCAGATTTAATCCCTGCGGAACTTGACTGGCTGTAATTGGTGCCAAGTGTAATGGCGTCTTTTTTTTCCACCGCTATATAGAACAATACCCCATCCTTATTCTCATCTTTCCATACCCCAAAGAAATTCTCCCTTGAAGCCACAGGCACGGATGCCAGCGCCTCCTTGCTTTTGGAGATCGCCCTGGCATAATCCCCCATCTCCATGGCCACCTTGGCCTGGAAGCCGGCAATGGATGCCTGCGAAAATCGATCTTTGGCTGTGGAAGAAGGATCGATCAACCCATAGGCATCATCCAGGTCGGTCACAATCATGTCATACACATCCAGCAATCCGTCCCTGCCAGGAAAAGATGCCTCGCTGGTGGTAACATAAGGAATTCCAAGGTCGCCGGCCCCTCCCTGGGAATAAGCTTTCCCAAACATCTTTACAAGTTCGAGGTGCATCAGGGCCCTCATGGCCAGTGCCTGTCCTTTATAGTGGTCCAGTTCATTTTGTTCGGCACCGTCCACCGGACTGTACTCATCATATGCTTCAATAACTTTATTGGCCCTGAGGATAACCGTATAGGCCCTGTCAAATACGCCCTCCATGAGGTAATAGTCCGAGGGAACATCCCAGTTATACAGGGATGTGTGCGTTAATCGACCTTCCAGGCTTCGGGTAAGGTTATCGGTCATAATATCAGGATAGATCATCAGGTGTCCTCCGTAGAGGTTCCCGCTTCGGGCTCCGGAATACATTCCATTGATCGCAAAGGAGAAATCATCAAGTGTTTCAAATGCCTGACTGGTAGAGATATTTTGATGCGGATCGAGAAAAAGCCTTTCATCGCATCCGGCTATAAGTGCCAAACCCACTATGCAAACTGCTATCGATATATTTTTCATAATTTTTCTTGTTTTGCTGGATGACGTGATGCTAAAATCCAATGTCAATTCCAAAGGTGAAGGATTTAGTAGCTGGATAGCTGAAATCGTAAAAACTCCCGTTGGCAGCATCTGTAGAACTCTCCTGACTGGGCAGTCCGACTTCCGGATCGAAACCGGTAAAATAAGGAGTGTAGGTTAACAGGTTCCTGCCTGTGAAATAGATCCTGAGTGAGCGCATCTTTATCTTGCTTGTAATGGATTCCGGAACATCATACGAGATTGTCACGTCCCTCAGCCTCAGAAACGAGGCATCTTCCAAAAACCGGGTGGAATAATCCTGGGCCGCACCGACAACCGGTGCCGGATTTGCCGACACATCTCCCGGCTGCTTCCAGAAGTCAAGCATCCTCACATCCTGGTTTGATTGGGCATTCCCTCCATCGGACAGTGTGAAAAAGGAAATACCATTTACCACATAATTCTTATATGAGAAATATATCGATGTACTCAGGGAGAATCCCTGGTAGGACAAATGGGAACTGATTGTGCCGTACATGAGCGGATCAGCAGTTTCATCGAGTGTTACTTTCCCATCTGTCAGAGTTGTGATCTCACCGTCCTCATCCAGATACAGCGCTTCTCCATTGGCAGGATTTACACCAGCCCACCGGGCCATGAAAAAACTATTGATAGGTTTGCCTTCTTCAATAATGGTATAGCGTTGTTTGATGGGCTCCCCTTCTTCGCCGTACAACTTTGTCACCTTATTCTGGTTATGGGAAACCATGAGTCCAAGGTTCCATATTAATCCATTTTGTCTGATGATATCTCCATTCAGGGCTACTTCGATTCCCTTGTTGTTGAGCTCTCCGATATTCTCGGTGCGGCCAGCAAATCCACTGGTGGCCGATAAAGGCTTGTTTAACAACAGGCTTTTCGTATCACGGGAGTAGACATCAATTGTACCATTCAGCCTGTACCGCATCATCGAAAAATCAACTCCAGCGGAGGTAATCATTGATTTTTCCCATGTAAGTTCATTGTTTTGCAGCTGAGACGGGAAGCTGGCCGATTGTCCGTTGTAACTGCCAAATTGATAAAGACCGAGCGAGGCATAGTTGCCAATATTGAAGTTTCCTGAAGTGCCTGTGCTGGCACGAAGCTGCAACCTGTCGAACACACTCATATTTTGCATAAAGGACTCCCGGTGGATGTTCCAGCTGCCCCCCACTGACCAAAAATTACCATATTTATTTTCAGCTCCGAACCTGGAACTTCCATCCCTTCGAAAGGAAATTTCACCCACATACTTCTGATCATAATCATACGTTGCGGAAGCAAAATAGGAAACCAGAGACCAATCCTGACGTGTGGTACTCCCATCGACGATAGAAGCTGCGTTTGCTTGTGTACTTAATTTCGGCGATGGAAATCCTTCGCCCTGAAGGAACAGGGATTTAAAATAAAACTGATTATATTCAGATCCGAGCAGTACGTTAAAATTATGCACCTCATCGATGGATTTGGCGTAGGTAAGTGTATTGGTCCATGTATAGGTATACCTTCTGTTCCAGTTGTCACTCTTACTGTCCCCCACATACTGGGCAAGGATTGAGCCAGGCTGGTTAAAGTATTCCCGTGTATACTCGCGAAAATTCATTCCTCCCCGGGTGGTAAAGGTGAGACTATGTAAAATGTTCCACTCGGCGTAGATGCTTCCCACACCCACCAGTTGATTGATGTCTTCGGGATTGTTCTCCAGTGCCTCCGATATGCTAAAACCCTGGTGAGTACGGTTCCAGTCACCATCGGGTAAAAGCACGGGTTCGTATGCATTATAAAAGGTCATTGCAGCAAATGGATTCTGAACATTCCTCCGGTCCCTGATCTCTTTCATATCGGTGGATCCAATAGTGAAAGTATTTCCAATCTTAAAATTTTCCTTTAGCCGATGGTCCACATTAATGCGGGCAGACAGGCGGTGAATCTCAGACAGCTCGGTAATGCCCTCTTCGTCATACTTTTGAAGTGACATGTAATAGCTGGTCGATTCGGTACCTCCCGAAACGGCAGCTTCCACCGATTGAACCATTCCGTCTCTAGAAAGTGTCTCAATCCAGTTGTGATTGTAATTTGTCAGCGAATCAATTACAGCAGGAGTTGCATCAGAGCCTGTCCTCAATCCCAGATCCATTTCATATTGAAGCTTCTGCCTCGCATCCATGAGTTGAAATAAGGGTTTGTTCATTGCATTGAGCCCCCTCCTGTACCGTATATCGATCTTCGATTCACCCTTTCTGCCCCGCTTCGAGGTAATCAGGATGACTCCATTTGAAGCGCGTGATCCGTAGAGTGAGGCCGCAGCTGCATCCTTCAGAATGGATATAGATTCTATATCATTTGGGTTTAATTCGGTAAACGAATTTGATTGCACTGGCACGCCATCCACCACAAAAAGTGGTTGGGTTCCGGCCGAAATTGATCCGGTTCCGCGAATATTGATTAGTGCCGTAGATCCCGGAGCACCATTGCTGGTGACCACCTGTACTCCAGGTGAAGTACCCTGGATCATCTGATCAAAACTTGATATGGGTTTTGCATCAAAGGCCTCAGATTCCACCACCGAAACTGAACCTGTTAGTCCGCCTTTTCGTTTGGTTCCATAAGCTGTAACGACCACTTCGTCGATTCCAAAGGCGTCTGTCTCCATAGACACATCAATGATACTCCTTTCATCGATGGCAACCTCCTGGGTTAGCATTCCCACAAAACTAAACAGAATGGTGGTTGACTCCTGAGGCACACTAATTGAATAGTGTCCATCAAAATCGGTTACTGTACCGATGGTGGTTCCTTTCACTACCACCGACACCCCTGGTAGAGCACCTCCTGCATCACCACTGATTACAGTACCTGCTATTTCCACATTCTGTGCCTGAAGAAGAAAGCTGGTGTAAGCGAGAAATCCCATGAAAAGAATAGCTTTTTTCATAGATCAAGTTTTTGGTTATCTTATATTCTATTTTTTGTCGAAAATCCGAACTCCAAAGCTATTAAATTTATTCTGTCCGGATAAGAATAACACCAGGAAATTGACCCGACAGGTAAAAATTAAAGGTTGCCGCAGAGCGGTTAAAAAAGAGACAACTTACTGAAGATATTTGCGATTTACTATCCGGTTTCCAAAGGCGGCAGAAATGATTAACAGCTGATGGGGATGATTCTCCAACGGAATATCAATCGAATGGGTCCCCGGATGCCAGGTAGTGGATTCACCCATGTAGATGCACTGTCCCTGGCTATTAAAAATGTGTATCTGGATTTCTTCCAATTTTTCGGAATAGAAGGTTACTCTGACCCCTTTGGCTCCCGGGATTGAGGAGACAACCAATTCGGGATCCATTCTTACTTCTGCAGATGAAACTACGCATGGATCGTCTCCTGTTGAATCCACGATCGAAAAATATCCGCTGCTTTCGTCCTTCAGAGAGAGATCCTCAGAGGAGTAAATCCTTATTTCATACAAGCATCCGGGGTTCAGGTTTTGAGGCACTCTCCATTTCCATGCCCCGTCGCTGTTCGTCACGGCCAACTGATCAACCAGCTGGTGATTATTGTACAATTCAATGGTAATATCCTCTTCAAAATTATCCTGCCAGCGAACAAAATAGCTTGCAGCCTGAATCCATTTTTCATTTCCAATAGGCGACAGGAGGGTCAGGTAACTGTCGGTAACCGTAAAGCTGAAGGGATCAGACCATGGACTCTCAAACAGTTCATGGTATCCCTGTGAAAAAGCCTTGACACGCCAGTAATAGGTCAGATTAGCCGGTGCAGAATATACATATACTGTACTTTTCAGGCTGTCATGTTCTTCCAACAAGTTTTCAAACAAGGAATCGGCTGCTATCTGCAGTGCAAATCCAGTGAATAAGCCTTCGGTGGTCCACTCAAGCCTGACAGGCATTTCCTGCTGCACACGCGAAAGGTTTTCGGGATTCCGGCAGGAGGGGGTCATTGCCCGGGATTCAATATCGGGATACCCAAATACCAGTTCAGCTGAGACGGGGAAATTAAGCGGAAGCCCGGCAGTAAATACACTATCTGCAGGATTAAAATGAGGATCCAATGGTTGAAAGATGCTTTTTTTGACCGCATCTCTGTAATAGATGGTAAGATCTGAAGGATCAGGTATCTGAAAATGAGACCCGTCAATAACTATCTCATCCCCAAACACGGCATATCCACCCTCCAGTTTTATGGTTCCGGGAATTACCCTGGGATCTTTTCCGTCAAACCGGGGTTGAAGAGGTGCCCGGTGGTAGTAGGCTACCCTGGCTGCATTCAGCAGAGTGTCTTCAGCGAAGGGCCCGGGAGCCAAAGGAAACCGGAATGCACGATAACTACCGACCTGTTCATTGGAAAAATGGGCTTCAAATACTACCTGACCTCCGGAATCCACTTCTGTACATACAGGGATAGAAGCTCCGCTGGCACCTCCCCATCCGATAAGTGTATTTCCGTTGGGAAGCCTTTGTGCATTGCCCCGGTGCCATGCCGGAATAGTTGAATCCGGATAATAAGACCAACGGGATTCAGCAATCCTGTTGTCCTGATCGAGCCGATACTCGTGCGCGGAGGAAGTAGCCTGTGAATACATCCGGCCCCCATTGTTGTAGACAAGATAATTACCGTTTTCAATGCGGTGGAAAGCATGTCCGGATACCTGATCCACACCAAGCAGGCTATCTACGCCAGCAAATAAAAACTCATTCTCTTTGCCTCCAAGTGTCCAGAGAACCTCTCCGGTGGTGCGACTAATTTTTTTCACCCAGTTGGGAGTAGCCACCAGAATATGACCATCATCGTCAAGATTGATGGAATTGAGATGAAAGGCACTTACCTCCTGCTGGTTTGCCCTGCGGTTAAATTCATAGGTTTCAATATCATAATGGTCCCAGGACCTCCACTGGAAAATCACTTTCCCGTAGTCGTCCAATTCCTGAATGATCCCTCCGGAAACTTTGGCGTCGGGATACCCCCCCTGCACCCTTTCACTCAAATCCACTTGCGTCATATAGTATCCAAACATCAGTGCATGGCCATTGGGAAGCAATTGAAAATCATGGGCTTCCGCCACATACCCGTTTTTCATCTGGATGCTGTCCACCACTTTCATCTGCTGGTCAAGAAGCATATGAATACAATTCCCTCCCCCGGTATACCTGTGATGTGAAATAAACTGTGCATAAGAGAGCAATCCGCTGGGCTGCATCTTAAAATCGTACGCATAATCCTCGGGCAGCTTCCTGTACATGACCGGATCTCCTTCATTATCCAGCACCATCAGATAGTATCCAACTCCCTCCACATCAACCGAGGACGTCAGGAAAAGATATCCTGGAGCCACTTCCCCGTTATTCTCTGTGGATACTCCCGGAAAATCAGGCGGAACCACCACCTGGCCGCCCATTATGACATGGAATAAAAATAAGATCGGGCTAATATAATATATCAATCTTCTGTAAATCACTATCCTATGATTGACAACACCCTCTCCATAATGGAGTTCAACCTTACCGAAGACTCTTGAATCAACTTCTCCCCCTGGTTCATTATTTCTATTATCTCCGGATGACTACCTAATTCTGATGCATTGATCCTGACATTTAACCAGGCCCCTTCAATGCAGGCATGAAGACACATGGTGCCCACTCCCACATCAGAAACACTGTTGGGATTTCCTGTGGCAGCCATCGCTTCAGCTACTTCATATCCGGCAAAGGCAGTATTCATGACATCGAACGGGACCTGAATGGCCCTGATAGTGGCCTTTTCAATGGCTGCTTTCCTTGTCTCCTTCTCGCCCTCCGATTCACCGGACAATCCGAATGCGGCAAGAATTGCATTGTAAGCCCGGGTATCTTCATCTACCAGTACCAACAGTCTTTCCTGGATTACCTTCCCTCTCTCAGCCCACTCAGAAAACTCCTCCCATCGGTCATCCCATCCTCTTTTATGTGAAGAGAGGTTGGCTACCATGGTGGAAAGTGCTACCCCCAATGACCCAATGTATGCACTTACCGATCCCCCACCCGGCGCCGGGGATTCCGATGCAGTCTCCTCCATAAAACCTTGCAGGGAAAGATCTCCTATCTGCCCCTCCCGATCTCTATCAAGCTGGTATTCAATAATTTTCTCATTTGGATTGAAAGGTTCCAGTTCATCGAGACCCATTGACTTTACCGCAATTTTTATAAGCTCACTATCAGATACCCCGGTGGATCTTTTCTGCTTCTTTAAATAATAACGGCCCGCGTCCAGAACGGATTGAAGCGGCACCAGGCCCACCAGTTCAGAACCTGTTACCCTTACTCCGCGTTCATCGGCCCTTTTACATACCTCGTCAAATGCTTCATGCACAGGGGTGATGGAAATATTGGTGAGGTTCATTGAGATCTGGGCCACCCCGTACTCTTTGATATACCACCCGATGGCTTTCACAGCCTTAAGGCTGCCTGGGATCGTCACTGGATTGCCGAACTCATCTTTTATTATCTTCCCTGTGAGGCCGTCCCCTTCACGCTTGACACGTCCTCGTTCTCTAACGTCATAGGCAATAGCATTGGCACGGCGCGTTGAGGTAGTATTGAGGTTAATGTTATACGCCACCAGGAAATCCCTGGCTCCAACAGCAATTGCGCCCGTTTGAGAAACAAAAATATCCGGACCAAAATCAGGTTTCCATTCAGGATCAGCCAGTTTTTTTTGCAACCCTTCATACTCTCCGGATCTCACATGCGCCAGGTTTCGTCGCAACTCTGAGAATGCTGCATTTTCATAACAGTAAACCGGGATCCCAACCTCCGATCCGATCCGTTTAGCCAAATTTCTTGCATGGGCCACGGTCTCTTCCATAGTAATGCCAGATACCGGTACCAGAGGGCAGACATCGGTTGCCCCAAATCTTGGATGCTTACCTGAATGTGTGCTCATATCGATGATCTCTGATGCTTTTTTTACAGCAAGAAATGCAGCCTCGACGACCCTTCCGGGCTCACCCACAAACGTAACCACTGTCCGGTTGGTGGCCATGCCCGGATCCACATCCAAAAGTTTAACTCCTTCTACCGAAATGATCCGATCAGTTATTTGTTTGATGATCTCCATATCACGTCCTTCGCTGAAATTGGGAACGCACTCAAGTACCTGGTTCATCTTTCCTATTGGATTTTCCCGTTAATAATGACTTTTTGGATCTGGCTGGTTCCATATGAATACGGCATAAAGCTAAAACTCGGTATGGGATTGGTGATGATCAGACTGGCGACTTTCCCAACTGTGATTGATCCGTGGGTTTCCTCAATACCCATGGCGAATGCCCCGTTTTGCGTCACAGCGTTGAGTACTTCGTATGGAAGCATTTTCAACTGTGTGATTCCAAGAGACATGATCAATTCCATATTGCCGGATGGGGAGGATCCCGGATTATAATCAGATGCCAGCGCCACCGGCAATCCTGCTTCAATTATTTTTCTGGCGGGAGCATAGGGTAGTCCAAGGAAAAATGAAGCTCCCGGAAGTAAGGAAGGCATTGTGTCTTTGCCAGCCAGTGCGTTAAGCTCTTCTTCACCTACGTACTCGAGGTGATCCACTGAACGTGCATTGCAGGATACCCCCACCTGGATTCCGCCTGAATAGTCCAGTTCATTGGCATGAATCTTTGGAACCAGTCCGTGAGCAATACCTGCCTCCAGGATGCGTGTGGTTTGCTCCACACTGAAAAATCCCCTGTCACAAAAAACATCGATAAAATCCGCAAGATTTTCTTCTGCAACTGCCGGTATCATTTCCCCGATTACCAATTTCACATATCCGTCAGGGTCAGATTTATATTCTGCCGGGAAAGCATGAGCTCCAAGAAAGGTGGATTTAATCACAAGCGGAGTTTCTTCATCCAGTTTCTTAATAACCCGGAGCATCTTTAACTCATCTTTGGTAGTAAGTCCATACCCGCTTTTAATCTCCACCGCCCCCGTACCCGATCTCATGATCTCCCGTACCCGGGGATAAGATTGTTCGTACAGTTGTTCTTCAGTGGTATTGGACAGGATGGCTGCAGAATTCAGGATTCCTCCACCCCTCCTGGCAATCTCCTCGTAGTTTAATCCGCGGATTTTAGCCTCATATTCCATTTCTCTGCTACCGGCATACACAAGGTGCGTGTGCGAGTCACAAAAAGCAGGCATCACCATTCCACCCCTGCAATCAAGGATCTCGTCATCAGAAAAAGGAATCACTTCGCCGGTCCCGTAACAACCAATTTTGCCTTGTTCAATGACAAGCCATGCATTTTCAATGGAGTTCACCACGCCCATCCCGGCACCTGCAACCATTGTGTTGGGCTCATCCTCCACCATGAGCAACCTGGAAATATTTCTTAGTACCTGTCTCACCTTGCGAAGTTAGAAAAATGTGATCTTCCCCCTGAATGTTTTAAAGCAAATCTATCTCAACAGGTAAGCAATTGCTACACCAAGATAATTGCCTATGGCATAGCCGATCACCCCGATTATCATCCCGGGTACCACCACTTCCTTATTGCGGAGAGCGGCAGCTACAACCGGTACAAAAGGGGGCGAATTGGAGAGTGCGGTAGAGGTGATGATGTAATCATCTACATTGATCCCAAATAACTTGGACAACAAGGCATGCAGGATCAGTGAACCCACGATGACAAGTGTGATGAACAGGAACATATTCATCACCAAATCTTTTGTGTCAGGATTAATCAGGGACGCCATATCTGCCATTGAAGCTACGATCATGCAGAATATATATATGAAATACATCCCCAGCTGGAACGACCTTTTCATAGAATTGACGGCAGGAACCATGGATACAAGAATTCCCAGGGTGGTCACTGTAAGGACTGCCACTGTGAATTTTGTATCTCCTTCGAAAAGTTGCATCAAGCCAAATCCAACTCCTAATATCACCAGTGCCACTCCAAAGGCCTTTATTATTTCCGGTAAACTTGATCTGCTGAAAAATCCATCGTAGGATTCAAAATCACTGACATCCAGATCCAGCTGATCTTGATTTCCGGTTGATTTGTATGGTTTCAGAAATAGCCCGAATAAAGGTTTGGCAACTGTGATCAGGAACAACAGGATTACTGCCCCGACGGCCAGTTCAACCGTATGAGTCAGGATGTAGAGATCCTGATCCACATTCAATCCCCTTGCTATGGCTGCCAGGTTGGCTGTTCCACCGGTATAAATCCCGATCATCATTCCGGATACCTTCCATATCTCAGGAATCCTCTCACTGAAAATGAAAAAGCCAATGATCACTAAGACCACCACCGATACCACCCCCAGCAAAAGGGAAATGAACGTATATTTGGCCATTTTCGTCCATTTGATAATATTCTCGGAAAACAGAACCAGGGGAATGCCCAGGAGAATGGTAACACCAGCGAGAAGGTCCTGAATATCCCCGATGGAATCAGGTATTATATCCGTAATTCCCAGCAGGAGTCCACCCGCATAGCAGAATACCACAATCCCAATCTTATTGATAAAAGAAAACTTAATGCTCAAATAAAGCAGCAGTGCCGGGAACAGGAAATAGAGTAATATCGTTACGATGCCCATGGTGGATGGTTTGTGGTAAGTGGAATGGTAAGTGGTAAGTGGTAAGTGGAATGGTTAGTGGTTGGTGGTTAGTGGTATGGTTAGTTAATTGTAAGATTGCAGATTACTTTTGTGGCGATTATGGGCAGTCTTTGAAGCTCTTCTCATACTGTTCAATGGCCCTGAAGCTCATTCCCATACTTGAGAATCCTCCATCATGGAAAAGATTCTGCATGGTTACTTTGCGTGTCAGGTCGGAAAATAAGGTAATGCAGTAATCCGCACAGTCCGCTGCAGTTGCATTGCCCAACGGGGACATCCTGTCTGAAAAGTCCTCCAGCTTGTCAAAACCACTCACCCCGCTCCCGGCAGTCGTTGGCGTGGGCGATTGTGAAATCGTATTTATGCGAATGTGCTTTTCCCTGCCGTACATATAGCCAAAACTCCTGGCAATGGATTCAAGGATGGCTTTGGCATCAGCCATATCATTGTATCCTGCAAAGGTTCTCTGGGCAGCCACGTAAGAAAGGGCTAACACTGAACCCCATTCTGAAATAGAATCCATCTTCCTCGCGGTACTAAGGACCTTATGAAGAGAGAAGGCTGACACATCAAGTGTTTTATGGTAATAATCGTAATTTAACGCATCATAGTCAATTCCTTTTCTCACATTGGGAGACATGCCGATGGAATGTAAAATAAAATCCACCTTTCCCCCAAGTACCTCCATGGTTTTGGTCATCAGGTTCTCCAGGTCTTCCAGACTGGTGGCATCGGCAGATATGACTTCGGCACCGACCTTTTCGGCAAGTTCATTGATAGTACCCATACGTAAGGCTATGGGCGCATTGGTAAGAACAATTCTGGCGCCTTCTTCATGAGCCTTCTCTGCTACTTTCCACGCGATAGACTGATCATTTAATGCCCCGAAAATAATCCCCTTTTTCCCTTTGAGTAGATTGTACGCCATGGTTAATTTTTAAGATTCATTAGTTTTCTGCCCTTAAAACAAATAAAAGCAAAGATTGTGCGATGCTAAATTAAACCCGCAAAAGAACCCGTGCATTGGAGAGGGCTGCATCAGTCACCTTCTCCCCTGAGAGCATACTGGCAATCTCAGTGACCCGTTCTTCCAATTGCAGCTTTCTGATACGGGTAAAAGTTGCCTCATCAGTATCTTCTTTATATACGATGAAATGATCAGTCCCCCTCGATGCTACCTGGGGTAAATGCGTAATGGCCAGAACCTGACGGCCCTCCGCTAATTTGACCATAATCCCACCTACTTTATCTGCAATCTCACCGCTCACGCCCGCATCGATTTCATCAAATATCAGGGTGGGCATCCCTTTGCGGTCAGATACCAGGGATTTGATGCACAGCATCAACCGGGAGACCTCCCCTCCTGAAGCTACTTTTGAAATTTCTTCCAGCTCCACCTGTTTATTGGCCGAGAATAGAAATCTGATCTCATCAGATCCAGACGGGCCGAAGTTGTCCGTCCTTTTTATGCTGACTTTAAATCTGGCGTTGGGAATCCCCAGTTGCTTAAGTTGTGTTTCGACTTTATGCTGCATCTCCGATGCAATTGTTGCTCTTTTCGAATGCAGAATTCCTGACATTCGTTCAAGATCACTCAATAAATCCTCTTCCTCCTGCTGTAACATGCCGATACGTTCATCCGAAAAGATCAATTCTTCCATATCCTTCTGAAATTTGTCTCTTGTGGCGATCAAATCCTCAAGAGTTTGCGCCCTGTGTTTCTGCATTAAGCCATAAAGAAGATCAAGGCGATCCTGGAATTTATCCAGCTTACCAGGTTCAACATCAGATCTTTCAGCTTGTTGTTCCACTTCATGTGCAAGATCTTTTAAATCAATGAAGACAGACTCCAACCGGTGGGAGAGCTCTTTGACAGGGCTATAATATTTCGATATTTTCTGAAGATGTAAAAGCAACTCTTTTACCTGGTCAAGTACTCCTGATGCCTCCCCGGTGAGGATTTCATTTGACCGGAACAAAACGCTTCTGATCTCTTCGGCATGTTCTGCGCGCTGCAAATCCGCCTCAAGCGAACCCATTTCACCCTCTTTCAGATGGGCTGCATCCAATTCGTTGTACTGAAACTGCATGAAATCATGATCTTCTTTCAATTTAGCGGTCGCACTGCGTAACCATTCGATTTCCTGGGTTACCTTAGTATACCGGTAATAGGAAGCCTGGTACTCTTCAACCTCCTTCCACGTCCCGGCAAGATGGTCCGTCACTTCCATTTGGTATACATGATCATTTAATTGTAAATTTTGATGTTGGGAGTGGATGTCTACCAGCCTCTTCCCTAATTCCCGCAGCAGGGGAAGATTCACCGGTGTGTCATTTACAAAAGCCCTGGATTTGCCACCTGGTACAATCTCTCTGCGGAAGGTGGTCATCTCCTCAAAATCAAGGTCATTCTTTTCAAATACTCCACGGAACGAATTCCCGAGCAGGAACGTCCCTTCCACTATGCATTTGGTGTCCTTTAATTTCAATACAGAGGTATCTACCCGTTGTCCGAGAATCAGTGAGAGTGCACCCATCAAGATCGATTTCCCAGCCCCCGTCTCCCCGGTAATAGTTGTAAACCCACTGGAAAATTGCATCTCCAACTTATCAATCAGTACATAGTTCTTAATGTAAAGGGACTGAATCATGGCGGCCCACCTATAAAGTTTGCTGCAGTATGGCTTTGTATTTATTGATGTTGGGTTTATCTACCTCAATTAAAATGGTATGGGCGCGGGTCCTCTCCTCGGGAAAAGATTCTGTATACAAACTTACCAGTTCGTCCACTTTTGAATCGAATACCAATCTGAGCAGATACATGTAGGGATCCGGACGTTTCCTGTAAACCTGCTGAATCAGGGCCAGACTGCTGGTAATCTCGGCTCTTCCTTCGGCCACTTTCTCATCCAGCAGATCGAGTCCCAGTCGATGGTAGCGGTAATTAAATTCCCTAACGGGCTCATAATCCGGATCAAGAATATCTTTCACCAGCCAGTACCTGCTTTTATGGGCAATATCATCCAGAGGTTTCCAGCCACCTTCCGGTGCATTTTGGGCATTTAAAACAATTCTTTCGGCCTTTGCAAAATAGGCGCTTCCCCCAAAAAGAGAAAACGTATCGTAATCAAGTCCCAATACATAGTAAGCGTAAAAAGAAAGTATGGATGTGAGGTTGGAGATATGTGAATTGAGATCGAACTCCAGCGGGGAAAATTCCACATACCTGAAATCTATGTCATTATCCACGAAATTAAGGGTAACCGTATTGTAATTGGTGTTATAAACAGGTCTTCTGGCCTGGATAGTCAGTGTGCCCTTAAATGCGTCAGCGGAAGGCTGTTCCGTAATATTAATCATCAGATTGCATTCTATCCTTTCCTCCATGGTATAGACATTGTCTGTCCAAACCCTGTTATTCATGAATTCATATATGGCGTTCTGGAGGGTCTGAAAAACCTGCTTATTGGTTCCCTGTATCTGCTGACTCACTACCTGGACATTGCACCTGAACTCCTGGCCAAGAAGCGCAGGAAGGCCTAGGAACAATGTACTCATTACCATGGCTATTTTACGCATTTCCTGTCATCTTTTTAACCAGTTCCACCAGATCCACAGCCACCTGGCTTTTTGGTTTAAGTTCATACTCAATTACTTTTCCTGATCTATCGATGATGGTCACTTTATTGGTATCAGTTCCAAAACCGGCTCCCTTCTCCTTTAAAGAATTGAGTACGATCAGATCAAGGTTCTTCTTTTTCAGCTTGTTACGGGCATGTGCCATCTCATCATCGGTTTCGAGTGCAAAACCTACATAAAACTGCCCCACCTTCTTGGTTTGTCCCATTTCAGCTGCGATATCAATGGTGGGGACCAGGCGTATATTCCATTCATTCTTAGCACGTTTCATCTTTTTTGAAGAAACTTCTGCCGGCGTGAAGTCAGCCACAGCTGCACAGAAAACAGCAATGTCCATGGCATCAATCAATCCCTTGCAAACCTCCCTCATTTCTGCGGCAGAAGTTACATCAAATACTTCCACTCTTTTAGTCCTGCTCCTGAGGGAGACAGGACCAGATACCAGGAAAACTTTCGCTCCTTCAGCCGCAAAGGCTTCAGCGATAGCATAACCCATCTTCCCGGAAGAGTGGTTGCCAATAAAACGGACAGGATCTATGCTTTCGTGCGTGGGCCCGGCAGTAACAAGCACCTTTTTATTCAGAAGTTTTTTTTTTGATTGCCCGCTATCAAGTGCCATAATAAATTTCATGATCTCTTCAGGTTCTTCCATGCGCCCCTGGCCCTCAAGCCCACTTGCCAGTTCTCCCTTCACAGGTTCGATTACCATGGTTCCATGCTTTTTGAGGGTGCCAAGGTTTTGTTTGGTTGCTGGATGGTTGTACATATCCACATCCATAGCAGGGACAACCACAACGCGACAACGGGCTGATAAATAGGTGGCCACAAGAAGGCTGTCTGCAATCCCCTGCGCCATTTTTCCAAGTGTGGTGGCAGTAGCCGGAGCCACCAACATCAGGTCTGCAGTCACACCCATTTCCACATGGCTGTTCCAATGACCTCCTTCTGAACTGAAAAAATCTGAAAGCACAGGATTGCCTGATAATGCTGAATAAGTAACCGGCCCCACAAATTCTTTTGCGGATGGCGTCATGATAACCTGAACCTGAGCGCCTTCCTTTATCAGGAGCCGGAGCAAATAAACAGCTTTGTAAGCTGCTATGCTTCCTGTAATTCCTAAAATTATACGTTTTCCTGTGAGTTCCATCAGGAAAGAAATAGACTACTGTTCTTCTACTTCAGGAGTTTCGTTGATCCTGAAATATATCTGGTCTTCGGTTAATTCCTGCAACGAAATCAGAGAAGGTTTGGGCAACCGCTCAAAAAATTTCGAAATCTCAATTTGCTCGGGATTTTCAAATACCTCTTCCAGATTATCGGTATAAGAAGCAAATTCCTCAAGCTTCCTGTTCAACTCATACTTCATCTCCACACTGATCTGATTAGCCCGTTTAGATGCAATCACCACAGTCTGGTAAATGTTATTGGTATCTCCGTCCAGGCCATTCAAGTCCCTGGTAATGGTTGTAAGTGGTGCCTTTGTTTTTTTGTAATCCATTGATTATGATTAGTTATTATTATTAGCTAAGAACTTGTTCGAAGTCTCATAAATCCTTTTGGCTTCCCTCGAATGGGTTCCCTCCGGGAACTCTCCAATAAAGCTGTAATACTCGTCGATCGCTGCCTGATACCGTTCCTTTTGTTTACTTGGAATGCTTTTGTCGGCGAGTAAATAAGATGATTTGAGAATTAAAAACATCAATTCTTCCCTGAAATTGGTTTCCGGGTAATCTATCAGACTATTACGCAAAGCCAGAATGGCCGATTTGTAATATCCAAGGTCATAATAGAGTTTTGCACTGATGTAGGACTTCTCTACCAACTTATCACTCATTTCAACAATGATCTCTTTGCATTGTTTGACTTTATCTGAATTAGGGTACTTCACCATAAACATCTGCATGGCAGTGATGGTTCTGAACGTATTATCCTGGTCAAGTTCGGGTCGTGGCGATTGCTTATAGTAGCAATAAGCAATCATAAAATCGGCTTCCTCCAGGTATACACTATTCGCATAGGTAGCTGACAGTTCACCAAAATAATGACCAGCCATCATATAGTCGCGCTGACCATAATAACTTTTTGCCTGGTAATACTTAACTGTATCGGCCTTGGTTGTCCCCCGGTAAATATTCGCAACCTGATCGAACAGGGTACCAGCCTTCACAAATTCTTCCTCTTCAAAAAGTTTGATTCCCGTTTCGTATTTTTTCTGGTAATCCCTGCTCTTCAGCAATTTTTCATACTCACCACATCCTCCAAGGAGTATTACAATTCCAACAGCTGCTGCACCAACTAATACCCTGTTTTTAAACATTGCGCAAAAATACGATTATAGATTTAATAATAAAAGACTTAAATGATATTTGCATCACATTAAGAACAAAAATCGTTCTTCTTTATTGCATTTTAGTCCGGATTTTATCCCCTGGCTTAATGTGTTAACCCACTTTCATATCAACCGATGAAAAAAATAATTAAATTTGCAGCCTATTTTAACTAAAACTTAAATCTGTGGACATTTTTGAAAGAATTACCAAGAACAGAGGACCTATTGGACAATACCAGAAGGCGGGACATGGCTACTTTGCCTTTCCTAAGCTTGAAGGAGAAATCTCATCTCACATGAAATTTCGTGGCAAGGAGGTTCTGACCTGGAGTCTGAACAATTACCTCGGGCTTGGAAATCACCCTGAAGTAAGGAAGGCTGATGCCGCCGCTGCCGCGGAATATGGCATGGCCTATCCCATGGGGGCCAGGATGATGTCGGGACAAACCCGTAAACATGAAGAGCTTGAACAAGCTCTTGCCTCATTCGTCCAGAAGGAAGATGCATTTCTGTTGAACTATGGCTACCAGGGAATGTCATCTATTATTGACGCTGTAACTACACGAAACGATGTAATTGTGTACGATTCTGAAGCACATGCCTGTATCATTGATGGCATGAGAATGTCACTGGCAAAACGTTTTGTATTCCCACACAACAACATGGAAAATCTTGAAAAGCAGCTTGAACGAGCCGTCAAACGTTCTGATCAGCAGGGCGGTGGCGTGCTTCTCATCACCGAAGGTGTTTTTGGCATGGCCGGTGACCTGGGCAATCTGAAGGCAATCTGCGATCTGAAAGATAAGTTTGATTTCCGGTTGCTGGTTGATGATGCACACGGTTTTGGAACCATGGGTGCCACTGGCAGGGGTACCGGGGAGCACTTTGGTGTTCAGGACAGAATTGACCTCTACTTCTCCACCTTTGCCAAATCGATGGCGGGCATTGGAGCATTTGTCGCCAGTGGTACAGATGTAATTGATTATCTTCGATACAACATGCGCTCCCAGACGTATGCAAAATCACTGCCCATGCCAATGGTTTTTGGAGCTCTGAAACGCCTTGAAATGTTGAAATCAATGCCTGAACTTCGGGAAAACCTCTGGAATGTAGTAAATGCACTTCAATCGGGTCTAAAAGCAGCCGGTTTTGATATTGGTGTCACTCAATCTCCGGTTACTCCGGTTTACATGAGTGGTGGCATCATTGAGGCCACCAACCTCATCCTGGATCTTCGTGAAAACTACAGTATCTTCTGCTCGGTAGTGATCTATCCTGTTGTTCCGAAGGGAGATATCCTTCTTCGCCTGATTCCGACTTCCATGCACAACCTGGAAGATGTGAATATTACAATCAGCGCATTCACCGAATGCCGCGAAAAGCTTCAGTCCGGTGAGTACAAGTCCGAGACATTTCAGGACATAAGCGCGTTGCGCGTTTAGAAATACGCATAGTTGATACTGGTGGATGTGCCAGGTGGATGTGTCAGGTGGCTGGTACCTGACCGCGAACCAATCAGGCATAATGAAAAATGGGGGTTCAAAATCGGCCCCCATTTTTAATGCCAGCATTTTTTTTCTATTCCAATTCCCCCAGATACCTCTCTGCATCGAGAGCAGCCATACACCCAGTTCCAGCTGCTGTAACCGCCTGTCGGTAAGTCTTATCCTGTAAGTCGCCGCAGGCAAAAATTCCAGGTACATTGGTCTTGGTGGTACCTGGTACCGTATTTACATAGCCCGTTTCATCGGTATCCAGGAAATCCTTAAATACCTCAGAATTGGGTGTATGCCCGATGGCCAGGAAAAAGCCATCTATATCGATCTTCACAATCTCTTCATCGGATTCTCCTTTATTCTTATAAAGATCTGCACCGGTCACCACCTGGTCACCCGTGAGCTCTTTGGTTTGATGTTTCCAGAGCACTTCAATATTCTCGGTGTTGTATACCCGCTTTTGCATGGCTTTTGAGGCCCTTAACTCGTCCCTTCTGACGATCAGAAAGACTTTCTTACAAAGCCCCGCCAAATAGGTTGCCTCTTCGGCTGCCGTATCACCGCCCCCCACAACCGCTACCACTTTCTCCCTGTAAAAAAACCCGTCACATGTAGCACAGGCCGAAACCCCGAATCCTTTGTACTTTTCTTCCGACTCCAACCCCAAATATTTCGCTGTGGCCCCGGTTGCAAGTATCACCGTATCGGCAGTTACAATGGTCTTCCCGTCAATCTCCACCTTCTTCACTTTCCCGTTGAACTCCACTTTAGTCGCCATTCCGAATCTTACCTGAGTCCCAAACCTTTCCGCTTGCTTTTGCAGGTCCTCCATCATGGTAGGGCCATCAACACCTTCAGGATATCCAGGGAAGTTATCCACTTCAGTGGTAGTGGTCAATTGTCCGCCTAACATCATCCCTGTATACATCACAGGACTCATGTTGGCACGTGCTGCATATATGGCAGCCGTATAGCCTGCGGGACCCGATCCGAGAATTAAACACTTCACATGCTCAGATACTTCCGGTTGAGGTCTATTTGTTTCAGCTGCTTCGGGCTTGCTATCCATTGGTTTGAAAAGGTCCATTTTTTCCGTTTAATTGTATGATCGAGTGTATGTTTTTCCTCTGCCTGGATCTTAGTCTCAAAAAAAGAAACAAAATTACAAATAATCTTTGTTCCCTTGTCAAAATTGGTACCAAACTCATTCTCTGAGAAATCCCTGACCTCCCTCCGGACAAACTTACAGCCACAGTGTAAATCAAACTAAATAACTATGACGGGATGGCAGAATTACAGACAACGAGAACCGCACCTTTCTGTTTTTAAGAGTTTGAAATTATTCATACATTTGCACCACTATTGATCGGGGTGTGGCGCAGTTGGCTAGCGCACATGTCTGGGGGACATGGGGTCGGAAGTTCGAGTCTTCTCACCCCGACACTACAGGACTTCCTTCCACTTTCGGGGGGGAGTCCTTCTTT
>CAZCQL010000020.1:0-7190 GCA_964500835.1 uncultured Bacteroides sp.
CTAAGATATACAATATCTCCCTTTGTTGGATTGAAGCCTTTAATTTTCGGTATCTTTGAAATGACCACATTCCCTGTGAAGCGTGAAATAAAAAGTGTAACGCATTTAGCCGGGATCAGTATTGTTTCATATAAAAAGCTCAAACGGGTGATCATACCCTGCATACTAACCTTACCAGTCCCATGAGATCGCACAAAAGTCTGTTAGTTTTTGTATCAGCCTGCCTGGCCTGCAACCTTATGACATCCTGCCATACGGACCCTCCAACTTCTCCTTCCGCTTCTGAAGATCAGCAAGCTGCAAGAGATTCGTGGCAGCAGGTCGTTGAGAATGACTTGAACCTCTTGGGGCACCGAAATTGGATCCTTGTGGTGGACAAAGCCTTTCCGGAGCAATCCTCCGCAGGAATGAAATACATCTATGTGGAGCAGGATCTTTTACCCACCTTGCACTTTGTTTTAGACCTGGTGGAATCAAGCACCCATGTAAAACCTATGATTTACCAGGACAAGGAGCTTTCCTTTATAACTGAAGATCAGGTTCCTGGCATCGGTGTCTTCCGGTCAGAAAGCGCAAGGATCCTCGAAGGCAGAAACGTGAATTCCCTGTTGCACGACGAGGTATTCAAGATGTTGGACGAAAGTTCTTCCCTTTTCAGGACACTTGTGATCAAAACCAACTGCACCATTCCCTACACCTCTGTCTTTCTTCAACTTGATTGTGCTTACTGGGGTGCTGAAAATGAACGGGAACTCAGGAACCGGATGACTGCCCGGTAATTACTTTGAATTCATCCACTCGATTCAAAGAAGCATTGTGTCCTTTCTGAAGTATCGCTCCATACAACTCAGGTCTTCTGGCCCTGCGATAACGAAACCCACCGGCCAGTTTCAGCTTATCCGCTGTGCACCAGGCTACCACTACTTCATCATCCAGATTTCCCTCCACAGGTGGTTTTCTTAAATTCAATTACATTTAAGCAATAATTCCTGAAGGAGGGACGTGTGCAAAATGATCTATTTCGTGAAATAAGGACAAAGAAGTGTCAGGACAGGACGCACATAAGATTGTTTTATACCAGGTATTCACACGCCTGTTCGGCAACACAAATACCAACAATCAACCGTGGGGCACCCTGGAGGAGAACGGCGTTGGAAAATTCAATGATTTCGACGATTCTGCTCTTGAGGCCATCAAAAATCTCGGAATCTCGCACATCTGGTACACGGGGGTGCTTCACCATGCCATGGTCACAGATTACTCGGCTTACGGCATTCCGGGCGATGATCCGGATGTAGTAAAAGGCAGGGCGGGTTCGCCATATTCCATTAAAGATTATTACAACGTAAATCCTGACCTGGCAGTTGATCCGGCCCGGAGACTGGAGGAATTTGTGGAGCTTATTAAGCGGACACATCAGCATGGACTAAAAGTTATCATCGATATAGTACCCAACCACGTCGCCAGAGTGTATCACTCAGTCACCAATCCGGAAGGTGTAGAAGATTTTGGGGCTTCAGATGATGATTCAAGGGAATATTTGAGGAACAATAATTTTTACTACATCCCTGGCCAATCTTTCAGGATTCCTCAGTGGCGGGATGGTTATCGGGTACTTGGCGGAGAAGAACGCCCGCAGGCTGAAGGTGCGTTTGAAGAAAATCCGGCCAAATGGACCGGGAACGGATCACGTAGTCCACAACCCGATATGAATGACTGGTATGAGGCGGTGAAAGTGAATTTTGGAATCCGTCCCGACGGAAGCAAGGATTTCCCACAACTGCCGGCCGGGTATGAACACGAATCCTGCCGTGTTCACTTTGCCTTCTGGAAAGAAAGGGAGGTACCCGATTCCTGGAAAAAATACAGGGATATCGCCCTTTATTGGATCGAAAAGGGTGTGGATGGATTCAGGTACGACATGGCTGAGATGGTTCCCGTGGAGTTCTGGAGCTACATGAACAGTTCCATCAAGATGGCACTCCCCAATGCCCTTCTCCTGGCTGAGATCTACCAACCAAATCTTTACAGGGATTATATCTATGCTGGAAAAATGGATTATCTCTATGACAAGGTTCAGCTGTACGACAGCCTGAAAGCCATCATGCAGGGTCAAGCAGGCACAGATGCCATTGTGCATATCCAGCACGAGTTGGCCGATATCGAACACCACATGCTCCATTTCCTGGAGAACCATGATGAACAGCGCATTGCCAGCGCCGGTTTTGCAGGGGATGCCGCAAAGGGCAAACCGGCCATGGTGGTATCTGCAACCATTGGGAGCTCGCCTGTGATGGTCTATTTCGCACAGGAGGTGGGCGAACCGGGCAACGGGAATGCCGGATTCGGATCCGAATCCAGAACAACCATTTTTGACTACTGGGGAGTTCCCAATCAGGTGAAGTGGATGAACGGGGGAAAGTTTGATGGCGGACTCCTGGCACCAAGGGAGAAGGAACTCCAGGAATACTATAGCAGATTGTGTAACTTCACCTTGGTAAGCAGGGCCCTGATGGGTGAGGTCCGCGAAATCCACAGCTTTAACAGGAGGTGCACCCAGTGGTACAACGACCGCCTGTATTCGTATGTCCGCTGGAAGGATGATGAAAAACTGATCATTGTCTCCAATTTTGACTCAGGCGACACCTTTGGTTTTGAGCTTCAGCTACCCCCGGAGATCGTGGAATTGTGGAAACTGGCCAATGGTACGTATAAGCTTACAGATCAGATGAGTGGCAATAAATTTGAAATGAGAGTCTCTGGTGGTAGTGCAATGATACGGGTGGATATGGAGCCCCTGGAATCTTTTATACTTAAATTAGAACCTTCAAAATAGTCTGCGGACACCAAATATTCAAACCATGAAAATTTCCAAGATCCTTTCCCTTTTGATTGCCATCACGCTAATCGCATCCTGCATTTCTTCACCCAGGGATGAAGGTACTGCATCGCAGCCCAACATTGTGCTCATCTATGCCGACGACCTGGGGTACGGCGATGTGGGAGCCTATGGTGCCACTGCGATCAATACACCCAACATTGACAGGCTTGCAGCAGAAGGTTTACGTTTCACCAACGGGTACGCCTCTTCGGCCACCTGCTCACCAAGCCGATTCGCCCTGCTGACGGGTACTTATCCCTGGAGAAATGTAAATGCGAAGATTCTCCCTGGCACAGCCCCGCTGATTATCGATACAGCCCAACTGACCCTTCCAAAGATGTTGAAGGCAAAGGGATACCAGACCGGTATTGTGGGGAAATGGCACCTGGGACTGGGAGATGGATTTGTGAACTGGAATCAGCATATTTCACCCGGACCCAACGAGGTGGGATTTGAAGAAGCATTTATCATGGCGGCTACCCAGGACCGGGTACCCACCGTATTCATTAAAAACGGACATGTGGTGGGTCTCGATCCCAACGACCCTATCGAGGTTAGTTATAATGAGAATTTCCCGGGAGAACCCACCGGTAAAGAAAATCCGGAGATGCTTAGACTCAAATGGCACCACGGCCACAACAACAGCATCATCAACGGCATACCCCGAATAGGTTTCATGAAAGGGGGAGAATCGGCAAAATGGGTGGATGAAAATATGGCTGATACATTCCTGGTTTATGCCCGGAATTTTATCATTGAACACAAGGAGAGACCATTTTTTCTTTATTACGCACTGCAACAACCCCATGTGCCCCGAACACCTAACCCGAGGTTTGTGGGCAAAACCGATCTCGGGCCAAGGGGAGATGCGATTGTCGAGGCTGACTGGTGTATCGGGGAGCTGATTAAAACGCTGGAAACAGAAGGGGTCCTGGAGAACACGCTGATTATCCTCTCCAGCGACAATGGTCCGGTGCTGAATGACGGCTATTACGACGATTCCGATACGAAAAATGGCAGCCACACTCCATGGGGACCTTTCAGGGGGGGGAAGTACAGCCTGTTCGAAGCAGGAACGCATGTTCCATTTATCACCTACTGGCAAGGGGAAATTGAACCGGGAGAATCCGATGCGGTGATCTCACAAGTGGATATTCTTTCCTCTCTGGCCGCCCTGGTGGGCAGTGAGTCCAGGGGACAGGATAGCGAAGAATTGCTGGACGTACTATTGGGAAAAAGCACCCATGGAAGGGATGATCTAATCCTGGAAGCCACCTCACGGACAGCCCTGCGCAAAGGGAATTGGGTCATGATACCTCCTTACAAAGGTCCTGCCATCAACACACAGGTTCACATCGAACTGGGTAACTCGGAAGTATACCAGCTCTATGACATTGATGGAGACCAGGCAGAACAAACCAACCTGGCTGAATCCAACCCGGAAAAGCTGGAGGAGATGATAGCAACTTTTAAAGGGATTCGTGGGGAAGGCTTTGGCGATATCCAGCAGCTTGAGTTGAAGTAGCAGGTACCTACTCTTTTAACAGAACCAGGTTCCGAAACCTTCCCGAGGATCCGTATCCGGTCCAGAGAGCTATTTCGGGCGATTTCATTTCAGATAGCCTGTCGATTTCCAGAACGGGTTGTGAGCCCTCGCGCATGAATACCTTCACCTGTTTTTCCGAGATTTTTATAACGGTTTTAAACCAGCCATCCGGATCGGGAGGATCCGGAATTTCATTCTCGAACACCCCGGTTCTCTCCTCACGGAGTGTTTTCCAGGTATACACGGGGTGAAATACATACTGGACCATGTGTTCTTTGCGTACCTGTTCTTCAGCTACAAAGTTGAAAGGCCTGAAATAAACCACTTCATAGGTATCCTTATCCTGAATATTGAATGCAATTCCAATAAAGCTTCTGCCAGGAGAATTTTCGCCCTGGAGCTCTATCTCAATAGTCCCTTTTTCAAACTCCAGTTCCTTGAGGATGCCCAGGCCATCACTCTCCCTGGCATCCATTTCCACAGCATCAGCATATTTTGTAAGGGAAGATATGGATCGGTTCACTGCTTTGATCCGATTCTGCTGGTGCGCATGTACCAGGTTTATTTTCTGCTGACCAGATACTCTCGTACTGATGAAGCCGATTAGTGCGATACACAGGATTGTTACGTGCGGTTTCATAGTTCGGTGTTAAATTCTTTCTCAATTTTCTCCAGAAACAGCAATTCGGCTACAAACTGCCAGTCAAAGGAAATGGCCTGGTTGGCAAGGTGGTGGTGGTGGTCCTGGTCAAGTAAATATCCTTCCGGTTTTGAAAGAATACGTGTTTCTCCATATACTTTTTCAAGGTGATTTGTCAGAATTTCGAATTCTTCAGATAAATTCCGGATACTGTTAAGTGCCTCTGCCTCATCCTGTTCATTCTGAGCAACGTCGTATGCCTGCATGACAAGCAGCGCATTGGCTGAAAATTGGACCAGGTTATTCACCTGTTCATATACCTCAAGTCTGTATTGATTTTGAATGGCCATGGACATTGAGGTCTCAATCCTGGAAGCGACCTCTTTACAATCTTTCAAAACCTTTGCCGCCAATTCAAGGCGCTCAGCATATTTTTCAGCCCAGGTCCCTTTTTCTCCACCTGTTGGAAGATCGATTACTCTTTCTTCCGCAGGATCGGAAAGCGCTTGTAAGTCATTTCGCCGACCCCTTTTAAGCAAAGAGTTGTTCCACCAGGCAACCGATTGTTCTAATTGATCCACAAAAGCATATTCCGATCCGGCAAGAGATTGTGAAAACTCCCTCTGGCGGTATGCAGCTTTGATCTCCTCTTTGCCTCTCTGGTCACCCGACCAGGTGTATTCGGCAAAGGCCAAAATACCTCTCATGTAGAGTTCGAAATGCGGAGAATCATCGTCCCATAAGGTTAATAAAAGTCCATCGAGGCCTTTCTTTATGGAGGTTGTGGCAAAGGAACGGATATTTTCCATGTTGCTCTCATTCTGTGGCATCAATACCCACCGGGTCTGACCTGCAGTCGCACCCATCACCTGAAATCCATGTTCCAGGAACCACTCCATTGCCTTGATATTCCCTTTTGCGTGTGGAGAACTGTAATTCCAGCGCATATAGATGCAGTTTTTCGGGAAGAGATCCAGAAACTCAACAAGCTTATGTTCATTTTCCTTCCAAAGGTTGTCAATTTCTTCCCGTGTGAGCTTGGTGTCGAACATAGGTCGGTAAAGATCCGCGTGTTTGATAGGCATGTCATCCCAGAAAATTGGGATGCGTCCATGCTCCTGGGCAAACCTGCTGACCTTATCCAACCAATTCAGCTGCAATTCAAGGGGTGACTTTCCACTCCCCCGGCCAGTGGTATGAACCTCATCTCCACCCACATGCAGGTATTTGCCATAGGGAGTGGCCTCTATGGCATCCAGGTAAAGATCGAACTGCACCTCATAGGTTTTGGGATCCAATGGATTAAAGGCCCAGTCGCTCTCCGGGTCGTCGCGAATATCTTTATAGATATCATGCTTCAGGATGAAGGAAGCATGGCCCAATCCCTGGATCAGGGGACTGATCTCGATGTTTCTTTCCATGGCATACTCGCTGAGCTTCTTCCATTCGTTGATACTCAAAGCATCTGGCGAGCCAACTTCTGGCTGACGCTCATAGGCCAACTTGTCTTCCATCTCTGCAATAATGGCGTTCACCTTATAGCGGGCCAAATTATCCAGTAACCTGTAGTAGTAGTCACTCTTCATCCGGTGATGTTTTAAATCCAGATGAATGGCCCTGTAAGAAAGCAACGGATAGTCAGTGATCCTGCACATTGGCAAAGGGATGTCTTGCTCCTGGGCATCTTCCATAAGTTGTTCCAGGGTCATGAATCCATACATCAATCCAGCCCTGTCTTTTCCTGTGAGGACGATTTTGTTACGGGTAATGGCAAGTGTATAGCCCTCATCCTTAAGATCCATCGAATATTCGATCTCACACAGAATTTGTGCCTGAGAGCTTTTTATAACGGGCTGGATACTTTTCAGCAATTCACCCCGAACCGGTAGGTCAGCCAGGTTCCCGGCAAAGTAAGATTGAATATCTGAACCCCTTAGGGAACTTGCACCTGTGATCTCGAATTGCTGGGGAACAGGAAGAAGCCTGAATTCGCCTTCCAGCCCACCGGATGAGCGGCATGAGAACAAATTAAAAGCACCGAAGCATAGAAGAATGAATTTGATCTGTTTCATGAGAATAAATAAATTAGTTTCTTCTGCTAAACCACCCTCATTGCCTTTATC
>CAZCQL010000020.1:7290-64617 GCA_964500835.1 uncultured Bacteroides sp.
TTGCCTTTATCTTATCCTGAACCGGGCCTCTCGCGATAGTACTTCAAGGCATTCCTTTTGACTTCGGAGGTCGTATATCTTACGTGCTTGCTAAGAAAGCCCAAAACGAATTCCACATCATGTTTTGAGAATTCTCTCATGACCCATCCGACCGCAGATTTGGCAAATCTCTCCTCTCTGCGGATCAATATATCAGCAAACCTCTCTATTTCCTTTGAATGATCAAGAATTGTTTTAGCCAGGGCAAAGGGTACCAGAGATGCACGTGCTTTCCAAAGGTATGAATCCCGGCTCCATCGTTTTAGCAGCCAGATCACCTTCTCGTCCCCGGAATCAATCATGGGGGCAAGAACCTTGACGCTTAACCAATCGGTGGTATTCCAATCAAATATATACCTGAGATCAAACCAGTCGGAGATCAGGTTGATTAAAAATGAATTCTTTTGTTTTCCAAGCCAGAACAGCTGTATATAAAGAATTGCTGCCAGCTTCTCCTCGGCAAACCTTCCCCTGATAAGCCTGTTCACCAAACTGACTTGTTTATTCATTGCCAGCTGATCCAGGCCCTCCAAGTGGTTTCTTTCTAAAAGGATTTTCCTAATTTCTGGTATACCTGCGCCTATAAACGGAATGGTATTCTTCAAATACCGGGACCACCAGTCTGCTTTCTCAATGGTACCACACTGTTTAATTTCGTCAACTATTCTATAATCATTGTGAATCATCCAGCTAAGTAAATTACTATATAAATGTAGCCTTAAATTTTTTAAATCATCTATTTAGGTGGTGTGTAAAATAAATCCCCCGGATTCTTATTCCTTCTTGATGATTCCCAGGTCTTTAAGATATTTAATGCCTTGCACATGGTTCTGGAAACAGGCCTCTTTGGTTTCCGCGGCGGGAATTTCAAGAGCGAAGTATTTTACGCCCGATTTCCCCATTAAATCTATGATCTCCGGGATGGATAACGGATTCTCCCCCAGAACTGGTTGTGCCACTCCGTCAACAGAGGTCTTTACATGGGTAGTGATCCACCTTTCGCCCAGTGTACTTAAGAATTTCACTACCTCATCCGGATCAGCTTTCTTTCCTGATCGACTGGAGAAGGGATTCGATAAATCAAACTGGAGACCGACAGCCTTCGTATGCAGGAAAAGGTCGGTCAATCCATAATACTCAGGCACCTTGCCAAAGAAAGGTTCACCAATATTTTCCACAATGAATTGCACCCCTTTCCCGCCTGAAATTGTGGCGCACTTTTCAGCCATCACTGCCGCTGCGGTCAATTCCTCCATGGTCCATCCTGATTTTGAGTTATTATCTGCAAATTCTGAATATGCAGCGGTGGTTCTAAGTATCCCGGGATTAAATTTCTGAGTATTTGCCAGTCCCCGTTCAAAAACCTGTAAAAAACCGGGGTGCAGTAAATTTACATTGATCTCGTAAATTATTTCTATGCCGGCCTTCCTGGCCGTCTCTGCCAGTACACCACATTCTTCACCGGTTAATTTTGCTTGGTCGTCCCTCAATTCAATAAACTGGTAACCTTCTTCATTCGCATAGGCAATGAGCTCAGTCAAATTTCCCACATTAAAGGAAAATGCATTCATGAAATTCTGAGTAGAAAATCCGATTTTCATTTCCGGATGATCCGGGAAAACCAGTTTTCTTTCAGTGGGACCGGTACAGGATAATGTGTACAGAATCGAAATGCCCGCCACCCCTGCAAATCTGACATACTTGTATAGCTTTTTCATTGGAGCAGAGTGATTATTTACTAAAAAGAAATATAGCAATCCGGATTGCAATATAAAAAACGAAGCGCCTTAATCCACCCTGGCAGTAAATTCGATTTCCACCAACGCTTCAGGACGAATAAGACCCGATACCTCAACCATGGAAGTAGCAGGCCTGATCTCTTTAAAAAATTCCCCATGGGCCTTACCTATCTCCTCCCACATGGTTATATCGATCACAAACATCCTGGTACGTATCACATCATTCAGGCTGCTGCCAGCCTCCTCAAGGACACGTCCGGCAATTTTAATGATCTCAATGGTTTGCCGGTAGGGATCACCTTCTCCAATAGAGTTCCCGTCTCCATCGAGGGCAATGGTTCCGGAAACTTCAATCATATTGCCCGATTTGACAGCCCGGGAATATCCTACACTATCTTCCCAGGGCGCCCCGGAAGAAATCTTTGTCTTTTTTTTCAATCCAGGAACATTTTTTTGGATTAATTGTAATAGGTTTAGGCATAATTTTTTACCAATTCATGGATTCCTCCAATTCCAAAGATAAAAGTTCCAATGATTACAGGGACCTGTTCGATAATATAATTGACTCTGTGGCCATTCTCGATCGGGATGGAAATATACTTGATGTGAACTCGGCCATGATAGAGCTTTCGGGGTACACCAGAGAAGAGATGCTTCGAATGAATGTGAAACAAGTTGTTTCTCCGCCTGACATTGAAATATCAAGAAAGTATTTTATTAAGCTTAAGGAAGAAGGATCCTACAAAGGCTATAGCGGGGGTATTATCGACAAACAGGGAAATTACAAGCATGTTGAAATAAGCTCAAAAGCTTTTTATAATGAGTCGGGTGATATTATCGGATCGAGGGATATTATAAGGGACATTACCGAGAAAAAAAGGATAGAGGAAAAACTGATTGACAGCGAACTGAAATTCAGAACCATAGTCACCAATTCGGAAGCCATCATTTTCATTCTGGACAAGAATGGCATATTTACGCTGTCGGAAGGAAGAAGAGTTGGAGAATGCCAGAAAAAAGGCTGAGGAATCTGACCACCTTAAATCTGCATTTCTCGCAAATCTTTCCCACGAAATTCGTACCCCCATGAACGCAATTCTAGGGTTTTCAGCCCTTTTGGGAGATGGCAAAATTGAGGTTGAAGACAGGAACTCTTACCTTGAAATTGTCCAGACAAAGGGGAATGAGCTGCTTCAGATGCTCACAGATATGATCAATATTTCTAAAATTGAAGCTGGTGTCATTTCCCTGAACAGGGAGTCATTCGATTTGAAAAACCTGCTGAAGGAATTTGTAAAAGTGACTGAACAGGAACTGATAATCCGGAACCGCAAAGGGGTTGAAATCAGGCACTCCATCCCGGAGGAGGATCTATCCCTGATAAACGACCAGTATAAGCTCAGGCAAATCTTAAATAACCTGATCCAAAACGCTATAAAATTTACCAGGGAAGGGCATATCGAACTTGGCTACACCAGGGAATCGGAAAAAGTTATACTCTATGTCAGAGATTCCGGAATCGGGATTAAGCAAGAGGAAGCTGAGATCATTTTTGAAAGATTCCGGAAACTGGACGATCCATTGAGCAGGAATGCAGGAGGAACCGGGCTCGGACTATATATTTCGAAAACTCTTATTACTCATATGGGAGGTGAGATTTGGGTTGAGTCCAGTCCCGGCGAGGGATCAGCATTCTTCCTCTCTCTACCGGTTTAGACCGTTGTTATTATTGCCCAAAACCTTTTAGAAAAATCTGCAGAAGAATGTAACATCCTGCTTAGTTTTCACGTTTTGCTCAAGTGCGTGCAACCATTTTATCCGGAAACTGTTAAGGAAGTGTGAGACAACTGAAGCACATCGGATGTATTATTGGACTTTTCGTTCTGACGCAGGAAGTTACCGCCCAGAAGGGTGGCTTTCTTGACCATCTCCGGATTGGATTTGGAGTGGGCGCTAACAGCAGCCAGATCATCGATCTTGAGCCATTCAGCGTATTTGAAGACTTAACCGGGAACCAATACGTAAACCGCTACACCGGGATGCTCCAGAATATTGGGAATCAATATTTTGTACAAGCCGAATGGTTCAATGATATTATCATAATTACACTGAAGCCAGGTACCTATACCTACAGGTTCAGTAAAATAAATGAAGTTGTTTTTTCCAGTGAAACGGTTGAACAGGAATCACCCTACCTGCTTCGCTACATTGGCGTTCCGCTTGAGGCCAGGTACAGGCTGGATCTTCAGCGCTTTCTCCCATATGCAGGCCTTTCGGCTGCCTACAGCCACCTTCTGGGTTCAAATGATGCAGCCAACCAGACCTTTATCAGGCCAAAAATATCTGCAGGTGCTGTGGTGGGTACGTACATCGATCTGCGATACATTATCCTGGATTTTAATGTAGGTTACCATGCAGGTGTCCACAATATTGCCAGCAAAACCAACCGGTTTGAGACCGGAAGCGGGTCCACCTTCGCGCAAAATGATCTCCTGTTAAATAACCTACAGGTTAGTTTGTCCATTCTTTTTTCCCTTCAAAAACAGAGACATTACAGCAATGTAGATTGCTTTTATTGAACCCATGATTAGAATACATACATACCTCATCGCACTTATGGCCTCTATCACCCTTATTTCGGGGTGTGAAATAAACCAGAAGGAGGTGTTGCCCGAAGACGGATTCCTGAAGATCTATAACCACCCGGAAGAAATGCTTTCATTTTATCCGGAAAGTCTGGTTGAACTTAATGGGGGAGGATACATCTTTATTGCAGGAGTGAAGGACGAGACTTCCGATATTGAATATCCCTATGTGTATGTGGTCAGTACAAACGCTACCGGGGAGGTGAAATGGACCATGACATATGATTGGTTAGCACCCTGTTCGAACCTGATGCAACAGGGTGGCTCCATAGGTTATGTGGCCATGAACCAGCAATTCAACGCCTATGTCATACTTATTAATCCGGACGACGGAACCATTACTGGTCAGCATGCACTTGATATGACTATGCCCATGTACTCTTACACCGACGACCAGGGCAATCTTATTGTGCTTGGATATGACTTCGTTACACGATCGTCGTGGATCTCAAAGTTTAACAGCAGCTTTACGCTGCAGCGAAGCACCAAACTTCCCATTAATACGGACCTGGAGTACCTTGTACAGCGCCATCTTAACAAAACCGGTCAGGATTTCCCGTTTTACATAGGGGAGTACAACAATAGTTCAGGAATCGGGTATTATGTAAATTGTTTTTATAATTATACCCTGCGCAGTGTTTTCCTGGATGGATCTTCCCTCGGATCTACCGGTGACATCTATTCCTTCCAGATTGAAGAAGGAATAAGTTCTCTGATCCAAAAGTCGGGTTCGCTTTTTGGGCTCACCAGCTATTACGAGGGCAACAACTATATATTACCCGCAGTGGAAATCAATGTGCTGGCAAGTCAGAATATAAAAGACCTGCCCGGAGATCCCCTGTATGAGTTAACGTTTAAGGCCGGCGTGATTGCGGGTGATTTGACAGTCGGAACGGATGATCAGGCCCTCTTTATTTCACAGACCAATACCAATTCAATCGTTATATATCAGTACGATATGAATACTGACAGCCTGATCAATACCTTGTACAGAAACTTTAATGAAAGGGTTGAGGTAAGTGATTATATCCAGACCGCGGACAAGGGTATCGCCATTCTGGCCGGCATTCATATTCTTGGAAAATATCAGCGTCCCGTGATTATTAAAATACCTGTATCTGAGTTCCTCCCCGAAGAGGAATAAGGGACCCTACAGTTTCAAGAACTGTGTGTTGATCCGCTTTCCCTTGTGGATCATCTGCAAGTGATACAACCCTTCCACAAGATCAGAGACATCCCAGTTGAGGGAGTTGGGACCGAATCTTCCCTCCTGGCTCATGGATTTTACTTTTCTTCCTGCAGAGTCAATGACATGCAGGATCACTTCGCCTCTGAATTCCAGGTTGTACTGAATATGCATCGCATCCTGCACCGGATTGGGATACAGGTGGATTGAAGTCGGATTCTTACCTGGGGTATAGGCAGAAGTACCAGTGGTGGCCACCACAGGCAGTCGTGTATTCACCCATTCATCGAATCCGGTACTGATCAACGCTGCATCATCTCCTTCAAACCAGTCCTGTATAACCGATGTGTATATCTGCCTGTAATCAATGTTGTAAACCAGGTTCCCATTATGGAGATCCTCTGGTTTAAGACCGGGATTTATCCCATAAATTCCACTGTTCAGTTTGGTTCCGAATACAAATACCGGAGTGGCAGTACCGTGGTCGGTTCCATAACTGTCGTTGGAGTAAGCGCGGCGGCCAAATTCTGTAAATGTGAGGGAGAGCACTTTGTCCTCGATACCACGGGCGTTCAAATCACTATAGAAGTCCTGAATAGCTGTGGACATATTGTAGAGCAATGCAGCATGGTGGCCCAGGCTGGAGTCATACTCCTCCACCTGCTCTCCGTGAGTGTCAAATCCACCAATGCGGCAAAGGAAAATCTTGGTCTTCACCCCTCCTGCAATAAGCCTTGCTATTAGTTCAAGCTGGCTGGCAAGGTTGTTGGCACGACCGGGAGAGGCATACGGATACCCCGTTCGGTAGTCTATAGCTGATTCACTGGCAGCATTATACACATCTTTAAGACGTCCTGCATATTGATTCGACTTTTTTTCAAACTCCATGATATATTTGAGTTCCTCCCCGGCATGGCTGGCAGGGAATAATATGGGAGGATCCACTCCCACGCTGGAAATCAACTGGTGGAACTGCTCCGGGCTCCCGATATTTAAGCCTATGGGAATGCCGTTTTCTCTGTGAAAAGCCAGAGAGAGTGTTCCGCTTAATTCTATTCCAATGGGGTCCAGCATCGATTCGCTGGGATAAGCATCCGGGTATCCGGGATAAATATTGTCGAGGTACCGGCCCATCCAACCTGAGTTATACGCATGCTCACCCGACTCATCGCCACCCATAAAAACCACATCCCTCCCCCTGAAGTGTGAGAGATTCATGTGATCATAACCCACATTTTGTATGATAGCTACTTTATCCTGGTCGTACATCTCCTTAAATGCAAGCATGTCGGGATGAAGTCCAACCCGGGCATTTTCCTCCACCGAATTATCCACTTCAATATAGCTCCTTGTACCGGAAGGCTTGATGGCGATGTTAGGTCTGAGGTTGTAATAGTCACTGTACTGTGAGACCGGAATCAGTGTATTCAAGCCATCGTTACCTCCATGCAGTTGTATGAATACCAGTACCTTGTCATTGGTACTTTCGGCAGCAAGCTGAACGAGGCCACTGTTGGCAGCCAGCATTTTTAGCGGAACGCCTCCCAGGGTCATCCCTGCGGCACTTCCATATGCCATATTCCTGATAAATTGTCTTCTCTTCATAGCGCTTAGTATAATTGGAATTCAGGCGTTTCAATCAATGCGGAAAGCAAAGTCTCAAGTTGGCTCTTTACGGCATTCGATTCGGCCGAAAGATATTGGTTCCATTCTGTGACCCATTTCCCCCTCGCATAGGCCTGGTCCTCACCGGGAGAATCCAGAAAGACAGTGTAGAGAAAATACTCATAGCGTTCCCGGCTCAACTCGACGGCAAAAAGGTTGTCAATGAGGACATCAATTATCTCAACAGCATCGGACGGATCGGAAATGTGGCCCGAGTTTTCAATCCACTCCAGTATATCCAGCTCGACGGTCCTTTCCACGTTCTGATCCAGTACTTTCATTAGTATTCCACCAGCCTGGTAACGATGTGCCAGGGCATAGGAGGTGATCCAGTTCCTGTTATATCCCGGAATCTGGTGATACGCAGGATAGCCGGCCACTTCGAAGGGCTCATAAAAATTCAATCCCTGGTCCTCTAGTTTTGAAACAAAATATCCCATCTCCCCATAGAAACTGCCTGCCTCTGCATTGCGATCAGGGAAGGGTACATTAAAGAGCCTGACCAGCCCGGTAAAGATGTCCACCGGAGATTTGATAAGAGCGCCCACATTGTCATTCTCCTTCACCATATCATCGCTGTCATAAAAGTGCTCACTTTTAAGGAGCACTTTCAACGCTTCGATAACGATGTAATCATTGTCAATGAGCACCTGTGCAAGGGGACCTATCATATCGTTTTCCACTTCGTCGGAGATAAAATGATATACAAAAAAGCGGTAGAGTTTCCGGGCAATAAATTTTCCGGTTGCCTGCTGCGAAAAGATCATCTCGATCATATCATCCAGTTCACCATATGCTGATTCAACTGTGGGAAATCCTCCGACAAGCTCGGCAGGCTCAATAACCTGTCCTCCAAATTTTGAGGTGAAGGTTTTTGGTCCCGAATCGTGTTCCGTAGCTACCTCGGAGGCTGGATTTCCCTCGTTGTGCGACCTTATCATCCCAATGGGAAGCTCGGTATCCGGATCCAGGTTACCAAAGGTTTCGTCGCGATTCCAGCCTGTCAATATCCGGGTAGCCATTTTGATATCATCTTCCGTATAATTTGTATAATCGCCTTCTGCGATCTGAGGTCCTTTACCGATACTATAAAGCTCAAACATTTCCCGGGCGAAATTTTCATTGGGAGAATTCTTCCTGTTGCTGTATCCATCCAGGTACTTTAGCATGGCATTGTCCACACAAATCTTCTTAAATAACTCTTTGAAGCTGCCATAGGCATAATGCCTGTAAAGACAATTCTGGTAATAAAGCGCTTCGCTGGAGTTGATGACCGACCACCTGGCGGGCAGGTGCGTATGAAAAAACCAGGTAACACGCTCCTTGAGAGTCAGGGGTGCCTGACGCATCACATCCATGTGCCAGGATTGGAAATATCCAAACAAGACATCCTGTTCACTATTCCCATCCCCTGCCCTGGCGGGTCCGTCAACACCGGTAGGATCTACCCATGTCTTCTCAGAAGGAAATGTCAGGGGATCAACGGGTGGCAATGGATTAGCCGTATCATCCAGCAATTGATCCATTGCCTCAGCGGCTGTATACCCGGCAAACAGATCAATTTCATTGATGGTAGGTCCGAAGGTAGCCCTTCGCAACAGGTGGGCTGCAAAAGTACGTCCCAGTACTCCGGTAATTTCTTTCAGGGAAGCCATCTGATTTTGTTTTATATCAGGAACGCTCCAGCCAGCCAATGGTTGCAAATAATTTGGCCTGAAAGTTATTTAGAATTATTCTAAATAAGAATGCCTCCTTGGATTATCCGTCCTCAGGAATTCCATTCACGTAAATCCGTTTTTATGTCACGACATCCCGTGTTTTAGGATATCTTTCATAAATCCTGTGCTCCATGATGTACCGGAGTTGGTACATGGCATTGTATATCTCTTCAAAGCTTGTATACAGCGGAGTAATGCCTAATCGTATATTGTTAGGCTCCCTGAAATCGGGAATAACAGCCTTGCCTCCCACATCCGGATCCAACAAGGCTTTACAAATTCGGTAGGCCTCGGCATGTTTCAAAGAAATATGAGAGCCCCTTTTCTCTGAATACTCAGGTGATCCCAATCTGAATCCTTGTTTAATTAACCATTCTCGTGCCAGCGAAATTACGTATTCACTCAGCGAAATACTCTTCTGCCTGATAGCTGAAATCCCCGCCTCCAGGATCATGTCAAGAGAAGCTTCCAGACCCGATACAGAGATCACCGGAGGTGTTCCGGTCTGGAATTTTCTGATCCCTTCTGATTGCCGGTAATTGAGGTTGAATTCAAATGGGTTCTTTTCCCCGAACCACCCCTGGATCGGATTTTCAATTTTTTCCTGAAGATCTTTTCTGACATAAAGGAATGCGGGTGAACCCGGTCCACCGTTCAGGAATTTATAGGTGCATCCGATAGCCAGGTCTGCGTTTGCTTTTTTCAGACTTACAGGGACAGCTCCCACCGAATGGCTTAAGTCCCACAATACCAATGCTCCATGCATATGAGCCAGATCGGTCACCCGGTCTATGTCATACATATAGGCACTTTTAAATGCTACGTGTGAGAGACTTACCAGAGCGGTCTTCCTCTTAACAATCCGAACCAATTCGGTCATATCCGAGGAGATACCATCCGAAGATTTTAGCAACCGCAATGTATGGGTATTTCCAAACTGCCTGATAAGGCCCTGCATCACATAGAGATCAGAGGGGAAATTCATATCATCCGAGACGATCTCAGTTTTTCCCTCCATCAGTTTCATGGCACCATATCCCAATTTGTATAGATTGACGGAAGTAGAGTCTGACAGAATGACTTCATCGGGCCGGGCTCCGATTATTTGTGCAATTTTCTTTCCCAATCGGATCGACTGGTGATACCAGCCCTCGTTCCAGCTCCGGATTAAGCGATCACCCCACTGTTCCTGGATTGCCATCTCCATATAATCGATTGTCCTGGACGGTAGACGGCCCAGCGAGTTTCCATCCAGGTAGATCAGTTCCGGATCTTTGATTACAAATCGTTGCCGGTAGCCTTTCAGGGCATCCTGGTGATCTAATTCCAGGGCATGTGAATGCGAATAGGAATCACTCATACTCGGGGAATGGCCTTTTAAGATATTCTCACCTTGCAAGGTACTATACAATGCCAACAAATCCGAAAAAAAATGAGGAATAGGTGAGTTAGAAAGTTAGGAAGTGGAGGGGATGAGGAGGATGACCTTGCTATAACCAGCTGGTCGCATCCTGGTCCAAAAACCATTCAAGGTTCCCCGATGCAGGCGACACGTAAAACGCAGGATATTCCATGTAACAACCTTCCTTCATCACGATTTCATTGACAATCTGAGATTTATTTTCCCCGGAAACAATAAAAGAAACCCTTTTTGCCGCATTGATCAGGGTCCCGGTGATGCTAACTCTTTTTTGACCTGACCGGGGATGTGTGGTAACCACACAGGGTTTAATGGCACTCCAGAGGTTGATCTGATCAGGAAAAATGGAAGCAGTATGACCATCTTCACCCAATCCGAGCCAGATCCAGTCAAAGACAGGGACCCCATTTAGCACCGGAAGCTTGTCCATCAATAAGTTACCATACCGGACAGCTTCCGATTCAGGATCCTCTTCTCCCCGGATCCGGTGAACCTGTTCATTGGTCAAACCCAGCGGTTCGAACAGAAGGCTGTTGGCATTACCGAAATTGCTCTGGCCATCTTCAGGTGGTACGCACCTTTCATCCCCCCAGTAAAGGTGAATATTCGACCACTCCTCTCTCCTTGTGGCATTTTTCAACTGCTTGAGAATGGCCAGTGGGGTTGATCCCCCTGAGAGAGCAATGTGAATAGATCGTTCAGAAGCAGCACTTTCCTTCAGAAATTTGCTGACTTCGCAAATAAATGCTCCAACAAGTGTTTCGCTGTCCGGATAGATAAAGTGTCGGCGCCTCATCATTACAATTCACAATAAATTCCATCACCGGCAAGGTTTTTACATGGATAGCGCCATGTATAATCCTTCCCTTCAATCATTTGATCGGCAATTTCCGGGCCCCAGGTCCCACATGGGTAACCGTGTAGCGGAATTCCATGATCCTCCTTCCAGGCTTTAAGAATAGGATCCACAATTCCCCAGGCGGCCTCCACTGCATCACCCCTGGAATAGAGTGTACTGTCGCCTTGCATGCAGTCCAAAAGCAACCTCTGATACGCCTCGGGAATATAGCTGTCCGTCAAATCCTTATAATGAAAGTCCATGTTCACATCCTGCACTTTAAATCCTGCACCTTGGACCTTCATTCCAAATTTCAGCAAAATGCCTTCATCGGGTTGGATCCTGATAACAAGCCTGTTGCCGATGACCGTTTCCCCCTGTCTTTCAGAAAACAGGGTGTGTGGAGAGGGTTTGAAATGCACCACGATTTCAGTAACCTTTGTAGGAAGCCTTTTCCCTGTTCTAATATAAAAAGGGACCCCGCCCCATCGCCAATTATCAACATAGAGTTTCATGGCAACAAAAGTTTCTGTTCTGCTTTCCCTGGGTACCCCCTGCTCTGAACGGTATCCGATCAGATGTTCTCCTTCTACCTGTGAATCCATGTACTGACCCCTGATCACTTGTTCTCTGATGGCATTCCCGGTAATGGGTCGAATGGACTGGAAAACTTTTAAGACTTCGTTTCTAATGGTATCTGAACTAATCACTGTAGGTGGCTCCATGGATACCAATCCAACCAATTGCAGAAGGTGATTCTGGAGCATATCCCGAAGGGCTCCAGAATGATCATAGTAGCCTCCCCGGGATCCCACACCCAAACTTTCAGAGGAGGTAATTTCCACATGATGTATATAGTTCCTGTTCCAAAGAGGCTCGAAGATGCCGTTGGAAAAACGTGTGACCAGCAAATTCTGCACTGTCTCCTTGCCCAGGTAGTGATCTATTCTATAGATCTGATTTTCTTTAAGGCATTTTAGCAGGGATCTGTTCAGTTGGTGGGCAGAGTTCAAATCTATCCCAAAAGGTTTTTCAACAATTATCCTCCTCCATATACCCTCTGTTTCTTTGGTGAGTTCAACCCTGGAAAGATTCAGGGGAATGCGCTCATATAATTTCGGAGGAGTGGCCAGATAAAAAATGTAGTTAGGAGCCATATCCCTGGAAGAAGTCATTGCAGCCAGGTGATCCACAAGCTGGGAGTACGCTTCCCCATTCTCCGGATCCATGGTCAGATAATGAAGCAGGGGAAGCATCTCACCAGAGTCCTCAAGGAAACCGGAAATCATTTCCCTGAAGGATGAATCATTGTATTGACTCCTTCCAATGCCAAGTACGGCAAACTTTTCCGGTAAAAGATCAAGCTTTTGTAATTCCGCTAAAGCAGGAATCAATTTTCGCCTGGTTAAGTCACCCGACGCACCAAATATGATCAGTATGTGGTCTGCTGGCTTATACATGAATTCTCAATTATGTCGATGTTATAGAACAATCCTTACCACTGTGGGCCCTGCAGTAATGTATAATTCCTTCTCTTTTGGTCCGAATGCAAGGTTGGAGGCAGGAATTGGAATTCCAATGGTTCCCAGGAGATTCCCTTCAGGATCTACTACCAGAATCCCACCCGGGCCAGTGAGATACAGGTTCCCGCGTTTATCTATTTTCATACCATCCGGCCCTCCGGGAAGCGATGTGTCACTCGCTGTAAAGAATATGGTCTTATCCACTATATGATCAGTCTCATCCAGAGTATATCTCATCCAGAACACCTGGTACTGGTCTCCCCCGTTTACCCTGATAATCTCAAAATTGGCAACGTAAAGAAATTTTTCATCGGGCGAAAGGGCTATCCCATTAGGCCATGAGAGAGTGCTGTCTATCAAAGTTATCTCACCCATATGCCATCTGAAAACCCCATTGTAAGGAAGCTCCTTTCCGGAATCTTCGTTCTCTTGCAGCAACCCCAAAGGTGGGTCAGTGAAAAATACCGCTCCGGTCGAGGCCATGCACAGGTCATTCGGACCATTAAGTTTCTTACCCTTATACCTATCGACCAGGACTCTAAGTTCTCCTTCGGGTGAAAAGCTGGTCAGGCTCCGCGAGCCACGTTCACAGGCCAGCACTGTTCCATCTGGTTCCGCCAGTAAACCAATGGCATGGCTGCTGGGATTTCGAAACTCTGTGAATTTCTTCCCGGTCCATTTATAGATTTTATTGGCCGGAACATCACTCACTAACAAGTAACCCTCCGGATGCCACGTGGGGCCCTCAGTGAGTTCGAAAGCGATGCCAATCCTCTCCACAAAAGCTTCCCTTGGGATTACCTCCCAAAAACGTTCACTCTCCGGAAGAAACTCTCCGATATTATGGATGCCCTCCCTGGGTTCGCAACCTGAGATGCAAGCTACAGTTGCCATGATGAGGAGGAATTTTTGCATCATATTACTTATGCTTCCTCAACAGGGGGTTTATAAATAGAAGAGTCGGAAAGAATCTTCATCTTTTTCATACCCCCTATATAGAGATAGATCACATAGGGTACGAAAAGAGAAAGGAGCCACCCCACCTCTACCATCAGAATAAAATCGTAGATGCCATGCAAGGCAATGGGGATAAGAATTGCTTTTCTAAGATTTTCAGTTCTTATTTCGGCATACATGTGTGCTATTCCAAAATAATAACCCATGGTAACCCCAAATATGGCATGAGCAGGTACGGCAGTCAGGGCCCTGACCAGGGCAGTTTGGAAACCATTATCTGTCACATAGAGTATGTTTTCCACGGCAGCGAATCCCAATGAAACAAAAACAGCATACACGATCCCGTCAAATTTCTCATTAAAACTGGGACTCTTCCAAACCAGCAAATAGAGTGCAAGGTATTTAACCAGTTCTTCGGTCGATCCGGCTACGATGAACGCATTGTAAGCTGCAGATGCTACCTTCCCAAAATTGGGCATTATAAGAACCAAAAGATGTTCCACCAATAATATGGGAATCACCGCCAGCATTCCTGCTCCTACTGACTTGGCAAGAAGTCCGAGGGGTTCCTTGTCGTACTTATCCCTGAAATAGATATAAAAAAGGATGATGAATACCGGGGCAAGAGAAGCAAACAATACGACCATTATTACCAGTAAAATGGTGATTGGTAGATGTTTCCGTGAAATGGTGACGGATACATGCTTCCTCTGAAAGGTGATGGATACATGCTTCCGTTATATGGTGTGGAATACGCTCCGCGACCATTGTTCATATGGATGGATGCTCCTATGGTGATGTTGTTCCCTAATTTGTAGGTAGCTCCTAAAGACAGATTGTCCATTGGATATGCAGTGAATGCATTGACAGGAGCCGATGCAAGCTGTTTTACCCCTGTTCCATGTAAAACTAACCGGTCACTCATTTGATAAGATGCGGCAGCAAACAGAGCCATCCCCGAAAAAGTAGCAGGCAACAGAAACTCACCGGTAAACGAATTGCTTAATCCCCGGTAATGTGTTGCAATCACTCCTCCATGCACTGCCCACCGGTTATTCAACGGCATGGTAAACATGGGAGCTGTGTAGTACATCATCCCTGATCCAAAGGCCTTGGAGTAGAAGTAGCTGGTCCCCACAGATAAATTCCAGGATCCGGGTTTCTCCGCTTTTACACCGGACAATTCTTTCTCTTCAGCAGACAATTCTTTCTCTTCAGCGGACAATCCGTTCAGTTCTTTAAAACTTTCCCGAGTGGAACCGATTTCCTCCGATTTCAGGCGGATCACTTCCTTCTCTGCTGTTTGTCCTGGAAGGGCAAGCTGATAAGCCAAAAAAAGAAGGATGACTAACGTTGAACGCATATAATGTCTTATGGTACCTAATTGACAAATATAGCAAACAAATTGTTCCTGCCAGGGAAAGAATTCCATTAGCTACTGGTCTCCTTTTCCACATATTGTCCAAAACGCTTGTATCGCTCATAGAGAACGGCGTAGGTAGACACCATGGATGGATCGGGATAATATTCCGTTTCAAACCCTCCCCCCATGGCAGCCTGGGCTTTAGGAATTGTGTGGTGAACACCTGCCACCACAGCTGCTGCCATAGCCGAACCAAGGGCCACAGCCTGTTCGGACCTGGCCACATTTATGGGTTTATTTAACACATCGGCAAGAATCTGCATCACCAGAGGTGATTTTTTGGCAACACCTCCCAGCGCAATCACTCCGTCTATGCGTACTCCCTCCTCCACAAATCGGTCCACGATCATTTTTGCACCAAATGCGGTTGATTCGACAAGTGCACGGAAGATCCTTGGTGGATCAGAACCAAGGGTTAGACCCATGATGGCTCCCTTCAAATTCTGATTGGCATCAGGCGTCCTTCGTCCATTCATCCAATCGAGTGCAAGAACCGATGAATCATCCGGATTTATTTTTTCAGCAGCAGCACTAAGCGCTTCGATCATATGATTCTCAGTCTCATTCCTGAGGAACTTATGTGTGGCATCATCCACACCGGTTAAGTCCGACAGGACGTTATTGACAGGCCACATTAAAACTTTGGTGAACCACGCATAGATGTCGCCGAATGCGGATTGGCCTGCCTCCAGTCCAACCATACCGGGAACAATGGATCCATCTACCTGCCCGCAAATACCTGCCACCAGATTTTTTCCAACTTCCTCAACCGGGGCAATCAACATGTCACAGGTGGAGGTGCCCATCACCTTACTCAGGTAGTAAGGCTTAATCTCCGCTCCCAGGGCTCCCAGGTGTGCATCAAATGCCCCCGCACCCACACTCACCGAGGTGGTAAGCCCAAGTCTTCCAGCCCATTCTTCAGCTAACTCTCCCACCTTCACATCACAGGTATGCGTCTCACTGAACAACCGGTCCTTTAATCCACCCAGCAACGGATCAAGCTTCACAAGAAATTCTTCCTTGGGAAGGCCGTTAAAGCTTTCATGCCACATGGCCTTATGTCCGGCAGCGCATCTGCTCCGCTTTAATCTGAGTGGATCGGTATCCCCTACCAGGATAGCAGGGATCCAGTCGCAGTGTTCTACCCACGACCAGGCCTTTTCCGCCACCTGCGGGTCTTCACGGAGTACATGCAGCACCTTAGCCCAAAACCATTCGGAACTATAGACTCCCCCCTCATATTTAGTAAAATCTTCGCCTCCCCATGACCGGGCCAGCTCATTAATTTCATCGGCTTCTTTCACCGCTGTATGGTCTTTCCAAAGCACAAACATGGCATTCGGATTCTCTTTAAAGTCTTCTGTCAGTGCCAGCGGTACTCCTTCCCGGGTAACTGCAACCGGGGTCGATCCGGTGGTGTCTACGGAGATTCCAACCACATTTTCCGCAACTCCTTCAGGACATTGTGCAAGGGCTTCACGTATGGATACCTCTAACCCCTCCAGGTAGTCAAGGGGGTGTTGTCTGAACTGGTTCCTGGCCGGATCACTGAACTTACCCTCTTTCCAGCGGGGATAATAAAACACATGAGTTCCCAGTTCCTGGCCGGTCTCCGTATCTACAATGAGTGCCCTTACCGAATCTGTACCAAAATCAACGCCTATCGTAAAAGAATTCATATTTCAATGTGAAAGTGTGAAAGTTTTATCTAAAAATAATGGGTATCCTCCTTATGTAAGTTGCCACATGAGCATCGTACGTTATCGCTATTCCTGACCGTAATAGGCATCCTTTCCATGCTTGCGCCGGTAGTGTTTGTCCAACAGGAACTGGCCAATGGGTTCGCGATTGCCCAGCACCTCTGTTCGAAAAGCCATTTTAGCTACCTCTTCAATGACTACGGTGTTGTGGACAGCTTCGAATGCATCGTTCCCCCAGCTAAATGGCGCATGGCCATGAACCAGCACACCTGGCATACTTTGATAATCCCGATCCTTAAAAGTCTCCACAATTACATTCCCGGTGTTTTCCTCGTAATCCTGTTCAACTTCCTCCTTTGACAGTTGCCTTGTGCAGGGAATTTCTCCAAAAAAATAGTCAGCATGGGTAGTACCATAGGGTGGCAGGCTCCTGCCCGCCTGTGCCCAGGAAGTTGCCCACTCGGAATGGGTATGAACCACTCCCCCAATATTCCTGAAATGGCGGTAGAGAACCACATGGGCAGGAGCATCTGAAGAAGGATGAAGGTCCCCTTCAATCTGTTTCCCGTCTGAATTCAGCACCACCAGGTGCTCGGTTCTCATCTCATCATAGGGCACCCCGGAGGGCTTTATCACAATGTTTCCTGTCTCAGGATCCCGGCCGCTGGCATTTCCCCAGGTAAAAATAACCAGGTGAAACCTTACCAGGTCGAGATTTGCCTTAAGTACCTTTTCCTTCAGTAAATCATGCATAATTGTATAGGTTGAGGTTGCACTGCCAAACAAATCTCTTACAATCCCCTGGCCAGATGATAGTAAAGATCATTCCAGCGCAATTCTTTTTTGATGGCAGGTAGGGTAGTATCATCATCAATAAGCACATATTCAATGCCGGCTATCTCTGAAAAGTCCTCCATGTGCTCCTTGCTGATTGCCATACTGAATCCTGTATGGTGTGCACCTCCTGCAAGGATCCATGCCCCGGCCGCTATCTCCAGGTTGGGATGAGGTTGCCAGACAACCCTTGCCACAGGCAAACTGGGTAACGGTTTATCTGCAGGGACTGCATCACATGGATTTACGAGCAGTCTGAAGCGATTGCCCATATCCATCAGGGATGCATTTATTCCGGGGCCCGATGCCACATCAAATACCAGCCTCGCAGGATCGGCTTTCCCCCCTATGCCCAGCGGATGCACCTCCAGGCTGGCTTTTGCCTTACCGATGGAAGGGCAAACCTCCAGCATATGGGCCCCAAGCACTTTCATGCCACCCGGATGAAAATGATACGTATAATCTTCCATAAATGAGGTCCCGCCCTTCAGGCCTGCAGCCATCACCTTCATGGCCCATACTAAAGCCGCAGTTTTCCAATCGCCCTCAGCTCCAAAGCCAAAACCGTCGGCCATCAGTCTTTGAACTGCCAGACCCGGTAATTGTGTTAAACCGTGTAAGTCTTCAAACGTGGTTGTGAATGCAGAAAATCCTCCCTCTTCAAGGAAATCTCGCATGCCCTTTTCAATGCGGGCTGCTTCTCTCAGTGTGTGATGCAAATTTCCTCCCTTTTTTGCTTCTGGCGGAATTTCATAGAGCGTGTCATACAGTTCCATCAGGTCCTTAATTTCTGAGTCCGGGACAGAATTCACCTTTGCCACCAAATCTCCTACCCCATATCCCGAAACTGAATACCCGAACTGGATCTGGGCGGATACTTTATCGCCTTCGGTAACGGCAACCTCTCGCATGTTATCTCCAAACCTCGCTACTTTACCGCCTTGCCAGTCAAACCAGGCGCTGGCAGCTCGCATCCATACCCCTAATTTGTTTTGAACATCAGGATTGGCCCAGTGACCTACTATAATCTTCCGTTCAATTCTTAGACGGGAACCAATAAATCCGAATTCCCTGCCGCCATGAGCAGACTGATTAAGGTTCATGAAATCCATATCGATGGATTCCCATGGGATATCCCTGTTAAATTGTGTATGCAAATGAACAAAAGGCTTGGAGAGTGCCTTCAATCCGGCAATCCACATCTTCGCCGGAGAGAACGTATGCATCCAGGTTATCAACCCGATACAATTTTCGGAAGTATTGGCCTCCAGGCATAGGGTAACAATCGCCTCCGGAGTAGTAAGCACAGGTTTAAATAGTATCCTCACGGGGATCGCACTGCACTTGTCCAATGCGAACGCTATCTCCTGTGAGTCTCTATCCACCTGCTTCAGGGTCTCCTCTCCATAAAGGGACTGACTTCCTGTAACAAACCACGCTTCCAGCCTCTTTAAATCCTTTATCATATGGTTCTATCTTGTTTCTATCTAACCGGTATTCAGGCACTATCCATTCGGCCCTTGATACAATCGCTAGATTGTAAAACTGTACCCTGCCTCAACCAGTTTCTTATACTTTTTCTTATCAAACCTGTAAAGAAATGCTCCTTTCCGGGAATTTAATTTGTCCTTTTTTTCCAGTTTAATAAGAACGCCCATGGAAAGGATCTTCTTTCTGAAATTACGCTTATCAAGTTCTGTCTGGTAGATGGCCTCATAGAGTGACTGAAGCTGCGGAATTGTAAATTCCTTTGGGAGCAACTCAAATCCAATGGGTTGGGAGGATGCCCTCCGCCTAAGCCGCTTCAGGCCCCTTTCCACCATCAAATCATGATCCATGATCAGAGGGGGTAAATCCTTTAACATGACCCAGGTAGCACCATACTGCTTTGAATACGCATCAGAATATCTATGTGACGGAATTAATGCATAGTAGGCTACCGAAATCACTCTTCCTGCCGGATCACGTCCAATGTTCCCATAAGTCTGGATCTCTTCCATATAGATGTCTTCCAGGCCTGTCAGCTCCTCAAGTATCCGGTTGGCAGCCTCCTCCAGGCTCTCTTCCTGTTTTAGAAATCCACCGAAAAGTGACCATTGTCCTTTGGCCGGTTCAAACTGTCGCTTATGGATTAAAAGCTTTAACTCTCCCTTGTCAAATCCAAATATAATGCCATCAAGTGCCACATGGAACTTTGAATGTTCGGCGTAATATTGATCTTTCAATCTCATGCAATTATCATGTGAGGATTACCAAAAATAAATATAAAATACGATGATGAACACCACAATGATTGCTGAATTGATCACATCCCACCTGCTCCAGCTTGCCCTGCTAATAGCACGTTGCTCTGCAGTGGCTGATCCGAAATAAAGCCCCTGAATCTCTCCCTTTTCCCTGGCCTTCGTAAAGAAACTCAAAAGGATCATCAGCGAAATGACAATAAAGAAGAGAACAATCTCGTAGTGCAGCCAGTTGGGCGTAATAATCATTCTGTAAAGCAATCCGTCTGCCACAGTATCCCCATAATAAATATTCAGTCCCAACCGCAACATTCCCAAAGTAAAACCAGTTACAAGTCCTGCGAATCCCGCAGAGGGGGTGGTTCTTTTGGAGATAATTCCCAGGAGAAATACGGCTGCAATACCAGGAGCAAGTAGGGACTGTACGTCCTGGAGGTATTCATAGAGTACCTTTCCCAGATCTTTCATGACTGGGATCCAGAGAATTCCCAGGATAACAATGATTATTGTGGCAATCCTTCCTACCCGGACGTAGTGCTTCTGGGAAGCGTTTGGTTTAATTTTTTGGTAGAAATCCACAGTGAAAAGCATAGAGGAAGAATTGAATAAGGATGCAAGCGAGCTCATCAGGGCGGCAAGAATGCCTCCGACTACTATCCCCGTAAATCCTTTTGGGAGAAGATCCTTGACAAGGGTAGAGAAGGCCGCATCATTGGTAGTGAAATCCATCGAACCCTGTTGTTTCAAAGCAAATGCAATCATGCCGGGAATCAGGAACAGGAATACAGGAGTTAGTTTTAGATAGGCTCCAAATATGGATCCCCGCCTGGCTTGTTTCTGATCCCGTCCGGAGAGAACCCTTTGCACGATAAACTGGTCGGTACACCAGTACCAGAACCCAATGATGGCCGATCCCAATATAACCCCGGTCCATGGAAAGTTCGGATCGTTCGGAGACCGCATCAGATTGGCCATGCTGTCGGACGTGGATCTGTAAATCACCTCCCCCGCATCATTCAGGTAGGTAACATCGGTTGCCCTGACTATCTCCATCAGGTTGCCCCAGCCTCCCAGCTGGGTTAGTCCGATTACCAGGATTGCTACAGAACCTGCCAGAAGAATGGGGGTTTGTAATATGGACGTATATAGGACAGCCTTCATTCCACCCAGGATGGTATAGATCCCCGTAAGAACCACGAGTCCAATGGCGCTGATCCAGAAAAAATCGATCTGCTGATTAAAGACGGTCACATACTCAATGTTGAATACATCTTTGAAAACGACTCCTCCTGCGTAAACTGTCACTGCTACTTTTGTAAGGATGTAGCTTACGATGGATATGATGGATAGAAATGACCGTGATTTAGAGTTGTACCGTTTTTCCAGAAATTCCGGCATTGTAAATACACCGCTCCGTGCATAAAAAGGAACAAACAGCCAACCCAGCAACAGGATTAGCCAACCTTGCATTTCCCAATGAGCCATGGCCATTCCGTTTTCTGCACCGGCACCTGCCAATCCAACCAGGTGCTCGGATCCTATATTGGAAGCAAATATGGATGCTCCAATAGCTATCCAGGTAGCATCCCTGCCGGCAAGAAAATAGTCGGAAGTGTCCTTATTCTTCTTCCTTAGCACCCATAAAATGACTCCTATCAGTGCCATGCAGAAAAGTCCCAAAACTATCCAGTCAAGTGTTGCCATAAATTTATTTTGCACTCAAATAATGCATAGTGAAAGTGATATTATCTGCAACGTAATTCTTTTTTCTGAGAATAGCTAGCAATGCACAGGACTTAAGTGTAAGTTTAACACTTGTCACATGAAACTTCAACTAATTTGACTTATTTAGATCAATTTCAAAGAAACCCATGGGAAAATCAAAGAATAACCCTCAAATGGTAATTCTGGAATAGCATTTGAGAGAAAAATACCATGATATAAAGGATGAAATAGTTGGAAGCAAAGGATTAGTTTATATTTTTAGAACGACAAATAGGTAAACACTCACCAAATCTGATCAATATGCAATCTACTTTTCTGCTGGGTACGATCGACTGGATCATCATCCTGATCTATTTTATCTTTGTGCTTGGAATTGGCTGGGCACTTAAAAGGTATATGAAGGATGCCTCCGCATTTCTTGAAGCCGGAAGATCATTGCCCGCCTGGGTAACCGGACTGGCTTTTATATCTGCAAACCTGGGTGCCCTTGAGGTAATCGGGATGGCCGCATCAGGAGCCAAGTATGGAATGATGACCGTCCATTTTTACTGGATAGGTGCCATACCTGCCATGATCTTTCTGGCCATTTTTATGATGCCTTTCTATTATGGCTCCAAAGCACGATCGGTGCCTGAATACCTTAAATTACGTTTTGATGAGAAAACGAGAGGTTTTAACGCCTTCGCTTTCGCCATTATGACTGTATTTGCCTCAGGAATTTCCATGTACGCCCTCGCACTGCTGGCACAAGTGATTATACCCCTGGAAATCGATTGGCATTTTCTCGGGATTCACATCGGAGAGTTTGATTTCTTCCTCTTCGTTTCGGCAATTATTGTACTGGTATATATGGTACTGGGTGGACTAACTTCGGCAATCTATAACGAGGTTCTTCAATTTTTCCTGATTGTTATTGGTTTTGCCCCACTGGTTATTATCGGACTTACCGACATAGGAGGATGGGAGGGGCTTAAGGCTAATCTGCCTGAAAACATGGTACATTCATGGAAATTCACCGGAAGCGCCGATGCGAATCCGATGGGGGTGGAATGGTTTGGAGTACTCATGGGACTGGGTTTTGTATTGTCATTTGGTTATTGGTGTACCAACTTCCTGGTGGTACAGCGTGCCATGGCAGCAGGTTCCATGTCCGCGGCGCGTAAAACACCCCTTATTGGTGCCATTCCAAAAATGTTCTTACCGGCCCTGGTAATTATTCCAGGAATGATTGCTCTGGCTCTCACGAACATGGGTGCATTGGACCTGCCATTTAAAGAAGGAACCATGACCACAGATTTTGATAAAGTGATACCGGTCCTCCTGATGAAGTACATGCCTGTGGGAGTGCTCGGGCTGGGACTGACTGCCTTAATGGCTTCGTTTATGTCCGGAATGGCTGGGAATGTATCGGCATTTAATACGGTATTTACGTACGATATCTACCAGAGTTATATTAATCCAAAACAGACTGACGCACACTACCTGAAGGTTGGCAGGTGGACAACCGTTGTGGGGGTATTGGTGAGTATCATGACTGCCTATGTGGCAAGATCCTTTAACAATGTCATGGACTTTCTGCAGCTGATTTTTGCCTTTGTAAATGCACCGCTTTTTGCTGCATTTTTATTGGGAATGTTCTGGAAACGTACTACTGGTCATGCTGCATTCTGGGGACTTATTGGGGGGACCATCGCTGCAGCTATCCATCATGGCTTTACTTTGCCCTCGGGTGCATCCGTGGGAGTTAAAGGAGGATACTTTGGGCTGATACATACCTATCCAAGTGAAATGGCACAAAATTTTTGGGCCGCCCTTTATGCATTCACCGCAGCGTTGATCCTGACATTGGTCATCACCCTGGTTACCAAGAAAATTAAATCTGATGACGAACTGAAAGGATTGGTTTACTCACTCACTCCCAAAATAAAAGATGATTCTCAGCAGTGGTACCAAACTCCCGGCTTTATGGCCATAATTGTGGGAACCCTTGCTTTGGCATTAAGTCTTATTTTCTGGTAATCGATAATTTGAAAAAACTATGGGCTTAGACATTAAAATACCTATTGGGCTGATGTTCAGCATTCTGGGAATAGTTCTCACCATTCATGGAATAGTCACCAGTGGCAATACGGAGATGTATGAACAATCTTTGGGGCACAACATTAACCTGTGGTCCGGATTAGCTATGATTGTTTTTGGAGGGTTTATGTTACTGACCTCCACATTGGTTAAGAAGAAGAAAAAAGAATAGAACCATTACCAGTTTCAGTCAAGTAACCTGGCATTTTTAGCGTAGCTGATAAGTACATTACTGGCTGAAATTGGTAATGCCAAAATGTAGATTTATTCCTGCTTCTTTTTTCTCCAGCCTGCTGATATAACCAGAATGGCTCCGCCAAGCACAGTAAAGGCACCCAGGATACTCAAAATAGAAAAGGATTCAGCTTCTATCCAGGATACATTCATCTTCGACAGGATGGCCATGGCAACAAATGTGATGATGGGATTTAGTGTAATGATCACACTCACCCTGGTGGCCTCAGTAAGTTTGATGGCGCTGGCAAGAGATCCATAGGCCAGCACTGTATTTAATCCGAGGTACAGAAGCAGGTACCAGTTTTTAGAGGATATGCCGCTGAGCCCGGAGAACCGGACTATGGGGATCAGAGCGATTGCACAGAATCCATAGATAAAAAGATTTAGCTGATTTGGCGGAAGTTTTCTAACCAGGGACTTTTGCAGGGTGGCAAAGATTGCCCAGGAAAGTCCCCCTCCAAGGACAAGCAGCATCCCAAGCGTAAAGTTTTCCCCGGTACCGGTGATATCCCTTAATTGTTCTGAGTAGAACAATCCGATGCCTGCAAGAACCAGGATGAATCCCACAATATGCTTCCAGCTAACATACTCCCTGAAAATTACTATTCCTGAAAGAGCAAAACTGACAGGTGCAATCTGGATAAATACCTGAGAACTTGATGGAGATACATATTTTATACCTGCAATGAAACCCAGGTAGTTAAAACCCAGAAAAAGAGCGGCCAGAAAAAGGAGAACCGGCGGCCTTTTAAAAATCTCAAAATCCTTCCGACGAAAAATCACGGTCCATAGTCCCAGGACAATAAAGGCTATGGCAAACCGGAACCAAACAACAGTTATGGGTGGTAACTCATAGGTGATCACCTTCAGAATAATTGCCATAAATCCCCAAAGAGAGGCTGTTATAATGGCGTAGAGAACTCCTTTTCTGTTATCTGTGCCCATAAGAATAGGAGTGCAAAGGAACAAAATAAATTGAAATAGTTACGGGACGAATCACCAAAGTATGTATCGTTATGAGGAACAGTCAATTCTTCCCAGGTAAGTCGTTTCAGGAATTCAGCGAGTACGGATCCTCGTTTCATGGACTACTAAATTTATACTCTCTCCCATTTACCACTTTATTTTCATTTCATCGAGCAGATATCCGGCGCCGGCAAACTTATCGACAATAAACAATACATATCGAATGTCCACCGCAATATTCCGGCAGATCGATGGATCGTAATATACATCGCTCATGGTCCCCTCCCAGTTTCTGTCAAAATTAATGCCGACGAGGCAGCCATCTGCATCAAGGACCGGACTTCCCGAGTTACCCCCCGAAGTATGGTTGGAAGCAATAAAGCAAACAGGCATTTTTCCATCTACACCATACCTGCCAAAGTCTTTCTCCTGGTAAAGCTGTGATAATTTCTCAGGAACCCTGTAATCATCTATCTCTTCCCCCCCTTTTTCCATGAGCCCTGACAGAGTCGTACAATATTGATAATGAACCCCGTCCATTGGTTGATACCCATCAATCTTTCCATACGTTAGTCTCATTGTAAAGTTTGCATCCGGATAAAGCGGCTGATCAGATGCCATTTCCAACTGGGCTGACATATAGGATTTGTTCACTTTCTCCAGTTCATGCTGGAGCATGTCATAAACCGGATGAATGCCAATAATGTATTGCTCTCTGATCTGGTCAAAATAAACCGCCCCGGGATCGTTGTTGAGTTTTGCAATGGCCTCTTCTGGTTTTCTTTGGTATATATCCAGGATCTTGAGAACCTGCTCTTTGTGTTTAATAATTGTTTTCCTGTAGGTAGCCTCTGCAAAGGCGGTAAGATTCCCATGGTAGGCGTCATCTATCTTCATAAAAAACTGAGGAAGGAATGATTCTGATATACCGTTCCGGAACGCTTCCATCATAGATGCAAAGATCTCTCTGTCAATGGGTAAATGGAAGTCCCTATAGAATCTGTCCACCTGCTTTCTTATAATCTCCACATCGGTTCCCTGCTGCATCATCACCCTCATGGTCGAAACCTGTCTAAACAATTCAACAGGTTCGATAGCCTCTTCCATCAGATCAATAGCAACTGAATACTGCTCCAGCTCCAAATAGAGGTGTGCGAACTGATCCAGAATTCCATCGTATTTTAGTTGCAACAATCCATCCGATTTCACCCATTTTTGAAATTCTTGCTCCTCTTTAACCTTCTTCTCAACCACATTCATTCGGTTCAATCCCTGAATGATGCCCTGCCATTTCTTCCACGAATTACTCATCCCGCGGTATTTGGTGGCATACTGGATCCGTATCTTATCAGAAGCTCTCATATAACGCTCCATGATCTCCAGGCGGGTGGATCTGAGTTGAATCTTCAGTGGAAGACTTTGATCCAACATTAGCCGGACAGCTTCAGAGTAAAGGTATTGGGTGGTGGAACCCGGGTAGCCAAGGATCATAGTAAAATCACCCTCCTTAATTCCATCGGCTGCTATTTCCAGGTATTTTCGGGGTTTATAGGGTTTGTTTAAAGGGTTATACCTGGCGGGTTGGTTATTCTCGCCCGCATACACCCTGAACAGTGCAAAATCACCGGCATGCCTGGGCCATATCCAGTTATCAAGATCGCCTCCAAAATTCCCGATGGCAACCGGAGGAGCCCCAACAAGTCGGATATCCCGGAAAACTTCGTACACAAACAGGTAATATTCATTTCCGTAATAAAATGCTTTTACAACTGCATCCAGATGGGTTCCTGAAGTGGCCGACAAAATGATCCTGCCCATGTTTTCGTTTACCATGCGTTCTCTTACCTGAGGATCCATTCCCTGTGTAAATCCATCTGTCACTTCATCAGTTACTTCCCTGATATATCTGAGAAATGTCACTGTAAGATTTTCGCTGGGTAATTCTTCTTCCTTTTCCATGGCCCAATAGCCATGAGTCAGGTAATCATTTTCCACCGAGGTATGTGATTGAACTACCCCTTCACCACAATGATGATTAGTTACCAGTAATCCTTCGTCCGATATCATTTCCGCGGTACACCCCCGGCCAAAAATTACGATGGCATCTTTAAGACAGGCCTGATTCATGCTGTAAATATCATCCGCATGTAACCTGAATCCGGCTTCATTCATCTGCCCGATCTGGTATTTTTCCAGCAACATGGGGATCCACATTCCTTCCTCTGCCTTCAGATTCAGGAACGTGAAGACAAATAACATTCCCAATCCGAAATGGAATGATCTGCTCCACACTCTCTTCCCAATGGCTATCATCAGTTGCTGTTGTTTTGTTGCATTCTCCGGAATGATTTCAATTCATTATATACTTTTTGCACCGGTAAGCCCATCACATTGAAAAAACTACCCACGATTTTTTCAACGGCAATATATCCTATCCATTCCTGGATCCCATACGCGCCAGCTTTATCGATGGGATCGTACTTTGCCACGTAAGTCGCTATCTCGTGATCCTCTATCACGGAAAAAGTTACGTCGGTTACTGCATGAAAGGACTTTCTCTCAAACCTTGACCTGAGACAAACTCCGGTATAAACCTGGTGGGTACAGCCTGAAAGGGATTTGATCATAGAAATAGCTTCTGACCTGTTTGCAGGCTTCCCCAGCTCCTTTCCCTGGTGCCATACGATGGTATCAGCAGTGAGCAGGATCTGATTCTCATTTAAAGGGTGTTTGAAAGCATCTGACTTAAGCTCTGCCAGGTAGGTTGCTATTTCTCCCTCTTTCAAACGAGATGGAAATTTTTCCTCCAGATGAGCCGTCTCAACGACCTTAAAGGGCACTCCCAGTTCCTTAAGCAGATATGCTCTCCGGGGCGAGCCCGAGGCCAGCAGGATTTCATATGACTTCATCCCCTCCGGCAACTTTTAGTATTTGAAGTTCACCAGGTAGAAAACCAGAACCGAATAGAGGATTCCCGTGAGCATAACCAATTTGATCAGTGTACTGGCCCGGCCATACCCTTGCTTATCCTTTGCCTTGATTACCTGGATCATAAGGATCAGCAGAGGTGCAATCAAAAACAATCCAAAGTATACCAGGGAAATATAATCTGCAGGCTCCACAGAGAAAACTATGTACTTAAACAAAAGGAATATGAGAGTAAAAACCGTGAGTGAAATTAAAACCAATATAGCTATTTTCGTCCAGAATGTTCCAAGTACAATAGGTACTGTCTTCATCCCGTAGGCTCTATCACCTTCAAAGTCCTCCGCATCTTTAATCACCTCGCGAATTAGCGTAGTTAGAAAGGCGAAAAAGCTGAATCCCCCTACCCAGGCAAAGATGTAATTAAAGCTGCTATTGCTGCGAAGCATCACCTGTCCATATTCTCTGTTAAGCATGGGGATCTCAAAAAGCACAACCATTAATGGAACAAGTCCGGTTAAAAAAGCCACAGACAGGTTACCCACTAAAAATTGTCTCTTGTAGCTGGTAGAATAAAACCAGAGAAGTCCGGTCGGTATGAGGAAAACAAATGAGAGAGCAGGCAGCATAATGTAAAACGCGAGATATACTCCCAGTCCGACCCCAATAATATTAAGTATGGCATGCAGGATCATCGCCACCCTTCTGTTGATTTTAACGCCAATAACCACCCGGGACGGTTTATTGATCAGATCAGCCCGGGTATCAAAATAATCATTAATAATATAGCCCGCTGCTGCAATAAATATTGTCGAGAGAACCAGAAGAAAAAATTGCAAATCCCCAAACTGAAGAGAAAATGTATCAGAGGGCAAAAGTGGCTCCATCAGCAGGTACCGCATCGCATACTGGGTAGCGGCTATGATGGCCAGGTTTGGAAACCTAATCAGTTTAAATATGGATCGCAGTTGCCCGGGCATGAGTTAATCTGAGTTACCAGCTAAATGATTCACCATCCATCCATCGGCCATGTAACCGGAGGACCTGTTCAATCACATCGCGTACACAACCTTTGCCTCCCTCAAAAGGAGAAATATAGTGGGACACCGATTTGATCTCCTCCACTGCATCGGCGGGGCAACACGGTACACCCACAATCTTTAACACTTCGTAATCGGGGAGATCATCACCCATATAAAGAATTTCGGTTGGTTGGAGGTCGTATTTTAGTATAAATTCATTAAGGTTATCGATTTTATAGGAAGCCCCAAGGTATAAATCTGTAATCCCAAGTCCTCTGAAACGATCTCCCACCGAACCGGTTTTCCCTCCTGTGATAATCGCTACCGGATAGCCCCTTTCGACTGCATGCCGAAGTGCATAGCCATCCTTTGTATTCATTGAGCGCATCAATTCTCCACTTGGATGAAGATATACCTCCGGGCTACTCAGTACACCATCTACATCAAAGGCAAATGCCTTTACTGTTTTCAATCCTTCCTTAAAATTGGTCATTTCCTTGAGCTAGCTTGAAAGGTTATTGATCGCGGGTTCTGGCTATATTCTGACTTATAAAAGTATATAATTTCTCCACATCCGGATTTTTCTTCAGGATTTCAAGGTGTTTCTTCATGGTCTCATTGTCGCCCCTGAATGCCGGTCCGGTTTGGGTACTTGTTGCCCCGTGATCCGAAAGCTTATTAAATGTCTCATTCACCAGAGGATCGATGAGTTCCAAATCTATATCATGCCCACGAAGGATCTCCTGAGCAATGTGCACCATATGATTCGTGAAATTATTGGCAAAAACCGCCGCAAGGTGTGTAACCAGTCTGGAGGACGAATCCATCTCATGCACATTCCTGGAAATGGCATGCGCCAGATTCTTTATAGATTTGGTTATGGCGGGTGCTGATCCTTCAATAAGCAGTGGCGTGTCCGGCAAAGAGACCTGATAATTTTTGCGGAAGGTCTGAAGGGGATAGAGAACTCCAAAGTTGGAATGGTACCCCTTAAAAACCTCAACGGTGACAGCTCCGGCAGTGTGCAGCCAAATGCCTTCCCGGTTTTGAAATTTTTGGACAATCTCCGGAATTACATGGTCAGGTGTACAAATGATATAGAAATCTGCGCTGGGTGGAACACTTTCCGGAGAGGAGGTTCCGGTGCAATTCAGCCTCTCTGCCAGGTTGGTAGCTGATCCCTCTGTTTTAGAGTAAACACAAGAAATGGAATGCCCTCGTGAATACAAGTGCCTTGAAATGTGTGTGGCCACATTTCCGGCACCGAGCATCACAATATTGTAGGAGACTGGGTTTCCGATGACCTATTAGTTAGAAACAGTATTTGTTCTCGTCAATCAACCGGTCGGCAATCCTTCTTCGTGCTTCTTTCACATTCACACCTGCCACCGAAGTGAACCTCGAAATTCCTTTCATGAGTAAATCCCTTACCTCACCATAGGCAAAAGAATAGGTTGTATCACTGGCAAACTTATTTATACGTGCTGCTGCATCGTACACAAATACATCCCCCATATCCTTGTAAAGTTTAATCTCCTCTTCCCCTTTCAGCGGTTCCATCTTCTTTAATCGCAATACCACCGATTCTGCTGCATACACCTGGATGATGCAGTCGGAAATGTTGCTCAGAATTTCCTGTTCCATCACAAGAGTCCGGGTGAACTTCTCTGAAACAGCCTTTAACAGCATCAGAACAACCTTTTTGAAATTTGCTATATAGCAATCCTTCTCTTCAAAATAGCCTTCGAAAACTGCCGGAATTCCATTCTGTTTGTTCACCTCAGCAAATGCCTTTTCAGCTTCCTCCATAATCGGGAGTACCCCTTTGGCCCCTTTTTTGAGCACGGCATCCACCAGTAAAAGACGGTTGATCTCGTTGGTTCCCTCGAAAATCCTGTTGATCCTTGAGTCGCGGTATCCCCGGTCGATCATCATTTCAGCAGAGAAGCCCATTCCGCCGTGGATCTGAACGCCTTCATCCACCACATAATCAAGAGATTCTGACCCGAACACCTTCATCGCGGCAGCCTCTACGGCAAAGTGGTTGAACGCATCCATGGTGTCCCGCCCATAATCATCCCCATTTGCCACATTGTGGTTAATGGTATCATCCAGAGCCTTGCTTGCCCTATAAACGGAACATTCGGTCGCAAAGGTTCGGATTACCTGCTCTGCCAGTTTGTGTTTGATGGCTCCAAACTGGGAGATGAGGCAGTTGAATTGCTTTCTCTCATTGGCATAACTTACTGACTGTGTGATGGCTGTCTTGGCCGATCCAATCACGTTTGCGCCCAACTTTATGCGCCCCATATGGAGTATATTCAGTGCAATTCTGAATCCTTCACCACGTTTCCCAAGCTGATTTTCAATGGGCACCTTGCAATCGTTAAAAAAGATTTGACGGGTGGATGACCCTTTGATCCCCATCTTCTTCTCTTCAGGATTAAAAGTTATACCCGGGAAATTACGTTCCACAATAAATGCACTTAAGACCCGGTCGTTGTCAATTTTTGCAAATACGGTCATTACGTCGGCAAAACCACTATTGGTGATCCACATTTTAGCACCATTGAGGAGGTAATGTTTTCCATCTTCAGAGAGGACCGCTTTTGTCTTCCCTGAGTTGGCATCTGATCCAGCGCCAGGCTCAGTCAGGCAATAGGCTCCAATCATCTCGCCCGTTGCAAGTCTGGGGATATACTTGGCCTTTTGTTCCTCGTTTCCGTAATATAAAATGGGTAGAGAGCCAATCCCTGTATGACAGGAATAAGCCACGGCATATGAATAACCAGATCCCAGTACTTCACTGGCATACATGGTTGTAATGAAATTTTGCCCGAATCCCTCATACTCTTCCGGAACTGTAATTCCCAGCAATCCCAGTTCGCCCGATTTTTGTAACAATTCCCTCATTAATCCCTCTTCCTGGGCATCAATGCGGTCTGCAATAGGAAAGACCTCAGTTTCCAGAAAATCCTGGCAGGTTTCCCCGATCATTCGCTGCTCTTCGTCCAATTCTTCAGGAATAAAAACATCAGCCGTATCGGTTTCTTTTACCAGAAATTCACCACCCGTAATTAATTTTTTGTTCTCCATTTTGTAAGTTTTACCGTTTCACTATATCTCCAAGGCAATCGCAACCAGCTCTGCTACATCATAGGCCTTGACACTATCTTCCTTGTTCTTATATTTTATTCCATCTGTCATCATCACCATGCAATAGGGACAGGCTGTGGCAATAATATTGGCACCGGTTTTAAGCGCATCTTCCGTGCGCTCGATAAAAACCTCTTTATCTCCCTTTTCTGCCTCTTTGAACATCTGTCCGCCACCGGCACCGCAGCAAAGTGCAAAACTCATGTTCCGGCTCATCTCTCTCTTTGTGGCGGCAAGCGCCTCCAGAACCATTCGCGGTGCCATGTACTCTTTATTGGCACGTCCCAGGTAACAGGGATCATGAAAGGTGATCAGCTGACCCGAAAATGCATTTCCGGGAATTGAAAGTGTTCCATCTGATAGGCAGTCTCGAAGGAACTGGGTATGATGGATAACTTCGTAATTCCCCCCAAGGTCGGGATACTCATTTTTAAAGGTATTAAATGCGTGCGGATCACAGGTGAGAATTTTTTTTACTTCATACCCTTCAAAGAGCTCAATATTCAGCAGGGCCTGCATCTGGTAGAGCATTTCATTGCCAGCTCTCCGGGCCACATCGCCGCTGGAGGATTCCTCTGTCCCCAGCACTGCATAGGAAGTACCCAAATACTCCAGGATTTTAACGAATGCCCTTGTAACGTGCTTGTAGCGGTCATCAAATGCCCCCGCACTGCCAACCCAAAACAGGTACTCGGGTTTCTCACCTTTTGCCAAAAGATCTGCCATCACAGGCACTTCAACTATTCTTTGTTTGGTCTCCATTGTTAATGACTCTTTTCAACCATCACGATATCTTCCGCCCATTGCAAACGATCTTCCTGGGAAAACTGCCAGGGTGCCCCGTTATTTTCAATATTGGAGAAGATGGAGTTCAATTCTCCGGGAGCAGCCGATTCTTCCATGACAAGGTACCGCCTCATTCCAACGATCATTGCCGGTTGGTTAATGTTGATGGGACACTCCTGTGCGCAAGCGTTGCACAAGGTACAAGCCCACAATTCCTCTTCTGTCACATAGTCCCTGAGTAGCGATTTTTCATCCGAATAACTTGCTCCGTTCTTACCGATCCCAGGACCTTTCTCTTTCATTCTGGCCCTTACGTCCATCACGATTTTTCTTGGAGACAACTTTTTACCTGTGATATTGGCCGGACACACAGAGGTACACCGGCCACATTCTGTGCAGGCAAGGGAATCCAGGTAGCTTTTCCAGCTCACATCCTCAATATCCAGGATCCCAAATCGTTCCGGCATCTCCTCTTCTGACATATCTCCTTCAGGAGGTGATGCAAATGCCTGGTCAGGATCCATCATGATTTTCACCTCCTTGGTGATGCTCTCCATGGTATCCAGTTTTCCAAATGGCTCAAGCCGGCTGAGAAATACATTGGGAACTGACATGAAAACATGGAAATGCTTCGAATAGGGCAGGTAGTTGGCAAACATGAAGATGAGCACAATATGGGTCCACCAGTTGACATGGTACAATAATTCGCTGGTCCGCAGACCTGTGTCGATCTTGGATGCCAGGATTTGACTTACCGGGTAAACTCCAATGATTTCATGACCCGACTGTGTGGCCGCAAGAAGGTAGAAAGTATTCATTCCCAACAGCGAAATCATCAGTAAAAGGATCACCGTGAGTGCGATGTTCGCATCCAGATGTGAAATAGGTTTCATTTCTATCCCTGAGAACCGTTTCACGTTCAGGAATATTCGACGGGTTAAAAAAACAATGATGGCCGCTGCGATGATCAGGGCAAAAATATCGCCAGATGCCATGATGATGCTGTATAGTACACCCAGGAATGATAGCACACGCTCAGAACCAGACAGTCCATCAATCACCATCTCCATACTTCCGATAATGATTACTATAAATCCCCAGAAAACCAGGGCGTGCAGTAATCCCATGACGGGTCTTCGGAATATTTTGGTCTGTCCAATGGCCACTTCAAACATGACTCTGATTCGGTTCCCGATTTGCCTCACCGGAATACCCCCCCTGGTGATCTTAAAGAATCCTATGAATCTACGTGTGGTATAGCCAAAGGCCAGCAAAGTTACCAGAAAGGTGGCCAGGAAGATTATCTGTTTTGCCATAAGTTATAGGTTGAAGGTCCTATCGGGCCTTGGCAGCCCTGATTTCAGCGATCAGGTCAGGTAGCACTTTTAATGCATCTCCAACAATTCCATAATCAGCAGCTTCAAATATGGGGGCGTCCTTGTCCGTGTTAACGGCTACGATGCACTTTGAAGAACTCACCCCCGCCAGGTGTTGTATAGCCCCTGATATACCGAAAGCCATATAAAGGTTCGGAGCAATAATTTTCCCAGTCTGCCCGGTGTGTTCATCGTGAGGACGCCAGCCTTCATCTGATACTGGTCTGGAACAAGCGGTTGCAGCTCCTAATACTTCTGCTAATTCTTCGATGGGACCCCAGTTATCGCCAGACTTTAATCCCCTGCCTCCCGAAACGACTATCTCTGCATCGGAAAGCAACAATTTTCCGGTTTGCTTCTGCACATCTCTTATGGTGGTTTTAGCTCCAGCCAGATCAATACCCGGATCAAAGGATTCGACAGTGGCTGATCCTCCTGTCTCAGAAAGCTCATAAGAATTCTGGGCAAGAGTCAGAATGGCAGATTCTGACAAGATCTTTACTTTTGCAAAGGCTTTCCCGCTAAATACTTTCTTGGTAATGACCAGGGGTCCGGCTGATTCGGGAAGGGCCGTAACACCTGAAGCCAGACCAGCCTTTAAGCGAATAGATAATCTTGGGGCCAGGGCTTTTCCGGTATTATTTGATGCCATGACGAGAATCTTAGCACCAGTTTTCTCCATAGCTGCGGCAATGATTCCCGTATTAATCTGGTTATCCAGGCCTTCGGTACCCAGGGAGAAATTAAGAACTGTGGTCGCACCATAGGCTCCCAAAGTTGACAGTTCATCCTTTTCCACATTCCCGATCGACAGTGCGGTAACACTGCCACCAATCATACCGGCTACACCTGTGGCATAGGATACCAACTCGTAGGAAAGTTTTTTGAATTTTCCGTCCCAATTCTCTGTAAAAACTAATACTGACATATGAACTAAGTTAGGTATGTTAGAAACGTTACCAGGTAGAAGAGATCACTAAAGTACTTTTGCTTCATTTTGCAACAGGTTTACAAGCTCCTTCACATTATCGGCTTCAATCATTTTACATGGTGGCTTAGGCTCAGGGAATATATATTCCTGGATTTCAGTAAGTGCTTCAGTTCCAACGGATGGAACCACCTGCATTGGTTTCTTCCTTGCCATCATGATCCCACGCATGGCTGCGATCCTGGGTTCTTTTGCGATTCCTTTCTGGACTATTCCTACAAACGGCGCAGGAACAGACACCTCCTCTTTGCCTCCATCTATTTCTCTCGTGATTAATGACTCAGCTCCATGAATCTTCAAGGTGGAGATGGCGGAAACGGATGGTATATTCAGCATTTCTGAAATCATTCCACCCACTGCTGATCCATTAAAATCGCTTGATTCAATGCCGCACAGGATGACTTCAAACCCTCCGTTCTTTGCTACTGAAGCAAGTTGAGTTGCCACAAAATATGCATCACTGGCCTCTGCATCCACTCTGATAGCATCATCGGCCCCAATGGCAAGCGCTTTTCTAAGGGTGGGTTCTGCTCCTGCAGGTCCAACAGAAGCAACAGTTACATTAGAAACGGTGTTGGAGGCATCCTCTTTCAATTCCATGGCGCGGGTAAGCGCCAGTTCATCCCATGGATTAATTATCCATTGGACACCGCTCTCATCAAAAGAAGTGTTCCCGTTCAAAAATTTCACTTTGGTTGTGGTATCCGGAACATTACTAATACATACGAGAATACGCATAATGGGATTTTTTAATGACGTGACAAATATAAAAGAATTCTAAAAACGCGTTACAATAATGCGGTTATCTAAAATCAATACAAAAAAGAAGTAAATTTCTCCTAGTGAAAAGCCATAAGGAAAACAGGCATCATACCTTATTTCATCTTAAATTCAAATTGTCTTTCCTGGCTGGATCATATCATCCAGGGAATATTACTACCTTCGATGAGGTTCCTTTAATTGGTGCAGGTATAAAAGTGAAAAGTACAAAGCAGTTAGTTTTCATCAAGGAACACACTTTGCCTTCTCTGTTTCACAATGCGTAATGCAGGGTTCAAATAAATAAACTAAACACATTTTAAAATGGAATCAAGAAGATCTTTTGTAAAGAAAACAGCTATTGTCGGATCCACAGCAATTATTGCTCCTACCATTCTTCCAGCGAAGGTATTTGGAGCAAATGACCGCATAAATGCCGCTGTTCTGGGTCTTAATGGCCGGGGTAAAAGCCATATTAAAGGCTTTATGGCGCAGGATAATGTCCAGATCACCACATTCTGCGATCCGGATATGAACATTCTGGAAAAACGCCAGAAAGAATTTAAAGAGAAGTATAACGCCGATGTGGCCCTCGAGCAGGATCTTCGGAGGGTAATGGATAACAAAGATATTGATGTGGTAAGTATTGCAACTCCAAACCACTGGCATTCGCTTGCAGTCATCTGGGCCTGCCAGGCCGGTAAAGACGCCTATGTGGAAAAACCTGGTTCACATAATATTTGGGAAGGCCGGAAAATGGTTGAGGCAGCACATAAGTACGATCGCATTGTTCAGCATGGGGTGCAGTTAAGAAGTTCCCCTGCTGTCAATGAGGCAATTGGGTTATTGAGAGATGGATACATCGGAAGGGTTTACATGGCACGAGGCCTTGTTTTCCGATGGAGAGGTGATATTGGCGATAAGGGATTCTCTCCCGTTCCCAAAGGTCTCGATTATGATCTATGGACCGGCCCTGCTCCGAAAAGACCATTTACAGAGAATCTGGTGCATTACAACTGGCACTGGCACTGGGATTATGGAAATGGCGATGTGGGTAACCAGGGCATACACGAAACTGATCTTTGCATGTGGGGATTGGATGTGGGCCTTCCCACAAAGATCACTTCCATGGGTGGGAAATTCCTCTGGGACGATTGCAAAGAGGTGCCTGAAGTGCTTACTTCAGTGTATAACTATCCGGAAGAGAATAAGATTATACAATTTGAAGTGCGTCCATGGTGTACCAATTCTGAACAGGGTGCCACCGTGGGTAATATATTCTATGGCGATAAAGGGATCCTGGTAGTAGATGGGTATGATAAGTACAAGACTTATTTTGGAAAGAACAGAGAACCAGGACAATCGGGAGAAGATGGAGGAGAATCAGGTTCAGAAATGGACAGAGGATTGGGAGGAACAGATGGGCATTTTGAAAATTTCATTGAAGCAGTCCGCACGCATGACGCATCCATATTAAACGGACCTGTTGAAACGGCTCACCTCTCATCCGGACTGGCACACCTGGGCAATATTGCATACAGGATGGACCGTGTATTGACGTTCAATCCTGATGCGGAGAAATTTGTAAATGACCCTGAGGCGGATGAAATGCTTACACGAAATTACCGCGATGGCTTTGTTGTGCCAGATAAAGTATAATCTTAAAACCGCTCGAGCGCTTAAAATAATAAATACTCCGATGAAATCAAGAATAATTTTGTTACTAGTCGCCTTGTGTAGCAGTATGTTGCTGTTTAGTCAATGCAGTACCAAGCCTGCGGTCAATCTGCAGGTCAATGAAGCTGAAAAGAAAGTGAATGTCATGGTTGATGGAAAACTTTTCACTTCATACATCTATCCATCTGTAATAAAGAAACCAGTTTTGTGGCCTGTCATATCACCGGCAGGAAATATGTTGACACGAAGTTTTCCAATGGTCAATAAGGAGGGAGATCGATCGGACCATCCTCACCAGGTGGGTGTCTGGTTAACCTATGGCAATGTAAACGGACTTGATTTCTGGAACAATTCCGAGGCCATTGCGCCTGAAAAAAGAGATGGGTATGGCACCATTTATCACCAATCCGTTGAAAAAGCGGAAAGCGGCAAGGGGAATGCGTTACTGGTTACAACTTCTGTATGGAAATCTCCGGATCAGACTGAAATGCTCGAGGAACAAACCAGCTTTCATTTTATCGCATTGGGAAAAGCGCGCATTATCGATCGCACCACAACCCTGAAGGCTGTTATCGATGAAGTGAAGTTCACCGATAACAAAGAAGGAATGTTTGCCATTCGCGTGGCTCGTGAATTGGAACTCCCCTCCGAAAAACCTACCAGCCTGGTGGACTCGCACGGTAATGTGACCAAAGTTGAAAAAATGGATAATACCTTTGTGAAAGGAAACTACAGAAGTGCAGAAGGGGTAGAAGGAAAGGAGGTATGGGGAACCCGTTGCCGCTGGATGAAACTATCAAGCGAGATAAAAGGTGAACCGGTAGCCATAGTCATCATTGACCACCCTTCAAACGTGGGATACCCAACCTATTGGCATGCACGCGATTACGGGTTGTTTGCGGCCAATACTCTGGGGCAGAAAATATTTTCGGAAGGTAAAAATGAACTGAACTTCAGTTTGAAAAAAGACGAGTCAGTTACATTTAAATACAGGCTGATAGTGGCCGCTGAAAATTTATCTGATGATCAGATTAACAAACTGGCCGACGAGTATGCCAAACTGTAAAACAGATTCCCGGTCAGAAATTTAAAGGATATGTCTAATTTATTACAATAATGATGGATAACAATCAATCACGTCGGAATTTTCTGATAAAAAGCATGGTTGCCGGCGCAGGTCTTTCTTTGTTTGACCCGCTTTCGTTACAAGCCATGATGATAAAGTCAAAAATGAAACTTGGCCTGGTCACATACCAGTGGGGGAAAGACTGGGATTTACCAACCCTGATTGCCAACTGTGAAAAAACCGGCTTTCTGGGAGTTGAATTGCGCACCCAACATGCCCACGGAGTAGAAACCAGTCTGAATGCAAACCAACGTTCAGACGTAAAAAAACGCTTTACCGACAGCCCGGTGACCTGCGTGGGTTACGGTTCAAATTTCGAATATCACAGCCCGGATCAGGATGCTGTCAGAAAGAATATTGAAGAGACCAAAAAGTATATTAAACTTTGCAGGGATATTGGAGCTTCAGGAATTAAAGTCAAACCCAATGGTATTCCTGACGAGGTTCCGAAAGAAAAGACTATTGCTCAAATTGCGGCTTCGCTAAACGAAGTTGGTCAATATGCCAGCGACCTGGGCCAGGTGGTACGGGTGGAGGTTCATGGCAGTAAATCCCAGGAAATACCTAATATGAAAGCCATTTTCGAACAGGTGACGGAAAAAAGTGTGGGCATGTGCTGGAATTGCAATGACCAGGATTTGAATCCTCCCGGCCTGGAGGTAAATTTCAATTCAGTAAAAAAATGGTTTGGTGACACTGTTCATATTCGCGAATTGAATGTGGGAGAGTATCCATACCAGCAGCTCATGAACTTATTTGTAAAAATGAAATATGATAGCTGGATATTGCTTGAAGCCCGCACTGCCCCTACCGATAGAATTGCTGCCATGAAAGAACAACGGGATGTTTTTAATGCAATGATTTCTAACGGTTAAAGACAGACATTTCTGCCAAAATAAGCAGTGGTGCAATCAAATATGGAGTTTACCCCTGATGCTTTCACCTCTTTCAGGTATGGGACAACCTGGGCAAAGAACGAATCTTTATTATACTTAGCGATTGACGCAGGCTTCCAAACCAAAGAAATAGTAATATTTTATCTGCGTACAAGTGGGCCGAACCACCGTTTGTTTTGATGGAATTGATTCTGAATCCGGAACAATCGCACCTCCTATTGAACAATAAGTTTAGTAGTATTTATCACCTCCTTGTCACTCCAAATGCGAATAATATAGATTCCATTATTATCCATCTGGAATTCATTAAGGTCACCCCAAATTTGTTTATTGAGGACCCTGCGACCAAGCAGGTCACTAATGACTATATACCTGGCACCGGTTCCTGAAGCTTCTACTACAATCTTCTTATAGAGGGAATAGACGTTCAGCTGATCCCTGATTCCGTTTTTAATTCCTGTCGCATCAGTAATTGCCACCGGAAATACACCTTTTTGAGACATATTTCCTGCAAGGTCGACGGCATAGGTGAAATAGGCACCAGGAACCAGATCTTTTGTTGAAATCTGCTCATCCGTATCTGGTGCGGTTACAGAGACTACTGCCCCTTCATTTGCATTTGTAGCTGCTATAAGGTCAGTTTCATTTTCCTGTATTGCAAGGTCCAGTACAATATAGAGTTTACCCAGCTCATTGCTCCGGGCAACAATAAATCCTGGGTCCCCGTTGCCTGTTGACTGTACCATATTTGTAACAACCGGGGGGATCCCATCCGTAACGGTTACCACATTGACACTCTTTTTTGAGAGGTTACTGGCCGAATCTACGGCATAGGCATTGTAGATGCCTGGATCAATCCCGGACACATCGATTTCTATATCCATAAATGCTACTGAGACAGGCGATTTAGCCCCCTTCTTTGCAGAAACAGCTTGGTTCAGCTCTGAAAGTTTGGACTGAGACTCACCCTCAAGAACAAGATACACCCATCCTGATTCTTTGCTGCTCTGCACTACCGCAAGTTGTCCCGGACCATTGGTCACTGTCTGTGCTTCCACAGAAATTACAGCACGGAACTGCTCCACCTGGTAAGTCCCCATGTTGTGGGAGGGATCCACCACATTGCCTTTCAGGTCCTCCACATTGGATACGGTTACCGCGAGCTCACTACCACCCTCGTCAAAGAAGCTTTCAACCGTTAGCAGCACAGAGCGGAAGTTGATAAGTTCTGCTTTCTTTACCACGGCTGTAAAACCGGATGACCCTGCTACCTCGTAGTTGGCAGGTATTTCTGCCGACGTAGTATCAATCCATTCATCGAATTTTAATATAAGAGTAGAGTCAGTAGAGGCCGTCATTTCGGTCAGCGTCTTTGGTCCGAAAATATCAGCCCAGCGAAGGTCGCCAAGGGGCAACCCGTCACTTCCCAGAGAATACAATGCCTGGTTTCCCAGCGTCAGATCGCCATTAGCCGGATCGGCAAACTGGGGATCGCCGGTCCAGGTATTTGCTCCCAGAAATCCACCCTCATCCACCAACGGTAGTACGCACTCGAAAAAATTTGTATAATCAACCGTGGCCTTATTGATTCCATCTCCCCAAAGGTGCAAGCTTGTATCAGCCATAGTGGTTCCAAAAATTGAATTCCTAAGATTAATAGTGTATAAAGAATCTGTCCGAAGTACTTCCTCATTTAGACCCCCCACCCCATAGAATGTACAGTGATCAACGGTAAGCGGAAGGTACTTATTATCACCCCTCTGAGCAATCAGGATGGCCGGATCATCAGGAATATTCATAAACGTACAGTTAGATATTTCAAACTTATTCCAACCAAACGGAGCCCCGGTGGAATTCAATACAATTCCCTCATCACCGTCAAAAATACAATTCCTGAATATGATACTGTCGGCATGGGTGCCATCGAATAATTTTACCGCGGCGCCATTGGTTGTATCTCCTGGTGTATCGTTATTGGATCTCCATTTACCGCGAAAGTAACAATCCACAACGGTTAATGAATAGTTCCCGATATCAGGCTGAGTTGTAATGGCATGTTTGGAGGGGAACAGACCCGGTTCCCGTGATTCACTGTCAAACTCGATACCTTTCACCGTAATTGAGGAGCCTTCGGCAAACAGGCGCAATATCTGTGTAGTAGTACTCTCTCTCTGCATTCTCAATACAGGGCGTTCAGCCAGGTCGTCCGCTGCTAATATGGTTACCCGGGAGACGATTCTTACATTTGCGGAATATTTGTAATTACCACCGCTGGTTTCTAAGATGAATACATCTCCATCAATGGCCGTGTTCAGGTCATCTGCCAATTGGTCGGCATCCGTTTCCTCATAATAACGAACCCTGTCCACATGTTCGGTCACAGTGATTGCATTGGTGCTCTTTGAGGAAATATTTCCAGCCAAATCCACCGCATACCCGAAATAGGTTCCTGCCTCAAGCCCATCTGAAGAAATCGACACATCCTCATCGGGAGCCTCTATCATGGCAGTTGCTCCTTTTTTGGCCGCAATAGCAGCATCAAAATCAGCGACCGTTGACTGTGCTTCTCCATCCAGGATAAGATAAATCACACTTCCCTGTTCATTACTCCGGGCCTGGATAAACCCAAGCACATCATTGGATACTTCCTGTACCGCCATGGTAATCTCCGGACCAGATACGTCGGAAACAGTTACTGCATTTGCGCTCCTGGCAGAGATGTTGCTACTCATGTCAACGGCATATGCGTAGTATTCGCCAACCATCAGCTTGGCTGTCGATAGTAATAAATCCAGGTTGGGCGACCCGACTTCTGCAACAAAACCCCATCCAGGGGTATTTGCGGCAGCTTCAAAATCTTCTATGGATGATTGAGGCATATCCACATGGACCAGGTAGATTTTACCCAGTTCATTGCTTTGGGCAATGGCTGACTCTCCGGGATCATTGGTCACAGCCTGTATATCCATGGTCACAATCGGAGGTACCTCGTCTACGACGGTGAGGGTAGCTACATTATTGTCCGAAATCACATTACCCAGCATATCCGACACATTCGAAACCGTAATGATCACCGTCTCATCGGCCAGCAATCCCGATATATCCTCAATTGTAAGAATTACATATTTGCTGTTGGCTTCAAGGACTGCTTCGGAAGGATTTCCTGTCAGCCCACCAGTACCGGTTAATACATAATTGGCAAGCACTACCGCAGTAGTGTCAGCCACCGGTTCATTAAATCGAAGACCCACATGGGTCGAGTCCAGTTTTAAAAGATCGGCAAATACAGCGGGTGGAAAAATATCCTCGTACCACGATAGATCACCAAGAATCTGGAAATCGCCACCGGTCAACTCATTCAGGTTGGTGAGGGCAAAGTTCATATTGGCGGCATCAGCAAACACCGGTGCGGTTGTAATGCTGTTTGTTCCGGCAGGAGGCGTTGTAAACCCTGCCAGGTAATTATAATCCACACTGTCAGCTTTTAGTTCACTGGCATCAACCTGTTCGAATATAGAATTGGTTACGGATACGATCCCGTGAATGCTATCCTCCTGGTACCGGGTGATAAGGCCTGAGATATCAAAAAATGTACAATGATCAATGGTAATGTTGTTTCCCGATGAATAATTTGGTCCGGCGGAGCGAAAATAGACCACCTCTCCTTCCAGAATGTTTGAAAATGTGCAATTTGTTATCGTTACGTCACCATAAAGTTCACCAGGTGCATAGACATTAATCAAACGCCGTCCACAGTTCGCGAAAAGTGTATTCTGAATATCAATAGAGGAGCCTGCCACGTTCAACCTGATCGCACCATTGAAGTTTAGTACATCATGGACGTAGCACCCTTTAAATACTAAATGGGTTTCGTCATCCGAACGTATAATCAAAGGCGATGATCCCGTACCATCAAATTCAACATTTTCAAAAATGATAGTATCCCTGACAGACGATCCATTGGCACGAAAAATAGCCTTGTTACTGGTTGAGGTTAGCAAAACCGGTCTTGTGGCAAGTCCCTCCTTTGCCTTAATGATGGTATTTCTTGGTATGGTCAGGTAGTCGACGTCATATATCCCTCCCGGTGTGGATAACACATAGATATCGTTGGCTCCGATTTCAAGATCGGCAATAAATGCTCCCACTTCGGCCACAGTATACTCTTTTGAAGTCTGAGCAAGTAAGAATCCAGGGACACAAAATGTCATGCACAGCATCACCAGCGATGCCATTGTAATTTGGTAGGCAAAATGTTGTGTATTTTTCATGCTGATATATTACAGGTAACATTTATTATGGATAAATGTTTGGACATACCTGTTGAATCTCTTCGATCCATTAATAATCCCATAGAAAAAGGGAACTTTTCAGAAGCCAGGAAGTCGTAAAGAATTATTTCGGAATGCAGAAAGGGTGCCTTTGCCTAAAACACCCTTATCATACTGTATGTGATGGGATTATTTTGAATCCTGCCTGCGCATTAACTTCGTTGAGCTCCGCTGCGCTCCGGTTGGCTTCGCTGAACTCGTAAACTCGGTTCCCGCGGCTTGCCGCGATGAGCTTCAATTACGCCTGCGCAGTCGGTCCTCCAAAATTCATCGGCATAACCGGTCCGCCGGCCGGTTCGATATTTTTAATAGGGCCATGCATTTTCTCGAACTTCTGGATGTTATCCTTGAGAGCGAGCAGAAGACGCTTCACATGCTCAGGTGTTAGGATTACCCTGGATTTTACCTCAGCCTTGGGAATTCCCGGCATCACCCTGACGAAATCGAGTACAAACTCGGAAGATGAGTGGGTAATGATTGCCAGATTGGAATAGGTTCCCTGGGCAACCTCTTCTTTTAACTCAATATTAATCTTGTTCTTTTTGGCATTCTCATTCTCGTCCATAGTTACTGAGATTAATCCTGTAAGGGTTCCACAACTTCTTCCTCGGAAGAGGATGTTGTTTCTGTATGTCCTGAGGTGAGCCTTTCATATTCCTCACGTGATCCAACCACCAGGTTGTTGTACACCCTGTTGCCGGTTCCGGCCGGAATCTGGTGGCCTACGATCACATTCTCCTTCAGCCCGTCGAGCTGATCGATGCGCCCAAAAATAGCAGCTTCATTCAACACCTTGGTAGTCTCCTGGAAGGAGGCAGCGGAGATGAAGCTTTTCGTTTGGAGAGCTGCTTTGGTAATGCCTTGAAGTACCTGTGACGAGGTAGCCGGAATAGCATCCCTTGCCTCAATCAATTTCAGGTCTTTCCGTTTGAGTACCGAATTATCATCCCTCAATTTTCTTGCAGTAATGATCTGTCCGGGTTTATACCCCTGACCATCGCCAGCTTCAATAACCACCTTCTTCCCGTAAATCCAATCGTTCTCGTTCATGAATACCCACTTGTCAACAACCTGTTTCTCAAGGAACTTGGTGTCGCCTGGATCCACAATCTCGACTTTACGCATCATCTGCCTTACGATAATCTCAAAGTGCTTATCGTTTATTTTCACCCCCTGCATTCTATACACCTCCTGAACCTCGTTCACAATGTATTCCTGAACCTTGGTCGGTCCCTTGATAGCCAGGATATCAGCAGGTGTGATGGCACCGTCGGAAAGGGGAATGCCGGCCCTTACATAATCGTTCTCCTGAACCAGAATCTGTTTGGAGAGAGGAACCAGGTATTTCTTAACCTCACCAGCTTTTGAAGTAATGATTATCTCACGGTTTCCACGCTTAATCTTTCCAAATTCAACCTCACCGTCAATTTCCGAAACAACCGCTGGATTTGAAGGATTCCTGGCCTCGAACAGCTCCGTAACACGTGGCAATCCACCTGTGATGTCACCCGATTTACCAACTGCCCTGGGTATTTTAACCAGGACCTCGCCTGCGCTTACCTTTTCTCCTTCATTCACCGCAATATGGGCTCCCACAGGCAAGTTATAATTCCGGACAAGTTCTCCTTTATTATCAAGAATGGTGATCAATGGATTCTTTGTACGGTCCCGGGTCTCGACAATCACTTTCTCTTTGAATCCGGTCTGTTCGTCCGATTCTTCACGGAAAGTAATCCCATCAATCACGTTCTCGAACCTTACCTTACCAGTAATTTCGCTAATAATCAATGCATTATAAGGGTCCCATTCGCAGATCAGGTCTCCTTTTTTCAGCTTTGCCCCATCCTTTACATACAGCTTAGATCCGTAAGGAATGGTGTGTGTAGTGAGCGCGATGCCCGTATTTTTATCAACCACCCTCAGTTCGGCGAGACGCCCGATAACAATTTCCAATTTCTTACCGCTTTCCGGATCCTTGGAAGAAACTGTTCTAAGCTCCTCAATTTCTGTGATCCCGTCATATTTTGAGATCACATTGGATTCGGAGGTAATGTTTGATGCGGTACCCCCCACATGAAATGTTCTCAGAGTTAGCTGAGTTCCGGGTTCCCCGATGGACTGGGCTGCGATAACGCCTGTTGCCTCACCCATTTGAACCATTTTACCTGTGGCAAGGTTTCTGCCGTAACACTTGGCACACACCCCCTTTTTTGATTCACAGGTTAATACGGAGCGTATCTCCACCTGCTCAATGGGTGAATCTTCGATTACTCTGGAAATCTCTTCTGTAATCTCTTCTCCGGAACTGATGATCAGCTCTCCATTCAACGGATGGTATACGTTATGAACCGCAGTTCTACCCAGAATTCGCTCCATCAGTGTTTCCACTACTTCTTCGTTCTTCTTAATGGCAGAGGCCACAAGTCCGCGAAGCGTTCCACAATCAGGCTCCTGAATGATCACATCTTGTGAAACGTCCACCAGACGACGGGTCAGGTAACCTGCATCAGCAGTCTTCAATGCAGTATCGGCAAGACCTTTTCGTGCCCCGTGGGTTGAGATAAAGTATTCCAGGACCGAAAGTCCTTCTTTAAAATTTGAAAGGATTGGGTTCTCAATGATTTCCGATCCTGCAGAACCCGATTTCTGAGGCTTGGCCATAAGGCCACGCATCCCTGAAAGCTGTCGAATCTGCTCTTTGGAGCCCCTGGCACCTGAATCCAACATCATATATACAGGATTGAATCCCTGGTTGTCGGAGCTCAGTTGGTCCATAAGAGTCTTCGTGAGACGTGCATTGGTGTGTGTCCAGATGTCGATGATCTGATTATAGCGCTCGTTGTTGGTAATCACACCCAAGTTATAGCTTCCAACAACTTCGTCCACCTGAGAATATCCATCCACAACGTATGTTTCTTTCTCTTTGGGAATGATCACATCATCCAGGTTAAAGGAGAGCCCTCCCCTGAAAGCCATTCCGTACCCCAGACTCTTTATATCGTCAAGGAACTTAGCAGTTTTCGCTGTACCTGTAATTTTTAAAACACGTCCAATGATGTCGCGAAGCGACTTCTTGGTGAGTATTTCATTGATGTAGCCGATCTCCCTGGGTACAAATTCATTGAAGAGTACACGACCCACAGTGGTCTCTATCATCTCAGTCTCCATCTTCTCACTGACTAGTACAGGAATTCGAACCTTAATGATTGCATGCAAATCAGCGCGTTTTTCATTATAGGCAATGATTACCTCTTCCGGGGAATAAAACAGCATGCCCTCCCCTTTTACGGGCTCCCTCTTCGTGTTGTGTTTTGACTTGGTAATGTAGTAGAGTCCAAGTACCATGTCCTGGGAAGGAACTGCAATAGGAGCACCATTGGCAGGATTCAGTATATTGTGCGATGCGAGCATTAAAATCTGCGCTTCAAGAACGGCGGCATTTCCGAGAGGAAGGTGTACTGCCATCTGATCACCGTCAAAGTCAGCGTTAAAAGCTGTGCAGACAAGTGGGTGAAGCTGGATGGCCTTACCTTCGATCAGTTTCGGCTGGAAAGCCTGAATTCCTAACCTGTGCAATGTCGGTGCACGGTTGAGTAGCACTGGATGACCTTTCAGTACATTTTCCAGAATATCCCAAACCACCGGATCTTTCCTGTCTACAATCTTTTTTGCCGATTTTACTGTTTTGACAATTCCACGTTCAATGAGCTTCCGAATAATAAATGGCTTGTATAGTTCAGCTGCCATATCCTTCGGAAGACCACATTCATGCAGTTTTAATTCCGGACCAACTACAATCACGGAACGTGCCGAATAGTCAACACGTTTTCCAAGCAAGTTCTGGCGAAAACGCCCTTGCTTCCCTTTCAGGCTGTCGGACAGCGACTTCAGCGGACGATTTGCATCGGTCTTCACCGCATTGGCTTTCCTCGAATTATCGAACAGTGAATCAACAGCTTCCTGCAACATCCTCTTTTCATTGCGAAGAATGACTTCGGGGGCCTTGATCTCGATTAATCGTTTCAAACGGTTGTTCCTAATAATCACCCTGCGATAGAGGTCATTCAGGTCGGAAGTAGCAAACCGGCCGCCATCCAGCGGAACAAGGGGCCTTAATTCGGGCGGAATCACAGGTACCACTTTTACGATCATCCATTCCGGTCGGTTCACACCGGTGGATGCACGAAATGCCTCAACTACCTGTAACCGTTTCAGCGCCTCATTCTTACGTTGCTGAGAAGTCTCAGTATTGGCCTTGTGCCTCAATGAAAAGGAAAGTTCGTCCAGGTTGAGCCTGGAAAGGAGTTGATGCAATCCTTCAGCACCCATGCCGGCAATGAATTTATCCGGGTGGTCATTCTCCAGGATTTGATTTTCCTTGGGCAGACTTGCCAGGATATCCAGGTACTCATCCTCAGTAAGAAAATCAAGGTAATTTACCCCGTCAGATTCCTTAATGCCAGGATTGATCACCACATACCTTTCGTAGTAAATAATAGAATCCAGCTTTTTGGTAGGCAGTCCGAGCAAATAGCCAATCTTATTGGGCAGTGAACGGAAGTACCAGATGTGTGCCACAGGAACAACTAGTGATATGTGACCCATACGTTCCCGGCGTACCTTTTTCTCCGTTACTTCAACTCCGCACCGGTCACAGACAATCCCCTTGTATCTGATCCTCTTGTATTTGCCACAGTGACATTCGTAATCCTTTACCGGGCCAAAGATTCTCTCACAGAACAGGCCATCCCGTTCCGGCTTATAAGTCCGGTAATTAATGGTCTCAGGTTTAAGGACCTCTCCGCTTGAACGTTCGAGGATCTCTTCTGGTGAAGCCAATCCGATGGAAATCTTTGTAAAATTGCTGGTTTTTACTTTTGTGTCTTTCCTGAATGACATATATACTTGTATTTATAGTTTCTAAATCATTGATTAACAGGCCGGAGCCTGTGAAATCAGATTATACCAGGTTCACGCTTAATCCCAATCCACGCAATTCATGAAGAAGTACGTTCAATGATTCGGGGATCCCGGGAGATGGCATCGGTTCACCTTTAACAATGGCTTCGTACGCCTTGGCTCTTCCGATCACATCGTCCGATTTCACTGTCAGAATCTCCTGAAGTATGTTGGCTGCTCCAAATGCCTCCAGGGCCCAGACTTCCATCTCTCCAAATCGCTGGCCGCCAAATTGGGCTTTCCCGCCCAGCGGTTGTTGCGTGATAAGGGAGTAGGGCCCAATGCTCCTGGCGTGCATTTTATCCTCCACCATGTGCCCCAGTTTCAGCATATAAATGATGCCTACCGTAGCTGGCTGGTCAAATTGTTCACCTGTTCCCCCATCATACAGGTAGGTCTTTCCATACCTTGGAACACCTGCCTTGTCGGTGAGCTCATTTATCTGCTCAATCTTGGCCCCGTCAAAGATGGGAGTTGCAAATTTCATATCAAGTTTGATGCCCGCCCAGCCGAGTACAGTTTCATATATCTGGCCCAGGTTCATTCTGGAAGGCACACCCAACGGATTCAGAACGATGTCCACAGGAGTTCCGTCCTCGAGGAATGGCATATCTTCAGAACGAACAATCTTGGCTACTATACCCTTGTTACCGTGACGCCCTGCCATCTTGTCTCCCACTGTGATCTTGCGTTTCTTGGCCACATATACCTTCGCAAGCTGTATAATGCCTGTGGGCAATTCATCTCCACTTGTAATGCTATGCTTCTTTCTTTTATATAGACCGTCCACCTCCTTAAACTTGATAATGTAATTGTGAAGAAGATCTCTTATCAGGTCATTCTTATGCTTATCGGTTGTCCACTTAAGCGGATATAAATTTGAGAAATCCAGATCCTGGAGCTGTTTTAACGTAAACTTTACTCCTTTGGGAATCACATCCACATTCAGGAAATCTTTTACTCCCTGGGATGTCTTGCCATTTACCAGCTCAAACAGTTTCTCGATAAGTTGACTCTTTAAATCCGCAATTCTCCGGTTATATTCCTCTCCGATTTTCTCAAGAATTTGCTTGGTGGCCGGTCTTGACTTTCTTTCCTTAATCGTACGGGAGAACAATTTCTTGTCAATGACCACACCGTAAAGGGAGGGTCCGGCCTTTAAAGAAGCATCTTTCACATCACCAGCTTTGTCACCGAAGATTGCCCTTAAAAGTTTCTCCTCTGGTGATGGATCCGATTCACCCTTTGGTGTAATCTTTCCAATGAGAATATCACCGGGAGTCACCTCAGCTCCGATCCTGATGAGTCCATTTTCATCCAGGTTCTTGGTAGCTTCTTCACTTACATTGGGAATGTCAGAGGTTAATTCCTCAAGTCCCCTTTTTGTATCCCTCACCTCCAACACGTATTCATCCACATGGATAGAGGTGAATACATCCTCCCTGACAAGCCTTTCAGAAACCACGATGGCATCTTCAAAATTATAGCCTTTCCAAGGCATAAATGCGACCATGAGGTTCCTTCCGAGAGCCAGTTCACCCAGTTGCGTAGCGTAGCCTTGTGTCAGGATATCGCCTTTCTTAAGCTTCTGTGATTTTCGAACAATAGGATTCAGGCTCACACAGGTATTTTGGTTGGTTTTCCTGAATTTGGGAAGCTTGTACCGCTTCACATCATCATCAAACCTGACAAACTTTTCTTCTTCACTACGGTCGTATTTGACCACAATCTCGTTCGCATCCACAAACTCTACCACACCATTCTCTTCAGCCCTGACCTGTAGCCTGGAATCGCGAACTACATTAAGCTCTATCCCGGTTCCCACAACTGGTGATTCAGGATAGATCAATGGCACAGCCTGACGCATCATGTTTGATCCCATCAAGGCCCTGTTGGCATCATCGTGTTCCAGAAACGGAATCAATGAAGCAGCAATCGAAGCGATCTGGTTGGGAGCAACGTCCATTAGGACCACATCGTTCTTTTCGGCCAACGGGTAATCAGCTTCATACCGGGCTTTCACCTTGGGATTTACGAATGTTCCATCCTCATTCAAGGGTGCGTTGGCCTGAGCAATAAGCTGGCCTTCTTCTTCTTCGGCACTCAGGTAGATCACTCCTTTATTGGCGAGCTCCACTTTTCCGTCTTCGGTTTTTCTATAAGGAGTTTCAATAAAACCGAGATCACTTATACGTGCGAAAACACAAAGTGACGAGATGAGTCCAATGTTAGGACCTTCAGGAGTTTCAATGGGACAGAGCCTGCCATAATGTGTATAGTGCACGTCCCGTACTTCAAATCCTGCCCTTTCCCGGGATAAGCCACCTGGTCCAAGTGCAGACATACGGCGCTTGTGTGTCATTTCAGCCAATGGATTGGTTTGATCCATGAACTGCGATAGCTGGTTGGTACCAAAAAAGGAATTAATCACCGAAGAAAGAGTCTTCGAATTGATGAGGTCAGTTGGCGTAAACACCTCGTTGTCACGTACATTCATCCTTTCCCGTATGGTTCTAGCCATACGGGCCAGCCCCACACTGAATTGGTTCATTAGCTGTTCACCGACAGTTCTTACCCTCCTGTTACTCAGGTGGTCAATGTCGTCAACATCTGTTTTTGAGTTGATCAGCTCAATAAGGTACTTGATGATTTGAATGATATCCTCACGGGTCAGTACCCTGTGCTCCAGGTCGGTGTCAAGGCCCAGTTTCTTGTTTAACCTGTACCGTCCTACTTCACCAAGGTCATACCTCTTGTCGGAGAAGAACAGTTTATCGATCACATCCCTTGCAGTCGGTTCATCGGGTGGCTCAGCATTCCTTAACTGCCTGTAAATATGCATCACCGCTTCCTTCTCAGAATTACATGGATCTTTTTGGAGGGTGTTGTAGATAATAGCAAAATCATTAATATTCGCTATTTCCTTATGCAATAAAATGGTCTTGGCACCCGAGTCAATAATTTCCTCGATGTGCTCGTTTTCAAGAACAGTCTCCCTGTCAATGATGACTTCGTTACGCTCAATGGATACCACCTCCCCGGTATCTTCGTCCACAAAGTCCTCAATCCAGCTTTTGAGTACACGTGCTGCAAGCTTCCGACCTACCAGTTTTTTCAAACCGGTCTTTGAAACCTTCACCTCATCGGCCAGGCCGAAAATCTCCAGCACATCCTTATCACTCTCATAGCCAATTGCCCTGAGCAACGTGGTGACAGGTAATTTTTTCTTTCGATCGATGTAAGCATACATCACATTGTTGATGTCTGTGGCGAACTCGATCCATGATCCTCTGAAAGGGATAATCCTGGCTGAATAAAGTTTTGTCCCGTTCGCATGGACACTTTGTCCAAAGAAAACACCCGGTGAACGGTGTAACTGAGATACCACTACCCGCTCGGCCCCATTGATAATAAATACTCCTCTGTGGGTCATGTAAGGAACTGTACCCAGGTACACATCCTGGATAACCGTATCAAAATCCTCGTGTTCAGGATCCGTACAATACAGTTTCAACTTGGCTTTCAGAGGAACACTAAAAGTAAGCCCCCTCTCGACACATTCATCGATCGAATACCTGGGAGGATCAATGGTATAATCAATAAACTCCAGCACGAAATTGTTCCTTGTATCGGTAATTGGAAAATTATCCTGAAATACCTGGTACAATCCTTCGATTCTCCTGTTCTCAGGAGTGGTTTCCATTTGAAAGAAATCATGAAATGATTTCAGCTGTACCTCCAGAAAATCAGGATATTCCAGCTGATTCTTAATGGAAGCAAAACTAATTCTCTCTTGATTTTTATTTGGCATTGACATCGCGTTTAAATCCTGGGATTAAGATGTGAACATTAAATTGCAAAAAGGCTTAGACTCTTGCGTCGCAAGAATCTAAACCTGTAAGTGGATAATGCGATTGCCCTATTATTTAAGCTCAACTTCCGCTCCAGCTTCTTCTAATTGGGTTTTAAGAGATTCTGCTTCATCCTTACTTACTCCTTCTTTTACAGGAGCAGGTGCAGAGTCAACAACAGCTTTCGCTTCTTTAAGACCAAGTCCGGTGAGTTCCTTCACAAGCTTTACAATCTGAAGCTTGGCTCCGCCCGGAGCTTTAAGGATCACATCGAATTCGGATTTCTCTTCAGCTCCACTGCCTTCTTCGCCACCAGCAGGACCTGCCACGGCAACTGCGGCAGCTGCTGGTTCAATACCGTGCTCATCTTTTAATACACCGAGCAATTCATTTACTTCTTTAACGGTCAGTTCGACTAACTGATCGGCAATTTTTTTAACGTCAGCCATTTTTATTAATTTTTAATGTTGTTAATTTTCTTTTTCTGATAAAGTTTTGAGAGCGCCTGATAATTTGGATCCGCTTGATGCAAGTGCAGAAACCAGGTTCCTGGCCGGTGATTGCAACAGTGCGAGCAGATCGCCAAGGAGCTCATCTTTGGACTTAATATTGGAGAGTGTATCCAACTGGTCATCTCCGACATAGATCGATTCTTCTACAAATGCGGCTTTCAGGACTGGTTTTTCCATTGTTTTCCTGAACTCCTTGATCAGTTTGGCAGGCACATTTCCTGTCTCACAGAACATAATGGAAGTTGAATCTTTCAACACATCGTAGAGATCAATAAAATCGCCGTCGGATTTCTCCATTGCTTTACGGAGTAATGTATTTTTGACAACCAGCAGGTTGATTTCTTTCTCAAAACATTTCCTTCTCAGATTCGATGTTTGCTCAGCATTTAGTGAGGAAATATCGGTTAGATAAAAATGCCTGGTGTCGTTCAGTCGCCCTGCAAGATCTTCAATTATTACATCCTTTTCTTCTCTTCTCATTGTATTGAGACACTTTAGCGATTATTATTATTCAACAGCTTTAGGATCTATCTTAATTCCAGGACTCATTGTACTGGAAAGATAAATGCTTTTGATATAGGTTCCTTTTGCTGACGCAGGTTTAAGCTTGATGATCGTTTGCATGAACTCGCGAGCATTATCAGCTATTTTCTCAGCAGGAAAGGAGACTTTACCAATAGAGGTATGGACGATACCATATTTGTCAACCTTGAAATCGATTTTACCCATCTTCACATCTTCAACAGCTTTACCGATCTCCATAGTTACCGTACCACTCTTGGGATTTGGCATTAGGCCTCTGGGACCCAGTACACGACCGAGTTTACCAATCTTAGCCATTACAGGGGGCATGGTGACGATCACATCCATATCGGTCCAACCTTTTTCGATCTTTTCAATATAGTCGTCGAGTCCCACATAATCTGCTCCAGCCTGTTTTGCTTCCTCTTCCTTTTCCGGAGTACAAAGAACCAGTACCTTGACTTCTTTTCCCGTTCCATGGGGAAGAGTAACAACGCCACGAACCATTTGGTTTGCTTTCCTTGGATCAACACCCAATCGTACATCAATATCTACAGATGCATCGAATTTGGCACTCGTCATCTCTTTCACAAGACCTGAAGCATCCCCAACGGAATATAGCTGGTCCTTGTCTAACTTCTCTAAAGCTAACTTCCTGTTTTTAGTAAGTCTACTCATTTCTAAAATGAATTAATTGTATTAGTTAGACGGAAATTCACCATTCACAGTGATTCCCATACTCCTTGCGGTACCGGCAACCATTTTCATAGCAGACTCCACAGTAAACGCGTTCAAGTCGGGCATCTTAGCTTCAGCAATCTGGCGAACCTGTCCCCAGGACACGCTTGCTACCTTCTCCCTGTTTGATTCAGCAGACCCACTCTTGATCTTTGCCATTTCCAGCAATTGAACTGCCACAGGGGGAGTTTTCACGATAAAGTCAAATGACTTATCGGAAAATACGGTAATGATTACTGGCAAGAGTTTCCCGGCCTGTTCCTGGGTCCTGCTGTTGAACTGCTTGCAGAACTCCATGATGTTGACACCCTTGGCACCCAACGCGGGTCCCACGGGAGGGGACGGATTAGCAGCACCACCCCTGATTTGCAACTTGATTAAGCCTTCTACTTCTTTTGCCATTTTATTTACCTATTTATATACTTACCGCTTACAATATCCGACGACAACCATACAGGAAGCATTTTGGGACATATCATTGTCCGGAAATTGTAATATCTTTAATTACTAACCATCTTTTTCAACCTGCATAAAACTCAGTTCAAGCGGCGTTTTCCGACCAAAGATCTTAACCATCACTTTGAGTTTTTTCTTTTCATCATTCACCTCTTCAATGATTCCGGTGAAACTGTTAAACGGACCGTCGATTACCTTCACGGATTCTCCAACGAAGAAGGGTATTGTAATCTCTTCATCACTCGCCGAAAGTTCGTCTACCTTTCCAAGGATCCTGTTCACTTCTGAGGCTCTCAGGGGTGTAGGAGCCTGGTCTCCATCAGAGCCAAGGAATCCTATTATATTGGGAATATTCCTGAGAATATGAGGTATCTCACCCGTTAATGCGGCCTCAACCAATACATATCCAGGGAAATAGTTGCGTTCCTTACTGATTTTCTTTCCATTCCGAATTTGGTATACCTTTTCAGTAGGAATCAGCACCTGTTCAATATAGTCATGCAGGTGTAACCTGCTTATTTCACTTTCAAGATATTCTTTGGCCTTTTTCTCTTTACCACCTATAGCTCTGAGAACGTACCACTTTTTTTCCAGGCTGTTCATGGATTACACTAATTTATATATGCCTTCAAGAATCTTTTGAAATGAAAGATCCATTGCGAAGACAATGAGTGCAAAAATCAGAGATGCAACCATGACAACCAATGCACTGTTTTGAAGCTCTTTCCACGTAGGCCAGGTCACTTTGTGCACTAATTCATTATAGGATTCCTTCAGATAGCTAACTATTCTATTCATCTCAATTATTATTTGCACGGGAGGAGCGACTCGAACGCCCGACACCTGGTTTTGGAGACCAGTGCTCTACCAACTGAGCTACACCCGTGTAAACAACACGCTATTGCAGATGTTGTTCTTATCAGTGTACCTAAACAGAGAAGCCGGGTTCATATAGTACGACCCGAGCTCCCTATGTAGCAAGTAAGGTATTACTAGTCATCAATACTAATTACCTGTCCGGCACCCACAGTCCTTCCACCTTCGCGGATCGCAAAGCGAAGACCAACGTTGATGGCGACGGGATAAATCAGTTTAACAGTGATCTCCACATCATCACCAGGCATAACCATTTCAGTTCCCTCCGGAAGCTTGATCTCACCGGTAACGTCCAGTGTTCTCAGATAAAACTGGGGACGATAGTTGTTGTGGAAGGGAGTATGGCGTCCACCTTCCTCTTTTTTAAGTACGTAAACCTGTGCCTTGAATTCGGTATGTGGTGTAATCGATCCGGGCTTGGCAATTACCATACCCCTTTTGATCTCCTTCTTGTCAATGCCGCGAAGCAACAGACCCACATTGTCACCGGCTTCCCCCCTGTCGAGAATCTTGCGGAACATTTCCACACCCGTTACAACGGTCTTTCTTCCCTCGGCACCAAGTCCAATGAGGTTCATCTCATCCCCTGTGTTCACAACACCTGTTTCAATTCGACCGGTAGCTACAGTACCACGTCCTGTGATTGAGAATACATCCTCAACCGGCATCAGGAAAGGCTTGTCAATTTCACGGGGAGGAATTGGAATATACTCATCCACTGCATTCATCAGCTCCACTACTTTGTCTTCCCACTTTTCTTCTCCATTCAGAGCGCCGAGTGCAGATCCGTATATAACCGGCGTATTGTCACCATCAAATTCGTAGAAGTCGAGCAATTCACGAATTTCCATTTCAACCAATTCCAGCAATTCTTCGTCATCTACCATGTCCACCTTATTCAGGAAAACAACAATCTTGGGCACATTTACCTGGCGGGCCAGAAGGATGTGTTCCCTGGTTTGTGGCATTGGCCCGTCAGTCCCTGCAACCACGATGATAGCACCGTCCATCTGCGCGGCACCTGTAACCATGTTTTTCACATAGTCGGCGTGACCAGGACAATCAACGTGTGCATAATGGCGGTTTGCTGTCTGATATTCTACGTGAGCCGTATTGATCGTAATACCACGCTCTTTTTCTTCCGGCGCATTGTCAATTGAGTCAAAATCCCTGATTTCAGAGAGACCCTTCTTAGCAAGGACCTGAGTGATAGCAGCGGTCAATGTGGTTTTCCCGTGGTCAACGTGACCGATGGTACCGATATTAACGTGCGGTTTGGACCTGTCAAATTTTTCCTTTGCCATAACTTAATTTTAATTTGGTACTTGTTTGCGTTTACTAATGTTTACAATTTCTGAGCCAATGATGGGAATTGAACCCATGACCTCTTCCTTACCAAGGAAGCGCTCTACCCCTGAGCTACATCGGCTT
>CAZCQL010000021.1:0-51960 GCA_964500835.1 uncultured Bacteroides sp.
GCCACACAGCCCACCCGTCAGGTTCAAAAACAACAGACACAGCGTCAGTCCAGGGCCGCACAGCCCACCCGTCAGGTTCAAACGCCGCGTACATCGCAACAGAGGACGACACCTGCAGTTCAGAGGCCGGCCAGTATGTCGACTCAGAACAATCCTCGTAGCACTTACCGAAAGTCAAATTCGTACGATTACAGGGACCTCAACCGTTCTGCAACCAGGGTGAACAAGTATACCACTAAGCGTTACTATGGCGGCAACTATTACCACTACGCCTACCCGACCAGAAAGGTAAAATTCCATTACCATCATGATACATATGTACACAATTACAATGTGCTCTATTATCCCACTTACAGGAATATTTACTGGAGCCGTAATATGTACAGAGATTATAGGAGATGGTATCCGCATTACCAATGGAGATACAACTATGGATATAGAATACAAACCATCTCTGCATTTGACACCAAGTTCAATCTGGGTGAAGTAGCCATGGTTTACGGAAGGGTATATTCTACCTGGCACAACCAGGAAACCGATGATTACCTCCTTTTCTTTGGAGGAGATTACCCATACCAACAGTTCACAGTCGTTCTGCCTGGACACGTAGCACGCAGAATTAGTTGGAGACCAGAACGGTACTTCTTGGGAGAACATCTTACTGTTACCGGGTTGATTACCACCTTTGATGGTATTCCAGAGATTGTAGTGAAAAACAAGCGGCAGATCGGACTTTACTAACCAACCGATTGCAAAACCAATCAAGGGCCATCTCAATAAGGGTGGCCTTTGCTTTGATTATTGAGGTGTTTCAAGGGTTACAGATGCGCGCCCAATGGAGTAAGCTGTAAAAATTCCTTTTGCATCGTTATCTATGTTCGATCTTATATTTGCCGATGGACCTGAAAAAAGTGGATTGTTTCCGGCGATTTCCAGTTGCGCATCAATAATAAAATTATAATACGCCTGCTCAATACTGTTCAATTCAAAGGTGATCGTATCTCCTGGAAACAATTCTTCTTCCGGCTCATCATCGGCCACAAAGCCAACTGGTAGTCCATAGATATAAGTTCCATTGAAAAAGTCATCATTCTGGACAAAATAATCAGATATTTTAGGGGTTAACAGTTTCCTGTTTTTCCACATTTTGAAATTATACCATTCCCTTGAGGAAGAATCATTGGCATACATTAATACCTGGTAGCCAGACAAGAATGGTGACAGGAAATAGAGCAATGTAATTGAATCAAGCTGCGGCAATTCCGGCATTGTACTCTCAGCATCGTATGTTTCATCGGTGCCATCTCCGTTCACATCCACCTGGCTAACATGTAGTCTGTATTTTACATGCGGAATACCCCTGAAAGCCGCAGGTGTAATGTATAAACCTGGAATGGTGTCATGTTCTTCCAGTCTGATCAAGTTATCATTAAACTCAATTTCAACAATGGCATCCGATACGCCGGGAGAAGGTGCATTTGAAAAATAATCACTTGAAGTGGACAATTGAACGCGGTGGCGAGAGGAATCGGTGGTAATCGTCCCGTAAACCACAAGCTGTGTGAAGGTGGAATCAAGTTCAATGTCAACTATTTCGGTGCAGGCCGCCCCTCCTAATCCTGCTATCAGGAGCAACCATCCCTTGAAGTATGTGATCATTCGATTCATCAGAATTTGAAATTATAGGTGATGGCTGGAATGATTGAAAAAAGATAGGTCATTTCAGCATAGGTCAATTCGGGATTGTCGCTGTCCTGAATAAAATTGAGCGTCCAGGCATTTTTACGTGCATAGACATTATATACCGAAAAGTTCCATTCACCCTGCCACCTTCTTCCCGGTTTCTTTTTTCCCATAAGGGTTATGGATAGATCCATTCTGTGATAATCAGGAAGCCTGAATTCGTTTCGGGATGTATAGAGCGGCAATATATTCCCCAATACCTCATACCTGCCCGATGGAAGTGTAAAGGGGATGCCCGTGCTATAGATCCAGTTTAAACCCAGGCTAATTCGATGGGATAGATTATAGCTAAAGACCAATGCAAGGTCATTTGGTTTCTCATAGGGGGCCGGATAGGGTTTGCCGTTATTAATTTCCGGAATGTTCCGTACAATTCTTGAGTAAGTGTAACTCAGCCATCCGGAGAATCTCGAAATTTCATACTTTACATAGAGTTCAACTCCGAAGGCAGTTGCATTCCCAATTCTCAGCTCTCCTTCCAACCGGGGATTCAGCAATAGCTGGGCATGGTCTTTGAAATCGATGGAATTGGACATTTTTTTGTAGTAAACCTCAAGAGATGATTCAACCTTATTCTCCAGAAAATTTCTGAAATACCCGAAGGACACCTGATCAGATATTTGCGGTTTTATGTTGGGAGATGAGGGAAACCAAATGTCCAGAGGAGTTCCAGAAGTTGAATTGCTGGCCATCTGAAGGTATTGCCTGGTACGCGAATAGCTGGCCTTGATAGAGTTACGTTCATTCCACATATAATTGGCTGCAAGTCTCGGTTCCCATCCATGATACAGATTGTAAAATTCTCCTTTGCGATAAAAGGTAGAATCAATGACTTCATAGAGGTCATTGTATGTAACAACCATAGCCTCACCAATATTGTGAAAGGCGGAATACCTGAGCCCATACCTCAGAGAGAGCCTCTCTCCAAATTTCGATTCACCAGAAAAATAGAATCCGTTTTCGAGGGCATAATTATTTGAGAGGTCCGATTCTGTATTGTTCCCGTCGATATCCTTGACCCGAATAGCGCCAGGTTTGATCACGTGATAATAGCTGGACAAGCCAAATTTAAAAGTGTGTTCAGTAGAAGGATACCAGATAAAATCCCCTTTGAATCCATAATCTACCAGGAACGAGAGCCAGTTGAAAAACGGAATCTCGCCATCGGGTGTCCCCAAATCGTAGAAATAGTGTGAATTAATCAAGGTGAAATTGCTGAAAAGCTTCTTATTGAAAAGATGATTCCAACGAAAAGTAAAAGTCCGGTTGCCGAAATACATTCCTGCGAAATCGTTGGCGAAAACGTCCTTTCCAAGATAACCCGATAGAAAAATTCTGTTATTGTCATTGATGGTATAGTTCAATTTTCCATTCAGGTCATAGAAGAAAAGGGAATTATCACGCACGGCTGAGTCCTTTGCCAGCGGTAAAAAAATATCGGCATAGGTCCGTCTGGCTGAGAATAGAAAGGATACTTTGTCAGTGAACACGGGTCCTTCAAGGGTAAGGCGGCTGGATATGGTGCCTATCCCACCCGTGGCACTCAGTTGCTTCTTGTTTCCGTTTTTCATTCTTATATCAAGGAGTGAGGCCAATCTCCCGCCAGAACTAGCCGGTATATCGCCTTTATATAGCTTCACGTCCTTGATGGCATCGTTGTTAAAAACCGAAAAGAAACCCAACAGGTGAGAGGCATTGTATACGGTGGCCTCATCCAACAGAATTAAATTTTGATCCGCACTCCCTCCCCTTACGCTGAAACCTGAAGATCCCTCGCTGGTTACCTGCACACCGGGTAACAATTGAATTGCCTTTATCACATCAACTTCACCCAGTAACGCAGGAATCTTTCGGATGAATTGAATCGGCAGCCTGGTGGAACCTGTCTCCAGCCGGGTCACATTGGCATTTCCGGCTTCCGCTGTAACAGTTGCTTCCTGGAGTTCTATGATTGATTCATTCAACTCAACGTCAATCACCTGATCGGTCCCCAGCCGCAGAGGAATTGTTTTAGTCACATATCCTACGTATGAGTATTCGAAGGTGCGTAATCCCGGTTCTGTAGATAATACATAGTAGCCGTACACATTTGTGATTGCTCCTGCGCCGCTTTCCAGATCGACTACGTTTGCACCGATCAACTCCTCCCCCGTGGCAGCGTCCCGCACATATCCACTCACAATACCCTCTCCGAAGCTTTCGGAAGCAGCAAGAAATAAGCAAATGCATAATAACGGCGCGATCTGATACGATTTTAGCATCCTGAGCGGATCATAGTTAGGTGCTATAAAAGACAAATATCAGATCGAAATGTTGATCTGATATTTGAATAAAGATAATTAAATCCTGGAGTGTGCGATTGCTCTGTTACACAATTTGAGTCATTGCGTCGATGAATGCTTCAACTGAAGCGGTTATAATATCTGTAGATGCAGAAAAGCCATAATAAACAATGTGTTTATGCTCAACCTGCATGTGCACTTTTCCCATGTCGTCACTCCCACGGGTTATTGCTTGTATAAGAAACTCTTCAATCCTTACTTTCTTTTTCAGGATTTCTTTTACTCCATTAATCGCCGCATCCACAGGACCATTTCCGTTGGTTGTTGCTATATGACATTCACCTTCCCAATCCAACGATACTGTTGCCACAGGCGTAGTACCCTTGCCACATAAAACCTGTAGTGAACGGAGGTAAAGATTCCTTTTAATATCCCGTACATTTGCACCAGCCAGTATCTTTAAATCCTCATCGATAATTTCTTTTTTCGAATCAGCTAGCTTGAGGAATTCTTCATAAATGGAATCCAGAGTCGATTTGTCGAATGAATATCCCAGTTTTTCCAACCTGTGCTTTAGTGCGGCCCTTCCACTTCTTGCTGTAAGCAGTATGGATGATTCATTTATTCCAACAGTTTTTGGATTGATTATCTCATAATTCTCCCTTCGTTTCAGTACGCCATCCTGATGGATACCGGATGAGTGGGCAAACGCATTTCGTCCGACAATGGCTTTGTTGGGTTGAATCGGCATGCGCATAAGTGTGGATACCAGTCGGCTGGTATTGTAGATCTTCTTTGCATTGATATTAGAGACAAGATTCAGATGCTTGCGGCTCTTCAAAATCATAGTTACTTCCTCAAGAGAAGTATTGCCGGCTCGCTCACCTATGCCGTTTACGGTCACTTCCACTTGCCGTGCCCCGTTTAAAAGCCCACTCATTGTATTTGCGGTGGCCATTCCCAGATCATTATGACAATGAGTCGAAAGAATAGCCCTGTCAATATTTGGTACATGATCCACCAGATATTTTATCTTTTTTCCATACTCTTCAGGGAGGGTGTACCCTGTTGTATCTGGAATATTAATCACAGTGGCTCCTGCACTGATTACCGCTTCAACAACTTTTGCCAGGTATTTGTTATCGGAACGACCGGCGTCTTCTGCATAAAACTCGACATCTTCTACAAATGTTTTCGCATATTTTACCGCTTCCACTCCCCTCCTGATTATTTCCTCCGGATTGCTGTTCAGCTTATGGTAAATGTGGTAATAAGAGGTCCCGATTCCAGTATGGATTCGGGGATGTTTAGCAAATTTTAGTGATTCCGCAGCCACCTCAATATCTTTCTTCACCGCCCTGGTCAAGCCGCAAATGACAGGTTCTGACACAGCTTTACTAATTTCCACTACCGAATTAAAATCACCTGGACTTGAAATGGGAAATCCGGCTTCAATGATGTCTACACCCAATTCCTCCAACGCCTTTGCGACTTCGATTTTCTCTATGGTATTCAGCTGACATCCCGGGACCTGTTCCCCGTCCCTGAGAGTTGTATCAAATATATATACCCGATCTTTGGCCATGGCAGACAATTTCAATTAAAAGAAAATTAACCACAAAAGAAGTAAATTATATGAACAGTCTACTCTTCTCAGGCAATAAATAACATGAAAAGGGCGTAAAATTGATCCGGGGGAAATATCAGGCAAATTCACTTTTTAGCTGCTCCACCCACTTGGCAACCCTTTCTTTGTTCAAAGCACCTTGATTTTCGTAATCAATGGCCAATCCAACGAATTTATCTCCTCGCTGTGATTTGGAACTCTCGAATTTATATCCATCTGTACTTGTATAACCTATGAGAGTGGCTCCTTGATCTTCAAGGATCCCGGCCATAATGCCCATCCCATCCAAAAAGTTTTCAGGGTATCCTTTTTGATCACCTAATCCGTAGAGTGCAATCCTTTTACCCTGGAGATCAATGTCTTCCAGTTCCGGAACAAATTCATCCCAGCAATTGGGCAGCTCGCCATCAAACCAGGTAGATACCCCCATGATAATCTGTATATAAGAGTTAAAAATCTCTCCTGAAAGATCTTCTGCATTGACAAGATCTACCTGATCATCGTTGAATGCCTCCTTAATTCTAATAGCTATTTTGGCCGTCTTCTTGGTATTAAAACTGTATATGATTGCGGTTTTATTCATGTCTTGGTTTTGGGTCTCAATAGTTCAATAATTCGTCTACAGCCTCTTCAATCTTCTTTTTATCCGGCAGGATAGCAGCTTCAAGTATTCTATTGAACCCTACCGGAACAAACTCTGATCCAACTCGCTTCACGGGGCCGTCAAGGTTTTCAAATGCCAATTCATTTATAACAGACGCAACTTCCCCTCCGAATCCTCCAAAGACTTTATCCTCATGAACAATCAGAACCTTCCCTGTCTTTTTCACAGTAGATAAGATCGCATCAGTATCTAGCGGACTCAGGCTTCTTAAGTCAAGTACTTCCAATCTGGCTTTGTCCTCTTTTAAATACTGATCTGCAAGCTCAACACACATTGGAGTAGTATTGCCATATGTAATAATACTTAATTCGTTTCCTTCTCTTCTGATTCGCGCCTTGCCGAAGGGAACCTCAAAATCATCGGGAATCGGAGTAGCCACTTTCGGCGCATTATAGAGTGCCTTCGGCTCCAAAAACAGAGTTACTCCCCTTGATCTCAAGCTTGTTCTGAGCAAACCGGCTGCATCATCGGCATAACTTGGGTAGACTACCCGTATGCCCGGTAACCCGGTCAATGAACCCTCAATAGTTTGCGAATGATAAAGACCTCCACCAATGTATCCACCTGAAGCAAGCCTCACAGTAATATTTGGAGAAAACTGGCCTTTGGTGCGCCAGTATTCATGGGATGTTTCAACAAATTGTTCCATCGCTGGCCAAAAATAATCAGCAAATTCAGCACCTTCAACCACAATGCGGAGTTTGTCATTGAACCTGCTCATTCCGTTAGCTGTTCCCATGATGAAATCTTCAGCAATGGGTCCATTGAAAACCCTTTCTTTTCCAAACTCCTGCTGCATTCCTTTGGTCACATTAAAGATCCCGCCTTTTTCCTTATTTGCCACATCCTGACCCCAAATAAAGGTATCCGGGTTGGAGCGAAATTCGGCTTTCAGAGTTTCATTCAATCCTTCAATAAGTTTCATTGGTTCTCCCAAATAATTGTGAAGACCTTCCGGATATTTTTCACTTATATATGGATCAGGAATCACAAACTCATGAATAGACTCAGGTGTAGGATTGGGTGAGCTTAAGCTTACTTTGTGTGCTGCTTTAACAATCTCTTTCGCCTCATTTTCAATGGATTCCACTTCTTCTTCTGTAAGGCGCTCATACCTGAGCAGAAGTCTTCTGAATTTCGCGAGGGGATCATATTCATGCACGTAGTTGAGCTCGTAATCATCCCGGTAAAGATCATGCCTGTCTGAGTTAGAATGGGAATGGATTCTCACACAATTAGCCTGGACAATGACCGGTATCTCGTTTTCCACCACATATTCCTTCGCTTCAGTCATCGTATTGATGCTATCAAATACGTCCTTGCCATTGCAATGGTAGATCTTAAGGTTCTTAAATCCCGAAAAATTATTGGCCACCTTCCGATTGGCTGTCTGATCTGCTTTGGGAACTGAAATGCCATAACCATTGTCCTGGATAACGAATATCACCGGTAATTTTTCAGTGCTTGCGCCATTAATAGCTTCATACACATAACCTTCCGATACCGACGACTCCCCTTGAGAGCTAATTGCCACACCAGGTACCTTATACTTTTTTAGTGCCCTCGCAACACCCACAGCGTGCAAGGTGTGATTTCCGGTACATGAAGAAACATTGTGCACATTCCATTCAGGTTTAGCGAAATGGTTGGACATGTGACGCCCGCCCCCTGCCACATCTGCATCTTTCGAAATACCGTTCAGAATTAATTCTTCGGCCGTCATTCCCGCCGAGAGTGAGGTGAGCATATCCCTGTAATAAGGGAACAAATGGTCATTTTCACGGTCAAATATCTGGCCAATTGCCAACTGAATTCCATCATGACCAGCAAAAGGGGCATGATACGACCAACCTATGGCCTGTTTCAAATAATTTGGAGCCCTGTCATCAATGGTCCTTCCTACAAGCATCAATTTAAACCATTTTACAAGGGTTTCTTTATCGGTTTTCTTTATGCTGTATCTCTTTTCTATCACCATCACTAACTAAAGTTTAAAATTGCCAGTCACTGAATCAAATGATTCTATATAATCTCCCAGACGTTTCAGAAATGCTCCACCCAGGGCTCCGTCTACAATCCTGTGGTCGTAGGTCAGTGCCAACCACATTTTTTGTCTGATAGCGATTACATCCCCATGTTCGGTTTCAAGGACGGCCGGTTTCTTTTTGATAGCACCTACCGCCAGAATGGCCACCTCGGGCTGGTTTATAATGGGAGTTCCAATATCGTTTTGAAAGGTACCAAAGTTGGTTACAGTAAAAGTGCCACCACTGATGTCGTCCGGACCAAGCTTATTGTTCCGGGCTGCAATAGCTAACTCATTCATTTTCTTTGTGATCCCAATAAGATTAAAGGAGTCTGCATCTTTGATATTAGGAACGATTAAATTATTGTCTGGCAAGGCAACTGCGATACCAAGGTTTATTCTCTTCTTAATGATAATCTTATCTCCATCAACGGAGGCATTAATTTGGGGAAATTCTCGGAGAGCCTTCACTGTAGCTTCTAAAAATACTGGTAAAAATGTAATCTTTACCCCTTCTTTTTTAAGGAATTCATCCTTAATTTTATTTCTCCAGGCAACCACTCCCGTTACGTCTATCTCAATCATATTGGTGACATGGGCAGATATTTGCTTTGATTTCACCATGTGCCCGGCAATTAATTTCCTGAGCCTGCTCATTTCAATTACCTCATCCCCTGTTTCGTTGAAGGTTGCAGTTGCTGCTGAGGTTGAAGGTTCAGATGCTTTTGAAGATGCCGGGACTGTACCTTCCGGTGTATGAACTGAAGTAACTGGAGTGGTAGAAATTTGCTTCACTCCGTCGCCATTCACTTCCCGATTCTCAATAAAATGTATTAAATCTTTTTTCTGTACCCTTCCATTCAATCCACTTCCCGGAATTCTGTCAAGTTCATCCTGCCCGATATTTTCTTCCCGTGCAATTTTCTTAACCAATGGTGAATAGAATCTATTACCTGAGGATACCACTTTAAATTCATCCTCAACAGCATCCTCGGTTGTTTCCTTGGAAACAACAGATGACGCCGTTCCCGGTTTTACAGATTCTGAGTCTGACATACTTGGAACAGGAGGCAGATCCGCAACAGATTTCTCCTCCGGTTCCGGACCAGTTGCCTCGGTATCCATATCAATGACAGCAATTACATTTCCTACTGCAACTACCTCATCTTGTTTGAATAATATCTTCTTAACTATGCCTGCAACAGGCGACGGGATTTCCGAATCAACCTTATCTGTAGCAATTTCCAGGAGAACATCGTCCTCTTCCACCTGATCACCTTCCTTTACAAACCAATTGGTGATGGTCGCTTCCTCAATACTTTCACCCATCTTAGGCATGATGATATCAAAATTCGCCATATTGAATTTTTATTGATTGTAGTTGGATATTAGAATTTTCGTTGGTATAACAATGATCCCTTTAAATTGTTTTTAATCATCGGCTTCGAAGAGAATGTCCAGAACTACTGGTTCCCCGCAGGGATAGCGGTCCACCACCGGAGGCTTTTTAAATAAGGGATAACTGATCTTTGTATCGGGATATCCTAAATGAATCAGCATAGCCACCACCGAGAAAATTTTTGGTCCCTGGGGGATCAGATGGATGACATAATCATTACGTAAGGGTAAGATGGTATCTACCAGGCTCTGATAAATAGATTGCCCATTTCTGACCGGATAAGCAACTAAATTTCGAATAGGTGTCTCGTTGATTAATGAATGGTTGTTCACGAATACCTTTTCTACAAATTTCTTATCCACCGGAGGATCTGAATAAAAAAGATACAAGAGATCCGGATTCACCATTTTATAAATACTGTCACAAATATTTTTCTCGTGCCCCAATCCCAGTATAAGTGCTTGTTTCTTCTTCAGATTCGACTTGATATTGGTATCCAGAAAATCCTTTAATCGTTTCACTTTTCGTGAAGGGTCCTGTTCATTGAAGCATGCCATAGTATAGACAAACCTGAGCTTAGTTGTCGAGTAGTTATTCTGATTTTCGCTGAACCACCTGAAGAATTCATAGTACCATCTATGCGACATGCTAGTGCAATCAAAAACAATATTGACATTTTCATTGGAATACTTCTCAAGGATCACACCCAACTCAGGAACCTTCTTATCCACAGGAATAATTTCATATTCATGTTCAATGTAATAGGTTTTATTTGCTGCAAAGGAAAACTCCTTGATATAATCCGATCTTGACAATGCAACTTTTCGACAGGATTTATTCTCAAACAGCCTTGCGATGGTTGTACACCGTGACTCATAACCAAGGGTGGTAATAAAAATATCCGCTTCAAAATCAGTAAGTTCAGAAGGATCTATATGGTTGATTTCAGATAACTCCATACGGGTACTCCGGTGAGTGTCCCAAATATAAAAGGAATATCCCTATAAGCATGACTAATTCACTTAAAGTTTTGGATTGGTTGCTGGAATTTCTGTGATAGGATTGGGGCTGTCTGAATCCATTGCGAACAGATCGATTGATGGCCATTCTTTTACCCGATTTACAGCTTTAAACATCATCCCTGAGACATACCTCTGAATGTGGGAATGTTTATACGTGCTGGTATTGATCATCATCACCCAGTTGATACCATCCTTTTGCCTGACCATCAAAGCTGAGGACCCGGTTAGGTAGCCGGTACGCCACCATGTCCCATATTTGTCACTCCCCCTCCAACCGAAAAGTCCTTCCCCGGCAATATCCGGATTGGACATCATTTCTATCGTTTCAGAAGACAGTATATCTGGCTGATCCTGAAAGCCGTCAATCGCTGTGAGAAACTTAATCAGCTCAGGTGCTGATGCCACCCATCCGCCAGCCGGGCCAAGTAATTCAATATTGTTTCCACCATAATATATAGGAACTTTTTCTCCTGACCCATCCATTGAATAGGACATCATTTTTCCAGCACTACTGTGATATCTAACCTCGTTGGGATATTTTTGATAATAATAGCTCTTGCCTAAGTGCATATCATGGATATCCAATGGCTTTAACAGATTCATTACCACATAATCCTGATAAGGCATACCACTCTTTCTGGCAATAATTTCACCAAGTACTGCATACCCGAAATTTGAATAGCTGTAGCGCGTTCCCGGTTTGTAAGCAAGCCTTTTGGACAGGGTATACTCCAATATATTATCAATTGTTGCCGGTGCCTTCACATTCATTTTTTTCGCAATGTAAAGTGAATTAAAAATTGGATCACCTGAATACCTGGACCACCCTGCGGTATGGTTGAGCAAGTGTCGGACAGAAATCTGTTCCAGTCTTTTATCACGGTAATTACAATAAATGGAGTCATTAAATATCCCCTGCCTGCCAAATACCTTTTCATCCAGATCAATTCGCCCTTCTTCATAGAGCTTCAGAATAGCCACGGCTGTGATCAATTTGGAAACTGAGGCAATCCTAAACAAATGTCCGGGTTTTACTTCCTCATCAGTCTCCGTATTTGCAATCCCGAATCCTTTCGCATATACCAGACGTTCATTTTTTGTAACTGCTAAACTTGCTCCATAAATTTTCCACTTTTTAATAAAGGAATTTACCTGCTGATCGATGAATTCAGTTTCCTTAAAATTAGAATAATGATTATCTAGCATGAGTGAAAAAGGTACCTCTTCATTGCTTAGCAAGGAAGGGTATCCCTTGTCAGAAAATGTCAGGGCAATCTCTCCAAAAAAGAAGAGTATCAGTAAACCCAGAAATAGTATTATTTTCTTCACGAGTATTATTTGTGGTATGCTGCTCTATTCTTTGTAGTGCAAATTTATAGTTAAATCAAGTTCAGAAGGAATTGTTCATCTTGCTGATAGTAACCCTGTATTGTTTATAGACATAAACGCCAATAAAACAGAGTATTAACATAAATAGGAGGGTTGTGCGAATGGCTTATTTATTACAGATATTATGGCTCTTCGCATAGTAAAAGCCACTTTGATAGGAAGTTTTTGGACGATTTATAATAATAAGGTGGTGATTAGTCAAAAGGTTTTGGGCAGGAAAGAAGAAAATGGACAACCCAGGGAGTCGAGCCGTCTGCGAAGCCAGGCATTGGCTACATAGCACTTGGCATTAATAGTGAGGGTTAAAACACGAATGGGACCCAAATTTGCATCTGGTTCCCATTCCACTAATCAACTACCGTAGTTGTTAATTCGCGCCAAGCTACTGTTATTGTGACCGGAAAATGCGACCGAAGTCCCGAATTCCCTGTCGCTGTCCGACGAATCGAACAACTTGCACCTTTGCCGTCCGAAGACGGTTTCCAATGCTCAACTGTTAACAACTTCTACCGTGTATTCAGGTACCCTACGGTTTCCGTTTCGAATCTCTGAATTTGCCTGTGACAGCATATTCAGTTTTCTAGTTTTCAGTCCGATCCGAAGATCGGGAGAATAGCATCAATACCTGGTTAGCTATTCACGTGACTCATTGTTCACACACCCGGGTCACCCCGGCTGCCAATGATTCAACATTTAAAGAACTGAGTGGCCTTTTATCGCTCACTTGATGAAATCAAAAATATGTGGTTTCTGTCCTCATTCCAAATAATTTTGGCCGAAGAATTACACATTGAATTAACAGTTATTATTAACAATAAGTTAATAAAGTGTTAATCCTTATTTGTATATGATTACACACTAAGGTATTGAATAATATCAGCTGTGGGAGTATTGTTAATATCCTGAATCCCGAAGAAGATGCCATAAATTTTCTCAAAAAGTTTAGTCAGAACAAAGTTCCCGGAGCAGGAAAGTCATATGGTTGAATTATTTCCGGATTTGCCGGATAAGAATCTGCTTTAGCCAGCCCGGGAGAAACAGTGTGAGCATGAAGTTCGTTTTCATCGAGTGGCAAAAGAAGCTGACGGACTTTACGTAAAGAGATATCACCGGATATCCATTCTTTCTCCAGATTTGGTTTAAGGATTACCGGCATTCGCTTTTTTGTATTGTGTATTTTCTCCATAAGGGGATTCGCACCCGTAGTAATGATGGAAAAGGTATGAAAGAATTCGCCACCGACAGGATCTCTCCAGCTATCATGCAGTCCTGCAAAAACAAACGGAACATTATTTTTCAACCTGATATACCATGGAATCTTCACCCCGTTAACTAACTGCCATTCGAAAAAGCCATGAGCAACTACGAGGCAACGTCCATTTTTTAGTGGTTCACGAAAAGAAGGTCTTTCGTGAAGGGATTCTGACCGGGCATTATAAGTTCCTCTTCTAATCTGCATGGCCTTGTCGAGCCCCTTAGCCCAAGCAGGTATCAGGCCCCAGTTCAATAACTGAACACGACTGGCGTCATTTTGTGTGATAACTGGTATAAGGGGGTTGCTAAAAGCCCGATAGAAATAACTGAAATCAAAATCATACAATGCAGAGGTATCCACTGAAAATCTTTTTTCAATTGCTTTCCGGGTTAAATGAACTTCGATGGTAAAACACACGTGACTTATAAGTTAAAAGTTAAAAGTATCATGGTAAAAGATAAACAATTATGAAATAAGATTTGTTAAGTTCTCATAGAAGACATCGAATGGAGCCAAAACCTGAAATACTTCCCTATTTTCCTTTAAGTGTTTTCCTTTTTCCGGGAGAGGATATCCCCTTACGGATTTTCGAACCTCGTTATAAGCAACTAATAGAGGATGCACGTACCGATAATACCACTTTTGTTATTCCATTTGTAATTAATCAGGAGGTGCAGGAGTTTGGATGTGAGGTTCAGTTGAAAGATGTAGTAGCTGAAAATCCAGGCGGAAGGATGGTCATTTCGGTTGAATCCGTGGCATTGGTTCAAATTATCAGCTTTAGCAAACAGCTTGAAGGGAAACTCTATGCGGGTGGAGCAATAAAGCGATTGCCATGTTCTGATCCTGTTGAAAGCCAGGAACTCATTAGGCTTATTGAGAATTATTCCGATCAATTTGATAAAGATTTCCCCAGTTGTGTTGATCATTCGGTTCTTACCCGGCAGGAAGTCATGAAAGCGCTCAATCTCTCATCTGACGAAAAGTACAAGTTTGTTTGTATGTCTGATGGACAATACAAAGAGAATTACCTGGTAAGACAGATTCGTTACTTGAAAATGATTCGGAGCCAGGAAGCATTATTAGGGAATGATTTCGGATTGAACTAATCCTGTCATCCACTACACCTCCTGCCCATTTCCCTTTTTACGTACGCTCAATTTCAATCGATCAAGATCCTGTTTCAGACTGGCAACTGTTCGCACCAGCTGATTCTCCGGAATGACCGGCTCCGGGATCTCGTTACTTATAAAGTGTACAAACTTCCAAATCTCCCGAATCTCGTTCACACTAATCTCATATGGTTCATAAAGTGGATTTAATGAATAGAGAATGAGTAATCCATCCGATTCTATTCTGTTTTCTATAATTTTAAAAACAATTCCCTCATCCATGGTAAGTACGATACAGGCTTCTCCTGTTTTCAATGCTTTCCAGTCCAATACATATTCACCTGTAATCCATGCCTTTTCCGGGATTGGGAGCATGGAATCGCCCTGGAGTTGAAAAGTTCTGTACTTCTTCTCTCTTGAGAGGAAAGGAAGTTGAAATACCTGCAAGTCATTAATATATTCAGGATCGGCAAATCCATTTGTATATCCGGCCTGCGCTTTCACAGGTACCAATTCGATATTTTCCTGATTAGCCGTATCGACTGTTGATGCCAGTACCCTAAGATTCCCTCCCCGCAAGAATACATCCTCTCCGTTTTCCAGCTGCCGCAGCTGGGATTCACTCATTTTCGACAGATCTATCTTTATCAATGTATCCAATGCTATACGATAATAATCTGAAAATAACAGAAGTGCTTCCAAACCTGGTTGAGCTACTCTGTTTTCATAACCGCTTAAGGTAGAACGTTTCATCTTGAGTTGTTCTGCCATCTCATCCTGTGTGCGATTCTTTCGTTTCCGCAGGAGTTTGATATTCGAATCAAAATACATGTTAAAAACAATATTTATTGTTGTATAAAATAGAGCATATGATTATATTGTAATCAAATATATGATCATATTTTAATCAAAGATAAGAAAAAAAAGTTAACACGAACGAAGTGAGTATAACACGACACATTGTGCATATGGACCTGGATACATTTTTTGTATCTGTGGAGCGGCTGATGAACAGTAAGCTGGAGGGAAAACCAGTGATCATTGGAGGTATGTCGGACCGCGGTGTAGTTTCGAGCTGCAGTTATGAAGCAAGGCAGTTTGGGGTGCATTCTGCCATGCCCATGAAGATGGCACGGTCGCTCTGTAGTGAAGCCATTGTAATCCGGGGCGACATGGATGCCTACAGCCGTTACTCGCGGATGGTTACCGACGTTATTGCTGAAGGAGCTCCCGTGTATGAGAAGGCTTCTATTGATGAGCACTACCTTGATATTACGGGTATGGATCGTTTTTTTGGATGCATGCAGTGGACCCATGAATTGAGGCATCGCATTATAAAGGAGACTGGGTTGCCCATCTCCTGTGGGCTTTCGGTCAACAAGACGGTTTCAAAGATTGCCACCGGGGAAGCCAAGCCCAACGGGGAGATCGAGATACCGGGTCAGCAAATAAGCAATTTTCTCTCCCCCCTTTCAATTCGAAAAATCCCCATGATTGGGAACCGGACCTTTCATTTGCTACGTTCCATGGGGATCTCCACCATTGGCACACTGGGTCAGATTCCCAAGGAGATGATGGATAGCTTGCTGGGGAAAAACGGCATTGTGATTTGGAAAAAGGCCAATGGCATCGATCCCACTCCTGTGGTCCAATATTCTGAGCGAAAATCTATTGGGAGTGAAAGAACCTTTCAGCGGGATACCATGGATGTGGCTGGATTGCGCGACTTACTCACTTCCATGGTGGAGAAGCTAGCCTTCCAGTTGCGCAAAGAGGAAAAACTCACATCTTGTATTACGGTGAAGATTCGTTACTCCAATTTCGATACCCATACCCTGCAGAAACGGGTATCCTACACCTCCTTCGACCATGTATTGATGCCCATGGCCAGGGAGTTATTCGACCGCCTTTACCAGCGGCGCATGCTGATCCGGCTGGTGGGAGTCAAGCTTTCCGGTTTGATCAGGGGGGTACAGCAGTTAAACCTGTTCGAAGACACCTCGGAGATGGTTCACCTTTACCTGGCTGTGGATAAACTGCGCAGGCGCTATGGTTCCGATTCGGTTAAAAGGGCCAGTGGCATACAGCTTCGAGACCTGGAAGAGCGAACAGCGCAATCAGCCCAACAAAAGGCCGTCCCCTCTCCGGAAAACCGCCAGCAGATCGACAACCTCAAGAATCGAAGGTTTCGGTACTGGTATGGGTGAAATAGTGAGGGGTTATTAGTTAGGAAAATAACTACTAACGTGAGTGCAGTAAGCATGTATATAAACAACCATTCATACTATAGCCTGCGATATGGGACCATGGCAGTGGAGACGCTGGTGGAAGAGGCCTCCAGGTTGGGTATCGAGGTGCTGGCGCTGACAGATATCAATAATTCCATGGGAATGGTGGATTTTGTGAAGGCCTGTAATGAGACAGGGACCCACCCCATCGCCGGGATTGAATACCGGAACGGAGATCAATACCTTTATACGGGCATAGCGCATAATCCTGATGGTTTCAGGGAGCTAAACGACTTTCTTTCTTACCACAACGAAACGGGATTACCCTTGCCGGAACGGGCACCGCCACTGGAGGATGTATGGTTCATCTATGAATTTGAGAATAACCCCTTTCAGGTGCAGGGTAAGAAGTTGAGTGAGCGAAAATTGCGGGACCAGGAACTGATTGGGGTGCGACCGGGAGAGGTAAATAAAATTCTCACGTCCCAATGGAGTTCAGATCGCTCCAGGCTGGTTGTACGGCATCCTGTAACTTTTCTCCATCAGAAAGACCATGCACTGCACCGGCATTTAAGAGCCATAGACCATAACATCCTTTTGAGCCAGGTGAAACCGCATCAGATGGCACTGGCAAGCGAGGTGCTGCTGACACCGGACCTGCTGCGCTGCGCCTATGATGACTATCCTGAAATATGGAGAAATAGTGAGCGTATGATGAACGATTGCTGGATTGGGTTTGATTTCACAACGGTGAAAAACAAAAAGACCTTCACCGGGACACTTCACGACGATAAGATCCTGCTTGAGAAGCTGGCCATGGATGGAATGGAGTACAGGTATGGACGCAGGAACAAGGAAGCACTGAAGCGGATTCAACATGAACTGGAGATCATTGATCGGTTAGGTTTTTCCTCCTACTTCCTGATTACCTGGGATGTGATACGATACTCCATGTCGCGTGGATTCTACCATGTGGGACGGGGTAGTGGAGCCAACTCCATCGTTGCCTATTGCTTGCGCATTACCGATGTGGATCCCATCGATCTGGACCTCTATTTCGAACGCTTTATCAACCCCAAGCGGACGAGTCCTCCTGACTTTGACATCGACTTTTCCTGGAAGGAACGGGATGAAGTTCTGGATTATATTTTTAAGAGGTACGGGAGGAAACATACGGCGCTAATTGGAACTATATCCACTTTCCGGGACCGCTCCATCTTCCGGGAACTTGGCAAAGTGTACGGCCTGCCCAAAGAGGAGATTGATCAGCTCATAAAAGAACCCGAGAGTAATCTGAGTGAGAACCATATTACCCGCAGCATCTATGAAGCCGGGAGTCTGTTAATGGATTTTCCCAACCTGAGGAGCATCCATGCCGGGGGTGTGCTTATTTCTGAAGAACCCCTTACAGCGTATACCGCATTAGACATGCCTCCCAAAGGTCTCCCGACTACCCAGTGGGACATGTATGTGGCAGAGAGCCTTGGCTTCGAAAAACTGGATATACTCAGTCAGCGCGGTATCGGACACATCAAGGAGTGTGCCGAGATCGTTAAGAGGAACAGGGGCATCAGTGTCGATGTGCACAGGGTGAATGACTTCAAAAAGGACGAGGCAGTATTGAAACAACTTATGTCGGGAGAGACCAACGGATGTTTTTATATAGAGAGCCCGGCCATGCGTGGATTGCTCACCAAGTTGCAGTGTAATAGCTACCGTGCCCTGGTGGCTGCCAGCTCCATCATCAGGCCGGGTGTGGCACAATCGGGGATGATGAGGGAGTACATACACAGGTTTCATCACCCGGATGACTTTGAGTACCTCCACCCTGTCATGGAGGAACAATTAAAAGAAACGTTTGGAGTTATGGTGTACCAGGAGGATGTAATTAAGGTCTGCCACCATTTTGCCGGACTAGATCTGGCTGATGCAGATGTTCTTCGCCGGGCCATGAGTGGCAAATACCGATCCAGTAAAGAGTTTGACCGTATTGCCCAACGATTCTTTGATAACTGCCGCGACCGGGGGTATCCGGATGAACTCACTCTTGAGGTATGGCGACAGATCAGCTCCTTCGCCGGGTATTCCTTTTCCAAAGCACATTCTGCGTCCTTCGCAGTGGAAAGTTTCCAGTCACTCTACCTGAAAACTTATTATCCACTGGAGTTTATGACCGCAGTAATTAATAACTTCGGTGGTTTCTATCGTACCTGGGTCTATTTCAACGAAGCCCGGCGTTGGGGAGCTATCATTCATCTTCCCTGTATCAACCGAAGCGAATACAAAACCTCCATTAGCGGCAAAGACATATTCGTCGGGTTTATCCATCTTCAGAACCTGGAGGAGCAAGTAGCAGCAATGATCATTGATGAGAGGGAGAACCAGGGTAACTATGAAAGTCTTGAAGATTTTCTTCAGCGCGTGCCTGTCGGGCTTGAACAAGTTGTCATCCTGATCAGGATCAATGCATTTCGTTTTACAGGGAAAAGCAAGAAAGCATTGTTGTGGGATGCACACCTGATCCTTGGTAACCAGAAGAAAAAGGATCCTATGCGTGAGCTCTTTCCTGTACGTAAGCGGGAATTCAACTTGCCAGAATTAGAACAGACTGCCCTTGAAAACACCTATGATGAGCTTGAGATCCTGGGTTTTTCTGTAACCATTCCTGCCTTTGAGTTGCTTCAGACCACATTTCGGGGGCAGGTGCTGGCCCGTCATATGTTGGAAAATGTTGGAAAAAAAGTCCGCATGCTGGGCAACCTGGTTACCATCAAAAATGTTCGAACCAAACGCAAGCAGTGGATGAACTTTGGTACCTTCCTTGACGCTGAAGGTGAATTTTTTGACGTGGTAAACTTTCCCGGTTCCCTGAAACGCTTTCCTTACAGGGGACAGGGTATCTACCTGGTTTTCGGGGAGATAACCAGGGAATTCGGGTTCCCAAGTATGACCATCGAAAAGATGGCCAAGCTACCATACAAACCCGACCCCAGGTATTGAGACCCCACTGTAAAATTGAAAGTTACCACTCATTTCCTTGTTTCAGACTTACCCTATTTGCGGCTAATTAGTGGCATTACCCTCGTTCCGATGAGTTCAATAGACCGCAAAAGTTGTTTGTGAGTCAATCCAGCATTGTCCATCTGAAACGTAAATCTCGAAATCCCTCCAAGCGAATCACTGTGTTGAAGTATTTTTTCTGCCACATCTTCAGGATTTCCAATGACCAGCGCCCCGAATTGTCCGGTCTGAGCGTCAAAGCGGGCCCTTGAAACTGGTGGCCATCCCCGTTCTTTTCCAATTCGGGTAAAGGTTTCAGCATAGCCAGGATAATAGTCTTCAATGGCTTCCTCGGTCTGGTTAGCCACATAGCCCAGCGAGTGCAATCCTATTTTCAATTGCTCTGGCGCATAGCCGGCTCTTTCACCTGCCTCTCTGTAAAGGTTTATCAGGGGTCGAAAACGGTGTGTTTCGCCACCAATAACGGCAACCATTAGTGGCAGACCCAACTTTCCTGCCCGTATAAATGATTCACGGGTACCACCTGCTCCCAACCACACAGGCAAAGGGGTTTGTAATGGCCTGGGGTAAATGGCCTGATTTCTGAGTTCGGAACGAAATTTTCCGGACCAGTCCACCACTTCGTTATCACGAATGGCAAGCAATAGATCTAGCTTTTCTGAAAATAGTGCATCATAATCCTGTAGATTCAGGCCAAATAAGGGAAAGGATTCTGTAAAGGAACCACGTCCTACAACCATTTCCGCACGACCCTGAGAAATTAAATCGAGGGTAGCGAAATTCTGGAATGCCCTCACCGGATCTGCCGCACTTAAAACGGTCACGGCACTTGTTAATCGGATCCGCTTGGTGCGGGCCGCTGCAGCTGCAAGAATAATAACTGGTGCAGAATCCAAAAACTCCTTGCGGTAGTGTTCTCCAATACCAAATACATCAAGGCCTGCCTTGTCCGCAAACTCGATTCTTTCGAGCAAATCACGTAATGCTTTCGAATTATCAAGTGCCCGATCAGTTTCATTGCTTAACGGGGCCTCGGCGAAGCTATCAATCCCTATTTCCATATAGTATCACGTATTTTTCTTCCTCTACTAATATACCCGGCCTCACCGGTAAAAATGACCAGACTTTCTACCGTTCCATCCGGCGGATATTTATGACACCCTTCACCTTTTTAAGTTTCCGAACCAATGCTTCAAGGTGTTGGGTGTCCTTCACAAACAGAGTGACACTCCCTTCAAACATCCCGTCCTCGGTATCGATGGATATGGAACGCATATTCACCTGGAGGTCCCTGGAGATTACGTCGGATACGTTGCTTACAATGCCAATATCGTCCACACCCGTTATGCGCAAGGTTACCGGGAAGAATGTATCTTTCTCACCTTGAGTCCATCGGGCTTTTACGACCCTGTAGCCAAATTTAGTCAGGAGTTGCTGCGCATTGGGGCAATTCATCCTGTGTACTGAAATCCCTGAACTGATTGTCACAAATCCGAAGATCGCATCGCCGTGGATCGGATTACAACAGGGGGCCAGCCTATAATCTATATTTGCCAGCTGCTCATCAATTATTAGAAAATCGCCCGCTTCCTGAACTGCCAGTTTAACTTGTGTATCCACCACTGCTTCTTCAATGTTCTCAGACTTGAGCTCCATTGGCTTCTCTTTGCTGGTGAGCAGTTCCTTTATTTGAAGAATGTCAAACTTCTCGGTTGCAATATCAAAATAGAGATCGGTGGCATCTCTGTACCTAAAATGCTGAATCACCTTTCTGACACTGCTATCATTAAAATCAATTTTCCAATTCCGGAATCTTCTTCTTAGAATTTCCTTGCCCTGTTCCGACTCTTTTAATTTCGCCTCTTTCAGTGCCTGTTTTATTTTGCCTTTTGCCTTAGAAGTTACAACGGCATTCAACCAGTCGGTTTTTGGCTTCTGGTTCTTGGAACGCAGAATCTCAACCTTATCTCCATTTTGAAGTTTGTAGCGGATGGGCACATTCTTGCTATTCACCTTGGCACCTACGCAGGAATAACCAACATCTGTGTGTATATCGAATGCAAAATCAAGGACAGTAGCATCCTCAGGAAACTTTTTCAGGTCACCATTGGGTGTGAAAACAAATATCTCCTTGCTGAACTGACTCAGTTTTAAGTCCTCCATGAGATTGGATACATCCGTATCCGGACTATCCAGCGACTCCCTTACCTTTTGGATCCACTGGTCAATGCCTGCCTGACCCTTGATCCCTTTATATTTCCAATGGGCAGCCAGTCCTTTTTCAGCAATTTCATTCATGCGTTTTGTGCGGATCTGAACTTCTACCCAATTTCCGCCAGGAACAACAACCGTAGTATGAAGCGATTCATAGCCATTTGATTTTGGTGCGGATATCCAGTCTCTTAAACGATCCGGATTGGGCTGATAATGGTCAGTAATTATGGAATAGGCTCGCCAACAATCTGCCTTCTCTTTTTTAAGTGGAGTATCAATAATGATTCGGATGGCGAACTTATCATAAACCTCTTCAAATGCCACTTTCTGTTTTTGCATTTTTCTCCAGATCGAAGATACAGCTTTGGGCCTGCCTTTGATTTCCAGGCTCAACTTTTCTAGTTCCAGGTCTTCGCGTATTGGTTGAATGAACTCTCTTATGAACCGGTTTCTTTGCGGGGTAGAGGCCCTGAGTTTTTCACTGATCGTTTTAAAGGCGTTCGTGTCCAACACACTCATGGAGATGTCTTCCATTTCTGACATTACATTATACAGACCTAATCTGTGGGCAAGCGGTGAATAGATATATTTTGCTTCACATGCCAATGAAATTTGTTCTTTTTCTTCGATGCTCGGCATATGTCGCATCAGATAAATCCGTTCAGCGATCTTCACCAGAATGACCCGAAAGTCTGTTGCCAAGGTCACGATCAGATTCCGCATATTTTCTGCTTGATCCTGGGATGTGGCAGTATCAAGGTTGCTGATTTTTAACAACTCTTCAACGATCGATGCGGTTCGCTCACCTACCTCCTCTTTAATAGTCCCAAAAGGTATCCCATGTAATTTCACACAATGAATTAACAAGGCTGATGAGACTCCCAGAGCATCTAATCCAAGTTCTTTAATGGTCAGTTTGGCTAATCCAGTGACATATTCAACATGTTGAATGCCATGTAATTGTTCATTTTCCTCCACATTAGATACCAAGAAATCAAACGACCTTCTGATCAACTTCATAGAGGGTTTGTCATACTCACTGCTACACGTTCGCAGAAGTCCTCTGAACTGGCTTAGAACCTGCTTCTTAATTGGATCAGAATATTGGTCGATTGTTCCCATTCCTTAATGATGGGGTGAAAATAATCAATTTCAACAGGGTATCACAACTTCAAAAATAGATCCCTCGTTGGGTTTACTGGTAATACTTAGCCTTCCATTATGGAGCGCAGTGAATTCCCGAACGAGCGTCAATCCAATCCCAGCACCTTTTTCATTGGCAGTTCCACGGCGGGTAAAACCACCATTGCTGGTAATTTTGTTAATCTGCTCTACGGTCATCCCAATTCCCTGGTCCGCGATCCTAATAAAGATCGATCCATCACTCTTACCTGTACTGATACGAATGGTACCTCGCGGATTGGAAAATTTGATGGCATTTGAGATTAGATTTCGGATAATGGTTTCCATCATTACACAATCTAATTTTGCACTAATTGAATTTGTATATTCATTCAGGAAAGAAAGGTGCTTGTTCCTGGCTGTTTCATCAAATAAGGCAATGCAATTAGAAATCAATGATTGCATCCTTACCTCCTCGGGATGAAAAAATGACTCGTTGCCTTTCAGTCGGGACCAATGTAAAAGATTTTCCAACAATTCCAGTGAATAGGATGCGGAATGCTTGAGATTTCCAAGGAGTTTTTTCCGGTCGATCTCCGCGTCTTCATTACCTTCTATGCGATGGAGGACCTCCACAGCTGTTAATTGATTGCCAATGGTTCCCTTAATATCATGCGCGATGATAGACATCATCTGATCTTTCATCTTGTTTAGGTTGTCAAGCTTAAGATTTTGCCTGGTAATGATAAGATTTTTTTCTTCCAGTCGTTGTGATGAGGTTCTAAGCCTGCCTAGGAAATAACTCACAAGAATTAATCCGGCGGCAAGCAGGAAGGTAATTCCGAGGATGCTATACAATAATACATTCCTTTTTCGCATTAATGCGGTAGTCAAATCGGATTGCAGGCGAAGGTTTTCATTTTCCTTTTTCAGTACTTTGGAATGATTCCTGAATTCCATTTCCATCACTGCTTTTGAACTGGCTTCGCTTCTAAGGCTATCATTGTAGATGTGATGCTGCATGGCAAAACGGTAGGCTGATTTGTAATCGCCTTCAGCTAAAGCAATTTCTCGTCTTTTTTCGTATCCCTGAACGATATACTCCAGTGAATTGATATTCAAAGCTGTATCTAAGGCCTGACCTATCATTTGACGGGCAATTGAGTACTGTTTTCTATCCAGCATGATAGAGCCAATTCCAAGGTAACATCGGACCAATCCCTCCCTGTCGCCTAAAAGCTCTTTTTCCGGGATGGCCGTCCTGAACAACTCAATAGCCCGGTCGAACTCTTCCATCATTATTAAGATCTCAGCCAGATGAATGTGGCAATTGGAAATTGCTCTTTTATTGCCTAACTCAAGTTTGATAGCCATCCCCTCTTCTACAAACTTGAACCCCAATTCTGGTTGGCCCATATCTGCATAATTGGTGCCAATATTGATAAGGCAATTTGACTCCTGTATACGGTCGTGCAAAGACCGGCTAACCAAAAGTGCCCTCTGATACAAATTTAACGCCTCATCGTAATTGTTGCATTTATTCTGAATTACACCAGAATTAGCTAAACAAAGGGATATAATTTCCTGGTAGTTTTCTCTTTCAGCAATAACTAGAGCCTTTTCAAAATACGCGTTTCCTCTTTCGTAATTTCCAAGGTGAATAAAAACATTCCCCATGTTGATGTAAGCCTCAGAAATATCCTGGGCATCCCTTAAAGAGTCGAGGTACATTACCGATTCGTCATAATCCGATAGCGCCTCCGCATATTCCCCCCGGTTTTTGTGAATGAGCCCCAGATTGTTTAAGCACCGGCTTATACCAATGGCCATGTTGTTTCGCCTGTAAAAATCTAAAGCACTGTTGTATTGGTTGAGAGCCTGGGTGTATTCAGCTCTGAAATAATGGACATTTCCCTTCTCTTTTACAGTTTCAAAATAGCTTTTATCGTCATCAGCTTCAGAGAAATATGCCAGCGCCCTGTCAAGTTCGAGGATGGCTGTTTGGTACAATCCATGATATGTATGCATTTTGCCAAGGATCTGATAATAGATACCTATGCTTCTGGTATCCTTCAAATCCATTGCAATGCGCTTGGCATTTTCAAGATAGTCAAGCATTAAAAGGGTATCCGTGGCGGTATATTCTATAGCGATTTCAAACATGATTCTACAACGGGTTGAATCATGCGATTTTTCACGAAGCTGAATCTCAAGGCTGTCAATCTTGTTCACATCCTGAGCAGCAGCAGGAACCATTAAAAGGGAAAGCAGGCAAAGGAAAAGCAGGCAAAGGAAAAGATTGTTGGGTTTCGGCATATCCTGTGCGGATTAGTTGCTTTAAAAATAAGAAATTTTTTCCCGCAACAATTTTTCAGTCATATTTGTATGGAATTCATTGTAGACGGTGCTTTCGAGGCTGCAATTAAGGCTCACCAAACCTGGCAGGTTTTCAGTGCTCTGTTTACTGTTTTGTTCTTAATCGGTGGATTTTTCCGGTTTTTAGGTAAGTCACTTTCGCTGGAATTATACCTAACGGAAACTAACCCCTACTCCCACAGAATGAGTTGCATAGAGCGTATGTGTAAAATCATAGTGGAGGGTAAAAACGCCCAATTTTATTCGGGCTCCAGCATTTAATCTCAGGTTGTTAAAATTCTCATATTTCATTTCTATGGGATTCTCAACAACCTTATAGGTAGTCAGACCAATATTATCTCCCTCGGTGATAACCGAATGGATGGGATAATGTCCCTCCAATAATACCTCCACCAGCGAACTGGCATATCCGATTGCCTGATAAAATGTGAAAACCAGAAGTGTCTGAGATGCAATCAGGTTGACGGTCCACCCTTCTACCTTTTGTATAACAAACTGGTCATTCCAGTTATATTGTTTTGTGGGAGCCACATCAATCGCTTGCGGTTCTACTACCACATGGGCTGATGAAGTGACCTTGGTGTATCCGCCATGCACACTGATATCTAAGAATTCAAGTTTATTAATCACCGGGATCCATTGCGAAATTGCGTGCTTTCCTCCGACTCCCCATAATCCTATCTCCCCAAAATCTCTGAAGTGGACCAAGGGAACAAAGCGGGCAGAAACATCTGTTCCGAAAGGCAGTCCTACCGATATTTGCCCCATTGGAAGTGGAAAGAAATCTACACCCGTTCCATCGGGAACTGTATAACTTGCAAATTCCACGTCCTGTGTATTTCCCGGACTAAGTTCCACAGCTTCGGAATAGGTGATCTCGGGGCGGTCGGCCTGTTTTCCGGCAATGGTAGGTGCGTTGCTGTTTGAACTGAAGCTGGCTTTGTCACTTAAATCCAATACCGACATATCGTATGTCAGCGCCGATAAGGGGGCTTTGGCCCAACTTACCGTGCCTGTCACATCGAGTCCACCCAGTTTATGGGGCCTTGCAGTATTGTACCAGCCTGCATTCAAGTCAGATCCCAATATATTTGCATAGGGTTTCAGGTACTCCTGTAAGATGGCCTCTGCGTCATCAATACCCCCGTATATATAATCGAGCGCTAAGTTTTGTGAGGAGAGTGGAAGCAGCCACGCCAGAAAGATAATACCAATAAGTGACCGCGCTTTGCGAGTGAAACAATTCATCTGATTATTGTTTAGTTTCATACCAAAATTAAAAATAAACTAAATTTGCCAACATGGCTTCAAGTTTTCAGTTTCCCAACCAACCCCTGGCAGATAGAATGCGGCCGGATAGCCTGGATGACTTCATCGGCCAGGACCACCTGGTGGGACCAAATGCAGTTATACGCAAAATGGTGCATTCAGGTTCCCTTTCTTCATTTATTTTATGGGGACCTCCCGGCGTGGGAAAAACTACCCTCGCTACTATAATCTCACATCAATTGGAACGACCGTTCTATAACCTTAGTGCAGTGCAATCAGGGGTGAAGGACGTAAGGGAAACCATCGAAAAGGCTAAAAAGATGCAGTTTTTTGATAAACCCAATCCGGTACTTTTCATCGATGAAATTCACCGCTTTAGCAAATCACAACAAGACTCCCTGCTCGGTGCAGTTGAACAGGGAATCATCACATTAATTGGTGCTACCACTGAAAATCCGTCGTTTGAAGTGATTTCCCCGTTATTGTCCCGTACCCAGGTTTATGTCTTAAATGCCCTCACAAAGGAGAACCTTCTGGAGATGCTTGAGAAAGCACTTACCAGGGATGCATATATAAAAAAATTCTCTATTCAGATCAAGGAGAATGAAGCCATGCTTCAATATTCCGGTGGGGATGCGCGCAAACTATTGAATACGCTTGAGATTGTCGTGAAATCGGAATGTTCAGAACCTGGATTTACCAAAGACCAATCCATTGTGATTACTAACCAGATGGTAAAGGATAGGCTACAGGAAAACATGGCTATTTATGATAAAAATGGTGAAATGCATTATGATATTATTTCAGCATTTATAAAGTGTATCCGTGGAAGTGATCCGGACGCTGCCATTTACTGGCTGGCAAGAATGCTTGAGGGTGGTGAAGATATCAAGTTCATTGCCAGGAGACTGGTGATCCTGGCTTCGGAAGACATCGGATTGGCCAATCCTAATGCCCTGCTTATGGCGACAAACTGCTTTCAGGCGGTTCACATGATTGGGATGCCGGAGGCCAGGATTATCTTGTCTGAGACAGCCATTTTCCTGGCTGCATCCCCCAAGAGTAACTCAGCCTATGCTGCGATTAATACAGCCATCGAAACTGTGCGTAAGACGGGTAATCTGGCTGTCCCGCTCCATTTGCGAAATGCTCCAACTTCATTGATGAAAGACCTGGGATATGGTGAAAACTATAAATATGCCCATCGATACGATGATCATTTTGTTCGGGAACAATACTTGCCCGGGGAGCTAAAAGATCTGCAATTATACTCTCCTGGTGGCAACCCCCGGGAAGATGAAATGCGCAAACGTCTAAATCACTGGTGGAAAAACATGAAAACCTATGGAAAAGAAGACTAAACCAAATCTGGGCATGGTAATACCATCACTTTCTTATACGGAAGGTAAAGGATTTCTGCTGATCGCCGGACCGTGTGTGGTAGAGAACAGGGAAATGGCATTTGAAATTGCGGAACATCTTAAGAACCTGAGTGACCAGTATCGGCTGCCTTTTGTTTTTAAAGCCTCCTACCGGAAAGCCAACCGAACCCGCATCGACTCATTTACCGGGATTGGAGATGAAAAAGCATTGGAAATATTGCGTGATATCGGCCAGCAATTTTCTATTCCGGTAATTACCGATGTGCATAGTGTGGAAGAAACTGTGATGGCTGCCAACTATGTAGATGTGTTGCAGGTACCGGCATTTTTATGCAGACAAACAGACCTTTTGGTGGCATGTGCGAATACCGGCAAATCTGTCTCCATTAAAAAAGGCCAATTTCTCTCTCCAGGGGCCATGAAATTTGCCGTCGATAAGGTAATTGAATCAGGAAATCAAAAAGTTCTGATAACTGAACGGGGGACTTCCTTTGGCTACCAGGATTTAATAGTTGATTACCGTGGAATTTCCGAGATGCAACAATTTGGTTGTCCCGTTGTCATGGATGCGACCCATTCCCTGCAGCAACCCAACCAGTCAAGTGGAGTAACAGGCGGCAATCCTGAGCTCATTGAAACCGTGGCCAGGGCCGCCATTGCAGTTGGAGCTGATGGTATATTCCTGGAAACACATCCGGATCCGACCGTCGCTAAATCAGACGGTGCCAACATGTTGCCCATCCATTTGGTCGAAAAATTAGTTGTGAATCTGATCAAGATCCGGGAAGTGATTATTAATATGTAAATTTGGGTGTATACGAAATTCCTTAGACCATGCGCTCTCTTCTGATACTTTGGTTTGTATTCACCTTCCCGCTTTCAATTTTTTCCCAGGAACTGGAAAAAATTCTGGAGGCACATTACAAAGCATCTGCTCAGGATAAATTAGGAAAGGTCGAGACCATCGTCACAAGTGGTAAAAACTCCTACGCCATGGCCGACATAGGATCTTCATTTAGAATGTTCAAGGGACGTCCCAATAAAATAAGAATAGAGGGAGAATTCCAGGGATCAAAAGTTATACAAACTTATGACGGTGAAACAGGTTGGATGTTTGCACCTGCCATGGGTATTCCGGAACCAAAAGAAATGAAGGGGGAAGAATTGGAGACTATTCTAAATCAGAGCGATTTTGGAAGTCCCCTGTGGAATTATGAGGAGAAAGGAAATAGTGTTGAACTGGTTGGAGTATCTGAAGATGGATCTGCAGATCATTTAAAATTAACCACAGCAAAGAATGAGCTTAACTTTTATATTGACAAAGAGAGCCATTTAATCTCCTCCATAAGGTCTATACAAGTTATTGGGGGAGCTGAAACTGAAATCGAAGTTGTGCTGATGAATTACAAATCCGTCAAAGGTATTCCCATTGCCCAACAGGTCGTTACCAAAATGAACGGTGAAGTTGTGACTACAGTTGACATTGAAAGGGTCGAGTACAATTTAAAATTAGACGCTTCCCTGTTCGAAAAGCCCTCCAGCAAATAAAAATACAGCAGTTGTATAAGCCAGGTTCTGTCTCCTGCGTTCACAGGATCCCTATCATTTGTCTAAGCGGCCTACCCCCCGGCAGGAGCGGGTAGCTCTTTTTATACCGGTATACATGGCCTTTCAGCCCGCAGGACAAACAGCTGCAACGATTACTCGCCACACTGGTGGGCTCTTACCCCACCTTCTCACCCTTACCCCTAAATGAGGCGGTTCTTTTCTTCCTTGTTCCCAAGCCTTCACAAGCTTCTGTTTTTCAACAGTGCGGTACCCTTTGCTGCCCGGACTTTCCTCTGTGAATCACATGGATTCCCAGCGATAGGATCAACTGCTGCAATTTTTCAAAGATCTTTTCAAAAATAGCTATTTTTGTGGACTCTTCACCATGCGATGATAACAACACCCATGATTGATATTGAAAAATTCAGGTATGCTCTTCCAGACTCTTCTATAGCAAAATACCCGCTTGACTACCGCGATCAATCTAACTTACTGCACTATCATAAGGGTAAAATAGAACAACATAAATTTCGTCAACTCCCTAAAATATTGCCAGAGAACTCCTGGTTGGTTTTTAACAACACGAGGGTTATTCAGGCCAGGTTGCCCTTCAAAAAAGCCTCCGGTGCCAGGATCGAGATCTTTTGCCTGGAGCCTTTAAATCCAATTGATTACCATCAATCATTTCAATCGAGCCGTACCTGTACCTGGAAATGCCTGGTTGGGAATGCAAAGAAATGGAAACATGGAAAGGTCTTTCTTACTGCGGTAGTTGATGGTCTTGAGCTTTTACTCGAAGCATCCATCGTGGAAAAAGGCCAGGATAATTTTACTATAAGATTTCAGTGGAATAATTCCACCATTACCTTTGGTGAAATTTTAGAATCTGCAGGTCGCACTCCGATCCCTCCTTATCTCAACAGAATTGCGGAGGAAAGTGACAAAGAACGGTATCAGACCATCTATTGCAGTGATCTTGGATCCGTGGCGGCTCCAACTGCCGGATTGCACTTTACCGGGAATCTCATTCAACAACTCATTGACAAAGGAATCCACACGGAGGAGATCACCTTACACGTAGGTGCCGGCACCTTTATACCTGTGAAGGAATCTGATGCAAGAAATCACACCATGCACCGTGAACAGGTGGTGGTCTCACGTGCTTTCCTCGAGCATTGGAAGGATCAAACAAGGGAATTGATTGCTGTGGGTACTACAAGCACGCGAAGCCTCGAATCGCTCTATTGGCTAGGTGTAAAAATTTGTGCTGGAGAAAAGCTGGATCCGCTTGATCTGAAGATGAGTCAGTGGGAATGGGAAAATCTTTCCGGGGTTATATCCCTGGAAATGAGTCTACAGGCACTTATTGAATTTTGCCACTGGCATGGACTTGAGCACTTGCATCTATCAACTGAATTAATGATTGTACCTGGTTATGGTTTTAAAACGATTAGCGGATTACTTACCAATTTCCACCTTTCGGGGAGCACACTCCTGTTGCTGGTTGCGGCATTTATAGGTGACGACTGGGAAAGAGTGTACGATTTTGCCTTAAGACACCAGTTCCGGTTTTTGAGCTATGGGGACAGCTCTCTGCTGGTTCCTTAAAATGAGTTTCATTAAATTATGGATCTGATCAGTGAGGAAAATCCCTCAATATCCTCCTCTTTAGTATCGAATGAGCACATCCATCGTACCTCTGACTGTTCTTCATCCCAGACATAAAAGAAATAGTGATTTTGTAGTTTTGGTATAATCGTTGGAGGGATCCTGGCAAAGACTGCATTGGATTCCACTCGCCGAGTCACTTCTAATCCGGGTATATCTTTAATTGAATTATATAGTTTCAGGGCCATTTGGTTTGCATGCAATGCATTAGATTTCCAGAGGTCATTTTCCAGGAAAGCCTCAAATTGAGCGGCAATATACCTCATTTTTGAGGAGAGATGCATTCCTTGCTTTCTTCTGTATTTGAAGTCCTTGCAAAGATCCCTGTTAAAGAAAATTACTGCTTCGCCATACATCATTCCGTTCTTTGTCCCACCAAAGGAAAGTACATCCACCCCTGCATCGCCTGTCATGGCAAAGAAGTTTGTATTCAATGCCACGACAGCGTTGCTGATCCTGGCACCATCCATGTGCAAAATCATCCCATTCTCATGTGCATAATCAGCGATTTTACGGATCTCTTCCATAGTATAAACCGTTCCCAATTCTGTGGATTGTGTGATAGAGATTACTTTAGGCTGCACATGGTGTTCAAATCCTATACCATGCATTTGCTGAGTTATCAAATTGACGGTCAGTTTTCCATCCGGAGAATACGTTGTGAGAAGTTTGCACCCGGTAAATTTCTCAGGGGCCCCGCATTCATCTACATGGATGTGGGCTGAATCCGGACAAATTATGGCATGGTAGGGTTGGGCAACGGATGAGATTCCAAGCACGTTGGCGGCTGTTCCGGTGAACACAAAGAAGATTTCGGAATCCTGGCCAAAATGTTCTTTCATTTTCGAGACCGCACGTGCGGTATACGGATCCTCACCGTAAGCAATTGCATGGCCATTATTGACCTTTCTTAACGATTCCAGAATGACAGGATGGACCCCTGCATTGTTATCGCTGGCAAATCCGCGAGGGTTCATGGGTTCATCAATGTTAAAACTTTTCATCATAGTTGGTCCAGAGCATATCACCAAGGTTCCAGGCTTTTTCAACCACCTTGTTCCCCCAGTTTAAAGTATATTTTGTGAGGGTTTCATGAAGGCCCTCCAGATCTCCATTGGCATACATTTCCAATGCCGACTTCTCCAGGGAGGCCTGTCCGTCAAAAAGCTCTTCCTGCCATTGATCCCATACATCATTCACATCATGGCGCATCTCTCCCCATCGCTGAGCTGCAAGAGTTCCAAGACGGTTGAAGGCCCACCAGGCCGATTCGGTAGTATATCCGCGGGGTCTGCCTGGGGTTTTGTAAGAAGTAGGAAGATCGCTCACTGAACAATAGACAGGGATATAAATGGAGGTGGATACATTATCCTGTGCAAGCCATACGACGCCACCAATCTCATCTGGCAGCCAATCCCTGCACTGAATTATCGTAGCATACATGGTATACCATCTTGCAATTGTTCTCTCTCCGCGCCAGCCCCAGCCCCCGTTAATCCGGAAAAGCTTATTCATATCATAGGGCATGTGAGGACTGGCCAGTGGTGAGATTACACTCTTCCCCTCTTCATCTGTAACAACCATGTCTTTGGTCATATCAAACGGAGTACCTTCGTAATAATCAGAAAACAGATCCCTCAGGTCATTCAGTGTGACCGGTTGATCTGGTTTTACCGAAAAGGGATAGTTCTCCGCGTTGGGATCTAATCCCAGTGATGGAGCAAGCAAATCAAATACTCGCCACTCTCTTCGCCTGGAAGCAAATGAGGTCCTGCTCTCAGGGGCATACGCATAACAAAACTGAAAATCAGTGCTTTTATCCCACCACTCATGCCTGGATGCGACATCAAATACATTTTCACTGGCCATAAAATTATCCGGATCTTCCAGGTCGATTTTCCTTATCCTACTCGCATTGGCATTCACCGAAACTTGATCGTCAGGTACACGTTGAGCTGCCCAAACCGATCCAACTTTGCCCTTTCCAGGTCCTAATATCTCTAAATGCCAAACCTCCTTCTTGTCTGCAATCGTAAGGCACTCTCCATAATCGTTCCATCCATGCTCGGCAGTGAGTTCGCCGGCCAGTTCAATGGCTTGCCTGGCTGTTTTACAGCGCTCCAGCATTACCCGGCAGAGTCGCTGACAATCGATCAATCCTTTGTCCGATTTCAACTCCTCCCTGCCTCCAAAGGTTGATTCACCTATTCCAAGCTGGTACTGGTTCATGGATGGGTAGGCAGTATTTAAGAACTGATAAGTCTCTTTTGCCTGAGGTATCTCACCTATTCCTATGTGGCTGTAAGCAGGCATGAGGAATGAGTCACAGGACACCCTTTTATACATGGGTGAGGTTGCACCTTCACGATATTTTTTAGCTGGAACTATATCCATCCACGAACGTGTTCGATGGCTGTCATCGGTATGCGAGGTAATAACCGAGCCATCGGCTGTGGCTTTATTACCGGCTGTAACGGTAGTACAGCCATCGGCATGCCCTCCTACCCAGTCGGGATGCTGGGCCCAGGCAGAAAATGTCATTAAATAAAAGATACCTGGTGCAAGAAATAAGGATTTCATAAGACTCATATCACTGTTCGGATTCACGAAGATACGCATTTTGACACTGCTCCAAACGTTAAATATTGTGTTAAAAGAACAGCTTACCAAAACTGGGATGTAATAATATATGTCATTAAAGATTAACGTATCAAGGCATTCAGGGAGAAATCATTATGCCGATAAAATCACTTAGACTTTACTTATGAAAAAAAAATTAGTAGTTTGCTGCGCGCTTACCGTGCTTGCCATTTCTGTTATGGCACAAGCCCCTAAATCCTTTAGTTACCAGGCAGTTGCCAGGGACCAGAATGGAAACTTAATGGGCAGCCAGTCACTGACTATCCGTATCGGTATCCTGCAGGATGCTGGTCTTATCTGGCAGGAGGACCACTCGATAACCACCAATGCGATGGGGCTTTTTTCTCTTACTATCGGAGACCTCGATGCTTCCAACACTTCGGGCACAGTGGGATCTTTTGCAGATATTCCATGGGGAGAAGGTTCTTTCCAACTTCAGGTTTCTGTTGACGCCGGTGCTGGATTTACAGAACTTGGTACCAATGAATTTCAATCAGTCCCATTTGCGCTGTATGCAGCCACAGGACCTGCTGGCCCGGGAGGTTCCGGAACTGATAATCAGGTCTTGAGCCTTACCGGAAATATACTTGAAATATCGGGTGGGAATAGCGTAGATCTTTCTGCAATAAGTTCGAATTCAGCTAATTGGGATGTAAATAATGACTCAATCTCCACCTTTAATTATGTGGGTATTGGAACCACTACTCCAAGCCAAACCACGCTGGCTGTGCAAGGACTTAATGTCTCCACTGAGGTGCCTCTTTTCGAAGTAAGACGCGAAGATGGTTTTCCTGTTTTTGCTGTGTATAACGATGGGGTAATGGTGTTTGTGGATGATGCAGCAAAGGGTGTTAAAGGCGGATTTGCAGTTGGGGGCTACAACCGGGCGTCTAAAGGAGTTTCTCAGGAATACCTTCGTGTAACTCCCGATAGTGTGAGGGTTTATGTACCAGAATCAACACAGGCTAAAGGAAAAAAGGGAGGATTTGCTGTAGGAGGCTACAACCGGGCCACCAAAGGTCTGGGCCAGGATTTTCTTTATGTCACAGCCGACAGTACCAGGGTTTATGTACCGGAATCAACACAGGCTAAAGGAAAAAAGGGAGGATTTGCTGTAGGAGGCTACAACCGGGCTACCAAGGGTCCAATCCAGGACTTCCTTACCGTCACACCTGATAGCACAAGGGTGTATGTACCAAACAAGGCAAATGATCCGGGAGTGATTGGCTTGCAGGGTGGTTTCGCTGTCAGCGGGTTTAATACCGGAGCAAAGGCCGGGGGACAGACCGATTACCTTATGGGCATAAACAGGGGTATTACCAGGTTCAATACTACCGACCGTGATCGCGGATTTGCAATTGGAAGTCAGGAGGATGGATGGGGTTCAAATTACCTGGAGCTTACTCCTACCAATTCATTTATTGGCTCCAAATCAGGTTTTAGCAATGTGGATGTGGATCCGCTTAATGAATGGGGATTTGGTACCATGAATGTTTTTGTTGGTTACCAATCCGGAATGGATAATCAAACAGGACATCACAACACTTTCCTTGGATTTTGCGCGGGTACCAAAACCATAGGAGGTGACATTGATTATCCTGAGCTGGGTAGTCAGAATGTTTTTATTGGAAGTCAGGCTGGATTTCAGAATACCTCCGGATTCAACAATGTATACATCGGATACCACGCAGGGATTAACAACTCGAGTGGCAACCTGAATGTATTCATTGGTGACCAGGCCGGTGCCAATAGTGTTGATATAGTATCCAGCATCTTTATTGGAAATTCTGCCGGTTCCCATGCATCAGGGAACTTTAATACATTCATTGGGGATTATGCAGGAGCCCAGGCAACCACCGGTCAATACAATGTGGCATTGGGTACCAACGCCGGATGGGCTGCCGGGGGTGATAACAATGTGATGATCGGCCCCGATGCCGGAAGAGGAAGTGCCGGATCATCCAGTTTTTCAGCCAATACACTGGTTGGATCAAAAAGCGGGATGGGGCTTACGCTGGGATTCGGGAACTCGTTCTTTGGAAACAACAGTGGCCAGGCTACCCAGGATGGCAATTACAATACGTTCGTTGGAAATGATGCCGGTTTTACAAATACCGCCGGGAGCGGAAATGTATTCCTGGGTAACCGGGCAGGATACTTTGAAACTGGTAATAATGCGCTCTACATTGGTAATACGGATACAGACTACCCATTGATTTTTGGCTTTTTTGATGGATTTTATGTGGAGCTGAATGGCGATGTAACTGTGGCTGGCACCCTGTTTGAGGCGTCAGATGCCAAGTTGAAAACAAATATTGAACAGGTTACCAATCCACTTGACAAGCTCAAGCAGATTAACGGGGTATCTTTCCAGTGGAAGGATCAGTCCTTGAGAAAGGGGGCACAACCGGGATCAAGTATCGGTTTTATAGCCCAGGAAGTGGAGACAGTCTTTCCCTCCCTGGTAAATGAAGACCGCAAAGGAACCAAGGCGGTCAATTATTCGGGAATGATTCCTGTCCTCCTTGAGGCAATAAAAGAACAGCAATCGCAAATCGAAGCCCTGGAGCAGCGTATTGTTGATCTGGAAAGATAATAGCACTATCCAGGATTGGGTTGAGGGTTTTCGCATGGAGACCCTCTTTTTTTGTTTCTTTGCATTGCATTATGAAATATTTGCCTGCTATATTCTGTATCCTGATTTCAGTTTCTTCATGTTATAGAGTGGAAATCAATTTGGAGCCTGATAGTGATAAATTTAATCTGAAGGTTACCCCCGATATGCAGCGTTTTATTTATGATAGCCGCGATACCAGCTACACGGTGGAGGAGCCTGATTTAAGCCTTACCTACAATGATCATTACGTGGATTTGAAGGAGATAAAAGTGAGGGGGAACAGTGCACTCAGGTTCAAGCGTAAAAGCTATGCTGTTTTCTTGTCGAGTCCTATTATGGTTACCGACAGGTACGGAGCTGGTGCAAAAGAACTTTCCAGGTTCAAATTGCTCGCTCTGGCAATGGACTATACGTATATGGAACAACGCATATCATTCGGATTGCTCCAGGAGGCGGGTGTGATGCCCTTATTTTTTAAGTTCGTGGAATTCAGAATAAATGATGAAACCCAGGGCATCTATCTGCTTATTGAAGATCCGGAACAGTTTTATAAAGAAAATGGGAGCGAATTCATACTTCGCAGGGGATACAATCATACCATCGTAGACAGCGATTATGAACCCTCCCTTTATTTCAAACCCCTGGAAGCATATACGGTTCGTTACCAGGATATTTATAACAGTTTGAAGATCTATTCTGGCAAGGATCTTTACACTGAACTTTCAGCCAGAATGGATCTCGATGGATATTTTAGAAAATTGGGTATCGACTTCCTCTTGCGGAACGGGGATTATACCGATGAATTGTATCTGTATGCCATGGTAACGCAGGACACGGTTCGTTATCTTCCCATACCTTGGGATTATGATGATATATTCTCGGAAAACCCACATGAGGTAGGAAGATCCTGGGGAATGGGCACTCTCTTCGGGACAAGGTATTATGGCTCTTTGGAGGATATCATCAGCGATGTGGGTCATTCGTTGATTTTCTCTATTGAAGATGACATGGATTATACCATTGCCAGGGATTCCTTTATGTATTCAAAGTATATAGAGGTTCTTTCAGAGTTATTTACCAGTGAATATCCGGATATAATTTCCAGGGTATTTTCTGAAACTTCCACAGAACTAACAACATTCTATAACTCATTTTCAGTCATAGAACAATCTGCTTATGATGCACAGGAGACAACCCGGAGCCTGTGGTTGGAAAATATGACTGAGAAAAAAAATCTTCTTGATGAAAGACTTCATGCGATTCAGCAACAAATAGCAGATTATTGATGGAAAAGATAGCCCTCTCTCTGATAATTATAGCAGGAATAGGCTTTTCTTCCTGTGTAACGAGCATCAGCGGATCATCTCTGGATGATCTGAACGATATGGAGGAATATGTGGGGGCTCTTGTGATTAATGGATCCTTGTTCAAGGGCCAGAAAGTGGTAAAGATCCTTATAAATGGAGTGGAACATTCGCCTAAGGAAAGCATTACATTTTCCGAGTCCGGATTCTACCGGATAGAGGTATTTCGCAAGAGTTCCAACACAAAAAACCCTGATCTGCTGCGCATAGTGATCTTAGATGAAGAGAGAGGAGAGACGGAATGGGGATTAAACACATGGACTCCATTGCCCAACACCATGGGCCAAATTGATGAAAGGGATGTTACACTTATATATCCGACGAAATATCCGCAGGGAGTTAGTGTTCCATTGATCGTTAAAACCGAAGGTGACATGCATCCGGCAAGTCCTACCCTGCAAGCTACCATAGGTTCACTCTCATTCCTCATAAAACGAGGGATAGGATCGGTACAGGTGGCCGTGGATATACTAAGTGAAATGATAGTAGACATCGACCACAGGTCTTTCCCTATGGAGATAAGTCCGTTTGATTCTCCTCCCCTGCTTTTACATGGCATTCTGGCTGCTGATACGCACATCCCTTCAGAGACCTTTGTATTTATAGGGAAGGATTTAACCATCCCGACGGGCATTCTCATGGTCATTGACAGTGGTGCTTTTATATCCATCGGGCCGGGCGTTAATATTTATAATGAAGGGCGGTTGTTAGTGAATGGATCACCCCAATTCCCGGTAACATTTACCTGTTCAGAAGCCAATGATCATTGGGGAGGATTTATTGGCAGTGGCAGTGAAAACTATCTTAAAGCTACTCATACCATCTTTTGTCAAAGCGGATCCCATACAGGAGGCATCTATGATTACGGGCATGCACATCGGCAGGCACTCGTCTATTGTGAATCCGGAACGTTGGAATTTGACTATTGCTACATGATCGATCATGCTGGTCAGGTTTTTTACCCCGTGGGATCCACTCTTGATATAAAAAATAGCCTGGTTCAAAGAGCAATAACGGGAGGACAGATCAATGATACAGAACTAATCATGGACAATTGTGTATTCACTGATTTTCCTGATGATTCCCGGATTTTCCAGGATCAGGATAATGATGCACTCTACCTGATGGGTAGCAATGCGAACATCAGTAATTGCTTGTTTATGTATGCTAAAGATGATGGATTAGACAGTGGCGGTAGCGGAGGAGGGGAAATTCATGTGCGTAATTCAGTATTCTACTCTGTTTTCCATGAAGGTGCGGCTTTGTCAAGTGGCGGCGCAGTTGAAAAATTACATCAATTTACTAACTGTACTTTTGAGAATTCCGGGCAGGGATTAGAATTGGGATATAGCAGTCCCAATCACTTGGTAATTGTTGATTCATGTACATTCCGGAACAATGGAATCGGCCTCAGGTATGGCGACAATTATAAGACCCCACATCGTGGAAAAATATTAGTCTCAAATAGTAAAAGTATCTTTAACAGAGCGCATGATATCTGGAACATGACCCGGGAAACATGGAGTGCAGACACATGTAAGATGGAATTTACCAACGTGCTGGTCTCCAGAGGAACACCCATGTATCCCCAATTACAAATCTATGAGTAGAATATCTAGAATAGGGTGGGCTATTGTGGTTTGTTCAATAACCGTTCTCTCCCCAGCCCAGGATGGAAAGGTAGTCCGAGATCTGGGTTTATGGTCGGGTATGGGAGTGGAGAAAACCATTATGAAGGACTGGACATTTTCCCTGAAACAGGAGCTCAGGCTCAAAAAAGATATTACGGAAATCAACAACTACTTTACACAGGGTGGAATTAGCTATCGGATTAATCGAAATTTCTCGGTGGAAGGAAGTTTTAGATATACCAGGGATAAAAATGATGACGGATCTTACGATAACCGAAGCCGGTACAACCTGGATTTTCGATACAAAGGCAAACTAGAATTTCTAACAATATACTATCGATTAAGGTACCAAAAGGAAGTGGAAGGAACAAGGATTCTTGATTCCAGGGAACCCTATGAGAAGTTTGCTCGGAACAGAATGATATTTCGGTATAACGATCTAAAAAAAATAGAACCATACTTGTCAGTGGAATTATTCCAACTTTTTACACAGTATCAATTTCCCGACTATGACCATATGCGTCTTATGGCAGGAATACGCTATAACCCTGAAAAAATTGGAGAAATCAATGTGGCTTATGGATTCAATCGGGAATTGAGCACTTCCCTGCCTGTAACCGCCTATATTATAGAAATCAACTATACCTTCTCATTTTAATGAAAGATCCGGTTCGCATATCATTTTGCAGGTATTTGATCTTTATAGCTTTATTCTCTTTTTCTGCATGCTATGAGGAAGCTCCATTTGCGGAAGTCCAGTCACCTTTTTCCGTTGAAAAAATTCTGGCCTTTGACGGAGTGTCAGGAATGGTCGACACAGTTGACCACATGATCATGTTTACCATGAACGAGGGTTTTCTTAGCTCATATAAACCCGAAATTCAAATTTATGGTTATCAATCTGTTCGTTTTAAAGATACTGAACTGATCCAGGGACAGGTAAATGAACTGGGCCCTATCGCAATGAACCAATCTTATAATATGATAGCCCGGACGAGTGAGAAGATAGATACCTTTAATGTTTTATTTACCACACTGCCCCTGATGCATATCAAAACTGCGGATTCCATTGTTGATGCCTACAAAGTACATTCTCATATAGAATTAAATTATTACGACCCGGATGACCGCCAAAGATCATTTCAGAATTATGAAACATATGCAGGTATTGAGATTCGCGGTCGGAGTTCTACCCGTTATGAAAAGAAATCCTATGGTTTTGAGCTATGGGAAGAGGGATCAACCAACGATTATATTTCGGCTCTGTTAGGAATGCGTGCCGGTGAAGACTGGATACTTGATGCCATGTTCATTGACAATTTGCGCATGCGGAATAAAATTTCATTTGAACTTTGGGAAAAGATTAGTAACATTCCTTCAGAGGATCAAAAGAGAACTCTATTTCCAGGCATCCGTTGCAGGTTTGTGGAATTGTTCATCAATAACAGGTATTCGGGTCTCTATTGTCTGGATGAAAAATTAGATGAGCGACTGCTTCAGTTTGCCAAGAACCAACATGAGAAGGGAGGTGTATTATATAAAGCCATTGATTGGGGCAATGGCTCCACTGGTTTTGAAGTATATAATTCCAATCCACCTGATCATTTTTTATGGGACGGCTGGGAGATCATCTTCCCTGAACATGAATATAATTGGGGTCCTCTTGCAGAATTCAGAAAATTTGTGGTTCAAAGTGATGATGCAATTTTCAGGGATGGGATTGGCAAGTTGATTGATCTGGATAATGCCATCGATTACTACCTCTTAATCAATCTTTTACTGGCATATGACAATACTGGTAAAAACACTTACCTGGCAAAATACAGTGCACAATCCAAGTTTTTTATTATGCCCTGGGATATGGAGGCCACGTGGGGAAGAATGTGGGATGGAACAAACTCCAATGTGTGGGGGATTTTAGGTAACCACCTGTTTTCTCGATTAATTTTTACTGATGCCGAAGACTTTAACAAAAGGGTTAAAAACAGATGGAAGGAATACAGGCAATCTGTGTTTCATCAGGACTCACTTATGGACGTGATAGATAAAAACTTCGCAAGGCTAAAGAATAGCGGAGCCATGGAGAGAGAGAATGCACGGTGGAATGAGATTGAAATAAACCCTGACAATGAATATTCGTATATTGAAACTTGGCTGACGTCAAGACTTGAAGTCCTGGATGATTATTTTGATCAGAATTCTGAGCTAAAATGAAAGGCGATCTCAGGGAATTTATGCTGTGCCATTTGCAGAGCGTAGGGTGATTCGGCCATATATACCTCTCTGCCCTCCTTATCGGTAGCCAGTTGTTGGTATTTACGTAGCCTGAAATCTTTCAATTTCCCGACATCCTCAGTTTCAATCCAACAAGCTTTAAACATTGGGAGTTGCTCATACCTGCATTTAGCCCCATATTCATGTTGCAGCCTGTATTGAATTACGTCAAATTGGAGGGCACCAACCGTCCCAATGATTTTTCGGCCATTGGCCACACTTACAAACAATTGTGCCACGCCCTCATCCATCAACTGTTCAAGACCTTTTGCCAGTTGTTTGAATTTTATTGGCTCGTCATTTTCCACATACCTGAATAATTCGGGCGAAAAACTGGGGATCCCGTTGAATTTGATCCTCTCCCCCTCTGTTACCGAATCACCAATTTTGAAAGTCCCTGTATCATGAACCCCCACGATATCACCAGGAAATGCTTCATCAATCACCGATTTTTTTTCGGCCATAAATGAGGTGGGACTGGAGAATTTTAATTGACGTCCGCTTCTGACATGGACATATCCCTTATTTCGTTCAAACTTCCCTGAAGCTATCTTGATAAACGCCAGGCGGTCCCGATGATTTGGATCCATATTGGCATGAATTTTAAATACAAAACCCGAGAAGTTATCTTCCTCCGGGTAGACCAACCTTCCTTCCGTTTGAATGGGGCCCGGTGGAGGGGCTACGTTGACAAAACAATCAAGTATATCCTTTACCCCGAAATTATTGAGGGCACTACCAAAAAATAATGGAGCAGCAGTTCCTTTCAGATATTTCTCTACGTCGAAATCCTGATAAACGCCGTCTATTAGCTCCAGCTCCTCTTTTAATCGTTCATAATGTGCCGCAATATGCTTTTGAAACTTTGAATCTTCAAGATTTGAAAATTCTACGAGTTCACCGATAGTCTGTTTGTCTTTTCCGCTGAACGAGCGAAATGTGGAATCAAATCTGTTGTAAACTCCCCGGAAATCATTGCCCATTCCCACGGGCCAGCTCAACGGATTAAGGTGAATCTCCAATTCCCGTTCTACTTCGTCCAGAAGCTCGAACGGATCGAGTGCTGGTCTGTCCATCTTATTTGCAAATACCATCACAGGAGTCTTTCGCATCCTGCAAACATTCATCAACTTTTTGGTTTGAGCTTCCACGCCTTTGGCCGCATCGATTACTATAATAACACTGTCGGCAGCGGTTAATGTACGAAACGTATCCTCTGCAAAATCCTGGTGACCAGGTGTATCCAGGATATTGATCTTTCTACCGCCGTATTCGAAACCCATCACCGAAGTAGCCACCGAAATTCCCCGTTGTTTTTCTATTTCCATAAAATCCGAAATGGCAGTCTTTCTAATTTTGTTTGACTTCACAGCCCCGGCCACGTTGATGGCCCCTCCAAATAGAAGAAACTTTTCTGTCAAGGTAGTTTTTCCGGCATCGGGGTGACTGATAATGGCGAAGGTCCTTCGCCTCTCTATTTCTTGATTTAACTTCATTTACGGAAATGAGCGGCAAATATAATAATAATCCTACTTTTGATGGTTCAGAATCAGAATCATTCCATGGACGACAAAAAGAAAGAGGGACGTTAGCTCCGTTTATACGAGCAACTTGAGAACCTGTTGCAGAAGACAGAAGATCCGGTGGCCAGAATGACATCCATATGAGCCCTATTGCACCCCAGTGTTTGATCAGCGAACGAATGTCGCAGCCGTACTGAATGAGGATTCGGTTCGCAAAAATTCATTTACTGAGATGGATAAGCGGCATTTGCACATGATCACGGATTTGATATACAAAGGACTTTAATAGGAGAAATTCCGGATTTTTTCCTTAATTTTTTCAACGGAATAAGGTTTCGTGATCAACTCATCAAATCCAACATCGGAATAATCCTCAAAAAAGAGTTCAGGATTGTGTGCCGTAAGTGCGATGATCGGGATTACATTCAGTGGAGCTTGCATTTCGTTGCGAATGTACTGCGTGGTTTCAATGCCATTCATCACAGGCATTTCAATATCCATGAAAATCATGTGGATTTCTTCTTTCAGAATGACCTCGATTGCCTCTTCTCCGTTTTCTGCGAGAACGGACTCATTCCCGGAAAGTTTAATCAGTTCGGAAAGAAGGTAACGGTTTGTATAAATATCATCAACTACCAGAATCCTAAGCTTTGCCATACTCACCGGGTAAGGATGATAAAAATAGAAAATATTAACTAATTTTAGTGCTTACAGCGACTTTTGGATGGTAGAATTGGACAAAAAGGAGATGGTCATCCGATATGGTGCAATCGGATTTGTACTTGGAACCCTGCTTGCTGTCTTCGCATATTTGGTGCTGTTAAATGCGGTGGAGATGGAATTCGCATTTAGACAGATTTTCCAATTTCACAATGACTTCCGGGCTCTTTATCTTATTGATATTCTTCCTATTCCGGGATTATTCATCGGTGGGTTTCTTGGCAACTGGAGATACAGGCAATTGGAAATTCTATCGGCCAGAGTAAAGCAGGGAACTGAAATAAACAATCAAATTAAGCGCTTTACCCATAATCTTATAGCCGGAGATTTAACTACCTCCATCTCATTTACACATACGGAACAGACTCTTTCCGATTCTTTGAATAAACTGAAAGATACGCTTATCCGGAACCGGGAAATGGAAACACAAAAGCGCCTGGATGAAAAGAAAAGGAATTGGATTTCAGAAGGATTGGCAGAATTTGGAGATATTCTTCGCACGCATTCACTCGAAATGGAATCAATGACGTATGCGGTGATATCGGGTATGGTTCGGTACCTGGATGCCAATCAGGGTGCAATATTTCTGACCGAGGAGGAGAAAGAAATGAAATATTTAAAGATGGTGGCATGCCATGCCTATGACCGAAAGAAATTCCCTGATAAGCGCATTTCTTGGGGCGATGGCCTGATTGGTGCAGCTGCACTGGAGAAGAAAGGATATTACACAGATAAAATAGAGGATGGCTACCTTACTATTACCTCCGGTCTGGGTAAAGACAATCCAAAATATCTTCTCATTGAACCGCTTTTATGGAATGAAATCGTGTATGGAATTATTGAAATAGCTTCTTTCAAGCCCCTGGAAGATTATAAAATACAATTTGTATGCCGTGTGGCTGAAAATATAGCCACTACCATTAATACGATGGAGAGCAACCTTCGAACCCAACAACTATTAAAAGAGACAAGGGCGCAGGCCGATCAATTGGCCCGTCAGGAAGAGCAGGTCAGACAAAATATGGAGGCTCTGAAAATTACCCAGGAAGAAGCGGCAAAGCAGGCTGACATCTTCATCAGTTTTACCAATACTGTTAATCACACGCTCATGCGCGCAGATTATGATACCGAAGGAAAATTGATCTATGCCAATACCCGGTTCTTAAAAAGGCTGGGATATTCTGGAAATCGTGAAGTGGAGGGGAAACACATCTCTTTATTCATTAACGAGAAGGATCGTGCATGGTTTAATACTCTCTGGAACAAGTTGTCCAAAGGTGGAAAGCACTTTGAAGGATATATGAAGCATGAGACTAAATTAGGTCAGGATTTGTGGACAATGGCCACCTACACGTGTGTGAGACGAGACGATGGCAGCGTAGAGAAAATTTTATTCCTGGCTATAGACTCTACTGAACAAAAAAAACAGAGTCTCGATTATGAAGGACAGATTGAGGCCATTGACCGGCTTAATGCTAAAGCGGTATTTTCCCCTGAAGGGAAAATACTGATTAGCAATCAGCTCTTTAGCAAAACTCTGAATTACACCGAATTGGAGCTGGAACAAATGAATGTATTTGATTTTATTGGTAAAGGTGAGCAGGAGCGCTTTAATGAAATTTGGGAAAAGGCGATTCAGGGGGAAGCTTTCCAGGGACAATTGAAAATGCTATCCAAATATGAGGAGGAACTCTGGTTTAGAGCCACCTTCCTTTCAGCCAATGACATGTATGGCGAAGTCGAGAAAGTAATTTTCCTGGCTAACGAGATCACCAAAGAAAAGGAGATGGAGCTTGCTTCCAGAAAGCAGCATGAACAGTTGATCAGAAAAGAGGAGGAGTTGCGTCTGTCTGGTCTTGATCTGAAGAAGAAACTGGATGAAACCAATCAGTTAAAACTTCAACAGAAAGAGAAACTTGAAAAAGAAATCAGGCAATACACCCATGTATTGGAAAAAATACCTTTCCCCATGATTTCAATTAATAACCTTGGTTTTATACAGTTTTTTAACCGTCATGCTGAAAAGAGCTGGGACAGGAAGCGGAAAGAGGTGTTGGGTCAAAAAGTCAATACTCTCTTTCACCCCAATAATTCTTCGCGCATTATTCAGAGCCTGATTGATCCTGCAAGAAACAAGGCTCCCGGGCTTTATCCCGATCAGGAGGTAGTTCTGGCTGATGGAACTATCCTGAGAAAAGAGCTGATGTTGATTCGCACCGATCTCAAGGATGAAGTTCAGTACACCCTTCTCATTCTGTAACCCATGTTTCTCTTGTGCCGGTTTACCCTTTCGTTATCCATGATACAATCTCCTCACAATCCGGTTTTTTACGGGGAGCCACATGTCCCACCAGCCTTCCATCTTCATCGATCATATATTTTTGGAAATTCCAGGTAACTTTGCTGTCCTCTACTCCATTTTGTGACCTGTTTGTCAGCCACTTGTACAATGGATTAATCTTATCGCCTTTCACTATAATTTTGGACATCATTGGAAAAGAGATCTCAAATTCAGTTCTGCAAAACTCTGCAATTTCTTCATTTGTACCAGGCTCCTGCCTGGCAAAGTCATTGCTGGGGAATCCGATAATTACAAAATCATCTCCGCCATATTTTTTATAAAGCTTTTCCAGATCCGCATATTGTGGGGTGAAGCCACATTTTGACGCTGTATTAACTACGAGCACCTTTTTTCCCTCTAACTGAGCAAGTTCATACTCAGAACCATGGATATCACGAACTGTGAAATCATGAAAGTTTTTCTGTGCATGAACAGAGATGGTTCCAATAACAAGCAGCAAGAATGTAATTGGACTGAATATCTTTTTCATCTGATTGGGTATTTCCTTTTCACATAAAACAAGTCATTCACATCCTTGTTCATGAGAAATTGGGTTAATTTTGGACTGAAGTGCTTGCCGGTGAACACATGGATATGGTTAAACATTTTGAAATAAAGGTTTATGGACGGGTTCAGGGTGTAGGATTCAGGTATGCTGTCCGGAATAAGGCTCTCTTGCTTAACCTCAAAGGATGGGTGGAAAATCTGAGTGACGGTTCAGTCCGCACGGCAGTTCAGGGGGATGAAGCGGATTGTAGATTATTTATTCACTGGTGCCGGGAGGGGAGCGGTTTCAGCTGGGTTGAACGGCTTGAAATCCTTGAAAAAGAGCCAGAAGCTCTTAAAACATTTTTTATTAAGTATTGAACTATTGACCACGAGGGCGAAACAGCGCAAAAGCACTCGCTAAGGAAAGCCATCCTGTGAGCAAAAGCACCATTGCGGATAGTGCCACCAAAAGGTATTCGCCATCTCGGGCAAAACCTGCAAGATTCTCGATCATTGCCCAAAGTGTAAGCACCAGAATGATTAACATGGGTAGAAGGGTATAGTAGATGGCTATTTTTTTTGATGCCAAATAGACTGTGACCACTCCGAGTGCCAAAGCAGCCATGAGTTGGTTAAGTGATCCAAACAAAGGCCATAAAACCATAGCTCCCTGCCCTCCTGGTTTAAAAAATGTCATGGCAGCAGCTGCTACCACTATGACTAACGTTGCGATGTACCTGTTATTCATGGGTTTCCTGATCTTTCCACTGCTGCTGGTGAAAATTTCTTGCAATGAAATGCGTTGAATGCGTGCAGCCGAATCAAGTGTGGTATTTGCAAAAGAAACGATGAACACAACCACAAATGCAGAACCGTATTTAACGCTCAATCCAAAAGAAGAAAAAAGGTTTGCCGCGCCAATAATAAAGGCATCCAATTTCGCCGCAAGTCCATTTGCGGAGGACCAGGAGTCATAATGATGTGTGTAGGCATCAATTCCTGTATAAAGCTGACCATCATCCATCAAACCCATTCCAAGCCCTGCTCCGGCTGCGACGATTACCAGGACAGCCAGAAAGCTTTCAGTAATCATTGCACCATAGCCCACAGGGAGGGTATCCAATTCATTGTTTAACTGTTTCACCGTGGTACCTGAGCTGGCCAGGGAGTGAAATCCTGATATTGCTCCACAAGCGATAACTATAAAAAGAAGAGGCGCGAGATCAGGCACCTCTGATCCGGGCGCAAAAGCATTTTGGTTAACAGCAGGAGCAGAAAGAACAGGATGAGCAATGACCACGCCCAGAACTAAAAACAGCATGGCAACGAGAAGCTGGTGAGAATTGATATAATCCCTTGGTTGAAGCAATTTTTGAACCGGTATTGTGGAGGCAAAAAAGACATAGATAAACAATACAATGCTCCAGGCAACCACCGAAATATTTGTTTCCCAGGGAAAGGAGACCGGATACCTGACCCCAAGGATAACAAACCCGTATAGCAGCAACAATGCAACAATGGAGTAAATGAGTTCATTTTTTCCTTTTCTAATCTGCCATCCAAGCCAGATAGCTACAGGAATTTGTGCCCATACGGGTATGACAGATTCGGGATACATGACGAACAGCGATCCGACTATCATGGCAAATACAGCTAAAACAATAAACAGCAACAATTGCATGATAAACTGGAGGGCATATCTGGTGGAGGGACTAATGAGTGTGCTAGTGAGTTCTCCAATGGATCTGCCTTGGTTCCTGGCCGATACCACCATGGAAGTAAAGTCGTGAACAGCTCCCATGAAGATACTCCCCAGAAATACCCAGAGAAATGCCGGAAGCCACCCCCAGATGATTCCAATGGCTGGTCCTACAATAGGCCCGAGTCCGGCAATGGTTGTAAAATGATGTCCGAAGATGATGTGAGGTTTTGTGGGCACATAATCAATACCGTCCTTAAATTGGTGTGCAGGCATTACCCGCGAAGAGGATAATTTCAAGATCTTCCGTCCGAGGAATCTGCCATATAACCGGTAGGCCAGGAGGTAACCGCCGAATGCAATCAGAATTAGTAACAGGCTATTCATAGGTATCTAAGATAACAAATGCTATCAAATGATGGTTCAACGGATCTGGAAGGGGATAGAATTAGATGCTTTCAAAATCGGCGGATCCGATCCATCCTTCCCTGCCGTCAACAACCAGGATATTCCGCCAGCCCGATATCTCTTCCTTCACTCTGACCTTCGTACCTTCATGTAAAATAAAAAGTTCAGTTCCTGTATCGCTTGGAGAGCTCCTTACTACCACATAAGGAGAAAGAATAATCCCTCCTTCAGGATTATGAATAGCATGGTGGCTGGAGATTGCCGATGAAAGTGCAATAATTATTAATAATAATCCTGCAAGTGCGCTGAAAAATCCCACTTTTTTTAGTGTAAACCTGTTTGAGAATAGATAGATCAAAATGCTGCCTATGAGCAAGATGAAAAGGGACAAACTCAGGATGCTCCAGGTTCGTTCTGACATACTTTTCACAAGGAGCTGTGACCATGTTTTTAAAAACAGTTGCGGAACTTCCTCAAATGTATCGACCCGGTACCTGGATACGAAAATCAGGTTGTGCCGGGCATCATCATGGGAGGGATTCAGTTTAAGTGCTTTTTCATAATATAGAATTGCAAGACCAATGCTATTGGACCTGTATGCAGCATTGCCCATATTATAATAGAGGTCAGATGACTCAAAACCGCCATCTATAACCTCCTGATAAGCATTTAGGGCCAGCTCATAGTTACCGTCCTGGTAAAGTCCATTAGCCTTCTGAAAGGAGGTATCCGTTGCTGAAGTAGCTTCCGAAAAAATCATTAAGACATATAGGATCACAAAGACTTTCTTCATTACAGACTGTTTTCCAGATTTCTGATTAGGTTCACGGCCTCGCTATACAATTGATTGATATCTCTTTTCCCGGATGAAGGTGCAAACCTTGAAACCTCACTATCATCGAGGATCCGGAGAAATTCAGTTTTCATCTCCTCCTTAATTCCGCGATCTCCCATGTGTTCAAGAATTACATCCCTTGAGAGTGAGGATGTTTCAATAGTAAGTTTGTCAGACATATATCCCCAGATAGCCTTTCCTACCTCCTCATAAAACCTGTCCTGATCATTGGCTTTTCTGAAACGATCGGCACTTTTTAATCTGGTTTGGGCGGACTTGTTTGCCTGTCTGTTTCTGACAAGTATATAATCGGCATTTCTTCTAGTTACAACCTTAATCGCAAGTGCAATGAAGAGTCCAAGGAGAAGAGTCAAAGGATATAACAACCGGTACCATTTTCTTGCCATTAGCGTACTGGCAAGTGGGGTAAATAACTGCGGTTCCCTGCTGATGTCTCTTATATCCGTGCCTATATCCTCTACGCTCTCCTGCATCACACCCGGAACATAGGCTGCGATAGGTTCGTCTTCTGAATCTCCTTTCAATACTGTGAAGGAGAACTCTTCGGTAGTAACCGAACGGTACTCTTTCAGCGCAGCATTGAACCATGAATATTTTATGGGTGCGATTCTGAATCTACCTGCATGTCTTGCAACGATTGGATACTCAAAAGTGACCGAGCCACTGATCCGATTACCCGACGTACTTGTATTCATTGATCTTGTCACATCATAAAGATCGTGGTCGGGAGGAAGATTAACCTCAGGTTTACCCAATAACGGAAGATTGCCCGTTCCCCTGATCGTTATCTTCAGGCTTAATGCCTCATTCACTTCTATTTCCTCGGCAGAAAGACTGGCTTTCATGGTAAAATCACCTACCCCACCGGTGAAACCAGCCGGCGCTCCCGCAGGAAGAGGTTTGACTTTGATCGTAACTGGCCTTGTCGCCAATTTTACGGGGACATCCTGGTACCCGTTAAAAAATGGATCGTCAAAGAAATTGTCAAAGATATTATTGCTGCTTTTCCGTTGAACCCGTTGCTGAACCATCCATTCCGATTCGTAGGGCTCAATAACCAGTTCACCAGACTTCTGCGGAATCAGTATGTGTCGCTGAATGACCTGTGTAATGTATTGCTGATTATTAATCATTTGTTGCTCGGCGTTCGCATCCGGATCCAGTGACTTCTTATAAAAACCTTCATAAGGGATATCTTTTGCAGTAGACGCTGGGCGCGTATTGACCCTGGTGTACACTTTCAATCCTGAGACAAACTGTTCACCTACGAAAACCTCTCTTCTGGACGGTATCACCCGCAGAAAGACGGGATTGTCCTCTGTGGCGGTTACATGTTCATTTCCACCCGTACCACCCGTACCACCCGTGCTCCCCGTTCCAGCCCCACCTGTTCCTCCCGCGGAAGGTGATTGATTTGATCCCGGAGCTGGCGCCTGTGAACCACCCGGGTTTACCTCGATCTCCAACTTATTTGTTTTATATTCTTTCCTGCCTACACGAACGGTAGCGGGTTCAATGGTAAAGATTCCTTGCTTGCTTGCTCTGAATACATGCGTATAAGTGACCACGGTTTTCATGGACATTTTCCCGTTGATCCATTGAGAGTGGGAGGAATAGGATGAAAACGGACCTGCCAATAGTTGGAAATCAGGCATGGAAGCAAGGAATACTTCCCCCCTTTCAGATCCTTCAATCACATACTGAAACTGCTCACCAACCTTTACAGCAGAGGGCGCTTTCGCTGTAAAAGTCAAATCTTGCCCATTGAGCAGAGTGCCAAAAAGCAAGAGTAATGGAACTGTTGTCAGTATCTTAGAATTCATGTCTTGAAATTACCAATCCTTTTTTGTTTTTACCTTCGCCACAGCCGCTTTCTCCTTATCCACCTTATCCTTAACATCTTTTTCCTGTTGCTGTATCGCATTGAGCATTCTTTCAGCGTCTTCCATAGAGATTTCCTGTGGTTTGGGTTGAGCGTTCTCCTGATCCTGAGGATTTTGCTCTTTTTGATCCTGATCCCGTTTCTGCTCCTGTTTGTCCTGCTCCTGTTT
>CAZCQL010000021.1:52060-58735 GCA_964500835.1 uncultured Bacteroides sp.
TTTTGCTCCTTTTGTTGCTGGTCCTGAAGTTTCATTTTCGCATATGCCAGATTATATTTTGTATCCGTATCGCCAGGATTTAACCGCAGGCTATTCTTATAAGCCTCAATACTTTGTTCATATTGTTTCCCTTCCAAAAGGCTGTTCCCAATATTGTGCCAGACATGGGCAAGAGCTTCAGGATTTGAACTATTCTTTACCAAAGGTTCAAATTGCTTTACAGTTTCCTCGTATTTTTCCTGTTTGTATAAAGCAGAACCTGTATTAAATTCAGCTTCATAGGATTCATGGTTGATATCGCTGGCCTTCCTGAATTGAACCTCTGCATCGCTGTAATCTCCCTCCTGATATGCTTTTACACCCTGGCGAATAATTTTTCGTTCATTCTGTGCAAGAGCTGTAAGGGAAACAATAATTAGTAGTGATATGCTTCCTAACCGTTTCATATTTTCGTTTTGAATATATTTAAACGTTTCAAAAATGGATTCTTGCGTGATCGAATAAAAAATTCGATCAAGAGGAAGAGCAAGGCAAATCCTGTGAAATACTGAAACCTTTCTGCAAATTCGGCAAAAACCCTGGATTTCAAATCCGTTTTCTGCAATTGCTCCAATTCATCAATCAGGTTATTGACCCGATCACCGGCTATATAGGCCCCGTTTCCTTCCCGGGCCACTTCAATAAGTAGCTTTTCATTTAGTTTACTCACCACAACCTGACCATCATTGTCACGACGTGTTGAAATGCTGCCGGGACGAACCGGAAGAGGTACCCCGTTGGGATCGCCAAGTCCTACGGCATAAACCCTGATCCCTGCTTCCCATGCTTTTTTTGCCTCACCCACTGCGTCATCCTCATGATTCTCTCCATCGGTAATCACCACGATTGCCTGACTGGGAACTGATTCACCAGGTGAAGAATCTTTCGTTAAGGAGGAAAATGACTTGACAGCAAGTTCTATGGCCGAACCAATCGCTGTACCCTGCTTTGATACAATATCCGGACCTGCACCGGCAAGAAACATTTTCACACTTGGGTAATCATCGGTGATTGGAATTTGAGTGTAGGCATCCCCGGCGAAGACGATCAATCCAATCTTATCGTTCGACATTCTATCTACCATCCGGTTAATCATCTGTTTGGATCTTTCCAGGCGGGATGGTTTGATGTCTTCTGCAAGCATGCTGTTGGAAACATCCAATGCGATGATTATCTCTCGCCCCTTTTGTTCAACTTCCTCAAGCTTAGTCCCAATCCTTGGACCGGAAGCCGCAATGATTAAAAATACTGTTCCAAAAAGCAAAAGAATGAATTTCCAATGATGGGCTGAGCTCGACGCATCAGGCATAAGAGTATTCATAAGCCAGCTATCACCTATCATTGCAAATGAGCGATTTCTATATCTTACATAGAGCAGGTATCCGAACACCAAAAATAACGCGGCCAGGAGAAACCAAAGAATATCTTTATGTGCAAAATTTATCATCTCTAGGGAATGGTTCTAAATACGGTGTATCTTAGCGACAATTCTATGATTAACAGCAACATAGCTGTCAATAGAAATGGAAAATACTCCTCCTTTTTTTTGTTGAACTGCTTCACATCCATGCGGGTTTTCTCCATCTGGTCGATCTGCTGATAAATTTCTCTCAACTTATTGTTGTTCGTAGCTCGGAAATAAGTCCCGTCGGTAGTCTCGGCAATCTTCTTAAGTACCTTTTCATCAATCTCCACCGGCACGTTCCTGGTAACCATTCTGCCAAACATATCCTGGACAGGATAGGGTGCATTTCCCTGAGAGCCAACTCCAATAGTATATACCCTTATGCCATAACTGACTGCAATTTCTGCTGCCGTAACGGGACCAATGTCACCCTTGTTATTCACCCCATCTGTCAGCAAGATGATCACCTTGCTTTTTGCCTTGCTCTCCTTAATGCGGTTAACTGCGGTAGCCAGCCCCATACCGATGGCGGTTCCATCTTCAATCACACCAAAGTCGATCTCGTTCAAAAAATTTATCACCACGGCCCTGTCAGTAGTCATCGGGCATTGGGTAAAGCTTTCACCGGCAAATACGACCAGCCCGAACCGGTCGTCCTGCCTTGCGTTTACAAATTCAATCCCCACATTTTTTGAAGCCTCAAGCCTGTTAGGTTTAAAATCCATTGCACGCATGCTCCCCGATACATCCATGCACATGACAATATCAATTCCTTCCGAAGTGACCTGTTCCCAGCTATTGGAAGATTGAGGACGAGCCAATACAATAATAAGAAGACCTACGGTAGTTATCCTTAATATAAACAACAGATGCCTTAACCAAATCCTGGAAGAGCCGATTCGCTCGTCAATATTTTCAAAGCCGGATAATTTCAAGGCTGCAGTACTGCGTCTTCCTCGCCAGACATACCAAACTCCCATCAATGGCAAAACAGCCATGGCATAGAAAAATGCCGGATATGCGAATTCTATATTACTCATTCCCTACTTTTTTTTCCGGATCTTCTTTGTAGAACGTGGGATAGGTTTTTTGCACAAACAGGTAAGCGTTGTTCAGATTAGTCTGGTTATCAACCGGGAGCGGATCTTCTTTTGCAAACTTCACCAGATCAGCCAATTCTAATAATTCCTTCAGCATTTCATCTAAAAGAACATCTTCTGCGTTTGACCGGTGGAACGAAAATAGGATTTCGTCGGTGGTGCTTTCCATTGCCGGTATTTCAAACCGCCTTTCAATATAGTGTCGTGTGATCTCAGTGAGCCTCGAATAATAAAGTTTGATAAATCCTTTTTCCCAGACTTTCTCCTCCTTTAACCTGTCAAGTTCCCTGAAAGCAATCACATGAGCAGGCTCCTGCGGTTTCTGAGAATATAATATAGGATATTTTTTTCGCCGTCGGTACCTTCTGATTAATACCACGATGGAAGCAATCAGCAATAATCCTAAAACTCCCACCCCAATCCATGGCAATACCTCCCTGAAAGAAAGTGGAGTATTCATGGGTGGTTTGATGGGTCTAATTTGTTGGGTGGTGTCCACGACAGGCTCAAAGACCTGGATCATTAATGGCATGCTTAAGGCCGTATCATTAATCTCACCAGCCTCATAAACAACCGGTTGAGCCGGGACTAGTTGAATCCCTGATTCAAAACTTGTAATCATGTATTTCTGATCGACTACCCTCGTGTGGTCCATTACTGTTGTATCGGAAGAAATGGGGAATAGCACTTCGATATTCCTGCTGAGGGTATCCTTTAATTCGGGTAGTTTAAAATTCACATTTTCAGCTGCTTCCACATGGAGGGTAAAGGTAACCTGATCACCAATCATCATCGAATCCCTTTCGAACATAGATTTCACACTAATCAGTTGTGCGCTGACAGTTGGAGACAGCAGGTAAAGGAAAAATGATACAAATGCAATGTAGCGGGTCTGCATGTTATCTTAGCTTGAATAACCTCATAAGTGGTTTCACATAATCCTTCCCGGTCTGGAGTGACGTATGATCAACTCCTGCCCGGGTGAAAATCTCCTTCATCATCTCCACATGGCTTTCCCATTTCATGGCATAGCTGTCACGAACCTTCCTTTTGGATGTATCCATCCATCTTTCCTTTCCTGTTTCCGCATCCAACACCCTTATTAATCCTATTGAAGGAAGAGATGTTTCCCGACGGTCATATATATGCAGGGCTGCTACATCATGTTTATTGTTGGCTACCTGCAGTGATTTCGAATATCCTTTATCCCGAAAGTCAGAGATCAGGAAAGCCGTACATCTTTTCTTTATGGCATTAGTGAGGAATCGTAAGCTCTCAGAGATGTCTGTGCCGGTACTCTGAGGCTGAAATTCCAATAATTCCCTAATAATTCGCAAAATATGCTTGCGTCCCTTTTGAGGCGGAATAAACTTTTCAATTTGGTCGCTAAACATAATTACGCCAATCTTATCGTTATTTTCTATTGCGGAGAACGAAAGCACGGCAGCAATTTCGGTAATCAGGTTGCGTTTCAGATGCTCCTGGGTCCCGAAGTCCCCTGAACCACTAAGATCAATCAATAACATAACTGTTAGTTCACGCTCTTCTTCAAAAACTTTCACATAGGGGTGGTTGAACCGAGCTGTTACGTTCCAGTCGATGCTTCTAATATCGTCTCCATACTGGTATTCTCTAACCTCTGAAAAGGTCATACCCCGTCCTTTGTATGCGCTGTGATATTCACCTGCAAAGATCTGCCGGGTCAGGCCCCGGGTCTTGATCTCAATTTTCCTTACTTTCTTTAGGAGTTCCTTAGTTTCCACTGCGTTGTCTTCAACAATGTCTGATTCTGCTACTCTTTCCTTGTTTCACGTAATGTAAAATACCATTCCTGTTTTGTTAAGTGGATCTGCATGGTATCTTCATTTTGAACATATTCCCAGTACGAATCTCCCATTTTCCTATATGATGAGCTCAGGTCTTCTATTACATCACCATAATCAGAGTAGTCACAGACCAATTTGGAGGTTTTACAGATATCTTCGTCTGTAAAATAGAGAATCCAGGTTTTGGTCCTCATGGCATTTACATACTTCAAATAATTAAAATGCTGCTTTGTGACAGTATTGTCCCGCCTAAACCCCTTATGTTCATTTCTGACTTTCTCACGCACCTCCAACTTGGTAAGTCCGATCATCGATTGTGCACTCAGACCCATGCAGGAAGAGAGTAATAAGCAAGGGATGATCTGTCGTAATCTCATAGTAATTCGGTTTCCTAAAACATTCATTAAGAGTTGAGCCTAAGGTACCTCCACATTATTCAATATTTCTGAAATTATGTTCTCGGTTGTTATGTTTTCGGCTTCTGCTTCATAGGTTAACCCGATGCGGTGACGCATTACATCGTGGCATATGGCCCGTACATCTTCTGGAACTACGTAGCCTCTGCGTTTGATAAATGCAAATGCTTTTGCTGCTCTGGCCAGGTTTATGCTGGCACGGGGTGATCCTCCATAATGAATGAGTGGCACAAATTGTGCCAATCCTGCCTGCTCTGGATTTCTTGTGGCAAAAACAATATCGAGAATATAATTCTCAATCTTTTCATCGAGGTAGACTTCCTTTACCACTTCTCGGGCAGCAAGGATATCTGCGGGATTCAGTATTCGATTAGCCTTCGGGAATTCTTTGGAAAGGTTTTCCCTAACGATAAGCTTCTCTTCCTCCCGGCTGGGATAAGTTACCACAACTTTCAACATGAACCGATCCACCTGAGCTTCCGGTAAAGGATATGTCCCCTCCTGCTCAATCGGATTCTGTGTGGCCAAAACAAGAAACGGGCGTTCGAGATTATATGTTTCTGCCCCTATGGTAACTTGCTTCTCCTGCATTGCTTCCAACAATGCACTCTGAACCTTCGCTGGAGAACGATTGATTTCATCTGCAAGAATTAGGTTACCGAATATTGGTCCCTTTTTCACAATGAACTCTTCCTTTTTCTGGCTGTAAATCATGGTTCCTAACAGGTCGGCCGGTAACAGATCAGGAGTAAACTGTATCCTACTGAAACTTGCATCAATAGTCTGGGACAGGGTGGTTATAGCCAGGGTCTTGGCCAAACCAGGTACACCTTCCAATAAAATATGCCCGTCGGATAACAATCCAATAAGAAGTCGCTCTACCAGATTTTTCTGCCCAACGATTACCTTCTGGATCTCCAGGGTGATCAGATCGACAAACTCACTCTGCTTTTTTATTCTTTCATTGAGTTCTTTGATGTTTACGTCCTGATTCATATGCTTTATATTTATTTAAAATCTTCTCGTTAATTTATTTCAATCAAAGGGAGGTCAAAAATAGCCTTGAAAAAGAGCAATAGAAAGAGGTTTTGGGTTAAAAAATGTTAAGAAAAAGGTAATTTCGCCCAATTGATGGTTTATTATGCCGAGGTATTTTATCCATATGGCTTATGATGGTACCGGCTACACTGGCTGGCAGGCTCAACCCAATGGGAAAACAGTACAGCAGGTCATGGAGCATGCACTTACAACCATGGTAAGAGAGGATGTAGCTGTAACAGGTGCCGGACGTACCGATACGGGCGTTCACGCTTCATTTTTTGTTGCCCATTTTGACACTTCTGTTTCGGGAATCTGCGATACTGAACAATTCATTTATAAACTAAATCGATTCTTACCTCCTGATATTGTTATCTATAAAATTCAGGAAGTTCATGAAGAGGCTCATGCCCGTTTTTCTGCCACATTCCGGACTTATCACTATCACATTTCGAGAATAAAACCACTCTTTAAAAGGAGTTACAGTTATTTCGTCCATAGGAAGCTTGACACGAACGAAATAAATAGTTGCTGCGAAATTATCAAAGAAACCACCGATTTTACAAGCTTTAGCAAACTGCACACCGATGTCAAAACCAATAATTGCACCGTGATGTGTGCAGAATGGAAATCAGTCGATGAAGGTTATCTGTTTGAAATTAAGGCGGATCGATTTCTTCGGAACATGGTGCGGTCGCTTGTGGGGACACTCCTGGATGTTGGTCTGGGCAAATCGGACAGAAATGATTTCTTAAGGATTATTAAAGCCAGGGATCGTGGCCAAGCAGGTCAGTCAGTACCGGCAAAAGGTCTCTTTCTAGTGGATATTGGGTACGACTTCTAATGGATAT
>CAZCQL010000021.1:58835-64198 GCA_964500835.1 uncultured Bacteroides sp.
ATTGGGTACGACTTCTAATGGATATTGGGTACGACTTCTAATGGATATTGGGTACGACTTCTAATGGATATTGGGTACAACCAGGTTTATTGCAGGACTAAGCACGTTCGGAAGATTTCTTTGCCATCTCCTGAAAAAAATCAGCCATCGAGGTAAGCCTGGCCTGACCCCTGGGGTTAAGGTGGTACGAAGAGATTGAAAACTCTTTAATCAGCGTATTTCCCAATTCAGATTAATGTATTTCCCAATTCAGATCAGAGTTTGTTCCAAATCTTCCAAGATTCTTCTGCCTGGTAGACAAGCATTTTGTACCCGTTGACAATGGCAGCTCCCTGCTCTTCTCCTTTTGACAGAAATTGGGTCTTTTCAGGATTGTACACCAGATCAAACAGTAGATGGTCAGACGTAATGGCATCGTACGGAATCTTAGGATATGTCTCTCTATCGGGATGCATCCCCAAGGGAGTCGTATTGATAATAAGTGAACTCTTTTTCACCATATCGCTTTCGAGGTTACCATAGGTAATTCGCTCCTTTCCTTCAGTTCTGCTCACCAACTGATACTCGATCCCAATTTTATCAAGTACATAGGTTATAGCTTTCGAAGCCCCCCCGGTGCCTAATACAAGGGCACTAGAATGATGCTCTTTCAAATGTTCCTTTATCGATCGCTCAAATCCAGGAACATCTGAATTATGCCCGATAAGTGCAAGCCGGCCATCTCTCCAACAGAAGTTGATGGTGTTAACAGCCTGTATTGTACGGGATATTTTACTTAATGCATCCAGGTATGGGATGACCTTTTGTTTATAGGGGACGGTGACATTGAGTCCTATTAGCCCAGGATTATTCTTTATGAGGGTTTCAAATTCGGTCATATTTTCGAGTGGGAAATTCTTATAAACTGCATCTATCCCCTCTTTCGAAAATTTGTCAGAAAAATATGGGACTGAAAAACTGTGCCCAAGCGGGAATCCTATAAGTCCGAAGGTTTGCAATTGATTCGTATAAAAGTATAAGAAAAGTAAAAGTATAAAAGTTCGAAAGTTAAGTTTACGAGTTTTTGAGAGGTTTTTTAACAAGGATTAATTCGATGAACAGAATGAGTGCGATACCAGCAGATATCATGACGAGGGCCATCAGAAATTGATCATCTGAAATGGCTGGCGAAGGAAGTATATTTCTCTCTACCAGAGGTTTGACTTTCCCGTCCACCATGATAGTTTCAAGAGTTTTCTTCCATGGCCATATCTTATTCAGGGAACCTATCATAAAGCCAACAAGTACGGCAATGGTCCTGTCATGATATTTTCTCAGGAGCCAGGAGAGCAGGTTTGCAAATAGCACAATGCCCACCAAAGCACCGGAACCTAACAATAGAATGTCGACAATGATACGCTCGTTGACTGCGTGCAGGGCAAAGGTGTATTTTCCAAGGAGCAGAAGAATAAAACTCCCGGAAATTCCAGGAAGTATCATAGCACAACTGGCCAGGGCCCCTGCAAAAATGATAAACCAGAATGCATCTGTTGTTGTGGTTGGCGTGATACTCGTTATAGAAAAGGCAATCCCTATTCCTCCCACCAAGGCTACAATTTTTGGATATTCCCACTTTTTGATTTTCCTGGATACCGCGTATGATGAAGCTATGATCAACCCAAAGAAAAAGGACCAAATAAGTATGGGCTGATGCTCCAATAAATATTCCAATCCCTTGGCAAGTGAAAGAACAGAAACAAATACTCCTGAAAACACTGCAATGAGAAAATTGCCATTGATTTGATTCCAAAATGATGTAAAGTGACCCGTGACGAGCAATTTAGCAGCTTCAAGATTTATTCTTTTTATGGAGTTCACCAGTTCCTCATAAATCCCTGTAATAAAAGCGATAGTCCCACCCGATACACCCGGAACAACATCAGCGGCTCCCATACCTATTCCTCGAAGCACCAACAGCAGGAACTTCCTTGATTTGCGCTTCAACTTATTGTTGTTTTCTGGATTGAAACTTTTCCGGCAGAACGTCGAAAAATGTATCTCCACGCATTCCACACCTCAATGCTTCCAACGATACGACCTCGTTTGGAGCAATGTTACCGAGATTAACGTTTGCACCGAGCAATTTTATAAACATGGTCTGTTGAGACTTAATTGGCGCTTCCCACAAAACATCATTTACCGATATCTCTTTCATAATATCATCGATCAATTCTCTATTGGCCTTCCCCTCAGAGTCGTATATTCCGATGGTCCCGCTTTCCCTTGCCTCTGCAATTACTTTCCATGCTCCCGATTTTAGCTCGGTTTTCATATTTGACACCCATAATTCATTCGATAGCTCCACTCCTTTCACCTTGCTACCTATCTCGGAAAGAACCTGGAAATCATTTGCCATCGTCCGAATACACTCAAGTTTCTCATCGTGGCTCATCTTTACTGTACCATCTGATACCTCCACAACCTCGAGCCCGGATTCTTCCACAAAACGCCTGTAGTCATCGAACTGCCCACGAACAAAAAACATTTCAAAAAGCGTTCCCCCAAAATAAGGCTTCAATCCTGCTGACTTGTACAGCCCAACTTTTTCCTTCAGATCCCTGGTAATCAGGGCAGTCCCGAACCCAAACTTGACAAGGTCGGTATACGGTGCGCTGGATTCAATATAATTTTCCGCCTCTTTCAAACTCAATCCTTTATCCATCATCATGGTAAGGCCAAAATCTCGTTCTCCTGATGTCCTCTCTGGAATGTGGTTGATCATAAAATTCATGTGGAAAAGTATTAATTATACAATTGAATGATGCTTTCAATTTCATCGCTGCGGGATCCTGAGGGATAATAATAGTCAAACTCAGAAATCAATGAGCTGCTTTTATCGAGTGCTTCTTTCAGGAAAGTTATCGCCAGGTCCTTCTCATTAAGTTTCAGGTGACAGACAGCCATTTTGATCTTTACCCCGGCTTCCCGGGGATGATGTACGAATGCCTCTCGGAGAAAACCCAAGGCATTTTCATAATCTCCTTCTTTCATCAATAAACCAGTTAATGCCAACCAACCGTCCAGATCATTCGAATCGGATCTGGTTACATACCCATAGCATTTAATTGCCTCTTCAATTAACCCTCCATCTTCATTGGCATACCCCAGATTGATCCAGTAATCAAGGTTATTGCTATCGAATTCAATGGCTTTCAGAATGTAGGTAATGGCTTCGTTATAATTGCCCATGTGATGATAAATCATCCCCGCACCGAACCAACCTTCCGGATCGGTGTTATCCAATTCAATTACTTTCTGGAAAGAGGACAGTGCATCATCCAACTGATTCATCTGTTCATAACAATCACCCATGTAACAGTAAGCCTGAGTACTTTCAGGGTCTTCCTCAAGATATTCCTTGTACGCATCGATGGCCTTATCATATTTCTCGGCATTCACCCAAACGCTTGCTTTATTGAAATAAGCTGAGGCATAGTCCGGATTTATTATTATGGAAAAATCATACGCTTCCACCGCTTTTTCAAATTCTTCCAGCTTATGATAAACAATGCCAATATTGTACCAGACGTTGTCGGAATAGGGATCCAGGTCCAAATATTGCTGATAATACTTCAGACTTTCGTCAAAACGGTGCAAACGGTCATAGAAATACCCCAGGTCATATAAGACAGACAAGTTTTCCTTTTGCTGACGATAGGCTTGGATCAGGTACTTGACGGCAAGTTCAAAGTGGCGAATGTTCTCGAAAGCAATTGAAATATTCACCAACACATCAAATGTGTCTTCGCTGGATATTTCAAGACCGTGATCAAATTGGGACTCTGCTTCTTTGAGTCGATTAAGCAGGCACAGGGCTGTGCCTTTAAGAAAAAACCGTTCAGGATTACTCTCTTCCCAGACAGGAATCTCATCCAGTAATGCAAGCGCTTTTTTTGGATGCCCCTGTTCGATGTATATATGGACAAACTTGTAATTGATCTCAACTGAAGCAGGATGTTGTCTTTTTCCCAATTGGGCTGCCTCCTTGGCCTCGTCATACTGAAAATCATCCAGGTAGTAATCAATGATCTGCTCGAATTCCTCCACATCAAAAAAGATGGATTGGGCACCACTCCTCATATCCTCATACTTTCTCAACAGCACCTGGAATTCCTCATTTTCAAAAACCTGTTCCCTATTCTCACTCATCTATATGCAAAGTTTGAAAATGTAAAGATAATTGATATTTGTAAGAAATATAAATTGGTCCGCTGACAGTGACTAAGTCAAAATGGGGATCAGCTTTTTTAAGCTTTCTGACCTCACCATGCTATATAAGGGCTGCTAAACACATTAATGTCAGAAACTGAATTATTTACTAGTGAATAAACAATAAAGGAACTCAATGACAACATTACAATCACCCGGAAAACCCCAAGATCACCTACCTGAAGGTTATAGGGAATTACTTGTGAGGAGAAGATATAGTGAATCTACAATAAAATCGTATACAAATTACTTCAGGCAGTACATGTTATATTTCAGAAAACAAGGGTTGAAATCAATTACCTGTCCACAGATTAACAGTTACATTTTGCAACTGATAAAAACCAAAGCAATCTCCTCGAGCCAGCAAAATCAACGCATCAACGCAATCAAATTTTATTATGAAAAAGTGCTGGGGAGGAAGCGTGAATATTACCATGTAAACAGGCCAAATAAGGAAAAAAACTGCCAAATATTTTGAGCCTTGATGAGGTTGATCACCTGTTCCAAAAAGCAAGCAACCTGAAACACAAATGCATACTGATGACCATCTACTCAGGCGGGCTCAGGAGAAGTGAATTAATCAATTTGAAAATAACCGATATAGACTCTCAACGGATGTTAATCAAGGTAGTTGCCGCCAAAGGCAAAAAAGACCGTTATACGTGTTTGTCTGAAAAACTCTTATTACACCTGAGAGAATATTACATTAAATACAAACCCCATAAATGGCTCTTTGAAGGGCTTAACGGAAGACCTTACAGCGCGACAAGCATTGAGAAGATCTTCCAGTCAGCAGTTAGGAAAGCCAATATAAATAAATATGTAACTCCGCACAGCCTCCGCCACAGTTTTGCAACCCATTTGCTTGAACAGGGAATTAATTTGAGGTATATCCAGGAATTATTGGGCCATGCAAGTACAAAATCCACTGAACTCTATACACGTGTTGCTTCAAATGAATTGCGAAAGATCAGGAATCCACTCGATAACATGAATCAATAACAGATCCCCCCAAGCCTCTATCTCCACAAAATGCATCCCTATTCCAGTTTTTACTATACAATTTTCCTAATTTTAGGGTAATATAGCCACCAGTGCCAGACCTCGAAGAAATA
>CAZCQL010000022.1:0-63127 GCA_964500835.1 uncultured Bacteroides sp.
GCAGACATAATATGGAATTATAGGACCAGGATTACAGGTGAGGACGGATCCAACCAAAGCTGGTTAACCTGGTGGAGGCCGCAAATCCTTTTAACATAGGACAAACAGCCGGTGGCTGTTTGGGCCAGCATGTGGGCGGCTACCGATATAGGGCCTGGAAAAGCTCCTATATCTGATTTTATGTTTATCAGAGGATTTGAGCGCAATTTGCTTGGATTGTCCTATAATTAATATTATGTTAAATAGATAAAAGATTAAGTAAGGGAGATAATAAATCATTACCTCCCCTTCATATCTTTTAGCGGTTAATCTCCCTAAGAACTAACTAATACCATATCCAATAACTATTAACGGATAACCTCCCTACAGACTCGCTTTTATGCCTTTGACACGCTCGTACTGATCCATCATCTGCTCTTTGTAATAGATTCTCTGGAGAAGATCCAGGGTTTCAAACTTAACGCTTTCATTCATATCATTAAGTTCATATGCCTTTTCAAGTACTGGTATGGCCTCCGCATATTTTTCTTTTCCCAGCTCCAATAATTTAGCCCTGGTGGGTTCATGTTCCTCCGTATTAGACCTCTCATAGAAATCGGCTCCCTGTAGATAATAGATGTAACCCATATCATACCACACATAGTAAATTGTCGGATCAAGTTCTCCGGCTCGCTTATAAGATTCGATGGCTTTGTCAATAAACTCCACCTCTTCCTTATTGATTAGAAGACGGCCATTCCAATAGTAAGCCTCGGCAAGATTGGAATTATTCGCAAGTACTTTGTCCATAAACTCAATTCCTTCATCATAGCGCTTAGCCTGAATGTAAGTGTCTGCTATATTAGCAATTACGTTAATTGTATCAGGGTATTTTTCGTACGCCTCCTTCAGTATTTCAATTGCACTTAAGGTATCACCCAAGGCCATGTAATCCATTTTAATCTGGAGGTAGGTATTGGGTCCTCCAAAACCGGCTTCGGCAAGTTGCTTATAGTACGCAATTGCTTTTTGATAAAGATCATCACTCTTCGTCTTTCCTGCTATTTCACGTGATATAATACCAGCATACTGAACCATGACGGTGTCGAACTCCCCAGCGAAAAGATCCAGACTATTGACCTCCAATACATTTTCGAATGAGTTTAATGCTATATCGTAATTATCTGAATAATAGTAGTTTACGCCATCTCTCTTCAACTGATTCTTAAGCTCGACCAAGTTTTCTTTAACCTGTTCCGTTAGTTTGCCTTTCGCGTCCAGTTCAAGCGCCTTCATATAAGAATCCAGGGCCACCCTTAATGGGTCCTCGTGAAGCGGATCTTTCCTTTTCCAGTCCTGGAGCGCACCGTTGACAAACGTATAGGTCATGTGTTCGTAATTATAGGTCTCATGCAGGACACCATCCACAGTTTCAGAATCGATACTTAACGGATCCCTGTAGAATAAAACTACAGTGGTGGGAGCCATCCCCTCCTGAAGTTGTTCCAATCCGAGCATAAACACATCCTGGAACAATTCTCCACGCTTCTCCCAGGTGGAAGCTTTGATATTCTTCTTTGGGTCTTGAATCTCAGCATTGCTTTTCTCAACCTTTTTTTGCACCGTTTTATAATTGAGCAGAACAACGGTAGTACCGTCCTGTGCATGCAGGCTGATGATGGCAGTGGCAATTAAGACCAGCGTTGCTATCTTTTTCATTTTGATTGTGAATTTATTCGTAACAAAAATATAAACTTTAGTTATAACCTTCAAATAAGATGCCAGAACTAATTACTGATTTACAATATCCCCCGGCCCCTCCTCAGAGGAATTTTCTCCGTTTTCCGCATTGGCAGGGACCTGCGTTGCTGCAGCAATCTGATCCCCTTCCCTAAGATTTATCAACTTGACACCCTGTGTGTTGCGTCCCATAACCCGCACACCTCTCACAGCCAGCCTGATGGCAATACCATTTTCGGTAATAATCATCAAGTCATAATCGTCAGTTACGGCTTTCATGGCAATCAAATTGCCTGTCTTTTCTGTAATATTAATGGTTTTTACTCCTTTCCCACCCCGGTTGGTGATGCGATAGTCATCCAGGTTCGATCGTTTCCCAAATCCATTTTCGGAAATTACCAGAATATCCTTCTCCCCTTTCTTAGCGGTGATCATTCCGACAACTTCATCTTTCTCACTTCCAAGGGTAATCCCTTTCACACCGGAAGCAGTACGGCCAACAGCCCGTACTGTATTTTCAGGAAACCGGATAGCTTTGCCCGTGCGTACAGCAAGCATCACTTCCATTTCACCATCGGTAAGTCTCGCGTCAAGTAACATATCCCCTTCCCTGACTATGATTGCATTAATGCCGTTCTGCCTGGGCCTTGAGTAAGCTTCGAGCCGTGTCTTTTTAATCACTCCTTTCTTTGTGGACAGGACGATGTAATTGTTGTTTATATACTCCTCGTCCTTTAGGTCCTTCACATTCAGGAACGTCTTAATTGTATCCTCCTTTTCAATATTGATCAGGTTCTGAATAGCTCTTCCCTTGCTTGCTCTTACTCCCTCCGGAATCCGATACACCTTGAGCCAGAAACATTTACCATTTTCTGTAAAGAATAGAATGGTATTGTGCATGCTTGCTACAAACATATCCACCATAAAATCTTCGTCCCGGGTAATGCTTCCTTTTGCACCTACACCTCCCCGGTTCTGTGTGCGAAAATCATTCAGCGGTGTGCGTTTAATATATCCCAATTTTGAAATGGTAATGACCATGTCCTCGTCGGCATAGAAATCTTCCGGATCGAACTCACCCTCATCCGGCACCATTTCTGTCCTGCGCTCATCTCCATATTTCTCTTTAATCTCCAACAATTCATCTTTGATGATCTGCATTCTAAGACCTTCGTCGGAAAGTATTTTCTTATAATACTCGATCATCTTCATGAGTTCTTCATATTCTGCCCGAAGTTTTTCGCGTTCCAGGCCCACCAGTCGTTGCAATCTCATATCAAGGATAGCCCGGGTCTGGATTTCGGTAAATCCAAACTTCTCCATAAGCCCTTCTTTGGCCTCCTCGGGCGTTCTGGACCCCCTTATCAGGGCGATCACCTCGTCGATGTGATCCAGTGCCTTTAATAATCCCTCTAAAATATGTGCTCTCTTTTCCGCCTGGTCCAGCTCGTACCGGGTCCGCCTGACAACGACATCATGCCTGTGGTTAACAAAGTGTGTGATGATCTGTTTCAGATTAAGAGTTTTCGGCCTTCCCTTAACAAGTGCAATGTTATTTACATTGAATGATGTTTGTAGCTGAGTATACTTCAATAGATTATTTAGAACAACATGGGCACTGGCGTCCTTTTTGCAGATAATAATAATGCGCATTCCCTGCCGGTCAGATTCATCGTTGATATAGGAAATTCCTTCTATCTTCTTATCATTGATTAGGTCAGCCGTTTTCCTGATCAGCTCGGCTTTGTTCACCAGGTAAGGGATCTCCGTAATGACGATTTTCTCCCTTCCTGAGTCGGTGACTTCAATATCACTCTTTGCCCGGACCACGATTTTTCCTCTTCCGGTCTCAAAAGCTTCCTTCACACCATTGTATCCATAAATGATGCCCCCGGTAGGAAAATCCGGAGCCTTTAATATTTCAGCAAGCTCACTTATTTCTATGTCATTGTTATCAATGTAAGCCACAATGGAGTCAATACTGTCGCTCAGGTTATGCGGAGGCATATTGGTGGCCATCCCTACGGCAATCCCTGAAGCCCCGTTAACAAGTAAAGTGGGAATCCTTGTGGGCATCACCGTGGGTTCCTCCAGAGTATCATCGAAATTAAGTTGAAAATCCACCGTATTTTTATCCAAATCGGCCATCGTCTCTTCGGCAATCTTTCGCAATCTGGCCTCTGTATATCGCATGGCAGCTGGACTATCTCCATCAACCGATCCAAAATTTCCCTGCCCTTCGACCAGTGGATAACGAAGAGACCATTCCTGGGCCATTCGCACCATCGCATCATAAACCGATGAATCACCGTGAGGATGGTACTTTCCGAGCACCTCTCCTACTATTCTTGCTGACTTCTTATGGGCTCTGTTTGAGAGTACTCCCAACTCCGACATACCGAAAAGCACTCTTCTGTGAACTGGTTTAAGTCCATCTCTCACATCGGGTAATGCACGGGAAACTATGACTGACATCGAATAATCGATGTAGGCAGATTTCATTTCCTCCTCAATGTTAATTCTCAGTATTTTTTCGCCTTCCGCCATCTAATTGTAACGAGTTAATTATCAATAATTTATATCTTAATAGCAAGCCATTTGGAATAACATACGAAAATAGGTAATTCCCTCCTAATAACCTCAGTTTAAAGACGCTTTTATTAACATTGAACTGTTTACAATAGATAATTGTTTTATTGATATATTTACCCCTTATTAGTTACTTTGTTTTTTACTAACAGAAGGAAGATTAAATTCATGGATGCAAAGTTTTCACAAAGAATCAAAGATGTGTTGGGATACAGCAAGGAAGAGGCTGTAAGGCTTGGGAATTCACACATAAGTGTGGAGCATCTTTTCCTCGGAATTCTCAGAGACGGAGAAGGCCTGGCTATTGATGTACTGGTGGTCCTCGGAGTAGAGTTATACGATTTAAGAATGGCCATTGAAAAAAGCATACGGAACGATCAACCAGCCACAGTTACTGATCCAGATAGTTTACCATTGCTGAAAAGCTCTGAAAGGATTCTTAAGCTGACCCACCTTGAAGCACGTTCTATGAAGGAGAAGACCATTGATACAAACCACCTGTTACTGGCCATTTTGAAGGATGATAACAATTATGCAACCCGGTACCTCGTGGAAAACGGCATTTCATACAACAAGGTGAAACAGGAAATAGCTGATTCCCAACCCGAAAGTAGAGCCGATTTTCCCGGAGATGAAGACGATGAAGCCAAAGGCCCATTCAGCGGAGGCGGACAATCAGGAAGCGGAAAAGGAAGTTCAGGTTCTTCTCAGAAGTCCAGTTCAGACACTCCTGTACTGGATAATTTTGGAATAGACCTTACCAAAGCAGCTGAAGAGGATCGGTTGGATCCGATAGTAGGCAGAGAGACCGAAATAGAACGTCTGGCACAGATTCTTAGCAGGCGCAAGAAGAACAACCCCATTCTTATAGGAGAGCCGGGGGTCGGTAAATCGGCCATTGCAGAAGGATTGGCTCTCCGTATCATTCAGAGAAAAGTTAGCCGTGTTTTATTTGATAAACGCGTGGTAACCCTGGATCTCGCTTCTATAGTTGCCGGAACCAAATACCGGGGCCAGTTTGAGGAGCGCATGAAAGCCATCCTGAATGAACTGGTAAAAAATCCAACAATTATTCTTTTTATCGATGAAATCCATACCATAGTCGGAGCAGGCGGGGCAACGGGGTCCCTGGATGCTGCAAATATGTTGAAACCTGCCCTTGCAAGGGGTGAGATTCAATGTATAGGCGCTACTACACTTGATGAATACAGACAGCATATCGAAAAAGACGGAGCCCTTGAGCGAAGATTTCAGAAGGTAATGGTAGATCCCACCTCGGTTGAAGAAACCATTGATATTCTTCTGAATATCAAGGAACGGTACGAAGATCACCACAATGTCACATATACCGACGATGCCATCAATGCATGCGTAAAGCTTACTCAACGATATATCAGTGATCGACATCTTCCGGATAAAGCCATAGATGCATTGGACGAAGCAGGCTCACGGGTCCATATTTCTAATATCGTTGTTCCTAGTCAAATTGTTGAACTCGAGCACGAAATCGAGCAAACAAAGAAAGATAAAATACAGGCTGTTAAGAATCAGAACTTTGAAAAAGCAGCCAGTTTCAGAGATAAGGAAAAAGATTTGCTTGACAGACTCGATTCCGAGAAAAAGAAATGGGAGAAGGAATTATCCATGAACAGGGAGACTGTGGACGAAGAAAAGGTGGCTGAAGTGGTGGCTATGATGACTGGAGTTCCGGTCCAGCGAATCGCCCAGGCGGAAGGGACCAGACTTCTTAAGATGGCAGATGAGCTCCGGGGCAGTGTTATCGGTCAGGATGAGGCCATAGGCAAAGTAGTAAAGTCCATTCAAAGAAACAGAGCTGGTCTTAAAGATCCGAATAAACCTATTGGTACTTTTGTGTTCCTCGGCCCGACCGGTGTTGGGAAAACCCAGATGGCAAAGGTGCTTGCACAGTATTTGTTCGAATCCATTGACAACATGATCAGGATCGATATGAGCGAATATATGGAGAAATTCTCTGTATCGAGACTTGTAGGTGCACCCCCGGGATATGTAGGGTATGAAGAGGGCGGACAGCTGACAGAAAAGATTCGCCGGAAGCCGTACGCAGTTGTTCTGCTTGACGAGATCGAAAAAGCACATCCGGATGTATTTAATATTTTACTTCAGGTCCTCGACGAAGGGCAACTGACCGATAGTCTGGGCAGGCGTGTAGATTTCAGGAATACCATTGTTATTATGACCTCCAATATCGGAACCCGGGAGCTGAAAGATTTTGGTCAGGGAGTAGGATTTGCCACCAAAACTCGTCAGAATGCAGCAAACGATTATGCAAAAGGTGTTATTCAGAAGGCACTCAAAAGGGCATTTGCACCTGAATTCCTCAATAGGATTGATGATGTGGTGCTATTCAATACCCTTTCTAGAGCTGACATTCACAAGATAATAGATATTGAGCTGAAGGGCCTGTACGACAGGGTGAAAACTCTTGGCTTCGAAATAAAACTTTCGGAAGAGGCTAAAGACTATGTGCTGGATAAGGGGTATGATATCCAGTACGGGGCCCGTCCTTTAAAACGCGCGATTCAGAAATACCTGGAAGATCCTATGGCAGAGACCATCATAAAATCATCCCTGGTTGAAGGTGATGCCATGCTGGTTGACTTCGATAAGGAAAAGGAAGAAATTACAGTGGCCATTCAGAAGAGAACAGGAGCCCTGCCGAAAGCTAAGAAGGAATTGCCGGAAGCAAAAATTTCAAAAAGAAAGGATTCTAAAGAGGAAAAAAAGGAATAGCAACCCTTATTCAACCACTCCGTACAGATCAAATTCCTCTGCTCCGGTAATTTTTACAGAGTAGAAGGAACCTATGGTGAGATCTTTGTTCACCCGAATAAGCACTTCATTGTCCACCTCTGGAGAATCATATTGTGTACGACCCACAAAAAAAACCTCTTCTTTTCTGTCAATCAGTACTTTGAATGATTTCCCTATCCGGATCTGATTAAGATTCAATGAAATCTTCTGCTGAAGTGCCATGACTTCCTCTGCCCGCTCGGATTTTACTTTATCCGGAACTGTATCCTCATAGTGGAGGTATGCCGGAGTATCCTCCTCAAAAGAATAAGGGAATACACCAAGTCTGTCAAATTTAAATTCTGAAAGAAATCTTTTCAATTCATTGAAATCTTCTTTCGTTTCACCTGGAAATCCAGTCATTACAGTGGTACGAAGGGCAACATCGGGTATCCTTGAACGAAATTTTTGAAGTAATTCCTCCAGTTTTTTCCTGTTGTGTCCCCTGCCCATGGCCGTTAAAATTCCATCGTTTATGTGCTGTATGGGTATATCCAAATAATTGCAGATCTTTTCCTCGCTTGCCATCAAATCAATAACTTCTTCCGGAAAACTGGTCGGATAAGCATAATGAAGCCTGATCCACTCCAATCCGGGGATGCCAACCAATTCTTTTAACAGTTCAGGCAAAACACGGCGCTGGTAGAGATCCAATCCATAATTTGAAAGATCCTGGGCAATCAATATTAATTCCTTCACACCCCGGGTAACCAGATCCCTGCTTTCTTTCAGCAGCTCTTCCACGGGAACGGATTGTTGGGTACCTCTTATTTGGGGAATGGCACAAAATGCGCAGGTTCTGTTACACCCTTCGGAGATCTTCAGGTATGCATAATGGGAAGGAGTGGTTAAGACCCGTTCTGTGAGGAGATGGTGGTCTAGTTTTGTTCCTGCCGCTTCAAGGATCCTTGCCATTTCCCAAACACCATAGAAACCGTCGACCTCTGGAAGTTCAGCCTTAAGACTGTCCTTATACCTCTCTGATAAACAGCCCATAACGAATAATTTTTTAAGATTTCCTCTTCGTTTTTCTTCGATAAAGGCGAGGATCGTATCCACCGACTCTTCTTTCGCATCCAGGATGAACCCACACGTATTGATGATCACCATATCGGCATGGATCTCATACTCGTTATGCATTACACGATAACCGGAAGCTCTGAACTGTGCTAACAGGTGCTCAGAATCCACCATGTTTTTAGAACAACCCAGGGTAAGAATATTAACTATCATTCCAGGCTGAAAAGACTGTCTACAAACTCATTTCTATTAAATACCTGCAAGTCCTCTAACTTTTCTCCAATTCCTATATATTTTACAGGTATTTTGAATTGATCTGATATACCGAGAACAACACCGCCCTTGGCTGTTCCATCTAGTTTAGTAAGGGCCAGCGCGTTAACCTCAGTTGCAAGTGTAAATTGTTTGGCCTGCTCAAAAGCATTCTGACCGGTGGAACCGTCCAGGACCAATAAAACCTCATGAGGTGCTTCAGGAATTACTTTTTGCATAACCCTTTTGATCTTGCTTAGCTCGTTCATCAGGTTCACTTTGTTATGCAAGCGACCTGCAGTATCTATGATAACCACATCTTTGTTTGCAGATACAGCTGAAGAGAGTGTATCGAACGCCACAGATGCGGGATCCGATCCCATATCCTGTTTAACAATATCAACCCCTACCCTCTCGGCCCAGATGGAAATCTGGTCAACTGCTGCTGCCCTGAATGTATCAGCGGCGCCCAACAGCACATCTTTACCTGCCTGATGAAAGTGGTAGGCCAGTTTACCTATGGTCGTGGTCTTACCTACTCCATTAACTCCGACAACCATTATTATATAGGGCCTGATGGGTAAAGGATCTTCAAAACCTGCCTCCAGAACAGGATTATTCTCTTCCAGAAGAGAAGCGATCTCTTCCTTGAGTATAATGTTTAATTCACTGGCATTTAGGAATTTATCTTTTGAGACTCTTGATTCAACCCGTTCTATAATCCTAAGGGTTGTATCCACACCCACATCCGAGGATATCAGTACTTCTTCAAGGTTATCCAACACCTCGTCATCCACCCTGGATTTCCCTACAACAGCTCTGGAGAGCTTCTTAAAGACACTTTCTTTGGTCTTCTCCAGTCCCTTGTCCAGGTTTTTCTTTTTATCGGAGGAAAAAAGGCGCATTGAGCTTGTTTTGCGTTAATTAATTTGTTAGTAGTTAGGGAATCGTAGATAAAAAAAGCCTTCTTTTTCAAGAAAGCTTCGCATCAACTCATTTATAGAATGATTCCTAAGTAAAGAAATCCTTGATGTGGTCATTGTGAACCACTTCTTCTTCAAACGTATACGCACCGGATTTTGGCGAACGAACCATTTTTATACATTTGGTGAAGTTCCTTCCTTCTCCACTCTGCAATGTTGCTACAACTTTCTTAGCCATTTTTCAGATCCTTATTTAATTTCGCGATGTAATGTTACTTTTCTAAGCACAGGATTGTACTTCTTTAGCTCAAGCCTGTCGGGAGAATTCTTCCTGTTCTTGGTTGAGATATAGCGCGAAGTTCCCGGCATACCACTTTCCTTGTGTTCAGTGCATTCGAGAATAACCTGTATCCTGTTTCCTTTCCCTTTTTTTGCCATTTCTTTTAGGTAGAATTAATAAGATTTAAGAAATCCTTTCTTAACAGCATCATCCAGAGTAGCTTTCAGCCCGTTCTTATTGATGGTACGAATTCCCTTTGCAGAAACACGAAGGCTGACAAACCGGTCCTCTTCGGCAAGAAAAAACTTCTTATCGAATAAATTGGGCTGAAAAGTCCTTTTAGTCCTTCTCTTTGAGTGAGATACGTTGTTCCCAACCATCATTTTTTTTCCTGTTATCTGACAAATTTTAGACATTTTTCCTTTAAATTTCAGATCGATTCTAATAACGAGGCGCAAATTACGTAATTAATTATGAAATAATCAAATCTTACGTGTAAAAAAGCAATAATTCCAGGCACTATAATGTATCCAGGATAAGTCTTCGAAGAAGTTGCATAGCGGTATACGTTGCCTGGTCTACGATTCGCTGCCTGGAACCTCCAAAACGGTATTTTTTCGCATATACCTTCTCTCCATAAGCAACACATATCCATGTAGTTCCCACAGGTTTATCCTTTGTACCCCCAGCTGGACCAGCTATTCCCGAAGTGGCAATAGCTGTATCGGTAGCAAAGTAATTCTTTATTCCAATGGCCATTTGTTCCACAACCTCCCTGCTCACTACCCCATTGCAGCGAATAGTCGTTTCAGTCACACGAAGAACCTCTCTTTTGATCCTGTTGTCATAGGCTACAACCGATCCCACATAATAGTCCGAGCTGCCCGGTACGGAGGTTATGAGACTTGATACATTTCCCCCGGTACAACTTTCCGCTGTGGACAAGGTCAATCCCTTCTCCTTTAACAATTCCCCCAAGGATTCTTCTAACCTGATTTCATCATAACCAAAAATATGTTGTGGTATAATTTTCAGTATCTTATTAATACTTACCTTAAGTAGTTGTTCCGCCTCGGGGGCACATTTGTCAACCACTGTTAACCGCAATCTCACCATACCCGGTTTTGGTAGATATGCCAATCTTATGCAATCGGGAAGGCCTTTCTCCCAATCCCTTAATAATGCAGCCAGATATGATTCGGGAACCCCCTGGGTCATGATGGTTTTGTGTACCACCTGGGGTACCTCCGCCCTTTTTTGAATCTCCGGAAGAACATGGTCCTTCATAATTCCCCTCATTTCATAAGGTACGCCAGGCAGTGATACCAGGACAGTCGTTTTTTCTTCAAATAACATTCCCGGAGCGGTTCCATGATGGTTCATGAGTACCCGGCAACCCATGGGAACATCTGCCTGCCTGATATTCGATTCAATCATGCTTCGCCCCCTCTCTTTGAAGAACGACGTGATCTGATCAAGTACATCCTGATTGGTAACCATCTTTCTATCAAAGTAATCAGCCAGGGTTTGTTTCGTAAGGTCATCCTTTGTCGGACCAAGTCCTCCGGTCATTATAACCAATCCATACTTACCCATATAACGGTCCAGGGTATTTCTGATCTGTAGTGAGTCATCCGATACTGTAATCATCTCACCAACTTTTACTCCAAGAGCAGTTAGTTGTTGGGATATCCAAACTGCATTGGTATCGGCTACCTGTCCGATAAGTATCTCATCCCCTATGGTCACAATGGCGCTATTCATCCCTGTTGTAGAAATATCCTGAAGCAGATAAAAGTATACAAATAATATGTAAATTTGTTTTTTTGCGGGAGTAGCTCAGTGGTAGAGCATCAGCTTCCCAAGCTGAGGGTCGCGGGTTCAATCCCCGTTTCCCGCTCTTAGATAGGAAAGGGCCGTCTCGTGTTGATTTACGAGACGGTTACTTTCTTTTTTTTAATGTAAAAAAACACAATTTTTGATATTCTTTCCAAAATCTGAATCATGAAAAAAACATCCTACAAAACTCTATTAACCAGTATGCTTATCCTTATATGCGGTTTGAACAGCAACATGGCACAGGTGAAATCTTTTTCGGTGACTGTAGATGAAGTACTAAATGGCAGCATCAAACTCGATCCGGATATCCCGGCTGACGGAAAAGTGAATGACGGAACAATTATAAAGGTAACGGCCACACCGGATGCAGGTTATGTGCTCGATGCCGGCTATTATTCCGTTCCGGGCAGATTTGGACGCATGTTCCACGAATCCATGTCTGCTCCCTTTGAAGTTACAATCGACCGGAACAAGCACATTGGTGCTTCATTCATCGAAAAAAAGGAAGTTGAGCACCTGAATGTAATCCAGGATGTGGTATATGCCAAACCCGGCGCGAAAACCTTGAAATATGATGTGTTCTCACCAAAAGGGGCGAAAAACCTGCCCATTATTGTGATCATTCATGGGGGTGGCTGGGCCGCCAATTGCGAGGATATTATGCGTGGTATGGCAAGAGAACTGACCAAAAGCCGAAAATATGTGGTCTGCAGCATTGACTACCGCTGGGTTCAAAAGCTGGATGGCGACCAAACCAACAATACCATGGCAGACATTATTGGAGATGTTTTTGGAGCTATTGCCCACATCATGGAACATGCTGCGGAATATGGGGGTGATGCTACTGCAATAGTATTAACCGGTGATAGCGCAGGAGGACATTTATCTGCTGCCTGTGCGAATATGCCCGATTTTATTGGGACCGGAGGTTTTGGGAAGAGCCCGGGGGTTTTTGAGTTCCTGCCTTCCTATGTCCCGGATAATATGACTGTGGAACAACTGAGAACTGAGATGATGACGGCAATCAAGGCAGCTGCCCCCAGTTACGGTGTGTTTGGGGGACCATTGCTAAATCACTATTCCGATGATCCGGCAGCAGACAGCACCTGGAAGAATGCTGTCTCGCCCTTAAGAAACATTCCTGATGCCGCGGAAAGGGAAGTCCCCCAGTATCTGACGCGGGGTTCCAATGATCCGCTTATCAAAGATGAAGCTGTAAAAGAATATATGGATGCACTGACGAAGTCAGGTCAGAGGGTTCAGTATGTACAGGTTGGCGGTGCAAGTCATGCCTTCTTCGATTGGAAGCCAGATGAAAGGGTGAAGGCTACCTTTTTAAAGTATGGCGTGTATTATTGCCATGAGATGGAAGCATTTTTTGATTCTGTGTTGGGTTCTGTCAGGTAGGATAACACATTGTTCCAACTTAGGCCTAATCATCTTCCTTTTTAAGAGACTTAATTCTCTGAAGGAGAGTCGGGTGCGAGTAATGAAAAAAGACATATGCGGGATGGGGAGTTAAATTACTTAGTGTATTTTTGGAGAGTTTCTTGAGTGAGGTAATCAGGGGCTCCGCAGCAAAGTGTTCACGGGCATACCGGTCAGCCTGATATTCATTGTATCTTGAAAACTGATTTGTTCCTATTCCAATCAACATTGAAATTGGAGAGTAGAGAACCCCAAATGCAATTAGTCCCAGATGGAAGGATGCTGATTCCCCTCCAAGAGCTAATGCAAAACTATCTACTCCTACGAAGAGGGAAAAAAGATACAGAGTGATGGCGGATTGGATAGTAGATAATACCAAACCGGAGGTGGTATGTTTTTTCTTGTAATGTCCTATCTCATGCGCCAGAACTGCCACAATTTCCTCCTCCTCCAGTTCGGAAATAAGCGTATCAAATAATACGATTCTTTTCTTTGGTCCCAGACCTGTAAAATATGCATTGGCCTTGCTCGATCGTTTGGATCCATCCATTACAAAAATATTATCAAGTTTAAAGCTTACCACCTTCGCAAACTTTTCAATTTTCTGCCGCAGAGTTCCTTCCGCCAATGGATTCTGCTTGTTAAACAGCGGAACTATCAGATTTGAGTAGAACATGAGCATAAAAAGAGAAAAGAAGGTTAATACCCCCAGAGCTATCAGCCAGAACCACTCTCCTGTAAGCATATAGATCCAGGTAATCAGGGCCAGAAGGCCACCTCCCAGAATTGCTCCGAGTAACCAGCCTTTCAGCTTGTCGAGGATAAAGGTTTTCATGTGAGTGCGATTAAATCCATACCGCTCCTCAATAACAAATGTTTGATAGAGCGCAAACGGAGTGGTAAGAAAATCTGCAGCAAAGGCCAGTGTGCCAAAAAACAGAAGCACATGCACAATGTAGTTGGAAGATACAGGCTCAATCCATTTATCCACCCATCTAAATCCACCCAGGAAAAACATCAGGAGAATTGCAACAAAGCTTACAGAACTTGTAATAAAAGAAAACCGGGTATTGTCCCGCTTATAATACTGGCTCTTCTTATATTCTTCAGGATCGAATATGCCCACAAGTTCCTCCGGCAGTTCGGGAAGTGAATGCTTCAGGTTCAATGTATTAAGGATCCGTTCGAGCACATATCCAAAGACCAATACTGCAATTATTACAACAAACACCGTATTATACATCATCTTTCTATTTTTTCTAAATCAAGTTGAACCAGCTATCTGGCTCCGGTATAAACACAAAAGACTATCTCACTTGCCTCAGCACTTCTTTTCGGTTTAATATTCTTATATCCAGATCCTCCTTGTAATTCTTAACAACCTCAAGAGAATCGTATTGCAACGCCAGGTTCAATAAAATACTTGCCGAATCAAGGTTGTCTTCCAGCTCAAAAAAAATAGCCATGTTGTTGAATGCCTTAGAGACCAGGGTACTATCCACTATAATTGAACTATCCAATGAGCCAACCATATTTTCCCATATCTCGAACGCATGGTTCCAATCGCCCTTCGAGGTAAGTGTTGAAGCCATTTTCAGGGAATCTCTTTTTCCAGTAAAAAGGAATCTCGAAGTTTGTGTCCAGACGGGCACCAGGTATTTACCGTATTTCTTTCCACTTTCGTTAAACAGTTGCCGGATCATTCCCATCACACTGGAAACTGGCTCATAAATGCCATTTAAATAATCCGTAAAAAAGAGCGTATCCACGGTGATGTAAGAATCAAATGGTTTTGGGCTCCCGGGCAGATATATCTGCCAGTGCACTTTGTTAGAAACTTCATAATAATGAGTCTGCTGGACTTCAGGAGCGTCGGAATAATAAATCGAATGCTCATCAAAATCCATCGAATAAAATTCCAGGCTGATAATGGCATCGGCTCCATATTGCTGGCATAACGTATTTACCTCTCTTTTAGTCAGATACAGGTCTTCCAACGATGCCGTATCTATCCTCCTGTCGGCTAGCCAGAATGGAGAATGAAATTTTTCGATCGGGGTTTGCTGCAAAACCTCCAACACTCCACGAAAGGTACTGTGAGAGATGGCCGTATCAATGATTATCAAATGTGAATGCTCCATCCCCTCCCTGTCTTTCTCATCAAATACATCAAATGAAATCGGCGCCCTGTTCATGATCAGTAACTGACCTACATTTTCCGGAAAACTCACAGAAGCTGGCTCCAACACTTCAAAGTCCACCACACTGTATATGCCAGCGCATCCTTGCAGACACAGGATGATAACCACATTCAGAAAGGACCCTCTTACCTTAATAACTATCGCACTTTTATGCTTTTACACTTGTACACTACACACTCATGCCACCGCACACCTGAAGTGTTTGTCCGGTCATGTAGGAGGAGAGATCAGAAGCAAGAAAGACAGATACATCAGCTACATCCTCCGGTTTTCCACCGCGCCTGAGAGGAATGGTTTTAATCCATTCTTCTTTTACATTCTCAGGTAACTTATCGGTCATATCCGTTATTATGAATCCTGGTGCAATAGCATTGCACCTTACGTTTCTGGATCCCAGCTCTTTTGCTATGGACTTTGTGAATCCGAGAATTCCTGCTTTCGATGCAGAATAGTTAGACTGTCCGGCGTTTCCGTTTACACCCACCACTGAACTCATATTAATTATTGATCCGGTTCGGGCCTTTAGCATGTATCTCTGTACCGCCTTGGTGAAGTTAAAGACCGACTTCAGGTTCACTTTAATCACCAGGTCCCACATCTCTTCTTCCATTCGCATTAAGAGTGTGTCCCGTGTTATACCTGCATTATTTACCAGCACATCCACCTTCTCAAAATCCGCAATCACCTGATCAACAACCTGGTGTGCCTGTTTATACTGACTGGCATCGCTCACATATCCCTTTGCTTTTACTCCCAGATCTGACAGTTCTTTCTCAAGTGTTTCCATATTTTCGTCTCTGGCCAGATCGGTAAATGCCACATTTGCTCCTTCCTGTGCAAAACGTAAGGCAATCATTCGTCCAATTCCTCTGGCAGCGCCTGTCACAACTGCAACTTTTCCTTTTAATAGATTCATGTGTATTAGTTTAGAATGGGTTTTCGTCTTGCAAATAAATGGAAAAAAAATGACTTTACTAAAAAAGATAGGATCCCAGTTCATTGCCGATATCAGTGGCAGTTCCCTGTAAAAAAATATCAGTTATTGAAGGGGTAAATGAGGACGGTTGCGGGTTGATCTCAATAATTGTTGCCCCATTCGATTTCACAACGGATGGCAGCATCCCTGCAGGCATCACCTCACCCGCACTTCCAATGATCATCCGCACATCTGCGAGGTTAACTTCCCTTACTGATTTCCCAGAAGCTCAGCCATTTTTTGTCCTATTTCTGCAGGAGATTTTACCACTGAGATGCCGCACTCATTCATGATTTCCATTTTTGCCTCCGCGGTATCGGACTTTCCACCAATGATGGCCCCGGCATGCCCCATTCTCCGTCCTTTAGGTGCGGTCTGCCCTGCAATAAACCCCACCACCGGTTTAGTACCATGTTCCCGTATCCAATGAGCCGCTTCGGCTTCCATGCTCCCCCCGATTTCACCGATCATAATAATCCCTTTTGTCTGATCATCCACCATGAGTAGTTTAACGGCATCAAGAGTTGTGGTACCAATAATAGGATCACCACCAATTCCAATACAGGTGGATTGCCCCAAACCGGTTTTAGTGATCTGGTCAACGGCCTCGTAAGTCAGGGTACCGGAGCGCGATACGATCCCAACTACCCCCTTCTGGTGTATGAATCCGGGCATAATACCAACTTTTGCCTCACCGGGAGTGATAATTCCCGGACAATTAGGACCGATCAGGCGCGAATCACCATTTTCCAGGTATTCTTTTACTTTAATCATATCGGATGTGGGGATTCCTTCGGTAATACAAATCACCAGCTTAATTCCAGCATCAGCAGCCTCCATAATGGCATCTGCTGCAAATGCCGGAGGAACAAAAATAACGGATGTATCTGCGCCGGTCTTTTCAACTGCATGCCGAACGGTATCAAATACAGGTTTCCCAAGGTGTTCCTGACCACCTTTGCCAGGAGTTACACCTCCCACCACATCTGTTCCGTATTCGAGCATCATTTCTGCATGAAAAGTTCCCTCACTTCCTGTAAATCCCTGGACAATTACCCGGGAGTCCTTATTTAATAGTACACTCATGGATTATGCATGTTTTTGAATTGCTGTTCGGGATTCAAATGTATATAAAATATTTGTACATTTAATTATGGATGCAATCCTCTATATCGGTATTTCACAAACCCTATTTGCAGGAATATTAATTGCCGTCAAGAAGCCTAAAATGCTGGCAAATCAGATACTCGCTGCATGGTTGCTGATTATTTGTGCTGAGATGATTATAGTGTTGATTAATGAGACGTTAATCGAACTCTATCCGATCAAAATATTGCCCTATGCATATGGACCACTCTTGTTGCTTTATGCCAGATGGATGACCACGGAAAATCCTAAATTTTCAAAGCGCTATCTTTGGCATTTCTCCCCATTCCTAATCTTTTTGATTGCTTCCCTCGTATTTATTGATGAAAAGGTTATGAGCGGAACAAAAGGATTTTTGGTCAATGACCGTTTCGTCTCTTTTCGGATAGTATACGCAATCACATTTTTTGTTTCAATTACAGCCTATTCAGTGGCTACGTTTGTGGTCATCCACAGGCATCAAAAACAATTGAAACAACTTGTAAGTTACTCATCCGGGAAACTTACACTTCAGTGGTTATTGGCCCTGTCCATCACATTTTATACGGGATATGTCGCAATGTTTATATTCGGCGGGATCGATATCCTCGTACATTTCATGTTGTTTGATCCTTATGAAATCTCATTTATTGGGTTGACCATTCTTACCTTCTTGTTCGGATTTTTCGGGTTTTATCAACCCAGCATTTTTGAAGAAATGGTCAAATCCCCTGAAGGCCCTAATTCTGATACGGAAAATCTTACAATAAAGAAATACAAGAGATCGGGGCTCAAACAGGAGGATGTGGCAATCTATATTAAACGTATTGAAGACTATATGTCTTTGTCTAAACCTTATCTGGAAAGGGAACTGACCATCTATCAGCTTTCGGATCAGATACACATTCCAAGGCATTTTCTATCTGAAGTAATCAATGAGCACATGGGTAAAAATTTCTATCACCTTGTGAATGACTACCGCATTGAGGAAGTAAAAAAACGTTTGGAAGATCCGGCCTATAAACACCTCACGATTCTTGCCATTGCCTTCGATTCGGGATTCAATGCCAAATCAAGCTTCAATACAATCTTCAAAGAGAGAACCGGGGTAACACCCAGCGAATACCTGAAAACTGTCAGTGCCAGAAATTCCTGATTGAATTACCGAGCACGGATCTCAGTAAACGAAGGTTACTATTTCTGTAAGGAGGATACTTTAGAAACAATTCAAACCAGGTAGGTTTATTGAGTATGGTTTTATAGTGACTAAAAGCTTCAAAACCAGCCTTTCCGTGATAACTGCCCATGCCAGACTCACCTAAACCCCCAAATGGCGAATTCATATTTATAAATAGCAATACAACTTCATTGATCATGCCTCCACCCGAAGGAATCTCTCTGATGATTTTTTTTGCCATTCTGATATTCCCGGTAAAAATATACACAACCAGTGGAGCTGGCTGAACTTTTAATTTTCGGATAAGCTGGCCCAGATCCTTGTATGTCAGAATAGGCATTACCGGTCCGAATACCTCCTCCTGCATGACAGGGTCATCTGCCTCAACTCGATCCAGTATTGTTGGTTCAACGTATAGATCCACCTTGCTATGCCCCCCTCCTGCAACAACTTTTTCCGGGTCAATGAGGGAAATAATCCGGCTAAAATGCTTCAGATTGACCATCCGGGGTAGCGCAGGGCTCTTCCTGGGATCCTCGCCGTAAATCTTTGTGATATTTTTTCGTATCTCTTTTACCAGATCTTCCTTTATATCCTCATGCACATACACATGATCCGGCGATACACAGGCTGAACCGTTGTTGTGAAATTTCCCCCAGGTAAGCCGTTTGCCGGTTGTGTTGAGATTACAATCGGGCATGACGATCACTGGATTTTTTCCGCCAAGCTCCAGCGTAACCGGGGTCAGATTCTCTGCGGCTGCTCTCATCACAATCCTTCCCACCCGTGAACTGCCGGTAAAGAATATTTTATCAAATCTTTCTTTCAATAATTCGGTGGCTTCCTCGATCCCACCTTCCTGTACGTGGACTAGTTCAGGGGGGAAATTAGAATTAATCAATTGGGCAAGCGCATGGGATGCATTTGAAGTGACTTCACTTGGTTTCAGTATGACAGTATTTCCTGCGGCCAGGGATGAAATAAGGGGGACCAGCGACAGCATATAGGGATAGTTCCATGGTCCAATCACCAAAGTAACCCCGTATGGCAACGGTACGGACCTGGAACTGGCCGGAAAATTCACAAGATTGGTCCTGATCCGGGTCGCTCCTGACCATTTCCTTAACTTCCGAATGGCACGGTTTATCTCTCCATATGGGAGGCTCAACTCATTTTCAACGGTGAAGTAAAATGATTTTTTAAAATCAGCGTAGATCGCATCGGCAAGCATTTTTTCATTGGTGAGCAATAGATCGTGAAGTTTCCTGAGCTGCTGTCTTCTTGATTTCAAGGAAGTTGTATTCCCTTCAAGGAAATACTTGCGTTGGGAATCAATTAATTCGTTCATAAATTCAAAAATAATAATTATACGTACAACTAGTCCAAGCCTCCAAGCATGAACTCATTTACCCTTGTAATTAGGTCCAGACCGCTCAATCGGGACGATTCTTACCTGCCAGGAGGCTAGTATTGAAGTAAACTTGGGAAATGAGAAACGAGTCGAAGGTTGGGTGGTGGATCCTTTTAATGAATCTGGCGGTGAGTGCTGCTGTCGCTCAGGATCTTTTTGAATCATCTCAATCCGGGGATCATAAGGATAACGAAAGGAATGTATTCACCCTTGGAGGCTTCATCAGATCGAGTGTGTATATAGGCAAGAGCCCTGAAGAAAAGAATCCATACATCCAAAGCGCTGCCAGCCAGGTTGGGCTGAAGTTGCATGCCAAATCCGGTGCATGGGCTAACGGAAAGGTTGATATCAGATTCAATTATGGCAGTGAATTCCGGCAGTCCATATCAGCTATAGATATTCGTGAGGCATATGTTGACTTTACTTCCGGGCCGGTTGGTGTAAAGATTGGGAAATTGATTTCACCCTGGGGCAAGGCAACCGCATTCAATCCTACCGATATGGTCACCCCGCTGGATCCTACGGTACGATCACCCGATGAAGATGACATTTACCTGGGAACATGGGCTTTGGAAGGCCAGCTGGTCCTGGGGACCTCCATGAAAGTAACCTGTACCTGGAAACCTCTCTTTAATTCAAGCGTTCTCCTTATTGATCCTATTCCCCAGCCCGATTATGTGAATTTCCTGGAAGTAAAAAATCCCGGACTGGAATTAAAAGAAGGGAGTTACGGAATAAAATTTGACCTGCATTCTCGCCCGATCGATGTTTCCGTTTACTGGTTTGAGGGGTACCAGCCCTGGCCAGGCATTGGAATTCATTCGTTTGAAATCGATTCGTCGACGTTGGAACCTATTGCATTAAATTTGCAAGAGTATCCGTTCAGAATTTACATGGCCGGAATTGACTTTTCAATTCCTATGGGTCCGGTAATTATAAGGGCTGAAGGAGCATTTCAAAATACAATTCTAAACACTGAAGAATTTGAGTACCTGCCGCTCCCCGATCTGTCATATACAGCTGAGGCAGAATGGTCAGATTTACAAAACACCCTTATTGCCGGATATTATGGTAAGTATATTTTTGACTACATCCCGTCTGTGGCATGCCCTTCCCTATCGGTGAACCAGGACCAGCTGTTTCTGCTGATCCAGCAGGGGTATCCTCCGACCCCGGAAACAATTGATGGGGCAATTCGAGAACAATTGAAGGCATTCAACAGGCTATATACTTATCAACTGGAGAAAAACTACCACTCGGTTTTTTTTATCTGGAAAGGGAGTTACTGGCACGAGAAGGTAGAACTAACGGTGCCCCTGATTTACTATATCACAACCGGAGAGTGGGTTTTGCAACCCATGATAACGTATGCCCCAACAGACGGAGCAAGAATTACACTTGGTCTCAACAACCTTAGTGGACCTGATAAATCCCTGTATCACCTGGTAGGACCGGTCTTAAATGCGGGATTCCTCTCGATGAAATTAACTTTTTAAATCAGAGTACCCATGGATAAAAAGATTATTACATACCGCTGGTGGATTATAGTGATTTCCATATTGGTCACCTTGGGATTCTCTACCCTTATGTTTAAAATCGAGGTTGATCCGGACCTGAAAAATTATTTTCCTTCCTCCATGACCTCTGTGGTAAATACCGACAGGATTGAGGAGGTTTTCGGAAACCAGGACCTGGTGATGATCATCTTTGAAACGGATGATATATTAAACAGGAACACCCTGAAAAGATTAAAAGTGGTGGAGAAAGAGATCGGGAGGATAGAGGGAGTTAAAAGGACATCTTCCCTATTCGGATCCAACCGCATCTTTGGCGAAGAGGGAATCATGTATGTCGAACCTACTGTTCTTCGACTTCCCCAAAACGACCTGCAAAAGGAAAAATTAAGGGCTCAGATTAAAGAGAATAGCCTGGTCTATAAGAGCCTGGTGTCGGATGACTTCAAAGCTACTGCTTTAATCGTCACTCTTGAAAAGGAAGCAGATGAGGATGCGATTTTTAACGGTATTCGCCACATCCTTGAAGTACATAAAGGATCTGAGAATATCTATTTTGGAGGTCTGCCATACCTTCGCCAGGCCATTAATAAAGATATCAAAAGGGATGGATTAGTTCTGATCCCAATTGCCCTGATCCTGATGCTGGTTTTTCTCTACCTGGTATTTAGGGACTGGCGAGGAGTTTGGTTACCGTTTCTTGTAGTTGTTCTGTCGGCGTTGCTTGGGCTATCTCTTATCCCCCTTCTGGGCTGGAAATTTTATGTCATATCTCTTCTGGTACCAATCTTGCTAATAGCAGTTGCCAATGATTACGGAATTCATATGTTTGCAAAATACCAGGAGCTCACGGCTTCGGGTAAGTCAATATCCATGGCTGAAACAGCTTCCTGGATTACGAAGTCACTTTGGAAACCTATTCTGCTTACCGGGCTAACAACCATTGCCGGCATTTCAGCCTTATGGGCCCATGCGATGATTCCAGCCAGGCAAATGGCCCTTTTGGCAAGCGTTGGAATTCTCCTTGCTATTTTTTTCAGCCTGGTCTTGTTGCCCGCTCTTCTTTCTCTTTTAAGGGAACCCACACTCACACATTCATCGGCAAATCGTGCAATGAAATTTTCCGGAAATCCGTTGCGAAAGTTTGCATTCTTCGTTGTACGAAAAAATACGCACATTCCGCAGGTAGCTCTTTTCCTTACGCTTCTCATTTCAACTGGGATTTTCTTTCTCAAGGTTGATTCCAACGAAGAAAATTTCTTCCCGGAAAGGCATGAAGTGAAAAAAGCAGCCCATCTCATCAATGAAAAGTTTGGAGGATCCGAAACCATCTCCGTAATGTTTTCCGGAGATATGCTGGACCCTGACATCCTGAAGAGGATGGAAGGCTACAGAGAGTTGTTAGAAAAGGAAGATGCCATCGATTTGACCATCTCCTTCTCAGGCGTAATCCGGGAGATTAGCAAAGCTCTGAACGACCCCGGCGATCTACTTTACGACAGGATCCCACCAACCAGGGAAGCTGTTGCTCAGTATCTGGAATTATACGTCATGAATGGAAATCCTGAAGAACTGGAACAATTGGTGGATTTCAACTATGAAAATGCTCACCTGATGATCCGGATAAATGATGCTAGAAACGAAACCATCAACGGGATCATTGAGCAATTGGATGAGATGGCTATTGAGGATCAGGCTATTTCAGCAATTGGCGGCTATGGCTATATTCGTTCTGAACTTGCAAACAAAGTTCTTTCCGGCACTTATTATTCACTGGGAATTGCACTTGTGATCATATTCCTCTTGATCTCACTTATATTCAGGTCGGTAATAGCTGGAATATTGGGGATAATCCCGCTCTTGATATCCATGCTAATCCTATTCGGACTGATGGGGATAACAGGTATCCGGCTGGATATAGCAACGGCTCTTCTCTCATCGATAATGGTTGGAGTAGGAGTCGACTATTCCATTCATTTCTTATGGAGGTACAAAGAGGAACGAAGGCAGAACCGATATGCCACGAAAGCGATAATAACCACCATTACCACAACGGGAAGAGGAATCATTTTTAATGCTCTTTCGGTTATTGTCGGATTCGTTGTCCTGCTTATTTCATCCTTTGCTCCCATCAGGTTTTTCGGAATACTGGTAGTGGTATCCATTCTGAGCTGCCTGATTGGTGCGCTGGTTATCTTACCGGCACTGGTGCTCCGGTACAATTTTAAATTCCTGGAACCAAGCGAACTCAGAAATAGAAAGATTAAAATGGATAGAAAAAATAAGACCAGGGTAATTCGTAAAATTGCCGTGTGGTTGATCCCACTGGCCTTCACAAGCATGAATGCGAGTGCACAAGGTGCAAAGGAGATCATCAGAAAAAGTCATGAAGCAGTGAAAGTAGGTCAGTTTGAAGCTGTCTCCACACTAATTATTTCAGACTCAAAAGGAAACCGGCGGATCAGGAAGACTACCATGGCATCCATGTCCCTTCCGGATGGAACCGAAAAAAGAATAATAAAATTCCTCTCCCCCTCTGAGGTGAAGGGAACCGGTATTCTCATCTTCGATTATACAGACAAAGGTGATGACATGTGGCTCTACCTTCCCTCGCTCAGGAAAACCCGGCGCATGGTAAGCCGGGATAATAACAAGAGTTTCATGGGGAGCGAATTCTCCAACGCTAATATGAGCGCCCCGGGACTGAGAGATTTTTCATATCAACTGTTAGAAGAATCAACCCTTAGCGGGAAGCCCTGTTATAAGATTGAGGCCATACCCCTTTCCATAGCCCTGGAAGATCAGTATGGGTACAGAAGATCTGTTTCATGGGTGGACAAAAATAGCTTTCTTGTGTATCAGACAGAGTATTATGATTCTGACGATAAACTGTTTAAGACCATTACCAATAAGGAATTTGAATTACTTGATGAAAAAAATCACCGCTCCATAGTCACACATATGATTGCGATAAATCACAGCAACAGGCGAAGCTCGGAAATGATCATGGATCAGGTGGCTGTCACTTCAACTAATAAATCGTACTTTACGGTGGCATATCTGGAGAAAGAATGAAGCACTCCGCCTTTCTACTATTCTTATTTTGTTGGATATTCCATCAGCCCGTCAATTCACAATCCAATACTGTATGTACTCTCGAAATTAAGTTTACCGGTATACGGACCAACAAGGGATTGATCGCCATAGGGATCAACCGGTCACCTGAAGGATGGCCCCGTCAACCCCACATGGATCCAAACTGGAAAAAGACTAATGTGGTAGACGGGGTATTCATTGCCCGGGTGGAAGATTTGCCTTACGGAACCTATGCTGTTTCTGTGCTGGATGATGCGAACAGCAACCTTGAAATGGACATGTTCCTGGGAATACCAAAGGAGGGATGGGGATTCTCGGGCAATCCGCCCTTCAAGTTATCTCCGCCTAAATTCGAGCAGTGTTCTTTTGTTCTTGATCAACCCTTCAAGCAGATCACCATAGGCCTGCGTTATGCCGGGAAAGGCAAGTAGCCAGATATTCCCTACTTTTACACTCCAGATAAGCCATCAGGATTGAAAACATGAGGAGCGATTCCACCATATGTGCTCTGGCGACCCCGGGTACTGGGGCATTAGCTGTGATCAGGATCAGCGGACCAGCTGCTATCAGAATTGCAGATGGTATCTTCTTTCCGGCCACGTCCGGCAAGGATCTTCAAAATCAATCACCCAATACCATCCATTTTGGCACCATTCAGGATCAGAAAAAAGTCATTGACGAAGTCTTGGTAAGTCTCTTCAAGGCTCCCCATTCGTATACAGGCGAAGACTCCATTGAAATCTCCTGTCATGGATCGCCCTACATTCAACAAAAAATTCTGGAATTATTGGTGTCAGCCGGTGCCCAGCCTGCCCGTCCGGGTGAATTTACCCAGCGGGCTTTTTTAAATGGGAAAATGGACCTTTCCCAGGCTGAGGCTGTGGCAGACCTTATTGCCGCAGAATCGGAAGGCGCGCATAAGGTGGCTCTTCAGCAGCTCAGAGGAGGATTTTCTGATACATTAAAATCCTTGCGTGACCAGTTGTTACGTTTTATCTCATATATAGAGCTGGAGCTGGACTTCAGTGAAGAGGATGTGGAATTTGCTGACCGGAATCAATTAGTAAAATTGGTAAAGGAAATTTCAGAATTGGTGAACGAGTTAATCAACTCATTCCAGCTGGGCAATGTTCTGAAAAACGGGGTGCCTGTAGCCATCATAGGTCGTCCCAATGTGGGGAAATCCACACTGCTCAATTCCATCCTTAATGAAGAGCGGGCCATCGTGAGTGAAATTGAAGGTACCACGAGGGATTCCATTGAAGATACCATTAATCTGGACGGTGTTAATTTCCGGTTTATCGATACTGCTGGAATCAGGGAGACCGCCGATACCATTGAAAACCTTGGAATTCGCCGCACCTATCAAAAAATTGAGCTGGCATCCATCATCCTGTTACTTGCAGAAGCCAGTGACAATCCCGAACTCATTAAGCGATCATTGGACGCCATTCGCGAACAAGTGGCTGGTGACTCAAAACAGTTGGTTCTGGTTCTGAATAAATCGGATCAGATCTCCGAACCTCAATTGCAGAAACTCCAAAAGAAGTTGGTATTTAAAGAAAACGAGCAGGTCATCTCCATCTCGGCAGAAAACCGGGAAAACATTGATGGATTAATCAGCTTATTGCTGGAGGTAGTAAACTTAGGAAGTATCAAACACCAGGATGTAATCATTTCCAACATCCGGCACTACAACGCCCTTAAATCGGCCGCTGAAAGCCTTCTAAGAGTATCTGAGGGGCTTGCCTCTGCCCTGCCCTCCGATCTGCTGGCACAGGACATCCGGGAAACCCTGCACTACCTGGGTGAAATCACTGGCGAAGTCACCACCGATGAGATCCTCACCAACATCTTCAAGAATTTCTGTATCGGAAAGTAACCGCCACAAAACAACCTTATAGATAATACCCAATAAATCTTCTATTATCATTATTAGTACTGATTTACGGGTATTCCCCATTCTATTTATTCTTTATGATATTTGTCGTTTGTTTTGTACCTTTTTGTACCCTTGTTGTACCTGAAGAGTTTAGGTACAACTTTCGGCACTTCATGTGATGAGATTTTGGCACTTAAAACACATCATTTTCAAAATTGATCAGCTTTTTTCATTTACGATAAGAGTCGAAGCATAGTTACCTCATAGATTTGTCCTGAAAATTGATAATTCAAATAAATCTATGATGATGAAAAAACTTGCTTTAGCATTGGGTGCAGTCAGCAACGGAAAATTGATTACCACCGAACTCAAACTGGCAGATCTTACGGGAATTATCGTTGAGAATCAGTGCAATCTCTTGTTGAAAAAAGGAGATAGGCAAAAAATCACAGTAACTATTTCGGAGAATATACTGAAAGATCTTGATCAGAACGTCATTGATGGAATCTGGACGATTGGATTTAGAAAGAACCTGATCGCCACCCGAAATTTCCATGAGTTTAGTCTGTCGATCGAATCCCCTTACATACAGTCCATTTTAAAACAAAATAACTAAAAAGCTTGAGCAATGAATAATCAAAGAGAAAACAAAGGACGAATGTACTTTATTGATAACCTCAGGATATTCCTGAGTCTCCTGGTGGTTGCCTTTCATTGGGCCATTGCCAATGGTGCTCCAGGCGACTGGTATACCAGTGAACATAACCTGGGCCAATTTGGCATCCTGATCCTGAGTCAGTTTGTGGCTGTAAACCAGGCATTTTTTATGGGATTCTTTTTTCTAATTTCCGGTTACCTGGTTCCTGGTTCCTATGATCGTAAAGGGGGAGCAAAATTCTTAAAGGAACGGGGAATCAGACTGGGAATCCCTCTTCTATTCTACTTCTTCATTCTATCCCCGCTGATTTATTTTTCGGCAGATCGCTTTTCAGGGACTTATTCAGGAAGCTTCCTTAACTACCTCTCTTCTCAAAAGGGAATATTTTCAGCAGGACCTCTCTGGTTTGTGATGATGCTACTCGTTTTTGGAGTGGTTTACCACCTGGTCCGACTTGCATTTAAAAAATCTCTGCCTGTTGGACCCATGGGATCAGCCAGGAACAGATGGATGGTTCTGGCCATTTCCCTGGTAGTGGGGCTCACCTATGTGATTCGAATAATCTCTCCCGTGGGAAATTGGGTAGATCTTCCCATATTGGGTTTCCAGCCGGCCCATGTGACTCAATACCTGCTTTGCTTCAGTCTTGGGATTGCCTTATACCGGTGGAACAGCCTGGAAAAAATCACGAAAAAGGTATGGCTTAAATCCCTAATAAGTGGTCAGATTCTGATCTTGGTGGTTTTCCCGGCCATATTTCTGCTCAGCGGAAAATCGGATGAAACTGACCTGTTTATGGGCGGAGGCTCGATCTATTCTTTTCTATTTGCCTTTTGGGAACAGCTGGTGGCCCTGACCATGATCATTGGACTCACAGGTCTGTTCAAAGAACATTTTAACAGTCAATCCTCCCTCTTTAAGGATCTTTCCCGAAGTAGCTATGCCATTTACGTTTTTCATGGAGTTGTACTGGTTGGCTCTTTCCTTCTCTTCCAGTCCTTCGAAGTCAACTCACTGCAAAAGTTTATCATTCTGCTTCTGCCCAATCTGGCATTGTGCTATTTATTGGCTAAATTGATCCTGAAAATCCCCTTGGTGAAACAGGTATTGTAATTATGCTTGAGTTTTTATCAGATGGTTTCAGGGCTGCTACACTGGTGTTGCTCTGCGTATTTGGATACACCCTCATCCGGAAGGAAAGAAGAAGCTTTAGAAAGAACGTGTTCCTTTTTTTCCTGCTTACACTTATAGGATACATGCTTGCTTACTGGCGACCGCTTCAATCCTTTCCGGTTCTGCATCCAATATCTTTTTTCCTGTCCATACAGTTACCCCTTGCCTTCTGGATCTTGAGCAAGGCCTTTTTTGACGATGATTTTGAATGGAACTGGAAATACTGGTTGCTGGCCACCCTGGTTCCCGTCCTCCATTACTTGCTCTACCGTTTAAACGAATCAGGTATTTCAGCTTATCCGGAAGAACTACGTTTTCTTCCCTACCTGCTATCTGTTGCATTCATTGTACTGTCTATAATTGAAGCCTTGAAAAACATGGAAGGCGACCTTGTGATAGCGAGATTGAAAAAACGAAATGTTTTCGTCATATTCTCGTCCCTCCTGGCCCTGGCTTCCATGTACTTCTTTTTCACCAAAGATCCGCTTCAGCTGCCCCTTTCCTTTGAACTGCTACAGAATGCACTTAGCTGCTTATTTATTCTCTGGATTTTCGGAGCCCAGCTTTCCTACCGAGAATTATTTGCAAGATCTGCCAGTACACAAAAAAAATCTTCCGAGGAAAAGGATCTGAGCATTCAAAAGCGCATTATCCAGAAACTGCTGAACATCTTCGAGGAGGAAAAACTATACACTAAAGAGGGTCTGACCATCAGTAAACTGGCCGATCATGCCGGGGAGAAAGAATACCTGCTCCGGCGTGCCATTAACGGACAGTTGGGCTATACTAACTTTAATAATTTTTTGAACCATTACCGTATTCGAGAAGCTTGTCGTTTAATAAATGAGAACAATTTAAAGGAGTTGACTTTTCAGGAAATTGCCTTTAAAATGGGCTACCAATCAGTGGCAACATTTAACCGAGCATTTAAGAAAGAAACAGATAAGACACCAAGTGAATATGCAAGAGTTATTGGATAAAACCCAGCGCAAAAATGTACCCTATTTGTACCTTGATGTCGTAATTTACTGAATATCAATAAGGATTACTTTCTGTATCGGGGTAAGTAATCGATTCCGCCAGTAATTGAAGCTCAGCGAGGCAAGCTGTGTGAAATATAAAATAGAGCTGTAATCCACCATGGGAAACTTTAAAAAATGTGGTAAATTGCACGGATTTATTCATAATAATCTAACGTAACTTCTCGTGAAGTATTAACCTTAATAAAAATACAATGACGACCAACCGCAGAGATTTTATCAAAACCAGTTCAATGCTTGCCGCAGGAACAATCCTCCTGCCTTCATGTACAATGGCCGGATCTGAAATGAAACCGGGGCTTCAGGTATACTCAGTAAGAAATCAGCTAAACGAAGATTTTGAAGGGACAATGGAGCAACTTGCAAAAATCGGTTATAAACATTTAGAAGGGTATGGACTCGGGACAGATGGAATCTTCCTGGATAAGATAACACCTGCCCATTATAGCAAGGTGATTAAGGATCTGGGAATGGAGCTAAAAGCAACTCATTGCTCTTTTACTATGCATGATAAGGCCCAGAAGATGATCGACGCAGCCGGGGAAACAGGGGTTGAATATTTGATCATACCTTATACACCAGATGAAGTTAGAACCACGGCTGATGAGTGGAAAGGGATTGCAGAAAATTACAACAAAATTGGTGAATTGTGTAACAAAGCGGGGATGAAATTTGGATATCATAATCATGATTTCGAACTCATAGAATTGGATGGGATCATTCCGGAGGAACTTTTAATTGAAAATACCGAAACCGACCTGGTACACTTCGAAGCAGACCTGTTCTGGGTTACAAAGGGCGGGTACGATCCACTGAAATTAATTGAGAAATATCCAGGCCGCATTCAGCTATTTCATGTCAAAGATGCCACACCTGATCTTGAAGGGACCACGGTGGGAGAAGGCATTATCGATTTTGAAAAACTGTTTAATGCGGCAAAGGCCGATGTATTGGAATATTATTTCATTGAAGATGAAAGAGAAGATGATCCATTTAAGAACATAACAGCGGATCTAGAGTATATGGGTAAACAGAGCTTCGCTAAATAAGATTCCCGGATACAATCAATCTCCCAGATAATCCTTTCAGACACACTGATTATTATTTACAGCCGAAAAGTGTGGGTGTACTTTAACAGCAGGGCCCGGTTATAGTAACGTGGTTTTTGGACGATAGTCTCAGGAACCAGGAATCCCCGGTATTCATTGAAGACTATGTAAAAATCGTTCCCTTCTCTTGGATTATACCTGACTCTGAAATTCCCTATAAATGCATCATTGGCGTTATTGAACTGGACAAATGTACTTGCAGATAGCTTTGTACTGAACATATAAAGCAGATTCACTCGTGCAATATGGCTGCGCAGGAATTGATCCCGATCGGGGAAGTTGATGGCATTAAATTGGTATGTTCCTGTAATTTGAATGGTGGAATTGAGGTTCAGCGTCGGAGAAGCTTCAACAGATAGGATGTTTCCGTCATAGAACTGCCCTGCTTCAATGCCAAATCTTGAAGTGACTGGATTTGACTGGGGTAAAAATATGAAACTCCTTAAGCCCGTGAATGTATACTGACCGGACCGGACTTCAACTTCATCTGACAGGGAAAAATCCTCATACACTCCCTCTTTCTGTACTTTTAATTCGATGAATGCTCCATATCCTTTTTTTGTTTGCAGGAACCAGCCTGGCGAGATCTCCATGGATTCAAGTGCGCCATCCACTATCCTGTTATACCTTTGAACCTCTATTCTGGGCCTCGAAGCAAATAACTTTGAGTTTTCATCAGGAATCCAGCCATATTGCACTCGTGACCTCATTCCATGAATATTATTTCGTCTAAGAAAACCCATTTCCGGATTCATTTGCCCTCCGGTATACCTGTACGAGAAATCATATGCAAACCCTTCATCCGTCCGGCGTTCCCATCTTACTGCTGCAAACGTCGGATCCGCAGAAAAGAGGTTGTTTTCAGCTCCATTCTCAAAGGTCTGAGCAATTCTGACATCAAGATAATCGTCCCCGAACAGCCTGATTATCCCGTCAGCCCCGTAGGCAACATTGTAACTGCCATCTGTACCTATCCTTGAAGTCATAATGCCACCTACATAGGAGTTGGGGTTGAAGACTTGCCTTCGTAAACGTGCCACTCCAAAATTCTCAGATGTGGTACCGTTGTGGCTCTCCGTCTGCATGTCAAGAATTCCCACATCCCATTTGTTTATCCGCCCGGTAAGACGCGCACCTCCGTAAATGCGCACCTGTTCATCATCTACAATACCGATCCTGCGGCTGTAAAATAAGTTATCAGACCGCCCCCCAAGACTAAAATTAAAAATGCCCGACCTTTCCTGGAAAAAGAGTCTTTTTTCCGGAAAGAAGAGCGAATACCTGGTCAGGTTAATTTGCTGATCATCTGCTTCAACCTGTGCAAAATCTGTATTGGCTGTAAGATCCATTGTCAGGTTGCTGGTCAGGCTGTATTTCACATCCAATCCCGCATCAAATTTTGGTTTATCCTCATTCAGGTACAAGGTCTCCTTCTCATTCAATTCCCATGTGCTGGAATATCCACCAATCGCATAAGGTGAAATATAGACTGGCTTGCGTGCTTTAATATTCTCAAATTCAATAGTTTGTGCTAGGGATGGTTTAATATATGCTGAAAAACCATACTTCGGATCAATAACGGGATAGGTATCCATTTCATTCATATGGCTAATTCTGCGATTCAGGATCATACCCATAGTGATTTTGCCATTATCGCTTTGAAACCGAAGGCTTGAAAAGGGAATCCGCATTTCCACGTACCACCCATATGCATCTCTGGATGTTTCCACATCCCAGAAAGTGTTCCAACTTAGGTTCATTGACCCTCCAGGACCTTTTCCTCCTTCACCGTCATTAGAAACTGTAAAGTCGATCCTCGTCCCAGAAGGCATCGTAAAAAAGCCGAGGCCATTTTCATTGTCATCATAGGTATCGAGGAGAATCCCAAAGGCATCGGAATTCCTTGATTCTTCGTCTCTTTTTTTGCTTGTAGAGGTAATATCGGATGCGTCCCTGCTGTACAATTTAGCCCCAATCCAAAGGTATTCCTGGTCATACCCTACCCTCACCTCGCTGTCTTCGGATGGGGGGGTATTAAAATTTGGTGAACTAACGACCATGGGAACCAGTGTCGCTTCCTGCCATACCGCCTCGAACGGATACCCATCAAAATCCACATTTCCTGATACCCTGTTAATTTTTAGGGATTCCTGAGCAACCCCCGGATCAGAATAAAGTAGGATTAGAAGAAGGAATCTTGGAAGAGTGTGGCGAATAAACCTATATTTCAAATGCATGAATATTCATTTCTGAAATTGATTCTGGTAATAATCAATCTCTTAAATATAATTCTTAAACGGTGACACTAATCAATGGTTTAATTAGACTGTTGCTCATCTTAATGGTTTAATTAGACTGTTGCTCATCTTAAAGGTTTAATTAGTCTGCGGTTCATATAAATGGCTCAATCTTGTCAACCTTCATCAATTGTCAAGATTCTGAAAGGTCGAAAGCAATTTTTCCAGTTCCGCCAGGTAGGTTGAGGAAAAATTTGCACGCCGGGCGAGATTGATAGTCTCCTTAATGGTAGCGATGGCATTTTCACTATCTCCAAGTTTCGCATACGCATAAGCCAATCCCCTGCCTGCATATACCAAAGTATTGGGACGAGTCGAAATATGAGTGAATGCCCTCTCAGAATAGACCCTGCCCTCTTCAATATTTCTTAGCGAAGAATCCGGACATCCTATCAGCATGGTTCCCAGTCGCTCCAGAAAATACGGATCATTCGGGTGATATACCAATGCTTCTCTATAATGGTTGATGGTTTGTTCCCACATTTCTTGATCGATTAATGCATTCCCCAGGTAGCGTATGGTGGTAATATCTTGCGGATTTCCTCTAAATGAGGCTTTGTACAAGGTGATTGCCTCCTGGATTTTTCCATTTTTTTCTGCAATCCCTGCTTCTATTTTTTGTCCAATGGGATCTGACGGAGAAAGTTGCTTCAATTTTGCCAGATAGATAGCAGCGTTCTCAGTTTCCCCAAAGTTGAAATACAATATATTTGCAATGGCGGCAATTACATCCGGATTATCCGGATAGTCTTCAGCAAGTCCGGTCAACATTTCATGAGCGATGAGTTTCTCACCCACGAACCAGTGACATAAGGCCAATCTTTCACGAATTTCAACATTGGCTGGCTTTAACTCAAGTGCCCTGTTCAAATACTTCACAGATTGAGTGTAAAGTCTCTTTTGAAAAAAAGCATTGCCGGTATTGCTCATTTCAGTAAAACTCTCCTGAAAATAGCTTATATGCTGGTCCACTTTAGCGGCTGCTTCCTTATCTAAATCCAACCACAAATAAATTTTTATTGCTTTGGAAATCAAATATTTATTATCAGGAAGATGCTGAAGTGCATGACTAACCAGCCTCAGCGTCCATTCCGGATACATGCCCCTTTCAGCTTCATCAATCTTTTTCAACAGGTAGAACTCTGATCTGGACAACAGGGCGAGCTTGTCTATCAATGAATCTACTGGAGGAGAAAAGGTAAGCTGGTCCTGAGCTCTGTCGACATACTGCTGACTTAAGGCTGTATCTCCTTTCATGCTGCATATGGTTCCAAGAAGCCTGTATGCGGGTCCAAATGTGCGGTAGTCATGGATGATATCTTTTAAAGATTCTTCTGCAAGGTCCAGGCGACCCGAATCAAAATATATCCTGGATAGCTGGAACCTGGCATAGCTCTCCAGTGGAAAATGATCATACCTGGTTGGATTCCGACCGGTTTCACTTTTACCAGGGAAGGAAATGATTTTATTAAATGCCCTTTCCGCCAACTCATTGTTTCTAAGATTCTTATATTCTTCTCCAAGATAATACCAAGCCAGGCCCATTTTTGGATTGCTTTCAATTACCCTGGTAAAGTTCTCAATGATGGCATCAGAATCACCCATTTCTATGTGGAGGTATCCCAGGTAGTAATACCAGATCCACTTTGAGTTAGTTCGCTTGCCTGCCAGGTAATAGCAATCAGCCGCCTGCTGATAATTGGCACTTGAATGATACACCATACCAAGAGCTCCTAAATTGTCAGCTGTAGGTTTACGTTTTGCTTTTATCAGGGCATCTGTGATTTGATCCTGTACAGGTTTTATTAAGGTCTGTATATTTGAAATTTCCGGGATTTGTGAACTGTAATGAAGGCTAAAAATAACTTTCAGTGACAGACTTAATACAATCAAACAAATGGCTCCTACAGCAACACGTTGAACTGTTTTTCTTTTTTTATCCACCGGCTCTGAGAATCACATGCTAAAAATATCAAAAATAAAGACATGCCGTCCGGCTGGGCATAAGCTTGAGAATAAGCACCTAAATATTATCTTTACATGGGTAGATTACAGGGGCGATTATGCGCTGGAAAATTGATCCTGATGGTCAGAAGGAATTTGATTTTTGTTGTTGCCGTATTGCTGATTTCATTCTGTAGCCGTGAAGAACGTTCTCAATTTTACCTTCCGGCAGAGTTTGAACCGGTTAAGTCGACTTGTTTTGTCTGGTCTCAGGATTATTATGAAATCATACCAAAGTTGATCGGTATCATATCCGAAAAGGACAAGGTAACGGTGTTCCTGGGTAAAACCGTGGGAGATACCTTAACCGTCCTTCGAATTCTGGAAAAATACGGGAGTGATTTAGATAATATCCGGCTTCAAAGAATGAATGTTACCCTCGATAATATCTGGATAAGAGACTACGGTCCTGTATATTTGATTAATAGTTTAGGTGAAAGGAAGCTTGTTCATTTCAACTACTTTTGGTCTAATCCGGGTTTTTTGGAAGATTTTGCTTCGAAATCAGGCTTGTCTGCTATTCGAAGTTCATTTAATAGTTCGGGTGGCTCGAGGGAGGTGAATGGAAAAGGTACTATGATCCTATGCGAAGCTCATGAAATGGATGTCAACAACCCAAAATCAAAGCAGGAAATCGAATCAGAGATGAAGGAAAAATTGAAACAAAAAAAGGTTATCTGGCTTAAAAAAGGTATACCTCAGGATGATAGTTTTCGCAGCGGACCACTGGCAAATGAAATATATCCCAAAGGGGTAAACGGACATGTGGATGAGTTTTGCCGCTTCGCAGATGCCAATACCATATTAATCAGCAGTGTGACTGATAAAGAAGCCAGTAAGCACCCGATCCTGGGGGAAGCAAAAAAACGACTGGATGAGAACTTTGAAATTCTTAAGAATTCTTCAGACCAGGATGGCAGAAAATTCAATGTGATCAAGGTTCCCATGGCTCCACTTATAATTACGGATCGAACTTCCGGTCCTGAAGGGAAATTAGTTACATCCGTTACCAGTTACATGAATTTTATTATTACCAATTCGATCATTGTGTTACCATCCTATGTTTCGGAAACCACAAACAACATCTCACTTCTTAGGAAGGAAAAGGAAGTGGAGAATCTTTTTAAAGAGGTCTTTCCATCAAGGGAGATTATTAAAGTAAGAGCTGATACTATTAATTATTTCAGTGGCGGCTTTCATTGTGCCAGCATAAATGAGCCGATGGCCGCCACCAGAACAGACATTGATTAGGCTTTTAAATCGAGGTTAACCATTTGCTATGACCAAACAGAAAACAGCTGCAAAAAAGAAGAAGAAACTTAAGAATAGAATTACCATAATTCTGCTTGTGGTAATCCTTTTTGGGATCCCGTTTATGGTTCTGAATTACCAGGCCAACAAGAGCGGTTTGACGAAGAGGGAGGTACTCAGGCGAATCACCGGCAATGCAGATTCGAGTGATACAGAAACAGGAGGGTCTAATCAAACCGTTACAGGAGAAAAGATAGATTTTCTCGATCCCGCCCCCATTGGAACACCCTTTACCGAACCACCACTTATTGCTCATATTCAGGCTGTGGATCTCGACCATGACCAGCTTTTGGATGTAATTCTTTGCGATGACAGGGGTAATTTTGTTTCCTGGATCCGTCAATATCCTGCAGGAATTTATACCGAATCAATCCTAGCCAGCGATCTTCTTGCCCCGGCCCACGTTCAGGTAACAGATTTTGATAAAGATGGTGATAATGACCTGATGGTTGGTGTGCTGGGAATGCTCTTTCCAAACAATGATAAAATCGGCTCAGTTGTGATCCTTGAAAATGACGGTCAGTTTAATTTTAGTAAACATATTATCGTTGAGAAAATCGCCCGGGTAAGTGATGTTCGGGCAGGAGACCTGGACAACGACGGGGATATGGATCTGGCTGTAGCGCAATTTGGGTACGACGATGGAGAAACCAGGTGGATTGAGAATTTAGGAAACTGGCAGTTCCAAAGCCATATTCTGCAATTCCTATCCGGACCGGTTAACGTAGAAACAGTTGACATAGACAATGACAACGATTTGGATATCATATCGTTGGTTAGTCAGGAATGGGAGGAGATCTACTGTTTTATAAATGATGGAACCGGGCAATTCAAGCCCAACTTACTTTTTGGCTCAAGTAATCAGGATTATGGTTCTAGCGGGATAGCTCTCAGCGATCTGGATCTTGACGGTGATGAAGATATTCTATATACCAATGGTGATGCCTTTGATTATATCCCACCACAAGGGCGGCCCTGGCATGGAGTTCAATGGTTAGAGAATAAAGGGGAACTGGTGTTTGAATTCCACAGGATTTGCAGTTTTACAGGTGCAACAAATGTGCGACCTGCCGACATGGATAACGACAAAGATATTGACCTGATTGCGGTAAGTGCTTTTAACATTTGGGAAAATCCCGAATCAAACAGTTTTATCTGGATCGAGAATGCAGGCGACATGCAATTTATTAAACATGAAATCAGCCGGGATCCAACACATTTGCTTACCTGCGAACCCGGCGATTTTAACAACGACGGGCTTATGGATGTGATAACAGGCGGAATGCATGCCTATCCTCCATTTGATCGCATGGGAAGGATTACACTCTGGACCAATAACGGAATGCTAATGGAAAAATAATCCCGAAGATCTAGTTAGCTGAAGCCTGGAATTGAGGTAACATATTTTCGACGAGCATTCCCAGATTATTTGAGAAGAATGATCAGGCGATGAAGATATAAAACAGCTAAAATTTTTCGCGATTTGAAAGAATATTGTATAAAAATATAACATCTAACCGATTTATATGTTATATTACTACAATACTTGACTTGACTTCAATTAAATTAGAAAGGCAGCAAACCATGAGAGATAAGAAAAATCATAACTATACATCGCCCGATCTATCCACATTACAAGAGGTTGTGATAGACCTCCGGACAAAAATTTATATTGCCATTGGAGACGATCCGGAGGAAGCCAGAAACAGATATTTAGCGAGAGTGGGAAGCAAAAAAATATAAGGTTTTAGATTGCACTCCTCTTCAGCTACTCCATCCGCAGGCTATCTGCGGGATTCGCTGTGGCTGCCCTGTAAGAGTGGAAACTTACAGTGATCATGGCCAGGACCAGGACAGTAATTGTAACCGATCCCAGTACCAGTAAATAGATCCCTACCTGGAAATGAATATGGTAAGCAAACTTCTGAAGCCAAGCTCTTACCCCGAAATAGGCAGGGACGGAAATCAGTGTACTGATAGCCAATAATGAGACTAACTCCCTGGATAGCAGTCGCATAACTACTTTAACAGATGCACCCATAATCTTTCTGATACCAATCTCCCTTGTGCGCTGTGCGGTGGTAAAAGAGATCAGACCCAGTAAACCCAGACATGTGATGAATATGGAGAGTATTGAAAATGCCAACAATAATTGGCCTGTCTTTTTCTCCTCATCAAAAAGGCGTCCGAATTCTTCATCGAGCCACGTGTATTCAAAAGGATAATCGATGGTAAAGTCTTCCCAAAGTTGTTTTATGAAACTGATGGTTTCTCCCCGGTCCCCATCAGCCATTTTGATGATCACTTTGCCTTCCTGATTTCCACGCATAAAATGGATGGCCATGGGTTTGATTTCGTCTCGCATGGACTCATAATGGAAATTTTTCACAACACCAATAATAGGCGTAAATTCTTCAGGATTCCCAACCATACTTGGTTCTACAAACCTGGTATTTAACGGATCCTCAATTCCAAGCGATTTTAAGGCTGCTTCATTCACGACCACGCCTGATGAATCTGTGGGCATATCCCGGCTGAAGAATCTGCCTTGCACCAGTTCAAGGTCCAGGGCCTTTTCAAAATCATAGCTGGTGCGGATGGTGGAGAGGGTAAGAACCTCACTTCTGTCCGATCCTTCAAGCCAGTGGGCATTTCCCCAGTAGCCACCTGAAGGAATGTGGGTTGTGTTTGAAGCGCTGATAATATTTGAGTGCTTGAGGAGTTCTTCTTTAAAAGCATCAATCTTGTCCTTTAGCGCATCCGACCTGTGGACTACCAATACCTCCTCCCTGTCAAAACCAGGATTTTTTTTCTGCATATACACAAATTGACGGTTTACAACGATTGTTGCGATAAGGATCACAATGGTCACCGTAAATTGCAATACAATTAATAGATTTCTGAGGAAGCTCTTGCTGCTACCCGAATTCTTATCTGACTTAAGCACAGCAGTCGGTTTAAAGGATGCAAGAACAAACGCCGGATAGCTGCCCGACAGGATCCCTATCAGGATGGCAAAGAGGATGAGTGATGGAAGGACCCAGGTATGACTGAAAATATTGAATTCCATGTTCATGCGGATCAGCCTTTGGTAGCCCGGCATAAGGGCATATACGGTAGCTATTGCCAGAGTTAGGGAGAGCAGGCTCAGGACAACCGATTCGGTGAGAAATTGTCTGATCAGCTGAGTCCGTCTTGATCCAACAACTTTCCTGAGCCCTACTTCACGGGCACGATTGGTAGACTGGGCCGTGGCAAGGTTCATAAAATTTATTCCGGCGATGACCAGGATCATAATAGCAGCTCCCAGGAAAAGATAGACATAGAGCGGATTACCGGGTGGCATCAGGTCTGCACGCAGATCGGAATGCAAATGAATGTCGGTAAGCTTCATAAGTCGGTATCCATAAGAATGACCGGCTGCCTTAAACTGGTCCATATCGATACCCATAACCTGCTGAACAATGGGTCCCACATATTTTACAACCATGTCATACAATCTTGACTCAAATTCTTCGATATCTGTACCTTCAGCCAGCACAATGTAGGTATGATAATTCTGGTTCACCCACGCAGCAGGATTCCTGTTGTCAGGGTAGGTAATAAGGGAACCCAGCATTTTGCACTGAAAATGAGAATTCTCAGGAAAATTCTCCATGACCCCTGTGACTACAGAAAGGTTTGTATCCTGTTCAATCTTTAATGATTTTCCCAAAGGATCTTCATCTCCAAAATATTTCTTGGCGTATTCCTCTGAAAGGACTATGCTTCGGGGCTCCCTCAGACAGGATTTTGGATCGCCTTTCAGTAGCATAAAGCTGAATACATCGAAAAAGGAAGAATCGGCAAACAGAAACTCATTTTCAGTCTCAGTGAATATCCTTTCCCCTCTCCTTACCAACCATCCACCCATCTGCCTTAACCTGACCACATGCTCCACTTCCGGGTAATCACTTAACAGTGCAGCTGCCATTGGGCCTGCAGTGACTGCTTCGCGCATTTCACCTGTCGGCATATTCCCCGAGACCCACACCTTATAAATCTGGTCCGATTTTTCATGAAACCGGTCATAGGTCAGTTCGTTGATCACATAAAGAAGGATGAAAATACTACTGGCCAGTCCGATAGCGAGTCCAAAAATATTAATGGCTGCAAACCCCCTTTGTCTCCATAGGTTTCGCAGCGCAACAATAATGTAACTTCTGAGCATAACTAACTGTTTTTTTTATATTTGCAATAACTCAAAATCCGGTTATCCAAGCATTTATTTCAAATGCTTTTCTTTTAGACGATTGAAAAGCATCATATGATACACCTCAACTGAAAACTTTTCAGCTTATACATAAAGACTCCTGTTATGACTAATTGTTGCTTTGGATTTTCGCCATTTCGGATGTTGTTTTTTATAGCAATAATCATTTTCACAAAAGGATTATATTCCCAACCGGAAATGGCTGATATTGCTTCCGGAAAGATCAAGGTTGCCTCATGCCAATTCCCGGTTTCCGGTAGCATAGAGGCAAATGGGGTGTGGATAATGAACCAAATGAAAAGCGCCAGCGATTCTGGCGCTCAGGTAGTCCATTTTCCAGAATGTGCACTTTCCGGATATCCCGGAGTTGATTTAAAGACCATGAGAGGATTTAACTGGCAGCAACTTCAACAGTTTTCAGATTCGATTATTGAACTGGCTAAATCACTTAATATTTGGGTAATCCTGGGGTCGATTCATAAACTGGGTAAGGGTTTTAAGCCCATGAATAGTCTGTATGTGATAAATCCCTCCGGTGAAATTGTAGATCGGTACGATAAGCGATTCTGCACCAAAGGCGATCTGGAATTCTTTTCAGCCGGGGAACATTTTGTCGTGTTTAATCTCAACGGGGTAAAATGTGGATTACTCATCTGCTTTGATGTAAGGTTCCCTGAGCTATACAGAGAGTATAAGAAACTCGACGTTGATTTTATTTTTCAGTCATTTTACAATGCCCGGCAGAAGCCCGGCGGAATTCATCCAAAGATTATGCCGGTGACCTCACAGGCCAGGGCAGCCACAAATCATTTCTACATGTCCCTGACCAATTCTTCGGCAGCCAGTAGCTGGCCATCACGGTTCATTACACCTGATGGACTGGTCAAGGCCCAATTGGAAGCAAATTTGCCCGGAATTCTTATATCAGAGATAGATCTGTCTGAAGATTATTATGACGCAAGCAGGCGATTTAGAGAAAACGCACTGGAAGGCAACTATTCGTCTGCCGATTCGCCTGACCATTCCAGGTATTATAACCGTACGGAGCTCTGAAAGAACTATTTTCTTAATAATGAGGAGAAATTGAACAAGAGGTGCCAGGTGGATTATTCATACCTAAGGCAGTGGACAGGATTAGTAAAAGCAGCCTGGTATACTCTAAGCATCACCGTAATAGCTGCAATAATAAATGCCAACAGCGTACTAAACACAAATACTTGAGGTTCCAGTGTAACCCGTGTTGGGTAATCCTGGAGCCAATCTTTCATAAAGAAATACCCCACGGGCCAGGCCACGACTGTAGCAAACAGGATTAACCATACGAATTCTCTGGAAAGTGTGATCAACACGCTGCTGATGGAAGCCCCCATGGCCTTCCGGATTCCAACTTCTTTGGTTCTCTGGGCAGCTGAAAATGAGGCAAGCCCAAGCAAACCCAGAGCAGCAATGAAAATTGCCAAAATTGAAAAAATACTGAAAACCACCGCCGTTTTTTCATCATTCTGGTAGAGCACCGCAAGGTCATCCTTTAAGAAGGTCATTTGGACCGGCTGATCTTCTATAAATGAATTCCAGGTGTCTTCAATAAACGCAAGAGTCCTGGCAGTCTGGTTCCCGCTAATTCTCACCGATAGCTTATAGGTCATAAATCCGGTAAACTGCATTACCAATGGCCTGATTTCCTGGTGAAGTGACTGAAAATTATAATCTTTTACTACACCTATAATTTGATGTGGTTGTTCCGTATCATCACCTAAGGTCGCATAGAGTCTTTCGGTTAGAGGATCTTCAAATCCAAGGGCTCTAACAGCTGATTCATTGATTACCATGGCGAAGGAATCAGTTGGAATTTCCTCATTGAACCATCTGCCCTCCATGAGTTCAATCCCATAGGTCTCCATAAAGTGCCAGTCAACATAGATATTATTAAAAGCATGTGTTTTATCGGAACCAGCCCCCTCTGGAAGGTAGGCATTGTCTCCAATGAGTCCTCCGGGAACTGCACTGGAACCGGTTACCTGACTGATTGAGGGATCCTTCAACAGCTCTTGTTTAAAGGATTCAAATTGTTCTTCAAGTACATAAGCCCTGTCGATTACCACCAGGTTTTTCTTCTCAAATCCCAGATCTTTGTTCTGGATAAAGTTCATCTGCCGGTTCACAATAATGGTGCATATAAATAAAATGATGGTTACGATAAACTGGAATGTAACAAGGATACTCCTGAGATAGGATCCTCTAATACCTCTCATAGCACCGCTTTTTAGCACATCCACGGGCTTGAATGAAGAAAGAAAAAATGCGGGATAACTTCCCGATGAGAAGCCGACAAAGATCCCGATAAAAAGTAGTCCGATCAACAGGTATGAAAGTTGGATGGTTCCCAAATCCAAGCTCTTCCCAGCCATATTGTTAAACCCAGGCAGGAAGAGTTCGACAAGCACAATAGCCAGAAGGAGCGCGAGTAGAGTAGTCAGAAAAGATTCTGTCAGGAACTGCCAGATCAATCGTCTTTTCCCGGCACCTGCTACCTTTCGAATACCAACTTCAGTAGCTCTTTTTGCAGCACTGGCCGTAGCCAGGTTCATGAAATTGATGGAAGCTATAATAATGAGAAAGATGGCTATGACAGAAAAGATAATTACAGAAGCTTTGCTCCCACCTGGATTTATCTCAAACTGAAGGTCCGATTCAAGATGGATCTCTCCCAAGGGTTGTAAGAAATACCCATATCTATTTCCGGAGGAATAGAATTCTTCAATTGTCAATCCAAGAAGTTCTTCCAATTGGGGTCCCATATATTTATCCAATAGTGCAGGAAACCTGGCTTCCAGGATGTCGGGATCAAATCCCTTCTGAAGTACGATATAGGTATAATTGTTGTTCCCAAGCCACTGAGTGACATCGGCTATATATACACTGGTTATCGAGGCCAAAATATTGAATCGGAAATGGGAATTTTCAGGGAAGCCTTCGACCACACCGGTTACTTCAAAATTTTGTTCATCCTGCCCCACCTGCACCATTCTCCCTACCGGATCTTCATTTCCAAAATATTTCCGAGCAGTCTCCTCGGTAAGTACCATGGTATTTGGCCGGTTCAGCATTGTTTGTGGATTCCCGTTTTTCACCGGTGCGGTAAACACATCAAAGAATGTGGAATCAGCATAGTAAAAGTTCTTTTCGATAAAGACTTTTTCATTGTACCTGACAATCGGTTCACCCTCAAAGGTGTAGAGCCTTGTATATTCCTCAACTTCAGGGAATTCACTTTTGAGCGTGGCTCCTATGGGTGCATTGGAAAGGGCTGCTTCAATTTCATTGTCCTGGATCTTTCCCTTAATGCAGATCCGGTAAATCTTGCTGAAATTCTCGTTGTGCCTGTCAAATTCCAGTTCGTCAAGAACAAACAGAAGAATGATAATCGAACTGGCTATTCCGATAGCCAGCCCAAGCAAATTAATTAATGTATATCCTTTGTTGCGCCAGGAATTGCGAAAAGCGATTAGCAGGAAATTCTTTAACATGACAGCTCTATAAAATACGGGCTATCCTCTCCAGATAAGTGGTAATTCGGGAATTGTTCCTAAATTGGATCGAATATAAAATAAAATAACCAATTGACATGTATAAAGGCCTCCATTCTTTAGTTGGACTAATCCTAAGCTTAATCTTCTTATTAAGCTCAATGAACCTCTACCCGTGTACAATTATTGCTGTTGGCAGCAAAGCCTCTGCCGATGGATCTGTGATTATTTCACATACCGATTGTGGTGCTGATTGCCGGATAAGAGTTGTACCTGGTCAATCCTTTAAGAAAGGAGAAATGGCACCCGTACATTGGGGAATCCAGGATATAAACCGGCCCTTAGATGACTATGGGGATGTGATCGGGTATATACCTCAGGTTGAAAAAACCTACACCTATTTTCATTCGGCCTATCCCCATATGAATGAGCACCAGTTATCCATCGCAGAAAGTACTACCAGTCAGCGCAAGGAGTTGCGTGTGGATATGACCGTTTGCAGGCAGATTATGACTGTTGAGCAGGCACAGGTCTTTGCATTGCAGCGTTACAGGACCGCCAGGGAAGCAACAGCATTTATTGGTCATCTAATGAGTACTTATGGATTCCTTCCCTCTTGCGCGGGCGAGTCAGAAACCCTGGTGATTGGCGATACAGAAGAGATCTGGGTCTTTGAAGTATTCAGTGTGGGATCCGATTGGGATCCTGAAAGCGGTAGTTCAGGAGCCATATGGGTAGCTCAGCGGATTCCCGATGATCATGCACTGGTGGTGGCCAATTGGAGCATCATAAAAGAAGTGGATGAAGCAGATCGGGATACTTTCATGGTTTCCCCTAATTATAAGGATTATGCCATTGAAAAAGGATGGTATGATCCTGATGGAACCAAGCCATTTATCTGGCAGGAAGTATATGCTCCAATCGGCCGGGAGTGGGCCACCAGCAGGTTGTGGTTGTTTTACAGCACCTACGCGCCAAATTACTCTGATTGGCCAAAAAGGCGGCTGGAAGAAGGACACATGATGGGTTACAATCAATACATCCAGTATGTGGAACCCTTGTCCATCTATCCGACTTCAGTTAAGCCTGAACAAAATATTTCTGTCCGCCAGGTAATGGCATTCCAGCGATCTACCTTCGAAGGAACTATATACGATAAAACCGAGGATTACGACTGGTATGTTCCCGATGCAAACGGCGCCATGAAAAAGAGTCCTATGGCCACTCCTTTCCCAAGCAAAGATATGAGGGAACTTTTAGATATCAACAACCGGAGAAATGTGGCCAGACCCCAGGGTTATTATGGAATGATTGCACAGTTGCGCAGCTGGCTTCCCAACCCGATAGGGGGTATCTACTGGGTATTCCTCGACAACGCATACACCAGTGCTTATGTTCCAATCTATGCCGGTACTCAGGAGATTGCAGAATGTTATAAAAACTTTGACCCAACCACATACAACAATCAATCGGCTTGCTGGGCTATTGATTTTGTGGACAACCTCCTTTATCTCAAATGGCAGGAAGCAGTTAAAGATGTTTGGGAAGTAAGAAATCCATTTGAGGAGCGTCTTTTTACCGAGCGCACAGAGGTAGATTCCATGGCCCTGGCTCTTTATAAAAAAAATCCAGGTAAAGCCCTTGATTACCTCACAAATTATACCATCGAAAAGATGAAGGAGGTTCTAAAGATATACAATAACCTGCATGACAAACTTATAGTCAAATACAGCAACAGCAGGTAGCCTTGAACAAGCTTGTCCCCTACATACTGTGCCACAACTGTTGTGTGTCTTTTGAAAGAGATGACCTGTTCCGTGATTGTAGTAACTGCTTTGTTTGTACTGGATGCGAAATCTATGTTTGTCCCGGTTGCGGTGCAGAATTAATTGTGCTATCTAAGGACAGACGTCCCTGATTGAAGCTCCTCGGCAAGCCGCGAGGAACCTTTAGCTCGACAAAGTCATCCGGGCCCGCGAGCTCAGCTTATGCGCTCAGGGGATTCAGAACAACATTTTTCGAATCATTACCGAAAAAAGCCGGTGGAGGCTTTTAGGCATGAGTTGTACCGGAAAAATCACGTTATTTGCATTTCTGAATTAATAATCACAAATCGATGCAGGAATATCTGGGAGAGGTGGCTGCACTAGCAACTGCAGGTTGCTTTACAGTAACCGCAATGGCTTTTGAATCTGCAGGAAAAAGGGTGGGCGCATTGTCTCTTAACCTGATCAGATTGGTTATTGGTCTGATCTTTCTTTCCATTTACAATGCAATTGCAAATGGTGGTTTTTTTCCAACTGCTTCAGGTTATCAATGGTTCTGGCTGGTTCTGTCCGGATTGGTGGGATTTGTAATCGGTGATTTATTTCTGTTTCGTGCCTTTATTCTGATTGGTGCCCGGATCTCCATGTTGATCATGTCGCTCGTCCCTCCAATTACCGCTCTAATCGGTTGGTTTACATTGGGTGAGGTATTAAGCGGTAAGGAATTCCTGGGGATGGGTATCACCCTTTCAGGAATTGCTATTGTGATGATCACACGCCTGGAACGGAACAACTCGTTAAAACTAAAATTTACTGGTAGGGGAAACATTGTAATGGGTGGATTCTTTGCCCTGGGAGGTGCTATTGGACAAGCAGCCGGACTCGTACTTAGTAAAAAAGGGATGCAGGATATGAATGCATTTTCAGCTACCCAGATCCGAATCATGGCTGGAATGGTTGGATTTCTAATTGTAATTTCAGTCTTTCGGAGGTGGCGGAGAGTCTATGAGGGATTCAGGGATTTCAAAGCCATGAAGCATATGACCCTTGGATCTTTTACCGGACCCTTTCTAGGGGTAAGCTTTTCATTGTTAGCGGTTCAGCACACTGATACAGGGGTTGCAGCCACACTCATGGCTTTAATCCCGGTCATGATCATCCCTCCTTCGATCATTCTTAAAAAAGAGAAGATCAAAACAATGGAGATTATCGGAGCTTTAATTTCTGTGGGCGGTGTGGCCCTGTTCTTCCTTTAATTGTAGCCGTCGATGGTGTTTTTTTGGCTCCGGTGGATCCTCTGCTTACGCTCGGCCCTCATATGAATCATATTGGAATATAAGATCACAATTGAAGCCAAACCTGCCAAGGCCAATACATAAGCTAATAAATCGCCGTAAGGCACAAGGTAATAGAATACAATCATTGTCATGGTTACCCATACTCCGGCACACCAGGGGCAGGTAACGATGGAACTTAATGTGCCAATTAAATAGAGATGCTCATTCTTTTTTAAGACATCTCTTACGTACTTAAAGATCTTCTCGAACACTAAAATCCTCGTCATCCGGTTTGAAGCTAAAATGATAATAAGCGCTTCTTTGAATGTAATAGCCTCAATATCAACACCCTTGTTCTCAAGCAGGTATCCTACGAGAACAACCAATCCAAAAAAGACAAATGCTGACCAGAAATTCCACGATTGATGTTTTCTTTCACTCTTCATGGTTGGATTTTTAGCTTTAAGATGACCAATATACAAAACTATTTCTTTCGCGGAATTTTGTTCATTACCCTTTCCGTCATCGCAGTAATCGTAAGGGCCGGATTCACTCCTGGATTGGATGAAATGGCACTTCCGTCGCAGACAAAAAGGTTTTTATACCCAAATACTTTCTGATCCAGATCAATCACACCCTCCTTCGGATCTTTCCCAATCACACATCCACCAAGGATATGGGCTGTCGTTGGTGTACCGGTTAAGGCTTCGGTTGCCATTACAAATGGACTGCCATCCACTACTTTTGAGGCCGCTTCTGCAAGCTTTTCTGCGCTTGGCATAAATGCAGAAGGGGGAGTCCCGGAAGGAACAACAGTACGCATATTGAACAGACCGCGCTTGAATATAAGTGTGCTATCCAGGTGTTGCATGAAAAGCAGGATGATTGATTCTTTGGCGAAATTTCTGCTGAAATAAATCCGTAACCACGGAATAGGATTGGTAACCAGAATTCTAAAAAGCTTCAGAATTCGTCCCATCACAGTTCTGCCATGGATTAAAGGAACCCCCAATAACTTCCAGAAACCTGATCCGCTGCCATATCTTACTGCCTCCAGATGGGTATCCTCATCGGGAGGAAAAATTGACCCGATAGCTATTCCTTTAGAAAAATCTTTCTCTTTCTGTGTGGAATGGACCAGTACCAGGCTCTCATTGTTGGTTCTGATCTGATTCCCGACCATATCACTTAACTCCTTCATGTAGTATCGTTTCATATCAAGCAACAACCTTACTGTTCCCAGAACACCGCCTGCCAAAATAACACCCCTGGAGGTAATGGCTGTATTACGTTTAAAAAACCTGGTGGAATCCCTCACGGTGATAATGAATCCGTCTTTTCCATTTCCCTCCTTGTCAGGCCAAAAGCGAATAACTTTTTTGCCTGCCAGTACCTTTGCCCCTCTCTTCTCCGCCAGGTACAGGTAGTTTTTGTCCAGCGAATTTTTCGCATTGTGCCGACAACCCGTCATGCAGGCTCCACAGAAGGAACATCCTGCACGATCAGGCCCTTCCCCGTTAAAATAGGGATCATGTACCAGATCTTCCGACTCACCAAAGAATACTCCTACCCGAGTAGGTTCAAAGCGATCGGAGACACCGCACCTTCCGGCCACCTCTTTCAGGGCATTATCTGAATCGTAAAAATGAGGATTTTCGCGCACACCCAGCATCCTCTCGGCCACTTTATAATGGGGTTCAAGTTCGGCGTCCCAATTCGCAAGGTTTGACCAGTTTCCTGAATGAAAAAAAGCATCCTCTGGCCGTGGCAAAGTATTGGCATAGACCAGGGATCCTCCGCCAACACCAACTCCGCTCAGGATCCCCACATGATGCATGATGGTCATTTTAAAAAACCCATGGAACCGAAATGCCGGCAGCCACAACCATTTTCTCAAATTCCAGTTGGTCCTGGGAAAGTGTTCCGGACTCCACCGTTTTCCTTTTTCAATTACAAGAACTTTGTATCCTTTTTCGGATAACCGCAATGCCGATACCGATCCGCCAAAACCAGAGCCTACGATGATATAGTCATAGTCAAACTGCATGATGTGCCTTTTATTCATTGATATAGAATGGTATGAAGATATTAATATTGTTAAAAATTCTTTCCAATTCGTGAAATTATAGTAAATTGACATTTCTATAAACTCCCCTCTGTTACTTCGTTAATGGGATTATTCTAACGGGAAATCTTGAAATATCTAAAATCAGCACGGATGAGACTACAAAAAACAAGAACCCTTCTATTTTTTATTCTGGCCTTTAGTGTTTCAGGCTTGGAAGCGCAAGAGGCAATTCCATTTGCAGGAGGTGATGCAGTGGGTACCGGAGGAACTGTGAGCTACACCCTGGGCCAATTGTCGTATACCACCTTGATGGGTGATGAAGTTGCTATCTATCAAGGTGTTCAACAACCAATAGAAATTCTTGAGCCTACAGCGGTACACTCAACTCCCGAAATTACCCTTGGCGCCTCTTTGTTCCCTAATCCAGCCGGTGAATTTGTCAACTTGAAAGTGGAGAATTTTAGCTTGAATGGACTTACCTATCAATTATTTAACATGCAAGGTGAGCTCATGGAAAGCAGAGACATTGAGAGCCGTACTACTGAAATCAACTTAACGGGCATTGGCAGTGCACCGTATTTAATGAAAATCTCACTAAAAGGGGATTATATAAAAGTATTTAGAATCATAAAAAAGTAAATCCGATGAGAAAACTTCCTATCATTTCAATTCTATTCATGGCATCGATCTGTACGATTGCACAGATTCCGGAAAAAATGAGTTATCAGGCAGTGGTCAGAGATGTAACAGGAAACCTGGTATCCAAAAGTGTCGTCGGAATGCAACTAAGTATTCTGCAGGGAAGTGCCACCGGCACTCCTGTATATGTGGAATCGCAATCGCCCGAAACAAACTCCAACGGATTGGTAAGTATCGAAATCGGAGATGGCACCCCATCCAAAGGGACATTTGCTGAAATTGACTGGTCCCGGGGCACCTACTTCATCAAGACTGAAGTTGATCCCAGCGGTGGAACTAGTTATACTATTTCAGGTACCACTCAGGTTTTAAGCGTACCATTTGCCCTTTATGCAAAAACTGCAGAACACGTCGATTATACAGAATTGGATCCGGTCTTTGAGTCTTCAGCTTCATCCTCAATCACCAAGGAACAGATGACCGAATGGGATAACAAATTGGATAGGGAAATAGACGCTTCTACAACAAATGAACTTCAGACTCTGAGCAAAACAGGGAAGAGGATTACCCTTAGCGAAGGAGGCGGAAGTGTAATGGATAGCATCAATACCTACAAAGCCGGAACCGGGATCATCATAAATGACCTCACCATAAGCCTCGAGCAAAAACCTAAGGTAGGAGATCTCCGCATGGGGGGCATCATCTTTTTTGTGGACTACACCGGAGAACACGGCCTGGTAGCCAGTCTTGACGACCTGGATGGTGGAGAAGGGGTTCCATGGAGCGATAAACTTACTCTTGAGGTAGGACCTGCTGCCTTAAGTGCTACAGACGGAAGAACCAATACGGAAGCTATGTTGGCTCATCAAAAGGTAACCAGCACCGCTCAATTATGCAGAAATCTGGGGCCGGATTGGTACCTTCCATCCAACAGAGAGTTGTACATGCTTTTTACCCAGGAACTTATAATTGACCAGATTCTTGATAACGACGGAGATCCAACCACCAATGGGCTGGTCCAGGAGAAGACTGAACCTACCCTGGCCTGGTATTGGAGTTCGACCGAACAGGATAGGGATAATGCGTGGGTTTATAAAGCCGGCAGTGGAGACTCCAGCAAACATGATAAGTCATTTCCATTTAGGGTGCGTGCCGTGCGTGCGTTTTAGAAATGAGCGGGTGCCATTATTGTATTCTTCATTTCATTGTAACTATTTCAGTATCAGCATCAACACTGGTGCAGGCACAGGATCCTACTCAGCTTATTAACCGGGACCCTTCGGCAGAAGGAAGTTTTTACCCAGAAGGGAAACAAGCACTGGAAAACTCACTGAGGGTGCTTTTTTCGCTGGCAGAAACGGTTGAGCTGGAAGGAAAAGTCCAGACCCTGATTGTGCCAAATGCAGGATATTCATCTTCTGGAATTGTCTCTGCGTCAGGATATAAGTGTATTCCTGACAATGCGGATTACAGCAATATTTTTATCATCACTTCATCGCATCAAGAACAATTTAAAGGATCCTCTGTCTATTCGGTGGGCAATTATATAACACCTCTGGGGACGATTAAGGTAAACAGGGAAATTGCCATGGCTCTGATCGCTGATAATGAGGAAATCTTCTTTAGAAGCCAGGCTCATGAAAGAGAACACAGCATTGAGGTACAGTTACCCTTCATTCAATATCATTTTAACAAATCGATTCCAATAGTTCCTATAATCATGGGTTCTTCCTCAGTGGCTGAAGCACATAGCCTGGCTGAGGGACTTCTTCCCTATTTCATACCTGAAAATCTCTTCATATTCTGTTCTGATTTCTCAAAATTTCCTTCTTATCTGGATGCTGTTAGAATTGATGGCATTACCGGGGATGCCATTCGTGAAAATGACCCGGAACAATTTTATAACTCACTGAGAAAGAGCATTGGTGAATCAGTCCAAAACCTCGCTACACCATGCCACGGATGGAGTTCTATCCTGACGATGCTTTATATGTCCTCAAGAAGGGATCAGCTGGTGATAACCCCTGTTCGGTATAGCAATTCGGGAGACTCCCCGAATGGTGATATGAAACGTGTGGTAGGATACTGGGCCATGGCTGGCCATGAGAAGCCTACAACCTCTGAGGCCAGCACTTTAAGTGATCAGGAAAAGAAGACACTGTTGGACATTTCTCGAAATACATTGGAAACCTATTTACAAACTGGCAAGCTGCTCAATCTATCATCTTATGGTCTGACCAAAAAATTAAAACAACCTGCCGGAGTATTTATCACTCTCCATATGGGAGGAAGACTCCGCGGAAGCATGAGTAACTTTTCGCCTACTGAACCCCTTTATCTGGTGGTCCGGGAGATAACACTGGAAGCGGCCATGCGGGATGATGGTTTTGCACCTGTTGAACCAGCAGAAATGGAGTATATCGAGATAGAAATAGCTGTGTTAACACCCTTGCAAAAGATCTGCGGCATTGAAGACTTTCAGCTTGGGGTGCATGGAATATTTATGAGCAAGGAAGGTAAATCAGGGGCACTGCTTCCTCAGGTTGCGGAGAGCTCCTCATGGAGTGCCGAAGAATTCCTGGGACATTGTGCCAGGGAAGAAGCAGGTATCGGATGGGATGGATGGAAGGATGCGGATTTGTATGTTTTTGAAGCTATTCAGTTCAGAGAACAACCAGGAAAATAAAAAGAAATCCAATTGCTGAATCTCTGTCCGGCGGGATGAGATTGAACTCTTCCCTGTCCCGAATGTTATAAATACAGACCGCCTTAGGTACGCTGTTTGCTGTGCTGGCAATAATATTTATAATGAAACCAATTTCGATTATTTGTATGCTGAGTGTTGTCTTGACCTTTTCGGCTCAAGATACCAAAGCTCAAAAAAAAGAGGTAAAGGAGATCATCATGAATCCTGAAAAGTTCAACAAATTATCAGAATTAGAGGAGTTTGTAATAGTAAAAAAAGGCACAGAAAGACCGTGGACTGGTAAGTTCGTCCGTCATAATGAAAAAGGGGTGTATGTTTGCAAGCGGTGCAATGCGCCACTTTATCGCTCCGATGATAAATTCGACGGCCATTGTGGCTGGCCCAGTTTTGATGATGAAATCCCGGGGGCAGTTACGAGAAAAACTGACGCTGATGGTCGCAGGACAGAAATCCTATGTTCCAACTGTGACGGGCACCTGGGTCATGTATTCCTGGGAGAACAATTTACAGAAAAAAATACCAGGCATTGTGTAAATTCTGTTTCCATCGATTTCATTCCTAAGGACTAGCCGGCTTGCCTGGCCGCCCATTTTTTCTTATCTTCACCAGTCAAATTATATAGAACTATAACATGGGAAAAGGTGATAAGAAAACACGCAGGGGGAAGCTGTTCAGTGGAAGTTATGGAGTACTAAGACCGCGAAAAAGAAAACCTTCATTCAGTACGGTTACCACCACAAAAAAAGTAGTTGCATCTGAAGAGAAGGCTCACACAGAAAAACCGAAGCCTAAGAATCCAAAGGTTGAAACTGCCGTCCCTATTATCAAAGAATCAGCCGTAGAACAAGACAAGGCTGTACATATGGAGAAGACTGCGGTTGAAGAGAAAAAACCAGTTGCTAAGAAACCCGCAGCAACAAAAACCGCTGTAAAGAAGCCCGCGGCAAAAAAAACCACCGCAAAGAAAACCACTGCAAAGAAAACCACTGCAAAGAAGACCAATGCAAAGAAACCAGCAGTTAAAAAGCCAAAAGCCGAAGACAAGAAGGACAAGGAGTAGAGAAATGAGCAATGTTTGCCATACTTGATATTGAGACCACCGGGGGAAGTCCGAAAACAGAAAAAATTACAGAGATTGCCATCTTTTTTCACGATGGAGAAAAAGTTGTAGGTGAATGGAATACTCTTCTCAATCCTGAAAAATCCATTCCATATTTTATTACAGGCCTCACCGGGATCACCAATGAAATGGTGGCTGATGCACCCCGGTTCTACGAAATTGCAAAGGAACTGGTCGAGCGTACAAAAAACTACACCATTGTCGGGCACAATGTTAATTTTGATTACTCATTTATTAAGAGTGAGTTTAAGAGGCTCGGATTTGAGTTTGACAGGCAAACCTTATGTACTGTAAAATTAAGTCGCAAGATTTTTCCCGGACATAAGTCCTATAGCCTTGGGAAGATCTGTAAAGAACTTGGGATAGAAATCAGGGATCGCCACCGGGCCGCTGGAGATGCGCTTGCCACTGTAAAGTTATTTGAAATGTTGCGCGACAATCAAAATGGAGAAGGTGGAATAGGTCTGATCAGTGAACCGGCAGGCCGCTATAAAAACCTTAATGAAAATCTAGTTGTTGATGACATCCAGAATCTTCCTGAGGACTGTGGTACCTATTATTTTTTGGATGAAAAGAAGCAACTCCTGTACATTGGCAAGAGCAAGAACATTCGCCACAGGGTCCTTTCACATCTCGGTAATGCCACTACAAAGCGTGCCATTGAAATGAAACAGAGAATTCATTCCATTTCCTATGAATTAACCGGTAGTGAGCTGATAGCCCTGCTAAAAGAATCAAAAGAGATCAAGGAACAAAAACCTATATACAACAGGGCACAGAAAAGATCTTCATATTATTGGGGGCTCTATACCGGTAAGAATGAGTATGGGTATATCACTTTCAAGCTGCTCAGGATTTCCGAAACACCCGATGATCCGGTGACAAGTTTCAATAATAAAAAAGAGGCCAGAGAATCTCTGACGAAAATGGTGGAGAAAAATTGGCTTTGCCAGAAATTGAGTGGTCTTTACAAGACTGACGGTGCCTGTTTCCATCATTCCATCAGGCAATGTAATGGCGCTTGTATTCAGGGAGAGGCCGTATCGGTCTATAACAAGCGCGCTGAAGCACTATTGGATAATCTGAAGCTTGACCGGGGAAATGTATTGATTATAGACAACGGAAGGGAACCTGATGAAAGAAGCCTGGTGCGAATTGAAAAAGGCATGTACATGGGTTTTGGGTATCTCTCGGTAAACGACTCCTACCTGGGGATTAACCAGATGCTGGATTGCATCCAGCCGGCTTTAGATAACAGAGATATAAGACAGATTTTGAAAAACTGGCTAAAGACTAATAAGGTAGAGAAGATGCTTTATTACTAGACCCTCTCTTCTTTAAGGCATCTCGTCCAGATCCTCGAGATTCTTCAGTCCGGGCATATCCAATCCGGATGCAATACTTGAAATACTCTCCAGGTCAATATCCCCCTGAATTGCTATTAATGCATCTTCTCCATCGCCACTGACAATCAGCAGGAATTCCGTGATCTTTCCTCCATCTTCCCTGGCAAGAAAAAGCACCTCTTCCTCTTGGTCTTTTACAACCATCACCTCCTTGTATTCGCTTCTGGGTAACATCTCGAGAAGTTCTTTTCCAAAGGATGCGGATCCGTTTCCTTCCTGGGAAAGAATCTTGATGGAACTAATGCCCGAGGTGGCCTTCTTGAATTCGTTGTAGTCAGGATCATCCACCTCAAGACTGTTCAACAGGTTGAACATGAAGCTTGAAATATAAACTGTGGTATACCCCTCCTGCCCGTTGTATTTCTCAAATACCTTATCTACAGCAGACTTTTGACAAAATGCTGTGAGGGCAAACATGATCAACACACCAAATATAATTATCCGTTTCATGGTATATGTTTTTATTCGTTTCATTTCACTAGTCACCTTAAATTTTCTCTTTTACCTTTTTACCTTTTTACCTTTTTACTTTTTCACTCTATATCTCTCACCCGCTGTAATTGACCTAACAAACTCAGTTCCCTGCTCCCTTTATTAATTTTAGATAGTGATTTCAGGGGATCCACCGTCTTTGTTATCTCTTTCACATATTCAAGTTCTTTGGTACCGCTGTTCAGTTTAGCCGAGACAAACGTCAGTGTACGCTTGGCTTCTTCATATGCATCCATTGGATCATCATATGTATCGGTAATTTGGTTTGAAGCTATCAATGATGGCCCATCCGGTCTGATGTAAAAGACATATACAGTTATCATTACAAGCAAGCCTGCGGCAAGTCCGGACAGGGAAACCAGTGAGATTCTCCTTGTCCTTGTGGCTTTCCGTTCTACCTCATCAATAGTGGCAAGTATATTCCGATTCAGGTTCTCCGGAACGGCTATTATATCGTTTTCGCTTCTGAAGGATCGAAACAGCTCCTTATCAGGGATAAACTCTTCAGGAACGGAAGTGGATGAAAAATATTCCTCCAGTTTCTTCTCTTCTTCCAGGGTCGTGTCACCCCTGTAGAACCGATCAAGAATCTTACCTATTTCTTCTATGCTTTCCATGATGAATATTGTTTTTCAAGCATTTCACGCATCTGCTTTCTTGCTCTTGATATGCTTACTCTTATGGCATTCACATTCATGTTGACCATCTCCGATATCTCCTTATATTCTTTTCCATCCAGGTGTCTGAGGTGGACCAGCGACCGCTGCGGTTCAGGCAAAGCCGAGATAAGCGCATGAATAAGTTCCACCTCTTCCATTTTTTCCAGGTTTTCTGCCGGGGTTATGGAATGCCCTTCCTCTTTCATGCGCTCTGCCTTCAGCACATCGTTGCTTACTTTTCTCCGCCGAAGTTGGTCAAGGCATAAGTTACGGGCAATTCTGATGGAAAGCGCTTCCACGCTGTTATACTTTGCCAGCTCATCTCGCATTCCCCAGAGCTTGATGTACACTTCCTGGACAATATCCTCAGCTTCCTCCCGGTTGTTCATCAGGCGAAAAGCCAATCGGTATAACCGGGAACTGTATGGCATTACCAACAGTTTGAATTCTGAGGACCTCATACAGGATCAACAAATTTAAGAACCTACAAGGTAATGAAATCTAAAGATCAAGATCAATGTCTATATCATGGTCGAAGGATTCTGCCAGTCCCTCCAAATCCTTCATGTTAAAGTTGCCGGTAATGTAAATCAATACATTGTCATCACCACCTACAATTAGGAGAAATTCACTTACCAGAGAGTCTTCAGCCCTCATCCACATGCGGACAGTCTCTCCTCCATCATCCACAGTCATCACCTCGGCAAATTTGTCTACATCCAGATCCTTTTCAATCTCCTTATAGAAATTGACATCTTTCCACTGATCGTTATCTTCGATAGTTAGAATTTTCACACTACCAATTTTGTCGAATGGGATATCATGATTTTCGATATCTTTGACTTCCATTGCTTTCACTACCTGGAAAAGCTCTGGACTGATTTGAACTGTTGTAATTCCGTCCTTTCCTTTGTACTTGCTAAAAAGTTTATCTACCGCACTATTTTGTGCCGTTAAAAATGCTGGAAATGCGATTGCCAGAACTACTAATAAAACTCTTCTCATGATTACATGTTTTGGTTTATGATTCATCTTTATTTTCTGATTACTAAACCGAAGACGAACGGGTATAAAAATCATTACAGAGTATTTCATGAACAAATCTTATTTAGCCTGGTTATCCTAATAAAGAAGGCCTTAGTTTACTGACTTGCAAGGAACTAAATGGAGGGCGTTTTTTTTGAAAGATTCGGCATTTAAAACTGTTTGCAGAAAAAATTTTTGTTTCTATCTTTGCAACCGCTTTAAAGCAATTAACAGGATGATTCAGTAGCTCAGTTGGTAGAGCACCTCCCTTTTAAGGAGGGGGTCCTGAGTTCGAACCTCAGCTGAGTCACCACCTAATAAAGTCCGCGGCTAATTTTGGTCGCGGATTTTTTATTGAAGTCAAAAAAAGAGATTCTGAATTGATCGGTATCCCCAAGCCAGAGAAAGGAAGGATGGTCTCCAATAGTGCCATATGGAAGGCAAAGAAAATCCGGATACATTTAGAGGTTTAGATTTGCATTAAAAATTGGGCACTCTCCTCAAATTTTTCAGGTTCCATTTCCACGAAAAAATTATGTACTCCACCGACCTTAGAGGCTTAAATCCAATCATGGAGTAGCCAACCGGAGAACACATTTCTACTTCGGAGTATCCCAATCCATGAATACATAAATTGGGGAGGTGATTGATGCAGGTATTTTATTGAACCACCACCTGGGAAACTTCTCCTTGATCAGTCTTAAGCAAATAAAATCCTGCAGGCAAAGAAGAGACGTTCATGAAATCGGCATTTGTTTTCATTTCAACCAGGGTTCCCAGTTGATTGTATAATTTCACGTTTCTTTGGTCACTGAAATAGATAAAACCATCGGAAACCGGATTGGGATAGACTTTTAAGGCTCCTCCCTCTTTGAACGGGACTGAAGTCAATGCATAGGTGTTGCTCCTGCCAGGAGTTGGGTCCGAGAAATTTGTCCATGAATTCACACCATCATTGACCCTTCCTGTGGAGACATGCACATTTTGGTAGGTATATACCAACGTATCGATATACACGTATCTGTCCTTTACTTTTCTGGCTAACCCGATCTGTGTTCCATCCTGATTCAAAATGAAATTCAGGTGCAATAATCCCTGGTATTCCTGCTTATCGGTCCAAAGGAGAAGGTACCCTTTGGGTGGGATAGTGGTGCTTCCGGGATCCGAGTTGGGAATCATGAATTTATTAGGATGGCTTAGACTGTCGGTGAGGTATAATCCGCCGATATCGATGGAATATTCGTTGTTATTGAATAGTTCAATCCAATTTCCATCATAGTACTGTGCAGTAGAGTTTGCGGAAGGATCTCCAGCCCTGAATTCGTTGATGTACAGCCTTTTATATTCATTCTTAAGATTGCTGGTTCCCGGAGTCGAAGTCATGTAGAGCCAATTCTTATCCCCATCTGGGTACCTGCTTAGAGAAGTGTTGACGAGGATTTCGTTGTAGGTGAGGGTGTCAATAAAGTCAATACCATTGTATTGCGCTACCCCTATCTGTTCTCCTGTCCGGGTCAGGCCAAAATCGAGGTGCAAAATGCCCTGTTCTGCCTGGTTATCTGCCCAAAGTACGATGAATCCGTTTGCAGGAACAGTAGTGGAATCGGGAGCTGTTGTAGGAATCCTGTACTTGGTTGCATCGGCCAGGCTATCAGTAATAAACAATCCGCCAATATCAACTGGTTTGTTAGTGCTATTGTACAATTCCACCCAATCATCGTATTCACCGTAATTATCTCTCATGAGATACCTGTTGCTGGAAGAGAACTCGTTAATATAGATTCCTGAGACGACGCGATAGACATTACTCTCTCCGGGAGAAGACGGAAGAGTGTACCAGTTGGATTGGCCATCAGGGTACCGGCTCTGAGATGAATTTTTAGATTGCTCATCAAAGGACAATGAATCGATAAATCGAAGGCCGTTAAAGTCCACTATTCCTATTTGCTCGCCGCTCCGTTTCAATCCAAAATTTAAATGTAAGATGCCCTGGTTCACCTGCTTGTCAGCCCAGAATAACAGGTGTCCTTTTGAAGGAATGGTAGTGGAATCAGGACAAGTGGATGGGATTCTGAACCGGGTCCCATAAGCCAGGCTGTCCGTGAGATACACCCCCCCCAAATCCACCGCTGCTTCATTGTCATTATAGATTTCAATCCAATCGTCATACTCCCCGTAGCTATCTTCGAGGTACGTCAAATTGCTTGCTGAAAACTCATTGATATAGAGCCCGGACATCGTGCGGTATATGTTGGCTTTCCCGGGGGTAGAAGGCAGCGTATGCCATACCTGTTCCCCATCGGGATAACGGCTAAAGGAAGCATTTAGATACTGATCCCGGTAGGTAAGTGAATCTATATAGGTGGAGCCATCGGACTCTATCAATCCAACCTGTTCGCCGGTACGCTTTAATCCAAATCCAAGATGAAGAACTCCTTGATCAGGTTGGTTATCAGCCCATAATATTAGAAATCCTTTTCCAGGAATGGTAGTCGAGTCGGGACTGGTGGTTGGAATCCTGTACCTTGTGGTATAGGCAAGTGAGTCTGTAATGAATAGTCCGCCGATATTTATTGATTCATCATATGCGTTATAGATTTCAATCCAGTCATCACTCTCCCCGTATTCATCCGTTATGATCGACTGATTGTTGGCAGAGAACTCATTGATGTACAGCCCTGGGACGGCAAGATGAATATTTTTAGCTCCCGGAGTTGGCGGGATATGGTACCAGGACGTTTCTCCATCGGGATATCTGCTCATGGAAGCAGCATTGTATTGCTCCATGAAGGTAAGAGAATCGATAAAATCAACTCCATTGTACTGGACCAATCCGATCTGTTCTCCGGACCTCCGAATTCTGAAGTCCAGGTGAAGAATTCCCTGGCTTGCCTGGTTATCAGCCCAAAACAAGAGATAACCTTTGGCCGGAATGGTGGTTGAATCGGGTGCAGAGGAGGGAATCCGGGACTTTGTTTCATCGGCAAGGCTATCCGTTAAGAACAATCCTCCCATATCCACAGGAAAATCGTTGTCATTATAGATTTCAATCCAGTCGTCAAATTCACCATAATCATCGGCAATTATTGAACCATTGCTCGCAGAGAATTCATTAATGTACAGGTTGTTAACAGAGATATTTCTGTTTTCGCTGCCGGGCGTTGAAGGCAGTTGCCGCCATGCAGCCTCTCCGTCAGGAAAACGACTCATCGAGGTGGACGGATACTGTTCCCCATAAGCAATAGAATCTACAACCGATGTTCCATCGAAGTGTACCAGTCCAATTTGCTCCCCTTCCCTGCTCAATCCGAATCCCAGATGAAGGATACCCTGCCCAGGCTGGTTATCCGCCCATAACAGCAGGTAGCCATGGGGAGGGATTGTCGTCGAATCAGGATAGGTTTTGGGAATCCTGTATTTTCGGCCATCGGCCAGGCTATCGGTCATAAATAATCCTCCGATATCGACTGCAGAATCATTATCATTGTATATCTCAATCCAATCATCAAATTCTCCAAATCCATCATTAAAAGTGCCGTTGCTCGCAGAGAACTCATTTATGAAGAGTCCGCCGATGGTTGGCAAAACCCTGTTTTGATCACCGGGAGTGGGCAGGGTAGGTTGCCAGTTGCCTCCGCCATCGGGGATGCGACCCATAGTCGCCCCTATATGCTGAGTTTTAAATCCGATGGAATCAAGAATTATCAGCTCATCTCCGATCCGTTGCACAAGTGCCAGGGTCTCACCACTGTTGTTCAGTTTAAAATTCAAATGCAGGGGCCCCTGGCTAGGTTGGTTGTCGGCATACAGTAATAGGGTACTGTCCGGTAATAACCGGGTTGCAGTGATATTATCAAAGGACACCCAATGCTTTGCCAATACCGGAAGAGTGTCGGTTAGAAACAGGCCGGCTAATTGTACCGGAACGTTTCCTGAATTATGGAGTTCTATCCAGTCTGTCAATTCTCCGAATTCATCCGCTATTGCATTCTCTCCACTGGATGATACTTCATTGAAATGAAGACCGTTTAATGGCACCGCCTGGCCAAAATGAGCTGTGACAGAGGCATCCGCAGCAAGAATTAGTTCAATTTCATTGTTTCCCGAGGTAGAGGCACCTTCCCAGCCAAGGAATGTATATCCTTTCGCTGGAATGGCTTTCACGCTGATTGGTATATTCCTGAAGTAGGAGCCCGTCATGGAGGGAGGCAGATCCACCCCACAAATCTGGATGCGGCCAAATGCAGGATTTGAAACAGTGGCGGTAAGTTCATATGTGCCGTCCAGGCTAAATCTGCTTTTCAGATTGCGGGTAAGTACGGGCAACCTGGCTGCTGCGAAATCTGTCAATATTTTTAATTCGTCATGCCAGTTGGACATGGATCCGGGCCAGTAAAATTCATCCATGTGATCAGGCATCTCTGCTTCAATGTTCGCCGCCAGGGAATCGATAATCGCTATGACCCTTCCGGGTTGAAAGGAGGTATTGATGTGACTGCAGAATCTCTGGACGAACAAGTTCTGAAAATCTTCGTTTTGGGCTAACTCTCTGAAAAGTTCCGTGGAAGGTTCTTCACCTGCAGTTACCCATTTCACCATATTTGTCTCGTTTGGACGAAAATCGAATCCAAAATCAGTATCATAGAGAAGCCACCTCCAGCGACCACCAGGTGTTTGTGGACGCCAGAACTTGTTATTACCCACAGGCCAGTCCAGGTTCTTAAAGTAAATCTCGGCAATGAAATAATTCAAAAACTGATTGATGTCCATCAATGTGCCCATGTGGGCATAATTGCCCGGATCCGACATATCCTTGGATCGTACAAACTTCATCATATTCTGATAATGGAAATCATCGCCTTCGATGACCTCAAACGGAAACATCAGCATATCCACGCTATCGGGATCTATTCCATGATTTGATTCCAGGTAGTCTTCGTTGATTTTCTCCCTGATATTGAGGATACCCCAATACTTTCCATTCAAATAGATGATGGCGGGCTGATACTCCTGGTAATCAATATCCATCCTGTCCTTTACAAGTGTGTGCATCATTCCATCCCGGAGCATGGTGTGACGGATGTCATTCCCTGAATTCCGGATAATAAAGGACTTGAACTTATCGATCTTCTTGTCTTTAAATAATTTATAATCAAATTCACTCTTCCCGTATTTTCCCCGTGCAAATATGGAGAGCGACTTTTGCACCGCCCTTCTTGAGCAAGTTCCAAATATTTTTGTTCCAGCCACCTGGTTAAATCCGGAATTCCCCTGCTGATCGAAATACTCAATGTTTATGGGTCGTTCCCAATCCTGGTTAAAGTTTACCGGCGTCTCCGAGCAATTGCCAACTATTCCATTGGTCCCCTCCACATAGATCCCCACTTGATCATCCCATAAATAGTCCCAATCCGCAGAGATTGAAATGACCGGCAGCGAAATCTCTTTGTCCAGGATGTAAGTTTGTGTAACCGTTGGGCTGGAAAACAGACCATCGTCGAACACCTTTGCTCTGACTACCGTGGTTGACTGAATATCCAAAGGCGCTCCGTAAATGGGTGAGCTTGCAGTTGGATCGGAACCATCCAGGGTATACCCGATCACTGCCGTGGGTGACGGGGTGGTGAATGCAATGGTTTGACCACTGGTATAAAATCCTCCGGGAAGTGAGAATTGGACTGAATCAGCAAAGGATGCAACTACAAGATTCTCAGAACTATTGGCCTCTTTGGGCGAGGTATCTTCAAAGAAGCGCCAGCTTTGGGAACCGTCTGGGTATCTTCCAAATGAGATGTCCGGATACTGCTGTCCAAAAGCAACAGAGTCTACCAGCTCCAATTCAGGAGAAAAAAGCATTAATTGTTCACCCTGACCGCTTAAGGAGAAATTGGTATGGGTTCGATATGCCACCTTATCGGCAAAAATGAGTTCGAAACCTCCAGGGTAAATTGTCTCCGAAGGAAGTTCCCATTTGTCCGGCACGCTCCTATCATCCGAAATGAAGTAGCCTGAAATATTAACCGGATCTGCCCCACCGTTATACAATTCTATCCAATCCGGAAAATTTCCCCATTCCCTTTCAAGGTAACTGGAAGCATTGTAAGCCTGGAGCTCATTTATGTAGATCTGGGCAGATGCCTCTGACAGACTTAAAATGAACACAAAAGCAAAGATTGATCTGACGACTCGAAGTATCACTAATCCCACATAATCTCCTTCCTTATATTCCCGTATATTCTACATAAATTTACGTATCTGGGAGATATTTGGAGATAGTTTAAAATAATCCCCAGAATTTAGACAACAGGTATAATTTGATAAATCATTAAACT